>JAUHVL010000010.1 GCA_030425045.1 bacterium
AAATTCTGGAATGAGGTGCCTTTTCCTGAAAAATCTAAATGTAATGATCCCTCCTTGATATCGGTTTATAACCACCTCGAAAGTATTTTCTTTGTTATTAATAATTTTATGGAGAAAATAGAGCCATATGTTTCTCGCTTTGATGCCAATATGCTTGAAGGTGATATGCAAATGACGGCTTTTACGAGAATGGAGACCTTCGTTTCTCAATTAGATGATATTCATCTGGCATTACAATCAATTATTGAGCATAAAGATGGTTTCACTCATAGCCTTAATTATCACGAGGAATACGGAAGTCTTTTTAAAAGTGCTCCGATTGATACAGGTAAAATGTTACATCAACAATTATTAGAAACATCGAGTTCTGTTGTTATGGTTTCAGCAACTCTTGCTAACTCAGATGGAACTACTGGTGTGAGGGGAATGGAGTGGGCAAGCGGCTACGCTTATTTACAACCAGAAAAAAGATTTAAGAGTGGTTTTTTCTTACCTTCCCCCTACGATTATGAACAAAATACGAAAGTGTATCTTTGTGATGATATGAATCACTTTTCTCATCAAGATTTTGTTCCAGATGTCATAGATAAAATTTCACCTTTAATTGAAAAACTTGGTGGAAGAACCTTACTGCTCTTTAGTTCTAGAGTTCGCTTTGAAACGGCCAGAGAAGTATTACTTGAAAAATTTTCAGAGGAAATTCCTCTTTTTTGCCAAGGTATGGGGGCAAATATAATTGACGAATTTAAAGCTTCTGAGAAAGGAATTTTATTAGGACTTGAATCATTTGGTGAGGGGATCGATATACCTGGAAGTAATTTGGAGTTTATTTTTATCGATAAAATTCCAGATCTTCGCATGGATCTGGTCATTAATGATCGACGACGTTTTTATGAAACTCACTTTGGAAATGAGTTCCAAGATTATTATCTTTCTCATCGCGCTAGAAGTCTTCATCAAAAACTAGGACGTTTAATGAGAAGAGAGAGTGATCGCGGTGGCATTATTGTTTGTGATTCAAGAGTTAAAAAGTGGAAGAAAAGAACGATTGATCAGTTTCACGATCTCATGAGACCCTATGACATAAAAAGATCTACTATTGATGAGGCTTGTCTCGAAATTTCGGACTTCCTTATTGATGAACCGGCTAATCCAACTCTAGAGAGTTTAAATATTTAATTTGTATTTTTGTACTACTCGTATCCTGAATGAGATAGGGAATAGTATCATATTTAGAGAGGTAGACTTTTACACTTGGGGGATTCCCTCTTTTTTCTCTATTGGCAATTTCTATGTCAAAAGAATCAAAAACACGATAAGGAGTACCTTTCAAAGTATGCTCGCCAACTTTAATACTTTCCATGGCCAGGCCTACTCTCTCAACAGCAACAGATTCCATTTTTGGCAGCTCTTCATAAGACCATTGGTTTTTACTTACAAGTAAATTATAAAAGTTCTTCGACGTCGTATCTTCTTTTTTTGATTTAAGATAAATCATACTGGTGCATGCTGCAGGTGAGGCAATAGAAAATTTTGGTCCTGTGGAAATTTGCTTATGAATGGTTTCTTCACCTTCCTTACTGAAAAAATAATTGAGAAGACTTTTTTTGGCATCAAAATCATAAATTTCTTTGACATCGTCTTTACCAAGTTTTTTTTCAGTAATAAGTTTAATAGGAACAAAATCTTTGCTGATTTCAAAGTCCACATTGATTTTGAGAATTTCTCCTGTGATGACTCTTATTCTAAGAACTGAATAGAAATTGATATTAAGTGTTTTTTTGTCTTTATAAACTTCAAACTCTTCTTCACAGTATGTTGAGCCGGATTTGAAATACTCGTATGCTCCACGATAAATTTTATCTCCTACATGATCTTTTTTTAAATCCACTGGTGATATCCTTTATTTCTTGCCGCGAAACGAGAGAGCAAATTAATTGGAATACGAGAATATTCGCGGTATACCTTTCTTTTATAGTATTATAAAAATCAATAAATTATAAGATGGTCAGATGTTAGCTAAAATTAACTATAGTACTTTAGTAAAGTTTTCAATTCCTTCGGTGCTAGCAGCTTTGGTCGAGCCGTTGGCCTCTATTGTCGATACTTCACTTGTGGGTAGATTCTCTACCGAAATGTTAGCAGCTATGGCCATTTGTACGATTATTTTTAATTCGCTTTCTTGGATGTTTAATTTTTTAATTCATACATCCACTCAAAAGATTGCCGATTATAATGCTCAAAAAGACGAAACTATTTTATCTCAAAGAATACTCATTTCACTGTCATTGGCACTCATCATTTCGTTACTTACGATACTTGTGATGTATTTGTTTAAAACGAATCTGTATCAACTCGCAGGAGCAGGGGAGGATCAATTTTATCTCGCCGATGAATACTATTTAACTAGAGTCAATGGACACCTCTTCTCAGTCTTTTTTATGACATTATTATCAATTATTAGAGGACTCGGTTATGTCAGAGATGCTTTTTATATCACGGTCTTTTCAACGGCCATAAATATAGCTCTCAGCTACAGTCTTTTACACACTTTTCAATTGGGTCTCACTGGTATTGCGCTTGGGACAGTTGTTTCTCATGGGCTGGGTACATTTCTTTGTTTCTTACTAATCAATCAACGCAAAAAAGGCCTTCTTGGAAAGGTTTTAAAGGCCCGTCCCGTAAAATCAGAATGGGTTCATTTTGGAAAAAATAGCTTGGATGTTTTTGGTCGATCTTTGATTCTCACAAGTTGTTTTTTCTTAGCGACGAGGTTCTCATCACTGCTTGGACATGAGGTTTTAGCAGCTCATCAAATCCTATTGCAGCTTTGGCTATTTTGTAGTTTTTTTATTGATGGCCTTGCTTCTAGTGCCAATATTTTGATGTCTTATTACTTTGGGAAAAAAGAGCTTGATCACTGCCGACTTATTGTAAGTATGTATACCAAAATTGCCTCAGCTTTTGGTGTCTTCTTTAGTTTGCTCTATATATTATTTGGCACTTCATTATTGAAAGTTTTCACTCTCGATCAAAATGTTATTATTCTTTGTTTATCCCTTCTTCCTATTATTTATAGTTCTCAGATTATTTCCTGTATCGCTTTTATTTACGATGGTGTTTTATTTGGTCTCGAAAAATTTTCTTATTTAAGAAAGCATATGATTATAGGTGGACTTTTAATCTTCTTACCAATCAGTTCTGTCAGTATGCAAAGAAACGCGTTTATCTATATTTGGCTTGGTCTAGTTTTCTTAAACGTATACCGAGTCATCACAGGACATATTAAAATAAGAAGTGAGTTGTGTGCATGAAAGATCATGGATTTGGAGAAGATTATTGGAAGGAAAATTACTCTGAGCCGTTAGAGATGGACGGTATTGCAAATGCTGATCGACACGCACAATATATAAAGTCATTTTTTGATGTGGAGTATGTCGATATAAATTCCATTATTGATTTTGGCTTTGGTTTGGGGCATCTTTTTGATGAGGTTAACAAAATTTTTAAACCCTACAAAAGTTATGGTTTGGAGCCATCGCTCTACGCCTATGAAAAGGCAAGTAAGCGGTTAAAACCTCCAACTCCAACAACCAAGTTTAAGTTAAAGCATCAAAGTATAAAAGAATGGGTCGATAAATCTAAACCTAAATCTGCACGTTATGACTTAGGTATCTGTACATCCGTCTTGCAGTATTTAAGTGAAGAAGAAATTAATGAGGCACTACCTGTTATGGCCAAAAGAGTAAAATATCTCTACTTATCAGTGCCAACTGATAAGGAACTTGATCAACAGATTAATGATTTAGACTTTTTTGATCGCTTTGCTTTGAGAAGATCTCAAAAGACATATTTAAAACTTTTAAAACCACATTTCACTGTAATTGGAAATAGAGTGCTAGAGAGTAAACATTTTTACTCTCTAGCTGATACTCATTTTACTGATTATTTATTTAGATTTAATGACTAGTAAGTTTTGGCGTTATTTTTAGGACAACTTTCAACAGCTGTCACGGCCTGATCGTTTCCAACAATCGTTCTAATCGTTTCTTTAAGAGAAGTATGTTTTGCCTTCTCTTTTGAAGAAAAACAGATCTTAAAATTATTATTATCAGAAACTCTTGTGTATTCACCAATTGTATCTCTCATCAGAGAAAGACCTAAATACGTCTGTAATCTTTTAATGGCATCTCTATCGACCGTAGGATCAAGTTCAACGAGTATTTTTTGATCTTCTGTTGAATCTAGAGCTGTGGTCATTTGAATTCCAGACTTTGATGATTCAAGCATTGCCTTATTTTGTCCAATATTCCCATGAGTTTCAATTCCAATAGCATATTGGTCCTGAAGGTCTTGGATAGCATTGATATAGTCGTTAATATCACCATTTACCCAATCGAAATTTGAAAGGTCAGGACAACCATTTGAAGATCCGGGTGTTGGATCCAGGTCGAGGTCAAACCCTAGTCCGTTGGCATTTACACTTAATTGAAAACTTAACATTAATAATAGAGATAAAATTAATTTTCTCATACTTCATCCTCTGTGTTTGTTAATGGAAATAATGAAATGTATATATGATAAACTTCATCTTTTGTTTCACCTTCTTCTAAAAATTTAGAAATTTTTCTTCTAAATCTTCCGATCATCGCTTTTGCTTGCTCAAGTTTCTCAGAGCTAATCGCCATGGTTACTCCGGTGCTACTTCTTTTTTTCAAAGGGACATAGTTAATAGCGTCTTCGGCCTTATATAACATTTCCTTTTGATAACTTCTTAACGCTTCGGTTGTAATGTCATGATCCATCGTTGAAAGGTTTCCACCGACATAACGAAAAACACCATCTTCTTCTTCCATCCAGCCAATTCTCACGAGCCTATCAAGTGCTGCTTGCGCCTGCATAACTTGGATTCCTAATCTTCTAGCAATCCAGTGAGCGTCAGATCTAAAGTCTTGTAGCAGGCTTAATTGACATATGGCAAGGTGGTACCATTCACTTAGGATGGAAAACTGATCGACTTTGATCATTTGATATTCGTCGTTTTCTCCTCTGGCCACAAATTTAAAAAAGTCATCTGAGTTGAGGTTTAGTCTTTTTCCCAGTTCTGCCATCTTCTTATCTGAAAGATTTCGTTTTTTTCTAAGAAATTGAGAGAGAGAAGAGGGATCTATTTCCAAATGCTTAGCAAAAGACCTCAAACTGTACTGAGGGTTCTTCTGACACCTTCTGGTGTACTCTGTTTGTAAATAAGATCTAAACTCTTCCGAGACCATTTTGTATTCCATGACTAAAAAATAACACGCGATATCATGCTTTGCCACTGCCTGTGGCATTTTTACATCCTAGGCGTGTAAACTTCATACAGAAGGGTCAAGTTGACAACAGTTTTAAAACAAAATGTGGCAGATTTATGCCACATAGTACTTCTTATTTATCCCTATATTGAATATATGTGGCATTTTATTTGCCACGATTAGTGGCAAATGTGATTGTTTTTTGATGTGGCAAATGCCATAAACGGCACAAATGATGGTGATGAGATCACCACTTAAAAGGAGATATTTATGAAGAACTTAGTCCTCTTTCTTACACTTCTTGGGAGCCTTTCTACATGGTCTTATTCGGACTCTCAGGTTTTATCATTTCTCTTGGCCCATCCTGAAATCAAAGTTTTATTAGATGAGGGTGATATTGAGAAAATAGCACTGAAAAAAACTAATTCAGGCACATCTTGGGATTACATCGCTACTTTTCAAATCGTGATCAAAGAAAGAACTCAAACGATTTTTTGTGATCATGCTGTATCTGTCACAAGTTATGGCGGTGTGGCCGGAAATTTCTTAGATGCCCCTGTCGTTGAGCGTAGCCAATGTCGTGTTTTACCTAATCATCTAAATCCTGATGACTTTTTGAACCCTAGAGTTTGCGGCATGGGAGGTCCTCTTATGGTTAATGAAAAGACTGGGGAATGTATCCAATCTCTTAGTACCTGCACAACAGCGAACCTAAGAAAAGCGGGGTTTAGGTCAGTAAAAGTTGGTGAACAAATCTGTAGCGAACAAACAACTTTTTAATTGTGGAGTAGAAATGAAAAAAATATTATTTATTAATGTCTTGTTATTTATCCAATTATTGAGCGCTAATGCGCAAGCAATGAAAACTCATTTTTCAAGCGAGATACTAGGCTTTGAAATGGTGAGCGATGGTATGATCTTCATTGTCTATTCAGGTGGCTGTACCTCTAAAGAAGACTTTAGAATCGATATTTTAGAGTCCAATCCAGTTCAAGTTAATTTAGTTCGATTGGCCTTTGATCCTTGTGAAGCTTACCTTCCTTTAGGTCAAAAAATAAAATTTACTTGGGATGAAATGGGTCTAAGAAATGAGCAAAACTTTTTTCTAAGAAATCCCATTGGCCTTTTAACAAAGCCAAGTTTTAATTAATGATATGGCCAGAGAAGAGGAGTTCTTCCTCTTCTTTCTTTTGCTTCGTGTTGAAATCTCCTTAAAAAAATTACTTACGGCCTGAACAATATTTGGTATAACTCAACGAAATTAGATAATTATTAGATCAAAGTATCCGGTTATTTTCCGGTCTTTTCTTCTCAATTTAAGGAAGGGTTCATGCTTCATCATTTAAAAAAAGGACTAGATCTACCTATTTCAGGATTACCCTCACAAAAAATCGTAAATGCCGATCTTTGTAAAAGAGTTGCTGTTACTGGTTATGACTACAATGGAATGAAACCAACTATGCAGGTTGGGGTGGGTGATACTGTAAAAATTGGTCAACCTCTTTTTACATGTAAAAAAGTAGAAGGTGTTATTTATACTTCTCCGGCCAGTGGAAAAGTCGTAGCTATCAATAGAGGTGATAAAAGGGTTTTTCAATCGATTGAAATTGAAGTTGAAGGTTCCGAACATACGAGTTTTTCTAGTTATAAAGTTAAGCCCATTGGGGACTATAGCTCTGAAGAAGTTGAGCAATTAATGATCGAATCGGGAATGTGGACAGCTTTAAGAACACGTCCTTTTTCAAAAACGCCCAACCCCGGGTCACGCCCTCATTCCATATTTGTTAATGCCATGGACACCAATCCCTTGGCACCTGATCCCGCTGTGATTATTAGTGAATATGAAGATGATTTTAAAAATGGTTTAAGTGCCTTAACCAAAATCTGCGGCGAAAAGTTATTTCTCGTCAATAAGTCGGGAAGTGTCGTTCCTAGTCCAACTGATGATAAAATTTCAATGCATCAGTTTAGTGGCCCTCACCCTGCAGGGACTGTCGGTGTTCATATTCACTTTCTAGATCCTGTAAATGCCGATAAAGAAGTATGGCATATCGGTTATCAAGATGTGGTTGCCTTAGGAAGATTACTTACAACAGGTAGACTTTTTCTTGAAAGAATTGTTTCGCTTGCTGGACCACTTGTTTATTCACCAAGATTATTAAGAACAAGATTAGGTGCAGACTTAAATACTCTTATTTCAGGACAGGTAAAGACCGAAGATAATATTAGAGTTATCTCAGGTTCTGTCTTTAATGGAAGAAGTCTCGATAATGTCTTTCATTATCTTGGTCGTTTTCACAATCAAGTGACGGTTTTAGCTGAAGGAAATATTCGCGAATTCCTAGGCTGGCAAGGACCAGGTAACGATAAATTCTCTGTGAAAAATACTTTTGTTGGTAAATTTAAAAACAAAGTTTTTCCATTTAATACAAATCTTCATGGTAGCAAAAGGGCTATTGTCCCTGTCGAATCTTTTGAAAAAGTTATGCCAATGGATTTGTTACCGACACTATTATTAAAAGCTCTGTGTACTAACGATACAGAATTATCACAGCAGCTTGGTTGTCTAGAGTTAGATGAAGAAGATCTCGCTCTATGTACCTTTGTAAGTCCAGGAAAAGAAGACTTTGGACCTCTTTTAAGAAACCATTTAACGACTATTGAGAAGGAAGGATAATGAAAATTATTAGAGATTTTCTTGATTCTCAACATGTGCATTTTGCAAAGGGTGGTAAGTTAGAAAAACTATACCCCGTATATGAAATGTTGGATACATTTCTATACACTCCAGGCACCACGGCAAAAGGTAATGTCCATGTGAGAGATGCTCTTGACCTAAAAAGGCTCATGGGAACAGTTGGTATTGCACTACTGCCTTGTATTTTATTTGCAATGTATAATACTGGATTACAAATCCATCTGGCATTAGACAGCTCTGGAACACTTGCTCCCGCGGGATGGAGAGTCGATATCATGACTCTTATCGGTCTTAAGGCTGAAAATAATATTATCTCTAACTTTGTACATGGAGCACTCTACTTTTTACCAATCTTCTTAGTCACACAGATTGCTGGAGGGTTTTGGGAAGTTCTCTTTGCAACAGTTCGTAAGCACGAAGTAAACGAAGGTTTCCTCGTAACAGGTTTATTATTTCCTCTCACTCTTCCTCCTACAATTCCTTTATGGCAGGTAGCTGTTGGGATAAGTTTTGGGGTAGTCGTAGGAAAAGAGATCTTTGGTGGAACTGGTAAAAACTTTTTAAACCCAGCCTTAACAGCACGTGCGTTTTTATACTTTGCTTATCCTGCTCAGATTTCTGGTGACGCCGTCTGGACTGCGGTTGATGGTTACACTGGTGCGACAATCTTAGGTCAGGCAGCTGCTGGTGGGATGAGTGCTGTCACGACAGACTGGATGACGGCATTTATTGGTTTCATCCCTGGTTCTATGGGAGAGACTTCAACGATTGCTTGTTTGATTGGTGCTGCTTATCTCGTTTTTACAGGTATTGGCTCTTGGAGAATAATGTTATCGCTTCTTCTCAGTACAATCGCTGTATCAGGACTTCTCAATGTTGTCGGCTCAGCGACAAACCCTATGTTTGAAATGTCTCCGCTATGGCATATCGTTACAGGTGGCTTTGCTTTTGGAACGGTATTTATGGCCACTGACCCTGTTAGTGCCACCATGACGGTAACTGGTAAGTGGATTTATGGAGCCTTGATCGGAGTTATGGTTGTCCTTGTGAGAGTTATCAACCCAGCATTTCCTGAAGGAATTATGTTGGCGATTCTTTTTGGTAACTGTTTTGCTCCTCTCATTGATTATTTTGTTATGAATGCCAATATAAAAAGGAGGGCCCTACGTTATGCAAAATGATGGACCTTTAAGAACAATTTTTGTGGCCTTCCTCTTGTGTGTTACCTGCTCGGTTCTTGTTTCGACTGCTGCCGTAAAGTTTAAACCACAACAGGAAACGAATAAGAAATTAGATATTAAAAAGAAACTACTGCTTACTGTTGGCCTCCTTGATAATCCAAAAGCGAAGGCTGATGAAATTGAAAGAGCTTATCAGCAAGTAGAACCTCAAATAATCGATTTAAAATCAGGAAACGTTAGTAATGAAGTTGATGTTGAGTCTTTTGATGCAAAAGATGCAGCAAAAGATCCTCGTTATTCCGTTGCCATCGATGGGGCTGTTGATATAGCTAAGATTAAAAAGAAGTCTCGCTTAGCTAAAGTTTTCTTTATTAAAAAGCAAGGCAAAGTAGACCAGGTTGTTTTACCAGTTCATGGAAAAGGCTTATGGTCTACGCTCTATGGTTTCTTATCTCTTGATTCCGACTTGAAAACGATTCGTGGTTTTGGTTTTTATGAACATGCGGAAACACCAGGGCTTGGTGGTGAAGTTGATAACCCTCGTTGGAAAGAATTATGGGTTGGTAAGAAAGCTTTTAATAATAATGGAAATCCGGCCATTAAAGTTGTTAAGGGCACAGGAAAAGGACAGCATGAAGTTGATGGGCTCTCAGGTGCTACTATAACAGCAAGTGGCGTTCAAGCCCTCGTTAATTTTTGGTTAGATGAGAACGGTTATGGACCTTTCTTAGCTCAACTTAAAAGAAGGATGAATAATGAGTATTAAAAAAACACTGTTTGATCCTCTATTTAATAACAATCCCATTGCGCTTCAAATCTTAGGTATTTGTAGTGCATTAGCAGTAACGACGAAATTAGAAACGGTATTAGTTATGTCTGCAGCCGTGATAGCTGTAACAACGTGCTCTAATTTTTTTGTTTCCATCATTCGTAATCAAATACCTTCAAGTATTAGAATTATCGTCCAAATGACAATTATTGCATCTTTGGTGATTTTAACGGACCAAATCTTAAAGACCTTCTTTTATGAAGTATCAAAAGGTCTTTCCGTTTATGTCGGCCTCATTATCACCAATTGTATTGTGATGGGACGAGCAGAAGGTTATGCCATGAAAAATGGTCCGATCATGAGTGCTATTGACGGGTTTGGAAACGGCTTGGGCTACTCGCTTGTCTTAATCTTTGTCGGTGTTTTCAGAGAATTATTCGGAAGTGGTACACTTCTAGGGATGACGATTTTTGAAACGGTTAATAATGGTGGTTGGTATGTTCCAAATGGGATGGCCTTATTATCACCAAGTGCTTTTTTCCTGATTGGTTTTTTCATCTGGGGATTAAGAACATTTAAAAAAGAACAAATAGAACAGGAATAAAACATGCTTGAACATTATTTATCACTTTTTATTAAAGCTGTTTTTGTAGAGAACTTAGCATTATCTTTTTTCTTGGGGATGTGTACATTTTTAGCGGTATCTAAAAAAGTAAAAACATCACTCGGTTTAGGTGTTGCTGTTATCGTTGTTCAGACAATTACAATTCCAGTTAACAACTTAATCTATAATTATCTTTTAAAGAAAAATGCTCTGTCTTACCTTGGTTATGAAGGTATTGATCTTAGCTTCTTGGGTCTTATTTGTTATATCGGCGTGATCGCGGCGATGGTACAAATTTTAGAAATGGTCTTAGATAAGTTTTTTCCTTCGCTTTATAATGCTCTTGGGATTTTTCTTCCTTTGATCACAGTGAATTGTGCCATTTTAGGTGGTTCACTCTTTATGGTTGAGAGAGAGTATAATTTTGCGGAAAGTGTCGTTTTTGGTTTTGGCTCCGGCCTTGGCTGGGCGCTTGCAATTGCGGCTTTGGCGGGAATTAGAGAGAAGATGAAATACTCAGATGTCCCTGAAGGATTAAGAGGACTAGGAATTACATTTATAACCGTTGGCTTAATGGCCTTAGGCTTTTTAGCTTTTTCTGGTATTCAACTGTAGAGTTTAGGCAGGAATTATGAACGAAATTTTATTAGGCGTCGGAATGTTCACTCTAGTCGTAATTGCCCTCGTGGTGGTTATTCTACTAGCAAAATCGAGGTTAGTTTCGAGTGGACCAGTAAATATCAATATTAATGGTGAGAAGGACTTCAGTGTTGGAGCTGGTGGTAAACTCCTTAATGTTCTTGCCGATCAGAAAATGTTTGTTTCATCGGCTTGTGGCGGTGGTGGTACTTGCGGTCAATGTAAAGTTAAAGTTGTTGATGGGGGAGGAGAGATTCTTCAAACAGAACTTTCTCATATCACCAAAAGAGAAGCAAAAGATAATGTCCGTCTTTCATGCCAAGTGGCCGTAAAGCAAGATATGAAAGTAGAAGTTCCCGAAGAAGTCTTCGGTGTTAAGAAGTGGGAATGTACTGTTCGTTCAAATCATAACGTCGCCACTTTTATTAAAGAACTTGTTTTAGAGTTACCAGCAGGAGAGGAAGTACCCTTTAGGGCCGGTGGATTTATTCAGATTGAGAGACCCGCAGGTTTAAATATCGATTACAAGAATTTTGATGTTGAACAAGAATACAGAGAGGACTGGGATAAGTTTGATCTATGGAGATTTAAGTCTAACGTAAAAGAGGAAGTAATTAGGGCCTACTCTATGGCAAATTACCCAGAAGAAAAGGGAATTATTATGCTGAATGTGCGGATTGCTTCTCCACCTCCGCGAAACCCAAATGTTGAACCAGGAAAAATGTCTTCTTATATTTTTAATTTAAAGCCTGGTGATAAAGTGACAATCTCTGGACCTTTTGGTGAGTTCTTCGCAAGAGATACAAAAAAAGAAATGGTCTTTGTCGGTGGTGGTGCAGGTATGGCGCCTATGCGTTCACATATTTTTGATCAGTTCAGAAGAATTTGTACTGATAGAAAAGTTACCTTCTGGTACGGAGCTAGATCAAAACGTGAAATGTTCTATGTAGAAGACTTTGATACTATTCAAAAAGAAAATGAAAACTTCAAGTGGTATACGGCATTGTCTGAGCCATTAGAAGAAGATAATTGGACTGGTTATACTGGTTTTATTCATAATGTTTTGTATAACGAGTATTTAAAAGATCATCCAAACCCAGAAGACTGTGAGTATTACCTCTGTGGCCCTCCAATGATGAACCAAGCGGTTATTAATATGCTTTTGGATCTTGGAGTTGAGCGTGAAGATATTATGCTCGATGACTTTGGTGGTTAAAAAACTACTTCCACTATTTTCACTTCTTTTTCTTTTTGCTTGCGATAAAAAAGCTAAGCTAGAGCATATTGTAGGTAAAACTATGGGGACGACTTATTCTGTTAAGTATGTTCCCGTAAAAGATAGTTTAAAGCGAGCAGAGTTTTCGGCCATTATTAATACAAAGTTACGTGAAATTAATTCGATGATGAGTACTTATAAACGGGACTCTGAAATAACTTTGTTTAATAAATCTCCAGCAGGAACACCCTTTAATATTTCAAAAGAATTTTATTTTGTTTTAAGTCATGCTCTTGAGGTTTCAAAAAAAACAGAAGGTTTCTTTGATCCTACTATTGGCCCTCTCGTAAATCTTTGGGGCTTTGGACCTGCTGGTATAAAAGAAGTTCCAAGTCAGGAGATGATTGATAAGACTCTCAAAAAAGTAGGTCATGAAAAAATAGTACTTAATGAAAAAGATAGCTCTCTTACAAAAACACACCCTGATGTTTACTTAGATTTGTCTGCGAGTGCAAAAGGGCACGGTGTTGATGCTATAGCAAAAATACTATCAGAAAATAGAATCACAAATTTTATGGTTGAAATTGGGGGAGAAGTTAAAACGAAAGGTCGTAATCATAAGAGACCATGGAGAATAGCTATTGAAACACCTGATCCAACGACAAATAAACCTTATGAGGCCGTGGTAGAACTTAATGATCAAGCTGTAGCGACATCCGGTAGTTATCGAAACTTTTACACTAAAGAAGGGAAGACATTTTCTCATACAATAAATCCAAAAACGGGAAGACCGATTACTCACAATCTTGTCAGTGTAACTGTTATAGATCCAGATTCTTGTATGAAAGCTGATACCTTTGCCACAGCTTTAATGGCCATTGGTGGAGATAAGTCTTTTGAAATGGCAAAGAATTGGGGACTTAATGCACTGTTTATTTTTCAAGAGACTCAAAACGGTAAAAAAGTCTTTACGAGAAAGCAAACTTCTCCTAATTTAAAACTCAAATGAAAGATTTCCTCATCACATTCGCATTAATCGGTTTATCATTTATAGGAATGGCCATTGGCGTAATCCTTAGTAACCGTGAAGTAAAAGGTTCTTGCGGAGGTCTCGGTCAGATCATGGGTGAAGACTGTGACTTTTGCGAGTCTAAAGATGAATGTCCAGATTTAAAACAAGCTTAGATTAAAATGCTATCGTTTCTTACCGATTCGCAAGAATCAAGTTGATAGTTTCTGGTGTCGTCTTGTTTCCAAACACCGTCTTCAAATCTGTTAATCTTGATCACTTGCTCTTCTGGAATTGAGTCAAGGTGCTCTTCCCAAACACAATCACCACTATTTTTAAGATCAACACAAACTCTTTTTCTGATTTCTCTTGGACGACTTACATATTCGTATTGATAGATATAACCTTCGTCTGAGAACTTCCAACCTACAAGATAAGGCTTCTTGGATCGAACTGTATCAAAGGGGGCCAAACAAAGCCCATCGTAAGGAATAGCATATTTTTCAATTCTATAGACTGGAAAATCGGCCTTATAGTTTTCAGAAGCCTTGATTTCTTCCCAGGTCATACTCGTGGAACCACCGGCACTTCCGCCTGTTCCATTTGCTAATACTGAAACACTTGTTAAGCAAATAAAGGCAATCAATAAATGTGAAAATTTTGTCATTTGTTTTTTCATATAACTACCTTAGTGAAGAATACCTTTGTCTCTATTACGTTGAGTCAACGTATCCGTTGATGTAAACGTAAAGGCCCTATGTTGACCGTGATTCTTAGGGTCTTTGGCCAGGTCTATCTTCTTTCTTAGAGCTTCTTCATCGATTTTAATCCACTCATTATATGCTTCTTTCGTTAACCCATAAGCTAAAAGGTAGGTGAAGTTTTCTCCTTCCTGATCACTAATTTCGGGTTTATAAAATTGCTTAACGAGATGAATCCCAATGCGCTGGAGACTCTCTGGTCCTAAACTTGCTTGTCGCGGACCTATTGAGTATACGTTGTTGCGAATACTAACAACAACTTTTTGCTCTAACATTTTCTCTAGAATATTAAGTCCGTATGATCCGTATTGAAATCCAATATACTCTTTTGTCACTTCACCAGTGACACATAAAAAATAGATTTCACAAAAGATAGGATCTTTTCTTAATTCTTCTTCGATATTGATTTTATAACTTACGCCTGCTTGGATATTTCTATTGTCAGGGTAGGATTGCTTTAAGAAATGGCTGATTACTTCTGGAGCTTTAGCGATAACGTCATTATTGCTATCAACGTTATACAGTGCACGATAAATTTTAAAAAGTGTTTGGTAACCTGGTCTGTTTTGACATTCCATTAACCTTTTAAGAGTTTTTTCATGGATGCCCATATAGGCAGACATTATCTTTAGGCCCTTTTTAGGATCTTTAAACTCTGAAAGTTTTACCTTCAGGTCACTGGCAACCTGTTCTTTTAGCGCTGTGTCTTCCTGGACCGCTTTTTCAGGTTCAATTTGAGTTTTGACAATTTCGTTTGTCGAATTCTCGAAGTTTTCCACATTCTCTCCAAAGTGATGAGAAATTCTATCGACAAGAATGATTGAATGACTAGTTTTATCAGGAAAATATTAGCAGATGTAAGGAAAAGTTAGAAAAGGTGGCAGAAAACCTCTCTTGTTTAATGCCACCTTTACAGATAATTTATCCCCGGGTTAGGCGAGACCCTGGAATTGGGGGTATTAGATTATTCATCTAATACCTCGGGCTGTCAGAGACATAACAACCTTTCGACAAATGCATCTTAAAATCCTGCTAATAAGAAAACAATTAAATCTGAATTTGAAGAAAAATAATAAGACATTGTCCAAAATGACGGGGTGAATTGGGACAATATTAAAATATTGTCCTTTAAGAGCTAATTAGAGGCAGAAGAGTTGGCAAAATTTCCCATTATCAATGTTTTTTGCCAATACATGGTCACAATGGGCGCTACTTGCTGAGATAGAAGTAAAAAGGAGCTCATCACCGGTCTCTGCGAAGTTTTGAGTACAGCTACTGCTTACTTCATAGGTTTGACCTTCAATCGTTAGAAATCGTGAATTAGATACCTCTTCGACGATATAAAAAGCTTGGGTGAGAGAACAACAAAATAACAACGCTAGTACGACCCAGTTTTTTAAGCTCATAGGTGATTCCTTAATGAATAATCTGAAAACAAACGTGTGTTACACCGTGTAGATCACCATGGCCAGTCTTATATAAAAAAACTAGGGGGCAAAGAGTTATTTGAGCTCAATTGAGGTTTTTAGCTCGTTATACTGCTCGATATTTAAGCTGAAAATCGTCTCGCTATCATCTGAACTGATCATTTCGAAGCCCAGTTCGGGGTAAAGATCTTTTACAATAATATTTTTCTTTGTTGGGTAATAAAGACCTTTGATTTTTGATCTTCCACGAGCTTTGGCGATCTCAACCATTTTATTAAGGGCCAAATGTTCTACCTCTCTTTTTAGAACACGACAGCTCATGATCCAAGTATTGACCGCCATGGCATCTTCAGCAGGTAAGTCTTCTAGGATGATGACTGATATAAGACCGTAGTCACCAAACTTATCTTGTAAACGGATTGTAAAAGGTGAAAAAGATTCATTATTTATCAAATCAATCACTTCTGCTTCACTACGTCTGATAGTGGTGAAGTTGAACTGGTTTGACTTGTTGATAAGTTGAGAAATTCTTGGAACATCAATTTTTTGAAAATCATTAATATTGCCAGTCATCTCAAGACTTTTTAAATATTCGTCCATATTCATGCTGGTTTTTTGTAAACTTTTACGTTGATATTCCTGTTGATACTGGCCTGTTTTTTTACTGTCTTCAGCGGTTAATGTTCTTGGCTCAAAATAGCGTGAGTTTGCTACTCTTGAAGCGAATTCTGATGGGTCTCCATCCATTGTGATGGTTGCAACGGCAGGAACATATTGATTAACAATCTCGATTTCAGCGGGGTTATCGTCAATAAAGACAAAACTATCTAATCCTAGATTTAACTCCTCGGAGAGTTCTTTAATATTTTCACTTTTTGGATTCCAATTGATTTTCCAAGCGACAAAATCATCTTTTCTGAGGACCATTTCGGGATGGTTCTCAATGGCCTCCATGGCAATGGATTCTTCGTTTTTTGAACATAAACAAAGGATGACGCCTCTTTTTTTAAGATCCTTAATTGTCTTTTGTAGTTTAACGAAAGCTTGTCCTTTGGTGGATCCACCGAGTTCAATTCCCTCGATTCCATCATCACCAATGATTCCCCCCCAAAGAGTGTGATCTAAATCACAAATCAGAACTTTTTTCATGGCCGACTTAAAATGATCGATAACGAGAGCGAGTTCACTTGCTACTTGAGGTAGAAAATCAGGTGCAAAAATATTTTTCGTTTCAAAATAAAAGTTTGGATCATAAGCTCGAGTGGTTCCGTACTCACATGCTAAATACTCAAGGTCACAAATTTTATATTGAGAATGAAGTTGTTGTCCTAGAGTTGTATTGAAAGTTTTTATATATGTTGCTGGATCAAAGGGGAGGGTTGATCGCAAGGGACCGAAACTTCTATGAGATAAAGGCATGAAGTTTGTTGTGATCACTTGACCTGTTTTTATATTATCTAATAAAGATAAATGTTCGTTTACGTCACGATTAACTTGATGAAAAAGATCATCAAAACTCATTGTTGTTTGAAGCTGAGTGAGAAGGCGATCTGGAGTAGGAATAACGACGGTAATATCGGCTTCAAACTGGTGGTATTCACTAGCAGGGTTTAATATTTCTTGAATGTAATTATCGAATTCTCCAATGAAAAACTTGGGAGAGTATTGATTGATCGTTAAATAATGCTCTAGAAAGTCACTGAGAGGATAAAGAGTAGGTGATCCAAGCAGTGCGATTTTTAACGGTTTTCCCTCATCTTGGTTTTTATTTTTTTTTCTCAACGTTGATAAAAAGGAAAGTTCAGTAAAGGTAGGTGATTGAAGTGAGAACTTTTTTATTTCGGAAAAAAGAGAAGGGTCATTATTTTTGAGAAGTGTTTTTAATTTACTTTTATCCATTGGTGAGGCCCCCCGCGAGGATTTCGGCAATCTTAAATTCTTTTACCTCTTGCTCCTCAAGTTCGCGCGCTAAATCTTCACTGTTTAAGCCTATTTTGGCCAGTGAGGATTTGATCATTTCTGTTAAGAGTTTTTTTGTAGTGTCACTTTGTCCATCAATACAAGGATGAAGCATATTTGCGATTTGATATTGGCCGTTAAATTCCATAAGAACCACACCGACAGGAGAAACTCTAGATACTACGGGCATAACGGCCAGGTGAATAGGGCAGTCTCCCTCAATAAAGTTCTCTGGCCATTTTCCTACGTTAGAGAAAAGACCAAAAACGGCCTTGGGGTATTTGGCGGCCAGTTTTTTGAGGCGATCATGTCCCATATAGGCCTGGATAAGACCTGAGACCCAAGAACCCCAATGAAATTTACTTTTAAGGTAAAACTTAAATTTATCTTGGATAAGCTGATCATCGACTTTTTCACTGGGGAAAAAGCGAAAGACAACAGAGGCAAAGATGTTTCTAGCGTCTAATTTCTGACCAAAAGGTCCTCTCATGTTGACAGGCACGATCCACTTTCGCTCACTTTCTTTCGTGAGAAAAAATTCACGATTGACCCGATCGGCAATCTCTAAAAAAAAGGCCGTAGAAGAAATTTTATTTTCTTCAATATAACCATTTATTTTGTCGGATGTTTTTTTGGAAAAAAAAGAGTAACAGAGATTTTCAGGGTGTTTAATTAAATCCCAGTCAACAGTCTTTTTATAGTGGATATTATAACCACTACAATATTTCATATAGCGATAAAAATAGATGAGGCGCTTTATCCAATTTGGTTTTTCGGTCTTTTTTAGCGCGGGAAGAGAAGTAACGTTTACCCCTTCTTTTTGGAAAATTTTATAGATACCGCCAACACCATCGACATCGGTGTGGCTTTGAACGGCCCAGCGATATGGTGGCCCTTTTAATTGATCTTTTTTGTGGACAGCAAAAATGACACGGCAACATTCGCCAAGCTCCCACATTACTTGATGGCGTATTCCTTGGCGATCTAAACTCATAACCTACTTTTTATTATCAATGATCGTGACCATTTCTTCTAAGTTAGATGCCGTGGCCATTTCATCTAAGGTGAATTTACATTTAAATTCATCTTCCATCGCTTTAACGAGATTGATATGGGCCATAGAGTCCCACTCATCAATATCAGCGGCAGTGGTTTGTGGAGTGAGTTCGTATTCATCAATAAAGACTTCTTCAAAAATGTTTTTTAATCTTTCAAACGTGTCGGCCATTTTTTGCTCCTTGTCGCAAAAGATACAACTTTGTCTTGCATGAGTATACTCACACAATATGTCATTTCAAGTTCGTTATAGAGCATGACAGAAATGTTTTATGGCCCTATGATAGGCGCATGTCGACAATACTAATTACAGGTGCATCTACAGGAATCGGGGAAAATATCGCTCACTCATTGACCCATAAAGGTCATAAAGTTTACGCTGGTGTTCGCTCAAGGAAAGATTTTGATAAATATAAAGAAGTTGGACACGAAAAGTTGATTCCCGTTATTTTAGATGTAACGAATGATGCTCATATTGATGAAGTTTACGAGCAGATTGAAAATGCCTCAGATAAAGTAGACATTCTTATTAATAATGCAGGAATCGTGGTGGCATCTCCAATGGAATCTCTTAGTCTTGAAAGAATGAGGTTTCAAATGGAAGTCAACTTCTTTGGCCCTTTTCGTTTAATTAAAAAGTTTTTACCTGATCTAAAAGAGAGGAAAGGCAGAATTATTAATATAGGAAGTACTTCTGGACTTGTGGCCTGGCCTTTTAACTCTGCTTATACGGCCTCCAAATTCGCTCTTGATGGCTGGGGACAAGCTTTGAGAGTAGAGTTGTCTTGTGTCGGAGTTAAAGTAACCACTGTTGCACCGGGGGCGGTGAAAACTCCTATCTGGAATAAAGCGACTGATGATTTTAATAAAACGGTAGAGGATCATCCCGACTATCGAACAGGGCTTCTCGGTACCAAAAGATTAATTGATAAAGGGGTGAAAAAAGCGGTTCATCCCATGGTCGTAACCATGAAGGTTGTCGCGGCCATTAGGGCAGAAAACCCAAAAGAGCTTTATCTTGTTGGGCCTAGTGCCTATATGCAGTATTATATGGCGAAAGTTTTGCCTCGTAACTTCTTCGCTTGGTTAAAGACAAAACTTTGCCGCTGTTATTAATTACAAATCGATAATTTTTTTGTTATGCCAGTTAAAACACTTTTATGACCTATTTTAACTTTGCCTCCGCTACAGACTTTACAATTTACTTCGTACTCAGGTCTAAGGGTACTCCAGTAAAAAGCAATTCCTGCAAAACGATCTTTCTTTTCTTCCTCTGTGTATTTACAGGAAATACAATTTTTTCCACTACCAGAGGTGAGAACTTTAAAGAGTGAAAGGGCACACTTTAGGTTTTTTTGCGGATGATGAAGATCCTCTTTGCGTTCGAGGTGACAGCCATTGCGTTTAATCTTCGGAGACTGGACACTACTATAAGATATTTGAAGTAGCCCTCTACTGACAACTTCAAGCCCATTACCAAAAGCAGATTCATCATTAATCCTGCCTGGTTGAAAATTAGATTCATATTTTGAGATTGCGGCCATTAAGTGAACCCAAAATTCGGCCCTATCTTCATCGGATTTCTCTTCATACTTAGGACAGTATTCTTTGATGTCTGATGGTGGATTTTCAATAAAAACACGAGCGTTATCAAGTACAAGTGACTTGGCCATTTTACTCCAGTTTGCCGTGTAAGATCGGTTATCCCAAAGGACTTTATCTTTAATTTTAATATGATCAAACCTGTTAGGTATCGAATACAGTTTTTTATTCATTTCATCTAAGCTAATGCCCTTTTCAAAGGTATAGAGTTTTAAATCATTTAATTGGTCAATTTCAGTTTGAGACTTTCCTGGTATTTTAGAAAAATATAGTGGCCCTATATATCTGCCCGATGATTTTTTGATCGCTCCGTTACTGTTTTTATAATAGGGAAGTTCAATTACTTTATAAGGATCAAACGAAAAAGAACTCCCTTTAGGAAGAGTAAACATCTTTTTCATATAATACTTAGTTTTTGCTCCACTTGGTAAAACTGATTGGTCATAGACTTTGTAGCGTATGTCGAGCTTTTTTAAGGCCCTACTTCCTACATAATTTGAACGATCAATTCTTACGTACTCAATGACAGTTTTAGAAATATAAACTTCAGAGTACTTACTGACGTCACCGCCATCAGGTAATGAATTAACTTTTGCTTTGAAAAAGGAACTACGTGAACGTTTGATTTCTCCGTTAAGATCATCATAGAGAACTTTGGAGACATAATCATCAGTATCATAGGTGACAATTGTTCCCTCGGGAAGCTTTTCTAAAAGTTTGAGATAGAAGCTGTCTTTTTCATCTCCACTGTAGTCACTTTTGACTCTGACTGAGAAACTCTTTTTTTCTATTTCTACTTTTAATTCTTCTGCCCAAATTGTGTTGTTTAGCAAGAAAGCGATTAATAATGTCTGTAGAAAAAAATGTTTTATCATACGTTTTGACCCCCTGATTATGCTTTTGAAGCATTTGTTGAGCTATTCATATCTTTTTAAGAGAATATAGGATTGGAAATTGTAGAAATTTCACTCAAGTGCTTATTGGCCCTTAATGTAAGGAAACGAGAAGAATTTACAGGTTTTCAAGAGTTTAGTAGCAATTTATGCCAGATTTACTATAAATGATGTATGAAGTTATTAAATTTTCTGGTGCATTTTGCACTATTTACCCTTCTTTTTAGCTGTGGTCAGCACAGAGAAAACGATCAAAAAATCGTTTCTTCTCACGCTTTTTTTGAAAACTCCAAGAGAGAGCTTTTTTATTCGAACCATATTGAGGCCAAAGGTTTAGCACGAGTTAATGGTTGTACTGGTTTTTTTATTCATAATGCTCAAAATAAAAATATACTTGTTTCTGCCAGACATTGTTTTGGTTTTCAGGCCACCAATTGGTGCTTAAATGGAGGCCTTGCGAAAGTTGAATATACGGGAGATATACTACAATGTCGTGAAGTCATAGCAGGTGATGCAAATCACGATATTGTCGTTTTACGTTTTGAGGATAATATTCGAGACCGTTCAAAAGATTTTATCTTAGGAACTTTTGATCTTGAGAGTGATGATCGTCTCGCTATGTATGGTTTTCCTGCTGATCCGTTCAATGTCGGAAATCATCTCGCCCTAACAGAAAATTGCTGGGTAAAGATGGCCTTTTCTTTTAATAGCTATCGTGAAGATGAAAACAATAAGGCCAATAAAACATTTACTCATAATTGTTCTACTTATGGGGGAAATAGTGGAGGTCCTATGGTTTTAGAGGGCACACGTATTGTCGTTGGTCTACCTAATGCTTACTTCCCAAACCGATTTGAGAATAGACCTGAGACTCATTCTGTAGAAGGTATTTCCATGGCCAAATATATTAATGTATTTAAAAGTGATTTGGATCGTTTTCATATCTTTTATCAAGAATTTAAAATTACCAATGAAAAGAATTTTTTTACCTCAGGACTTTTTCAATCAATTCTCAATCCAGGATGTTTTCTTGAGATTAAAAAAGTTGCCTATAATACAAACGCGTTTCCTAGTTATTTAAGGCTGGAGTTTACTAACCTAAGTTGTGGACAGGGAATGGATCTTGTATGTCATAATAATGGTCAATGTTTTTTTAATAATGAGTTGAAAGTGCAGCTTAATCATGAAAACAGCTTTCAATTGTTTGAAAACAATTCAATCTACAATTATATAAGAATTTCAAACTGACCCATCTGATTGGAGATAAGTTTTCAACGTAAACTCGTATCATTGATAAAGCTCCAAATACTTACAGAAAGTAAATTAAAACTTCCATGTTTTACGATAACCAATATCGGGTCATCCATGCCCCGACCCTTCGGGCAAGTCTTGGTCATCTCCTATTTTAAAAAAAGGGATGTTTAAAACTTGCCCACGAAGTGGGTGCGACCACGACGGGAGCATTTTAAATGTCTAAAAACAGGGATGTTTTTTATAGGACTATCTAAAACAGTTTTAATTTAAAAAATGAAACATATCCAATTAATAAGTAAATCAGTTTATAAGAATTTAAATTACATTTTTGAAGGAACTTTAATTCCTAAAATATTTAAGCCTTGTTCCATGACGCTTCCAACAGCATGAGATAAGGCCATTCTTGCATGTTTTCTTTTTTCATTCTCATCATTTTTAATAGGGCAGGCGGCATAGAAGCTGTTATAGAGCTTTCCAAGCTCATAGAGATAGGAGCATAGGTGAAGTGTTTGCAGCTTATTGACTGAAGAGAGTACGACATCATTAAAAGACGTTAGTTTCACCATTAAAGCGAGTTCTTGCTCCATTTGTAATTCGTCCCAATAAACGTCTTTCGTTTTATCAAAATTTAATTTCTCACAAAGTGATCGGCAGCGTGCACATACATACTGGAGGTAAGGACCCGTTTCCCCGTCGAGTTTCAAGGCCTCTTCCATATCAAACATGATTTTCCGATTATTATCGACTCTTACCATGCCATATTTGATAGCCGCGTTGGCGATTAAACTGGCATTGGTATTTACTTCTTTTTGAGTCCAGCCCGAGTCTTTATCTTCAAGGTGTTTGTTTAAATAATCAGATTTAATTTTATCTTCCATCGAAGAGATCAATGACTCTAATGTAATAATATTTCCCGTTCGTGAGGACATTCCACCGCCGGGTAATTCAACCATGGCATAGGGGAGGTGAAAGCATTTTTTTGCTTGTTCAAATCCGAGTTTTTCGAGCACTTTAAAAACTTGTTTAAAATGATGGCTTTGGCGATCGTCTACAATATAAATAGAATGATCGATACCAAATTCTTCAAACTTTAAACGGGCGAGTTCAACATCTTTAGTGGCATAGAGCCCAGTCCCATCAGATTTTACGAGTAAACAAAAGCCAAGTTTTTCATCTTCAAGATTTAATCCAATGGCCCCATCATCTTTAACAAGCTTTCCTTGTTCAAAAAGTTTATTGATATAGGAAATGGAAGGGGCATCAACTTCAGATTCATAGAACCAGCGATCAAACTCTACATCGGCCCACTGATAAACATCATTCATCATCTCCAATGACCAATCTCTTGTTTCGCGCCAAATATCGTAAAATTCACCTTCACCAGCGTGAAGCTGCTGTAAAATTGTCGTGAGTTCACTGCGGTTTTGCTCTTCCTTTTCAGTACCTTTTTCTTCTTCGAGTAGGGTATTACTTTTGACATAAAGTTCGCCTAACCATTCACCCTTATTCTCTGAAGGCCAAGGTTTTTCTACGTGTTTGTTTAGATACCAAAGACATTTTGCCACGTGAGTTCCAACATCACCTGGGTAGGTAGCTGCCAAAATATCTAGACCGCTATAACGACACATTCTTATCAGTGCATTACCTAAACAAAGGTTTCTCATATGTCCCACGTGAAGAACCTTATGCGTATTAGGCTGACAATATTCGATCATCCATTTTTCATCAGATGAGATTAGACGTTGGTTGAAGTAAAGGCCTTTATTAATAGCGTTTAAAACTTCTCCTAGAAAGTCGGGCTTAAAAAAGAAGTTAAGGTAGGGACCTTCGGCATTCAAAGAAGCGAGAAAATTCGAAGAGTTTTTTTCAACAATTTCAGCTAATGCTTGAGCAATTTGAACGGGTGACTTCTTACAGGTTTTTGCTAGAGGGAAACAGGGGTAAGCAAGATGTCCCTTTTTGAATTCAGGTGCAGGGGCAAAGCTTTTTAAAATACTTTCCGTTGTTTGCCCATGATCAGGTGAGATATCGACAAGTGATGTTAAAATGGTTTGGGCAAGTTTAGTGGTAATATTATTTTGGTAGAGTTCACTCATCATTTGCTCTCTTTTTGGCCCAGGGGAATAAAATAGTCATATTTGGAGGTCCTGAGCCGTCGCGCTATAATATATCATAAACATAGGTAGGAAAACTTGAAAAAGGTATTGAGTATATTTTTAATTTTTCTAACCGTTCAAACGAATGGTGAGCAGAAGAAAAAAGCAGAGGAAATTGAAATCTACTCAGGTATCAAACGTATTTCAATGAGATTCACAGAGGGTCAATTTCTCATTTATGATTGCGATAACAAACGTTATGTCTGCGTCGATGAAGAGGGAAATGATAAGTGTAAATATATTCGCATGCAGAAAAAACAAGGTCGTTTTGAGAACCTTGGTTGTGCCCCATTGAAGTTACACAGAAACCCTAATGAGTGTTTTGAGCAGCAAAGACAATTAATTCTGAGGACAAAAAGCACTCCCTTTTGCGATTATTCTAATTTTCAATAAATTTCAGATATTTTTAACAGTCTTTTCATCGCAATCGTTCCCACAGCTTTGGTAAAAAAACTAAAAAGTGTTGAACTGATATTAGTGTGGGGGCCACTCCAAGATGCTTTGGTGTGAAAAAGACATCTCTTTTTGTATTCACTGATATCGATTGTTCCCTTTAAACCAGTTAAAAAACCACTATCAAATGAGAAGTGATAGAGTCCAGGCTTGGAAACACGATCTAGTTTAAAATGTAGACTCATATCAAAGGGCATAAATGTATGAGAGAGATGAAGGTAGATAAATTTATTTTTCTCGTTATAACGACTTTTTTTTACGATATCGAGAAACTCACTATAACGTTCGTATTGAGATAAGCGACTTAAAGCAATTTGACATTTTTTCTTATGGAGCCCGGCTATGGAATAGTCGAGTTTTTGTTTTTTTCCCTTTTCTAAATCTTCAATAATAACTTTTGAGAAGGTTGTTTCTTTTTCTAAATATTTTAATTTTTTTTGAGATAGCTTTTGGCCTTTTGCATAAGTAAAAAAGCCTATCAGTAAAAAAATTGCAGCGAAAAAATAGCGCATTGCGCCTTTTCGAGAACACCTCATTTCCCTAACCTTGAAAAATAACAGTAGTAGTCACCATACTTAACTGCTTAATTTTTCAGCACCAGAATTGGTCTAAATTAAACAAAGTATACAGGGCTTCACTAGCTTTTCTCAAGAAAAAGCAATGTTTAGGGGTAAGTAATGGCAATTGAATCTGTAAAACGACGCGGTAAAACAAAAGATGCGGTGATTGAAAGTAAAGATCAGCGTTGGCATTGCCGTAATCGAATTACATTGGTCTTTGGTTCCAATGATGTCGAAGAGCTCGACACCTATGTTTACACCGATACTGGTCTCGATTTCAAAACGGTGAAATTTCATCAGGCCAAATCTAAGGCAATTGAAGAAATTCTCGATAATTGTATTGATGAATTTTATCGTGGACATGTCTCAGAAGTTCATACCTATTTAGATAAAGATAAAAAAACAGTAACCATTGAAGATAATGGAATAGGGTTTCCCCTGACAGCGGCGAAACAGGTTTATTCTGAGTTTAGGACAGGATCTAAATTTAAAGACGAAGAAGTTGATGAAAAAGGCTTTCTCTATAGAACCCTAGGGCAAAACGGACTTGGGGCGGCGGCCACTTGTTTAACCAGTGATGTCTTTAAAGCAAGAATCCGTCATTACAATACCAAAAAAGAGCAGACTTATACTTTTACAGATGGTGCCCTCAAAACCACAAAGACTAAGGCCAAGCCTTTTAAAGGCCATTCGGGTGTTCAAATTCAGCTGGTTCTCGCTAAAGAAGTTTATAAAAATAATACTATTGATGAAGAGTTACTTAGAAAAAGAGTGATTGACCTTGCTTATAATAATCCGGGACTGACTTTTTACTTTAATGGTGAAAAGTATCTCTTTAAAAAAGGTCTCTACGAGCTGGCCCAAAGAATAGATGAAGCCAGCTCTCAAAATATTGTTGATGATACGTTTGTTTACGAAACGACAAATCAGAAGGGAAAGAAAGTTAAAGGTAAAATCGATCTTCATTTATCGATATGCCTAGATAAGTCTTCTGAAGAGAGAGAGCGTTTTATCTCTTTTGTTAACTCCACACCAACATTTGACGGTGGTTTTCACCAAGATCGATTTAGAAGAATCTTTATCAATTCGATTAAAGATAAATTAGAAAGAATAGCAAAAAAAGAAAAACTAAATATTGTCGATAACGATATTCTTACGGGGATGACCTTTGTGGTTGGCGTTACGATGCCGAATCCTCGATTTGAATCTCAGACTAAAAGAAAACTGGTAAGAGATACTTTTTTAGAAAAGGGAATTGAAAAGTTGATGGATAAAACCATGGATAAATTTATTCGTAAGAATAAAGAATTCATGGAACTAATCGTTGAGCGAGCAAAAAGCCGTCATCGTTTTCAAATGCTAAAAGAGGCCAGTAAAAAAGGGAAGAGGCAGAAAAAACAAAGAGTAGAAAAATTACTTGATGCCAATGAGAGGAGAGATCGAAGTAAATGTACTCTTTTTATTTGTGAGGGAGACTCGGCCATAGGGGGACTTCGCTCCGCCCGAAACAAACTTTATCAGGGGGGCATCGCTCTTCGTGGTAAACCAATGAATGTTGCGCAATCGACAATTAAAGATATTCTCAATAATCAAGAATTTTCAGATATTATGGCCAGTATTGGTCTTACTCTTGGTCAAGAAGTCGATTGGGATAAACTTCGCTATCGAAAAATAGTCTTTCTCGCCGACTCCGATGTGGATGGTGGGCATATTAATACGCTGCTGACGAATTTCTTTTATACTTTTTGGCCTGAACTTTTTGAACAAGGTGTGATTGAGATGGCCAAAGCGCCACTTTTTGAAGTGGTGACTGATAAGGAAACTCTTTATCTTGAAACCCCAGGCCAGCTAGAAGACGTAAAAAAGAAAAATATAAAAGTAAAAGCGATTCATCGAAATAAAGGGTTAGGGGAAATGAGTCCCGAGGCATGGAAATATCTTATGTCTAAGGATCATTACACCACGATCACGTCAGAGGACACCGGTGAATCAAAGAAAATGCTAAATATTTGCTTTGGAAAAGATACCAGTTTGAGAAAAGATCTCTTGATGGACGGAGAGTCTGCTGGCTCTGTCGAAGTTTCAACTGGATTAGATTATACAAAAAAGACAACCAAAAAGGCTGCTTCAAAAACTACCAAAAAAGTAACTAAAAAAGTTGCTAAAAAAGCTACTAAAAAAACCACGAAGAAGGCCGCTAAAAAGGCGACTAAGAAAACGACTAAAAAAGTGACAAAAAAGAAAGTTGCTAAAAAGACGACAAAGAAAGTGGCCAAGAAAACGACCAAAAAAACCACTAAGAAAAAAACGAAAAAGAAGACAAGGTAAATAAATGGAAGAGCAATATTTACACTCCCTCCCTTCAGTTCCACTAGACTCTATTGTTAAAGAGGAATACCGAAATTATCAGATCTATACATTGATGGATCGAGCGATTCCTTATTTACAAGACGGTTTGAAACCCGGGCAAAGAAGAATTCTTTACACACTTTGGAAAAATCAAAGTAAAGGCCTTGTCAAAGTAAGTGCTGCCACAGGTTTGGTTTTAACCTTACACCCTCACGGACCTGCTTCTATAGAAAGTGCGATTGTTAACCTTGCTCAAGATTTTACGTTTTCAAACAATTACCCACTGATCGATAAAAAAGGTTATTTTGGTGAGCGGATGGAGACTTCTCCAGCTGCGGGAAGGTATATTGAATGTAAGCTCGGTAAGATTGCTGAAATTTTACTTTTTGACGACATGAACCAGGTCGACATGACCCCTAATTTTGATGAAACAGTAATGGAGCCTGTGGCCATGCTGCCAAAGCTTCCTATTATGCTTTTGAATGGTGCAGAGGGGATAGGGACTGGATTTTCTTCTTCGATTCCTTGTTTTCATCATCGTGATATTTGTGATTCGATTGTTCAGTTTTTAGAGACAGGTAAACCAAAAAGATTAAAGCCGTTTGCCCATAATTACTCAGAAAAAATCCTTTCCGATAAAAATAAATATATTTTCCCTATGAGAATTGAAGAAAAAGCGGGAAAGTTTTTTATTACGGAACTTCCACGTGGCTATGATGCGGTAAAAATCTATCGCCATCTCAATAAACTTATCGATTCCGATTTCATCAAAGATTATATCGATAGTTCAGTTGATAATGACATTAATATTGAATTGGTTTTTAAAAGAGGTGTTACACCGACGATGGATGACGTTCAAAAGAACGTTTATATGCAAAGTGCTCAGACTCCTAATTACACATTGATTAGTGAAGGGGGAGTGCGAATTTTTGATCGTCCTGAAGAAATTATCCAACTTTTTGCTGAACAGAGATTAAAGGTCGTAAAGAGACGTTATGAACTATTAAGTGAAGATTATGAAAGACGAATTCGTCAGCATAATGAAATTATTCGCTTCATTAAACAAAAAGAATACGTTGTTGCTACCAAATCAAAAAATAGAAAAAGCTTTATCGAGCATCTGGCCAAAAAGAAGTTTACCTTTGCAGAGTACCTGGCCGACATGTCTATTTATAGAATGACAAAAGATGAAGTCACCAAACGTCAGCTGTTGGTGAAAGATGAAACGGCAAAATTAAAAGAGTTTCAAAAGATTGCTTCATCTCCTAGGCTTGTTCAAAAAAAGTTGATTGAAGAGCTCGGAGAAGTGCGTGAAAAACTAGATCAATGGCTGAAAGATCGTGAGAGAGAGCGTAAAGACTTACGCAAAAAACTTGAGAAAAAAGGTGGGCGAACAAGAAAGAAAAATTAATGAGTTTTTTATAGATTTGATTTTGCTTTCCTGCTAACCTATTAATAATTAGATAAAAAGCGACCATATTTCACGGAGGATATATGAGTCTAACCAAAGCAGATATTGTTGAGAGAGTTTATAAGGAAGCTGGTTTTTCTAAGAAAGAAGCAGCTGATCTTGTGGACATGGTATTCAAAGTAATCAAAGACACACTTTCAAAAGGCGAGAAAGTAAAGATCTCTGGTTTTGGAAATTTTTCAATTCGTGACAAAGCAACGCGTATTGGGAGAAACCCTCAAACTGGTGATGCCATGGAAATTTCCGCTCGAAGAGTGTTAACTTTTAAGCCATCTCAAGTTCTTAAAGAAGATGTGACAGCACGATATTCACATCGTCTAGATGAGAAAGGAAAAGAAGATACTTCAATTCCACCTCAAGAAGGTTCTTACCGAGCATTAAATAGTTTTATGAGTAACACAGAAGATCCTGAGGATGATCTCAACGACTTCTAGTTATTCAAATAAAAAAAAGAGGAAACATGAATATTGATGTAAAAGACCTCGAAATACCTGCCATCGATATACCAAATAAATCATTATTTAAGATGAATGAAGTCTGTGGGCTGACAGGTGTTAAGCCGTATGTTCTTCGTTTTTGGGAAAGTGAGTTTGAAGAAATTAATCCTATGACTTCATCCACTGGTCAAAAGCTTTTTGAGCACAAAGATATCGAATCAATCTTAATTATTAAAAACTTGTTGTTTGAAAAAAAATTAACAATTGAACAAGCCAAGGCCGTTTTAAAATTACATTCTTATCATTTGGAAAGTACTCACATTGAAGAGGAAATTCATACCAGTGAAAAAGAAGAGTTGATCAATGAAGTTGAAGAGGAAGATTACACACTTCTTTTTGAAAACATTCCCCGCTCTTTTTGTTTTGTAGAAGATATTCCTGTTATTGAACAAACAGTTTCTGCTACTTCTCGAAAAAATTATGAAGTTGATGAAAACCTCATCATGGCAAGAGCAAGACTAAAGAAAATGATTGGCCGCGCGCAAGAAGTTTCTCAGCGTCACGGTTGGCATTAGTGTTCACTTATTGGTGAATATCTCTTTCTAAAATTTTCATACATTTATTTCAAGACAATTGAATTCTTAAAATAAGAACTATATAAATCCCTCCATCACACAACTCATACAGACAATAGATAGGGGGATCCTTATGCGATTCATTGCGTTTTTTATTCCATTTTTTCTCTACATTAATATTTCAGCTGGTGTTCTCAGTGATTTCGAAAATGGCGTATGTGTGAATTTTGATGATCTTCGTTATGAAGTAAATTCTCAAATGGAACCGGTTGATAAAATCTTTTACATTCAAGGAAATTTTTCAGATCGTTATGCAAGTGAAGGTAATATAAGCTTAAACTTATTTGCCGATAATCATTGTTCAGATAATAACGCGGGATATTTTAATAGATCTTGGAATGGAGAATTATTTTACTGTTCTTCAGGAGGAGTAACTCAATGTTATCGCCAAAAAGGTCTCTATACTTATATGACAGAGTTGGTTCTTGAATTATTAAAGCATCATAAGTTTAGATTATTTTGTATTGGAAGCTTTGCAGATACAAATAAGCAAATGTTCAATAATGTTGATGGTTCAGAAGAAGAACAAATTTTAGGTACGGCCATCGGAAAAACGGTGATTAATTATTTCGGTCATGATGCCATTGTGAAAGCTGAGCATATTGATAATAAAGGATATTGTATTGAGCTTGCCGCTTTTGCTTGGTAGTTATTGAATACACCAATTGATGGGGCCTATGCCCTTTTCTTTTAAATAGTGATTACACTTTGAAAAATGATGTTGTCCAAAAAAACCACGGTGGGCCGAGAGCGGTGAGGGGTGAGGTGATTTTAAGACGAGATGCTTTTCACTGTTGACGTTTTTGGCCTTTTTTTGAGCAGGAGATCCCCATAGGAGAAAAACGAGGTTTTCTTTTTCCTTGTTTAAAAGATCAATAACTCTATCAGTAAAGATCTCCCAGCCTTTGCCTTGATGTGAACCGGCCATTCCTTTTTCAACAGTTAAAACTGTATTGAGTAGTAGAACTCCTTGGTCCGCCCAGCTTTGTAATAAACCATGTTGTGGTGTCTCAATGGAAAGGTCAGACGCGAGTTCTTTATATATATTCCTTAGTGAAGGAGGTATTTTCACTCCTTTTTTAACACTAAAACACATTCCATGGGCCTGATCTTCTCCGTGGTAGGGATCTTGCCCTATAATAACGACTTTTACTTTATTAAAGGGAGTACTGTTAAAAGCACTAAAAACGTTATTGCTTTCAGGGTAAATAGTTTTACCACGCTTCAACTCACTGGTTAAAAACTCTCTTAAACTGTGCATATATTCTGCTTGAAACTCGGTTTCAAGGTGAGTCTTCCAACTATTTTCAATATTTAAAATATTTAAATTTTTTCCCATAATTTAATTTATCGAAATCAGATATTTCTGTCTCTCACTAAGCGCGTTAAATTCATCACTATTGTCTGAAACAATTGAAATCGCTATACTGCCGGGGAATTTTAAATCTCTATTCAAAAGGATCTTTTATGCCGGCCATTAAAAAAATTTTTGCACGACAAATTTTAGACTCAAGAGGTAATCCAACTGTAGAAGTTGATGTTACGTTAGAAAATGGACTAATGGGCAGGGCCGCTGTTCCCTCTGGAGCTTCGACGGGGAAAAAAGAAGCCTTAGAGTTACGAGATGGTGATCAAAATTGTTTTTTAGGTAAGGGTGTGCAGAAAGCAGTTAAGAATATTAACGAAAAAATTGCACCGGCCCTCATTGGAAAAGAGGTCACAGATCAAAGAGCAATTGATGGTGCTATGTTGGAAATGGATGGAACAGATAATAAGAGTAATCTTGGTGCTAATGCTCTGCTTGGTGTTTCAATGGCCGTTTGTCGCGCAGGAGCGTTAAGTGAAAAGAAAGAATTATTTGAATATATGTTTTCAAATATTAATGTTCCCAACCCAAATAAAAAAATGTGTTTACCTGCACCTTTGATGAATATTATTAACGGTGGTGCTCATGCTTCAAATAATTTAGATATTCAAGAATTTATGATCGTTCCTCATATGAATGTTTCTTTTGGTGAAAACTTAAGAGCTGGAGTTGAGGTTTTTCATCATCTGAAGAAAGTTTTATCAGGAAATGGGCATAGTACAAATGTTGGTGATGAAGGTGGTTTCGCTCCTAATTTAAACTCTCACGAAGAAGCATTAGATTCAATCATGAAGGCCATTGAACTATCAGGAAGAAAGCCTGGTGTGGATATTTCAATTTCTCTTGATAGTGCTAGTAGTGAGTTTTTCAAAGATGGCAAATATCATATGCAAGGAAAAAGCTTAACATCTTCTGAGATGGTTGATTACTATCAGGGACTTTGTCAAAAGTATCCAATCTACTCGATTGAAGATGGACTTGATGAAGATGATCACCAGGGTTGGCAGGAGATGACTAAGAAACTAGGTGAGTCTACTGTTCTGGTTGGAGATGATTTATTTGTGACGAATAAAGAGATTTTTCAAAAAGGTATCGAGCAGGGAGAAGGGAACGCTATTTTAATTAAAGTTAATCAAATTGGTACACTTTCTGAGACTTTTGATACTTTGGCGTTAGCTTATCAAAATGATTATAAAACAATTATCAGCCATCGCTCTGGTGAAACTGCTGATACACTCATTGCTGATTTGGCCGTTGCTTGTGGTTCTGGTCATATCAAAACGGGCTCTGCTAGCCGTTCAGATAGAATTGAGAAATATAATCAACTACTTCGAATTGAAGAGTCTTTAGGGGAAAATGCACACTATAATCTGATTAAATAAGCAGCTTCATTTCACCGAAAAGAGAGTATGAAATATACTCTCTTTCGCTCTATATTTCTTTCAACTTATCTTTATTGTTCGGTGATCTTATCGTCCGCTCTTTTGTTGATTCATAGTTCGCCATTTTCATCACTATCAATATTAGAAAATAGCTCACTTTATATGATGTTGTTTTCTAATACACTAGCGCTAATTACGTTTAGGCCCTATATAGGTCACTATGCTAAAACCGATGGCCCGATAGCTTATTTTTCCTTACAGTTTTTACTTTTTGTTATGTTTGCAGTTGAGCAATCAAACTGGAGTTATATTTATTTCACTGAAATTCCACTTTTAGTTGGAGTAATTTTTAAAATGAGAGAAGATCGAATCGGTCATCTTCACCAGCTAAAACAAATTCTTATTATTTCTGCTGTAGGACTTTTTGCTCAAATCATCTGTCATGAGATTTTCTTTAAAGAAAGTGGTCATTTCTATAAAGTGATCTTAAATATAAACACTCTTTGGAAACTTGTTCCTCTGATTGGTGTTTATACTTTTCACCGGCAAAAACAAGACCGCAAGAAGGTCGCTACACCGCTTAAGAAAAATGTTTATGTCGGTCAACAAAACCCAAAAGATTCATTGTTTTTTCACGACATGATTAATTCCACACATGGACTTATTTTGTTTTTATCATCAAAACTAAAAAACTATGAACAGAGCACTCTTAGTCGTAAAGATTTACAAGGTGTTCTCGATGAAGTGAAAACCATGCAATCACTTTTAAAAGATCATTTCAGTTATAATCATAAAAACCTAGAGAATGATCATCATCTGATGAATATAAAAAGTGCTATCGAAAAATCAGTTACCATGATTGAACACTACCTTCCTAAAGAGCACTATCAAACTGAGCTGATGATCAAAGGGCTTGAGGACGCTCGCAATAAATTTATTTATTACCCATCGTTTTATCGAATTTTAAATAATATTGTAAAAAATATAAGTGATAAACAAAGCGAGCATATCGAGTTTATTTTTAATATTGGTTTTGAAAATATTGAAATTACCGTGAGAAATAGTATTTACCATCTTAATAAAAACCATACTCAGTTATCAGAAAACTTGAGTCGTATTATCAGAAATGAAGAACAGATTACTTTTGATAATGAAAGTAAAGGTCTAGGGCTTCAGTCCATAATGAATCTTTGTCATGAGCAAGGTGGACACTTTAGATTTTTCATAGAAGAGGGGAATTGGGTCAGTAAAGTTTACCTACCTCTGGGAGATTTAGACAAAAAGTCAGCCGCTTAAAAAATAATCTAAATTTCCCTTGTCTGCCATTTAAATCCATTCTAAGCTAAAGATAGCTTACTTAGAGGAGTGGTCATGAGTGCCTACTTTATTGGATTAACTTTTAGTTCTGCCTGTCCTCACTATCAAGAAATTAATCGTTATCGTGCTTTGTTTGATGATAAATTTAGTCGTAATAATAAATTACAAATGACTCTCATTCCTCCATTTCAGATAAACCTCAGCAATAAGAATAAAGTTTATGACTTTGAAGAGCATCTTCAAGAAGTTATCGACAATCACCTCCTAGGTCATCCTATTGATCGTAAGATGACTTTTCACTCTATCGGGATGGCCTTAGATCGTGCCGGTATGATTTATTTACGTTTAGATGCAGGTGATGATCTTCTTCATATTCAAGAAAGCTTGATGGAAGTTGTCGGTGAATATGGTGGAAGTTTTCACTTCTTACAAAAAAGAAGAAGTACAAATATTAACGAAAGAATTGTTCTTCCCATTGGAAGGACTTCTCAAAAAAACTTTGACCTCGCACTAGAGGAAGCAAAATGTCGATTCGACTTACCTCTTTCGTTAAAACCAGATTCCATTTCACTTTTTGAAAAAAAACCAGGACTATGGCCTTTAAAAATGACACTTTTTCGTTATCCTATTAATGAACAATCATTTTTAATGGAAACGACTTTTGCTTAAAAAAATTTATTTAACTTTATTATGTTTATATTCTCTATCACTTTATGCTGTCGATAAGTTTCATCTGTATATGCCAGAAGCATTAACGTTGATCGAAGGCTCTTACCGGATTCATGGAGATATCAATCTCTTTAATACTACGGGAAACTTTGATCAAAATGGTACAAAGCAGTCTTTAAGTGGAGGAACGAGTTTTCAAAAAGTAGATACTTCTCTTGATGCTTATTATGGTGTTACTGATAAACTTCAGCTGGGGGCAGGGTTACTTTTTAGGCAAAATGAATCTCAAATAAATGGTGGCAATACTGTTACCAATTCAGGAATTGAGTCTTACTACGGGCGGGCCAAGTTTTATTTTATGGAAAAGGTTCGCCATCACCTCGCTGCTGTTGGTGAATATCGTGTTGCTACTTATGAAAATAAAAATTATCAGTTTGCTACATCATTGCCGAGTAATGAGCTTGTTTTAGGTGATGGTGGTGAGACAATTATGGTGGGTGGTATTTATACCTACCGTCGTACAACGGATCACTCTTTCAATCTCTTTGCTGGATATCAAGTACCGGGGAATGATTTAAGTACGGAAGTTGTTTATAAAATTGATACGGCCTTGACTTGGGAAAAGTTTGCACTCGTTTTAGGGGGAAGAGGGGTCTATTCTATGCAAGATGGTAAGTATAGCTCTAATAGAGATGCGAGACCTTTCCAGTCTACTGGGGCAACGGCACTTTTTAATTCTATTGACCGCCAATATTTTGAGCCAGTGATTGAAATGTACTATGCCTTTGAGAGCTTCAGAATGGGTCTTTATGGCGCTCAAAGAATGAATGGGCAGAATACGGATCAAGGGACAACTTTGGGCTTAAATCTAACTTTTCAAGGCTCTCAAAACAGAAGAAACACCAGAGAGAAGATAAAATCTTTTAAAGAATACAATATAGAAGCCTCTATAATAAAGGTAAGTCCAAGAGGAAAGTTTGCTCAAATTGATAAAGGACTTTCTGAGGATATCGTTAAAGGAATGGAGTTCGATATCTATGAGACTGATTACTTCGGTAAAAACGTTCTTGTTGCCGAAGCCTTTGCCTACGAAGTAGGTGTGAAAAAAGCTATTTTAAAAATTACTAAAAAAGTCAAGAATGTGAAAATCAGAAGCGGTTTTACGGTGAGAGGAAAGCAAGGCCTGTAAGATTTTTTTTTGTGTTTGATCCAAGTAGCGTTACAATAAATATAAGTATTTAGTTAAAGAAACTTCAAAGTAGAGGAAGTTATGAAGATTAACGTTATCGTTGTTTGTTTATTGTTTTTATGTACTTTTCAAATTGAAGCAAAAAGATTTACTAGCCAGTATTGTGAATTTGAGCTTCCCAATGGTTGGGAGTGTGCACTCGAGGGAACAGAGTGGGTTTGCCAGTCGACAAATAAGCAAAGAAGAAAAGAGGCCATCATTATCCTTGCTGCAAAAATTCGTGGTAAGCAAGACGACCTCGCTCAATATCAAGCTTACTTAAAAAAGCCCAAAACTTTCGGTCTTCCCGATGGAAAAACACAAGTTTCAGACCCTAAATATGTTAAGAAAAATAGTGTGAACGGCCATAACTGGGTTGATGCTCTTCACTTAGCTTCAGAAGTTCCAGGTTTTTACACTCGTTATATGGCCACTGTTAAAGAAGACTTAGGTGTCGCGGTAACTTTTTCCGTTGCAAAAGATCATTATGATGATTACCAGGTAATTTTTGATCGTATTATCGCCACGATGAGAGTCTTTAGACAAAAAAGTACCAAGGCCTCGGATTTTGTGGCCAAAAAACAAAATGAAAATCTCGTCGATGGAGTATTTGATGCCGGTCTTGATACTGACGCTAATCAGTATAATATTGGAGCTAGGAAAAAAGGAAAAGCGGGGAGTGGAGGCACTTCTACCGATGACCTTTTACTTTACGGGTTAATTGCTGCTGTCGCAGGTTTTGCCTTTTTCAAAATGAAAAGTGGTAAGAAAGGCAAAGGCACCAAGAAGAAAAAGAAAAAATCTTAATTCACAACATACAGGAGAAAACTATGACTAGGATGGTTGTAGCACTTTTATTACTCACTCTTATTTCGTGTTCGACAAACGATAGTGAAAGAGGCCCTGCTTCTACAGATCGTCCTCCTCAATACGTTTTATTATCTTTTGATGGTTCTAAAAGTTTAAGAATGTGGAATGAAATTTTAAACTTTGCAGATCAATTAGAAGATGAAGGAAGACCTGTTAAGTATTCCTTTTTTGTTTCAGGTGTTTACTTTGTTACGAGTAAAGATAAAAACCTTTATACTCCTCAAGGATTAAATGGCAGTCGTTATCTAAGCCAAGGTCAGTCGGCTATTGGATGGGCCGATAGTAAAGAAGGAATCCAAAAAAGAATTGAGTTTATGAACCGGGCGGTAAGAAGTGGTCATGAAATTGGCTCCCATGCTGTTGGACATTTTAGTGGTCATAAATGGACACATTCAGAATGGATGAATGAGTTTTCAGAATTTAACGATCTAGTTTTTAATTGGAAAAGAAACAATAGAATAGGTGGTGATAACCTCATTATTTCTCAAGATGATATTAAAGGTTTTCGAGCGCCACAACTTGGTGTATCGGGAGGTCTTTGGACGACACTGAGAGATTTTAATTATTCTTATGATACCAGTGAGTCAAAAGATTATACACTTTGGCCTGTGCTTGGGTCGACTAGTGGAGCATGGAATATTCGGCTTGGGTTTATGCCTATTGTAAATACTTCAAGTAGGACCATTGCTATGGATTATAATTTTTATTTCAGACATAAAAAACAAACAAACCCCTCTACTTTAAAGTTTTATGAAGATCAAGTTTATGAAAGTTATATGAATTATTTTTATAAAAGTTATTATGGAAATAGAGCTCCTGTTGTCATCGGACATCACTTTTCACTATGGAACCAAGGAATTTATTGGAATGCTTTCAAAAAATTTGCTCGCGCTGTTTGTGGACAAAGAGAAGTTGAATGTATAACTCATAAAGATTTTTCGGATAGAATGAGTAGCACTCCTAAAGCAACTTTTGCAAAGTATAGAAGGGGAGATTTTCCACGCTATACCAGAAGAAAGACATCTGACCCAGAATATTTAAAGATTAAAGCGAGAAAGATCTATGATCTAAGAGCAAAGGTTAAACCTTATGAAGCTGGGGTAACATTTCAAGTAGAGGGTGAAGATAAAGACCTTCCTTACGATTATCAGTTTAAATTTAATAACACTGCCATCTCTGGTAAAAAGTTATTAGAGCTCGCGGATCATATGAAGCAAAATAATGTTACGAGAGCACTATTAGAGTCTCAAGTATCTCATAATGACAATATTGTTTCTTCAGAAGTTCGAGCAGTGAAGTTAAACGACAAAGGGACAATTGATATTGCCCCGAAAAGTTTTGTCGAATACCACAGTAATGATCACCATCTTGCCCACGATCAGGAGCCTGATATCGACAAGATGATGGAACATTATCTCAATAATTCAATTGAATAATTAGAAATGAATTAACTCATTAGTGCCAGTGAGGTGAAAGCTTTCAGCTGTCTCATGGGCACTGGTGATGGTGTGAACTTTATGTCTCACTTCTACTGTTGCACCGGCAACAGGATCATCTTGAGTTCCTCTGTTGGTAATAGAGATGAGTCTTGCGGCAGCATCTAAATTAAATCCCCAACGGACATTAATATTTTTAGCGGTTACAGTTAGCCCTGCTACGTAACTTCCTTTTCCGTCATAAGATCCACCATGCTGGTAATGGACTTGGTAATCAAAACTTGCGACGACCATACCAAAACCATTTTTATACTCCACTCTGTGTGTTGCCACAGTAGGTGCAGACCATCCATACATTGAGTAAAAAGTACTATCGGTTACAATCCCATTATCATCTGTAATTTTAGGAATCACATTGATAGGGTTTTGGAGGGCCATATTATAAGTTGGTTTACCTTTTTCAATGATGCCCCAAACTTTTGTCCCCAAAGCGACAAGTTGATCAACCATAGCAATAACTTCACCGATATTTCGATTACCTGTAGGCTCAGAATATTGATGTTCTAGGTTGAAAGGTTCCGCTTCAATTTTTGTGACGTTGACTTCTGAAATTTGAAAATAAGGATCAACTTCTTCTGTTTGATTTGCCAATGTTGAAGCACTAAAGACTAGTGATGTTACCAAAATCCATTTTTTGGCGAGAGTGTAAACGACCATGTTTCCCCCGAATTGAAATGTTGTACTTTAACGTTAAAAAAAATTGAATGCTGCCGTCAAGTAAGCACAAGGCTTATATTTTCTAACTCTCTAACAATTTATCAGAGTAATGATGTCCACTTTTTGACTGTTGTTTTCTTTTGGTTTTTTAATGGTTAAAAAATTATTTGACTTACGCAAAAATTACGCTAATATTTTCATTATGGGATTAACAAAAAAGCAAATGGAAGTTTATCGATTCATCAGCCAGTACACTGATGAACATGGTATTGCGCCTACACAAAGAGAAATCAAAGAGCACTTCGGACTCAAATCATTTGGTTCGGTGCAGCGCTATCTTAACTATCTTATGGACGCAAATCTACTCGAAAGAGATTTGAATGCCAGAAGGGGAATTGCCTTATGTTCTGAGGGGCCTTCAAAGAGCACTCAAAATGAAAGTGTTTGTGAGCTCCCTTTATTAGGTTTGGTTGCCGCAGGTAATCCGATAGAAGCTTTAGAAAACCCTGATGATCATTTTCCTGTACCTGTCCAGATGATTAAGTCCTCTCACCAGCATTTTGCTCTGAGAGTACAAGGGGATTCAATGATTGAGGATGGTATTTTAGAGGACGATATCGTTATCGTAAGGCAAACGGCCAAAGCAGAAGTTGGTCAAACGATTGTCGCCGTTATCGATGGCGATGCCACCTTAAAAAAATACTTTCCCTTTAAAGATAAAATAGAATTAAGACCAGCTAATTCGAGGCTGGGACCTATTACTGTTGGTGAAGATGTGGCCGATTTTAAAATTGTAGGAAAGATGGTTGGCCTTATTCGCTCTTATGAATAAGATAACAAAGATCATTGACGATTTTCTCGAGTTTAATAATTTAAAATATCAATTTGAAAAAATATCTTTTGAAATTAAAGAAAACCATAATTCTGACCCTTATCTCGTCATCAATTCTCACCCTTTTTCATGTGATTATTTTTTAAGTGTTCTTGCTTGTCTTAAGTTTCAGATGACGGCGATTTTATCAAACCCCTTTTGGGGAGATAGCGAAAAAAAGAATCTAGATAAACTTGTCAGTAATTTTGATTTTCCCAAAAATGAGTTTCACTTAATTCTCTTTAGTTCTGGTAGCTCAGGTACGCCTAAAGGAATTCTTCATACGTTAGAATCACTGATGGAAGCCTCTGAAAGTGCTATCAACTATTTTCACATGGAAAAAGGAGATAGCTTTCTTGTCAGTTTACCTCAACATCATATTGGTGGTTTGATGATAGGTCTAAGAGCGCTATTTTGTGGAGGTAAACTTTGTTTTTTAGAGCATCAACAAAAAGTTGAAGATAAGCTTAAAAGTAATTCTTATGATTATATCTCCTTAGTGCCAGCACAATTAAAAAATTTAATAAAAGAGAATCACGTTAATTTAAAAAAGGCCAAAGGAATTCTTCTGGGAGGTGCAAAAGAGGATCATGATTTACAACAGTTAATTCACGATTACCCTGTCTATTTAACTTTTGGCATGAGTGAAACGGCTGCCATGATGATGGCCAGAAAAGGTGGTGAGGAAGGTTTTGATCTCATGCCCGGAAGAATTGTTAAACTAGATGAACAGAAAAAACTAAACGTTGGGAAATATGGCCTGATGAAAGGTTATATACTTGATGGGATTTTTCGAGCTGAGCTCTCAAAAGATTATCTTCAGACTCAAGATCTATTTGAAGTTCGCGATGGAAAGTATTTTTTCTGTGGGCGCAGTGATTTGATGATTAATAGCGGTGGAGAAAATATTGATCCGATCGAGATAGAAAATATAATAAAAAGTATTTCCGGTATCAAAGATGCCCATGTGGTGGGGAAAGCTCATGAAAAATGGGGTGAAGTGGCCGTTGCTTTTATTGAGCCTATTGATCTAGAAGAGCTTGTACAAAAAGAACTAGAGAAAAAATTGCTAAAATATAAGATTCCTAAACAGTTTATGGCCTATCCGAGTAAGATTTTAAAAGATTCTGATAAGCACGTTAAGCTTTCACGAAATGAATTAAAACAATTCGCGAAATTATTATGAAAAAACTCTTTTTACATGGATTTATGGGAGCGGGAAGTGATTGGAATATTACTCAAGGTCTGACTCCGGATTTACCTTGTTTTGGAGATAATTCTGAGCAGTTCGAAAGCCGTGAAGAGCTTTTTGAAAAACTCTATCAACATTTTGTAAATGATCTTAAGATAACAAAAGAAGATTGTATTATCGGCTATTCCCTAGGGGGAAGAGTCGTTATGGAGCTCGTTTATAAAATGAAGATGCCCGTTAATAGATGTTTTATCTTATGTGCGCATCCGGGACTTGCAAGCTTAGAGCAAAGAGAGCAAAGAAGTGTTCAAGAGAAAAAGTGGATTCAAGCATTAGCTGAAAAAAATAAGTTTTTAGAAAATTGGTATAAAAATGATCTCTTTAGTGAACTGGTTAAGTTAAATCATTTTAATGAACTTTATCAAAGAAGACTTGAAGATAAGGGGGAGTATTGGCGAAAGTCTTTTGACTATTATGCTCTTTCAAAACAGCCTGATCTCTCACCGTTGATTCAAAATTCGTCTATAAAAATGGATTATTTTTATGGAGAGTTTGATAAGAAGTTCAGAGCAATAGCAAAAAATCTTAATTTATTAGGCGATCATATTACTATTCATCAGGTCGAAGGTGCCGATCATGCACTTCCTTGGATGTGTGATATTGAGGGATTGATTGATCAAATTTTAGATTAAGGATATTTACTTTAGCCAAAAAACTTCCTGTTTTTCGATAGCCAATATTCAGCCATCCATGGCCTCACCCTAACGGGCAAGTATTGGCCATCTTTACGATTAGAGTGAAACGATATTTAAAACTGGCCCACGAAGTGGGTGCGACCACGACGGGAGCATTTTAAATGTCAAAAAACATGGATGTTTTTTTTTAGATAGACTTAAACTTCATAAACTGATCCCTTTTATTAGAGTCAAGTTATGAACGTAAACTCGTATCATTTACAAAGTTCCAAATACTTACAAAAAATAAATTAAAACTTCCATGTTTTGCGATAACCAATATCGGGTCATCCATGCCCCGACCCTTCGGGCAAGTATTGGTCATCTCCTATTTTAAAAAAAGGGATGTTTAAAACTGGCCCACGAAGTGGGTGCGACCATGACGGGAGCATTTTAAATATCAAAAAACATGGATGTTTTTTTTTAGATAGACTTAAACTTCATTTTTAATAAACCGGATTAGCACTCATCCCACGATTAGGCTTATTGCCGAATTCTTCGTGAATTGTACGATTCCAGGTATTGAGAACCTTGCCTGTTTCTGAGTCGGCAAGGGCATTAAAACTATATTGTTTGCCTTCGGCCGTGATGGTGGTCACGATGACTTTTTCAACGTAACGACCTTTTCCATTTTCTACTTTGATATTTCCACTAACTTCTTTGATAAAGACCTTCGTTCCCGGAAGGCGGTGATCAAGTAAGTTATGACCTAACTTTTCTTTCCAGTCACTTGCTGGTTGGTTGATAAATTCGTTAATCTGTTTTTTATTTTTACCTAAAAAGACTCTTTCTCGTTTAATATTGGCCGGCACTCTTTTTGTTTCTTTTTTTGCATTAATTTTTTTTAATTCAGCACTGGTAGATTTATGATGCTTTACTTTATCTTTTTGAGTTTTTTCAAATGTCTCCCAGCTAGCGATATGTTGATCTTTATGAGAGATATAATAGATGAGAGCTCCAATCACTCCAATAAGGGCAAAAATGGCAAGGTATTTTAATTTCATTAGTCTATTACCGTAAATGAAAAGTTAATAACTCTAAAAGGTTTTGCACCCGAAAACTCTTTATCCTTATAATTATCATTTCCATTATCTTCGTCATGAAAACAGTCATCACAGTTTGTAAATCTGGCCCTCATCCGACAGTTAAAAACTGTTCCTGGTGGAATCCACGGGTTGATTTCAAAAAAGATAACATTATTAAAATTAAACGTTGGTACACCGTTTTCATTAACTAACGTTTCGGCCCATGTCGATTTAGGATCAATGATAGAGTAGTTAGCAGAGTCAGCGCCTTTAATGGCCCTGACAAAACAATCATCTGTTGAGTCTGATCCACCTAAACAATAAGAAGAATCGAGTCCAATTTTTGTTAATAGTTTTGATTGTTGATACCACTGTGTTGAGCTCGTTTCGTTAATTTCAACAAAACAGACGGGGGCCAATTCTTCATTTGGTTCGGCCAGCGTGTTTGAACCGTTATATTCAGTGACAAAGTCACAACCACCTTCGACTCCTTCACCTGAGGTGAGATCAGCTGCTCCCTCTGATGCCAAAGGCCAATTGTCTTCAAAGGTATTACAAGGTTTTCCACCTTTGGTATGATCCCAGTCGTTAGCAAGAACTTGCACACCGGCCATGGGGGAGTTGGAGTTATTATAAAGACTAAGTGAAAGCCCTACGACCTCACCGGGAGAAATTTTTCCATTTCCATTATTATAGGCAAAGTTGGGGTCAATCATGCCCGAGACTGAAGCAATTTGACCACTGGCCTTGAGTGAGTCCATCGCCGCAGAAATATCTTCTTGGTCGTCAATGATGAACGCCTTAGGTTTACCTGGTCTACTATCTAATTTGAGATAACTTTTATCAATTAAAACGGTTTTGACTCGTTCACTTGGCGTCACAGAAGTATTGATGCCTGCGTGACCGTTAACAAGACCATTTCCATTTTCGTTATATGTTTTAAAAAGTAATAATCCATAGTCATCGACAAGAGACTCATAGGTTGTCATAGAAAAAGCCCCACCGTTACAGTGATTTAAAGAGCTATTTCCAAGGGTGTATTTAAAGTATTTAGAGAAGACCTGCATAAAAGATCTAAAGTTAATGGGATTAACTGTTGAAATCCAATCGTGTGCATGATCAGGACTATGATTGATGGTATACTCTGGAGCTCCGTCGTAACCAAGGGCCGTTTGATCACCTAAGTGAGCAAATGTTTCCATTAAAAGATGCATCACTCTTTGTGTTGCATTTTCTCTTGTCATACTACAATTAGATTGGATTGATTTTACAAGGGCGACCATAAAGTGAGAAATGATCTGACCAGAGTAGTGAATATCTTCAAGACGCTCCGTTGGAAAGTTAGGATCATAGGGAACAAAATCTGGATAAGAAATTCTTCCAGGTGTTGATTCACTCACTCCAGGAGCGTGAAGAGGATCATTTTCTTCCATTGGTCTTGATGCTCTTAAAAAGCGACCTAGGGCCCACTCACCAAAGTGACCACGATAATTCATATAGAAACTAAAAAAGTCTGCAAGACCTTCTCCAATACCACCGGCTTCATCATAGAATTGATAACCTAAATTGGTGTCATGAACGAAGGTTAAACCACTTGCTGTATTTCTAGTATTGAGCATGATTTGATTAAAAGCATGACCGACTTCATGCCAGGTAACAGTGGGATCACTTACAATATAAAGGTTATTGGCCACTGTTAATTTTCCTAAACAAATTTCAAGTCTAGAGGGAGAGAAAAAAGCGTTATCATCGATATCGCAATCAGAATAAGTGAGTAATGTTCCATCGATACCAAGACTGGTATTTTGCTTAAACCAAAATGCCGGATTACTGGATGAAAATAAGTTTACGGGATGGGCCGTTTGGTAGGGGTAGCTTAACCCATAATTATAACTAAAAACTAAATCAGAATGAAACTTGTTTATAATATCTCGTACACTTCCAAAGGCCTGCACTTGTCTAAAATAACTCGTGGTTGTGCTAAAACCCCAGCGATTATCTGATGGAGAAAAGAAATTAGCGTTACTTGCTGACTTGACCCCATGGCAATTGGTTCTCGTGACACCTTTTGCACTACAGGATTCAAGTAACTGATTATTGCTGGTGATAAAATCTTCGTTACGGCTTAGGTATTTACCTAAATTTTCATTGGCCGAGAGATTATTATTTCCTGAAAGGGCGATAGGGTTATCTTTTAAATAACGACCATTATTTGGATTAACTCCTCTGGTTGAATTATCTCCACCAACATTAGATCGTCCACTACTGCTTCCTGAATTTGAGCTATCTGTGAGATCGGTTACACTACTGGTAACGCTGGTGAGATCACCGACACATGAGGAGAGAAGCACTAGGCACAGTGCTGTTATCAAAGTTTGAATTTTATTTCCCCACATTTTCATTTTTAACTCACGTACAACAATTTTTTCCTTATTGGTTTGTCGTATTTATCAAGTTTCCTGAGTTACCAGGACCAAGTATTCTGTCTTGTTGTGCTTGAAATGGGCTTACTCTTCCCGTATTAAAGTTTCCTTGCCCCGCTAGGTTGGTACAAGGAACTGAGCGAAGCTGTTGTCCCATCGCAAAACTACTACTATTGGTGACGTTTCCTCTTCTTGCTCTTCTTCCGGTTCTATCAACACTGGCAATTCCTCTGGCAACTTCTCTTATTCCGGCATTACTTAAATCTCTATCGCCTTCTAGCATTTCTCCAGCACGGTCGATAACTTGGGCGGGAGTGCGATCTCCTCCGGCAGCACTTTCAAGCGCTTGAAGTCTCAAACGAAGGCAAAAATTTGAATTCGTTTCGGCCAGCTCATCTGAGATGTCACCTGTTGCCGTTAAAATGGCCCTTACGTCAGTTGCAGCTGCTTCACTTCCAAGATATTCTTCTAGGTCATCGTTACTAATACCTGTAAGAAGATCACCAGAGAATTCATCAGCTAGATCTGTTTCTTCAGCCTCCGCGAGTGCTTCTCTTAGGGGCTCAATATGTGTTCTTAAAAAAGAGTCTTGTGCAGATACAGAAGAGGGTAGCTGATCTGTTTCTCCACTTGCATAACGTTGAATTGCATCCCAGTCTCCAACAAGATCTTGAGGAAGGTTTCTTTCAAGATTTCTTAGGGCCGTACTTCTGAATGTAGAAGCGTTATTGCCTTCACATGCTTGGGCGAGGTCTCTTGTTTGCTCTCTTTCTGAAGCGAGCTCAGGGATACTCTGTGTCGCTCCCTCATCATCGCCACCATCATTACCATCAGGGCAAAAGTCTCTCTCTACTGCTTGGGCATTACTATGAGCGGCTCCAACTAAGCTTCCCGCACTTTCAATACTTGCTCCGGCCAGTGATGAAACACGACCACAGCTTGGTTGAGCGGCTGCTCTATTATAATCTGTACAAAAACCATTGGCCTCGGCGAGGGCCTGGTTTTGTTGGGCCTCCATTTCGCCTTGTCTTTGGCGGGCCTCTGCAATTTGTTGATTACATTTTTCAGCAAGTTCTTCCCAATCTTTTTTAGCTTCTTGCATATTATCTTCTTGAAGCGCGATATAATCGTTTACTTCTCTTTCAACTTTTTGACTTTGGTCTTGAAGAAGTTGTTTCATTTGTCTAATTCTTTCTTTTAACTGATCAATAGATTCAAAATCCCCAGCACCTCTTAAATGAACACCAAGTTCACCTACTAACTCTGGTTTAGGGGGAGTGAGTGCTAATGATTCACCTTGAAACTCCCATGCTGTTCCGGGAATCATTTGGTTAACCATTTCAGCAAGACTTAAAATATTGGCCTGAACTTGCTGAGCAAGTTGATTTTGCTGGGCCACAAGAGCAACAAAATTATTATTGTATTCTTCTGCTAAGATTGCCGTATGGTCTTTTTTAACTTTGATCTCATCTTCTGCTTCTTTATGACAAGCTTTAAGATCAGTGGAACATTGAGAGGCGTGAGCTATACAAAAATTATCCCCAGCGGGATTAAGCATGGTTTCTGCTCCCGCTACAGTACAAGCTCCCGCTGCCATCGGTGCATTTGAACAATTAATAACTTCATCTAGAATTTGGTTATCAATATTTCTAACAAAACGGTCTTTATCCGCTTTTATTTCATTGATAAGTCTTTGGGTTTCTTCTACTTTTTCTTGTAGAGAGAGCTGACCCGCTTCACCTGGTTGAGTTAACTGGGCCTCACAAAGATCTAATTGTTGATTATAAAGTTGATAGGGAGTTACCGAACCATTAGAGCCATCAAAATGGTGCATACTAATTTGCACATTACCGCCAATTCTAGCATCGAGTAGGCGAATCTCTTCAATCTTCTGTCTCATGGTACGGTCACTATTTAAAATAGATCTCAAGCTAGTCGCATAACTTTCAAGAGTACTACCTGTACCATCTGTTGGAATATAATTAAGATTTTGAATAATTTGTTCTGTTGTAAGAGCAGAGACACTTCGATCTCTTCCCGACATACAATCGTCTACGGCCTGTTGTAGATAAAGATTAGAAGCGTTTTGAGAAAGTCTTTCTAGCTCACTTTCAAATTTATGATCAAGCGCGGGAAGACTAGCGTCTGCAATATTATAATCGGCAATGATTCTTTGATAAGTCTGATATTTTTTCATTAGTTTTTCAGACTCTTTTGCGATAACGGCATCGATACCTTTAAATTTAATTTGACCTCTTCCTGGAACAACCCCAGTACTAGGATCGTAAGAAGCAATTCCATATTCTTCAAAGTCATTTAAAAGATTAGAAACTTGTTCTCTAATTTGTCTTTCGTAATCAGGCTGATTTCTTTGATAAAGAGTTGAGGCCTGAGCAACGGGAGTTAAGAGCTCTTGATTAAGTCCATCGAGACCATTTGAAACACCACCAAGGGCACTGAGGCCTATGATTTCCTGACACCCTTGAGAAAAAGAGTCTTTTAGCTTCAAGTGAGCAGCATTGGCCTTTCCTCTAAAATTTGTTCCATACAGAAGATAAGCGTTATCTGCCATGGCCGAAACTCTCGCTTCGTTTTGTTCAATAAAGGCCTTATTGTTGAGATCGATTCGCCCAATCAAGGCTTCGAGCTCTTGTTGTTTTTTTGTAAATTGATCTTGTAGCTCTTTTGCTTCTCTGTGAAGACAAGCAAGTCCCTCATTCGTCGCAGGATTATTTGTATCGAGGTTGATGAGTGTATCAATAGAAAGAATTTTTCCTTGGGCCATTTGAGCGATGGTTGTTGACTGACCAACTTGTTGAACAGCGGCCAACCTTCCCATGAAATCACCAGCTCTTGTTGCCACGGGGAGTTGCCCTTCACAAGCTCCCACTGGGAGATTAGTTCTGGCAGGTAAAACCATACACTGACCGGGAAATAATTTAGAGGGGACTTTCGCTACTTGTTGTGGAACCACTGGACCTTGCTGAGACATGGCCGAGACGACTTCCATCGTAACGTTTTGAATAGCAGCACCAACACCAGCGGCCATCGCCGTTGGAGGAGCTGAACCTTGGGCCAATGTAGAAGGCGCAACGATTAAACTAAAAGTTAAGAAAGCGATATTTGTCACTTTGAGAAAATGTTTAATGCGTTTTAAGTGCAAAATATTCCTTTTCATGGTTTCGGACCTTTTTTCATTCTCTATCCCATTTCTTTTTCGGTTTTCTTAGGCTCGGGATTTAGAAAAATTAAACAGTTATCTTATTATTGTAATACCGGATTATGTTACTCAGACTAATTTTGTGGAAAATAGAGCGAAACTTGGCAATTTAGCTCCCTTAAGTAGAATAAGTATTGGAAATTAGTTTTTATAGATTACTTTATTGAGAGAGCAATCTTATCTTAGCTCAGAAAGGGACTGCCAATAATTATGGCCACAAATAACCTTTTAAGGGCCCTGGCGGCCATATTTGATTTTATTCTCTGTATCCCCCTGCATTTGCTATTGGGACAAAATGAAGTCTATCGAGAGTGGAGCCTTGGTCTATTTGATTTTCTCTCAGTGCATGTGAATCTACCGTGGAGTGTCCTGACAATTTTCCCAGCGATTATTTGTATTTTTATTATTTTGGTTTTCTATCGTTTATTTTGTCAGCTTATTTTTAATAGAAGCTTTGGACAGGCATTACTTGGTCTTGAGTTAAACGTTTCTGGTATTAAGGGGAGGATGCTTGGGCTTCTTTATGTGCTTGCTTCAGTAATACTATGGCCCATTAACCTTGTTTTAGAATCACTCGATCTCTTCTCTCTCAGTAAGTTTTTTTCTGGGGTAGAGCAAAAAGAAGTTGATGAGATTTCAACTGCTAGAGTTTTATTGATGATCACTTTTAGTATTCTCTTTATTGCAATTAGCATCGCTTTACCTGTGACACTGCAGTTAAAGCAATCAGTTGTTGTGTATGATGATCGGGATTCGATAAAAGTATCAAGTCAGATTGATGAGATCTTAAAACAGAAAAAAGTCATCGCTGACGAACAGACTATTTTTTTCACTTCCAATCGTATGAAACTGATGTCATCAATGCGTTTAGATGATCAGCGTTTTATCGTTTTACCTGATTTTGATTTTTATAAAGTTAAAAAATCGATAAAGTTCGAACCTGTTATTCAAATTGTTGAAAGTGAAACAAACTCAAAAGGGACCATCAAAATTCACGGAACAGTGGATATCATGAAGATGTTAAAATCAGCTTTTGTCGGTGATCCCTTATCTTCTCTTGTTTACGAAAAACTTCATGGGGAGGTTTTTTCAAAAAAACCCTACGGACAAAAAGTTTGGAGTCGTGATGATTCAACTATTGGAGTGATGCATCCGCTAGTTGTTGAGGATAAAATTGAACTTCTCAAGTACATACTTGAATTTGATATGCTTAAACGTCCGCTTCAAAGTATCTCGAATGGTCCTTTTACCAGTGGTCGATTATCGCTAAGAGCACATATTCGAAAACTTATGAAAATGGATCAATCTTCAAAGGTCCTGATTGAAACCCATGGCAATTATAAATTTCTTGTTTCACGAATTCTTGAACCAAAAGGAATAAGAGAGTATTGGCTACCTCTGGGAACACGTTATCCTCTTTTATTAGAGTTTGAATGGCAGGGAAATAATAACGCTCAAGGATTCTTAGAGGAATTTAAATTGGCCTTTTTTAAAAATGCGTTTTGGTTTTTTGATTATCAAAGTCTCGGCCGCTTTCCCGAACTCGAAGCTGATATGACCGTCTTTAATATTTTTGATGAGCTGACAACCAGAGAGATTGACGTTAATAAAGTTGATCTGCTTGAAGAGTATATTTACCGTTTCTTTTATAATACTTGTCGAGCTGAACTTTTTTTAAATGGAGCGCAAAGAAGGGGATATATTAAACGAAGTCTAGAGAGAACGAGTAAGATTATCACCATGCGTGGGCAGTATCGAAAAACATTTTCTTCGTTTTTTCTTGGTCAAATGGAATCTCTGGTTAAGGCCTATACAAATAAAGATAGGAAGTATTTTAATTTATGAGTAACCTCGAGGGCATACTTTATGGGATTATTCAGGGGTTATCTGAATTTCTTCCGATCAGTTCAAGTGGTCATCTTGCCTTATTACCCCATTTTTTAAACATTGAAGATCCCGGTATTCTTTTTGATTTAAGTATGCATGTGGGAACGGCCCTTTCCATCTTGATTTATTTTAGAAAGAAAATAATGACTCTTCTTATTCAACTTCTTGGATTTTTAAAAGGCAACAGAGAGCATTACGAGGCGATCAATATGGTCGTTTCAACCTTAGCTTCTTTTGTCATTATTTTACTCATTAAAAACGTTGCTGCTGAATACGGAAGAACTCCTTTTATGATTGCTCTCAATCTTTTGATTTTTGGTCTAATTATGTGGATTTTTGATGTGGTGATGCCTTCTGAAAGTGAAACAAAAATGAATAAATGGCAGCCCACTAAAGCGCTTCTCATTGGTATCGCCCAAGCACTGGCCGTTTTTCCAGGGGTGAGTAGAAGTGGTATTACGCTTACGGCAGCAAGGGCCTTAAATTTATCCCGCCGCGAAGGGACGGAATACTCTTTTTTACTTGCCCTTCCCATTATCGTGGCCGGCTTTCTCTACAAAGTTCCAGAGTTTTTTAATGGATCAGCAAATTTTGATTTTTCAGTTTGTTTACTAGGCATGCTCGTTTCATTTGCCACAGGGATTGTGACCATTCACTATTTTTTAAAGTTTATCGCCAAAATGGGACTTGTTCTTTTCTTTTTCTATCGTGCTTTTATCGCACTTTTAATTTACTGGCTGCTTTAATTACAAGGAATTGCATTTTCATATTCTGCAGGAACGCAGTAAAAATGAGTGTTCCATCTCAGTCCTTCATCATAGAGATCAACCAGTCCTGAGAAATTGTTTGAATTATCTGTTCCATCTAAAAACCTAATAATACTTTCATCTGCTTTTGTATCATGTCCTGGAACTCTTAATGAAGAGATTGTAATACCGGTAGCAAAACTTCCTGAAGCACAGATATTTTTCTCACAGATAAGTTTTGTTGTTGTCCCACTATCGAGATAACCCGTTTCTGTATCGAAGCTTGTTAAGGGCTCATCTTTAGCTGTAGAAGAGACATATTTATTTAAAAAGACGGAAACATTACTAAAGTCCGGTAGCTGACAGATTCCTTTTCCTCCAGGTCCAGCTGCGATAAAACCGGTACAGCAAATATTGGGGTCATCATTCGTTTCTACTTCCGTACCTGGTGGTAAACAGCAGGTAATTTTGTCTGGAGAAAAGACAGTCTTTAAATTGTCTGTATTAAGATTATTTTCATCGGCAGCACTATAGAATCTTTCATTGTCACCAACATCAGCATATTCGGCATCATCACCAGCGACAGCACCATCAGGGTCTTGTAAAAGTCCTCTTGGAATAATGCCTGCACCAGAAGAAGATTGATCACCTGGATCGACATTACAAGAGATGGCGCTATTATCTTTTGTTTTAATTCTAATTTGTGGAATACCTGTTAACTCCATAGTGGCAATCCAGTCAAAAATAGCGTTGGCCTGAGAGCTTCCAGGAAAAGTTGTTTTAATTCTACAGCTAGGATCAAATGACGTTTCCGTATGATCACATGTAAAGAAATTTGAACCACAAGTAACACCAGGTGAACACTGAGACCAGTTATAACAACGGAATGTCTCAACCGGTATCGTTTGCATTTTTTCTGGTCCCCATTTATGGCCGCCACCATTGCTATCACTAAATTCTCTTACCCAGTTTCCTGAACAACATGTTCTTTCACCAAAGGCCGAGAATGTATTAAATTGACGATCTAAATCTGTATCGAGTCCACAGGTCGCATCACTTGCGTCGGTACAAGTATCAGCTGCTTGAGTTTCTAATGGCGGAAAGTTAGCAGCAGATCCACCGGATCTTAAATCCCAAATCGTACTCATTCGACTATAGCGTAAAGGATCACTTAGGCTAATACCAGCAGTTGAGAGCCCTGGAATATTAGTGGTGTCGACATCTCGTGAGCCACCACCAGAGGGATCGAAAGTTGCAGTCGCAATCGTGATTGAGTTGTTGGTTTCTCGACAACATTTATTATCCTGGACACTGAAATCTTCATCACCAGGAGATTTCTCTTGTGAACAAATGAGTTCTTCTTGCCAGAATTTTACTTCATATTTATTGAGAATAGTTTGAATGGTGCTATTTTCACTATCTATCACACTAATTTGATCGGCAATAAAGCTATTGGCGGCACAATCCATATTAGAAAAACATGTGCTTCCTGGTGCTCTCAAACAGCGATTTTCTTGAAGAAATAATTCATCAATATGTTCAGCATTAAAGTTCTTAATAATCTCATTATCAGTCATATTAGATGACTCAAAAATGCTAAGAGCATTAGTACTGAGGGCCTGAGAGGCGGCCACATTTGCAATGGCGCTATCACTTAATAGAGTACCACTGGCCTCTGATTTATAAATATAATTACCATCGGTACCAAAAACAGAGCAACTACTATAGTAATCGTCAGAGGCCGTACCTGAAGGTGTGACACCGATGCCATTAATTTTATCTCCGTCATCATTACTTGAGGGAACAACAGTATGGTTATCAAGAAGTGTGGTATCACTTGGATCTCTTCCTGGGATACACATACTAAAAGCTTTATTTCTTGTTAGGTTACTTCTAACATTACTTGGAATTTCATCAGTACCAATCCACTCATATGATCGACCAATACTTCTGGCATGCAGACCGACATAATCGAGTTCACCAAGTGTTCCATCATCGAGAATATTTTGGTTGGCCACTGATTTACCATAACGAGAAATTCTAATATTGAATTTATCTACGAGAGTTCCATCTTCAAATTTTTGACAATAATTATTACTTGAACAAGCATGAAGTCCATTTTTCGTAGTTCCTGAAAAAGTATTATTACCATCACTTGTTTCATATCCACCAATACAAAGAGCACCTTTACCACGATAGACACAGCGTTTTGAAGTTCCCCCTCCGCCAAGAGTAAAGAGGTTCGCGAGATTTTCTAGAGGCTCATCATTTGGTAACTCTGTTGCTTGTGAATCAAAAGATGGCCATGGAGAAGTCATGCTACTTACCGATTCACAACTATAATCCCAACCAAGAGAAGCGGCACAATCAGAATCCGTTTCACAGATATGATACTGCTGACATTCTGCCCCTGTGGTTTCAAGGTTCGTTGTTGGAATGGGGTTGTCATCTATGGTTGTCACACTGTCTTGAATTGTGACTTGAAAGGAATTATCGACAGTTAAATCGGCAAAATAAGCATTTACTGCTAAGTAGAGTTTATTAGAGGTTGCTGTAATTCTTCTTTTGTTTCCGATTGAAAACCAAAGCACCCCATCAAATGATCCAATCACTGAACCATAATCAAATCCATACCAGTCCCTTTGATAACCGTTGGCGAACATAAAATGTTGAGCTGCCAAACGATCAAGTCTTTGTGCTTGAACATCACTTTGTGCTCGATGTGTCCAAGGAATCATCGTGGCCGGAACCCAGCATGCCCTTCCAAATAAAATATCATCTTTTCTGTATTCTCTATTACTAGAAGAACCAAAAACGTCAGTGACATCTCTTGGTTTTAATCCACCACCAAAATCAAAAGGGAAGCTATCGGGAAAGAGTTTCATTAAGTTGTTATAATAATCATTACCACATTGAAGACATGTGGCAAAAACTCCATTGTCGACAAAAATATCATAGGATTTTCTTTTGACAACATCGATTTCCATTGCGGGACGTGTATCAGTATAGGTATTGAGTGAACCATAGATTTCATTAAATCCTACATACTGATCGACATTATTTGGTTTTAGAACATTATTATTGGTGTATTCAAATTTATTACCCTCTTGTTCTTCTGCATTACCTAGATCTGTTTGGTGAAGACCGTTGGTATCAAAATAACGATGGGGAATAGTTCTGGTATCTAGGGCCACTACTTTAAAAAGAGGAGCATTATCGTTTGTGTCGGGATAATCGCAGATATAATCGATAATTTCACCAGTTTTATCAAGCTTAGGCTCGAAACGACATTTAGTATCAGAACAATCACAAATACTTTTAATTTTCTCTAGGGCCGCTTCTTTTTGTACCATTAAATTAGGATAGGTTGTGAGATCAACATAATAAGTAAGTTTTACTTTTTGATCATTTAAAACAGACATGGTTGTTGTTCCACCTGGAAACTCAACATAGGGTGGAGAGGCCGTTGCTTGAAGGGTGTAGTGAAGAACACTTTCTTTTTTAGTCCCATCGACTTCAACGATAACATTTCTATTGGTATCGGCATAAAAAGGCATATGAAATTGATTTGAAACAGGGAAGTGGTCATCTACTTCCCCTTTATTTTGACCCTGAATATATTCTTTATAACATTTTGCCAGTCTTGAAGATAACTTCTCACAAGAGCCATCTACTTTATATCTAATTTTTAACGTATCATCTGGTGCTGTATTTCCTGGCGTATGAGAAATATCGATTTGTTGGGTATCTGTTAAGTTGTCATTTCCTGTGCCATTTCCTGATGGCCCAATGGTCATGCCTTCGATGATGGCACCATCTTTATAAAGTGTTTCTCCAGCGTAAATAACCTGATCAATGGAATGACTTGGTAACCCTACAGTACCGTAATAAGTATTATTAAAATTACGATCGTCTTCACTGGTATAAAATGTTGGACCGGATTGCGACGCATTTAAATATGTAATTGTACAAAGAGACATTTCACCATCAATGGGTGTTGTACATTCATAAAGTTCTCGTTTAGAGAGAACTTGCTCTTTAACACCTTCTTCAGGATCTTCTGGTGGTTCAGGGGTAGGATCGGGAACCACCACTTGGGGACAAAGATTATAAAACTGCGGATAGTTTCTTATATTATTATGATCTTCTTCAATATCGGCTTGCGCTTGCTTATACTCATCTGAGCTTTCATCGATGCCACTTTTTTTCGAACCGTGCATGATACATTGTCCACCGGCACAGCAATCAAAATTTTTGCTGGTACAAGTTGAATTAGATGTACAAGAAAAAAAGGTATCATCAACTTGGCTTGAAGTTTGAGTGAGAATCGTAATCCCAAGATAACTGATATCAATTTGCTGAGGTCCAATAACTGTCCCCGTTGGGGTCATAAGGATGATATCGCTAGAATTGAGTTGAAAAAAACTACAATTGGGACAAGCGTTTTGTATCAGGTTTGTCGAAGTGTAGGTTGGATAAACAGTCGTCATATAATTAGTGACACTTGCTGTATTACAATGAGTGGCCGCTTGATCTGAATTTGGATTGAATTGAAAAAATAATTCCAACTCACCTGAGCCGTAGTTGATCGCCGATTGTGGAGAGAGTGCCGTGATAACAATTTCATCACCCGTTGAAGTGGGATAAACAGTTAAAAGACAATGGACTTGGCTTGTTTGAGTTGTTTTTAAATATTCATTGACCTGTTTACCTCTTAAAAAGATAAGATCATTATAATCGTGTTCAATGTCGACAAAACCAGAAATTTGCTTATTAACTTTTTGAAACAAGTTTAAACTTGTCCCAAGATCTGGTTCCTCAGGAGTTTTTGTTTCTGTAGGAGTACCGCTTGAACCTGAAGAAGTTTTTCTTGTTTGTGAACCAGATGATTGGCCTAGTTGAGCAACATCAACACACGAAGTGAGAACAAACCCCAACATAAATAAATGAATTTTTATTATCCTTAACATCGTTACACACAATCTCCCGTGATTGTGGATATTCCACATCTCTCTTAACGGAAAATTGAGGGTTTTGATTAAAATTCTCACCCTTTTATTTTAAATTTCTTATGCTCTAGTCAGGTATATAAATAAGCTAACATTATGTAATTATTGAATTCTCGAGTTTCCATCAGGTCTTGAGGATAAAAAAAAATGCCTCTTTAATGGGGCATTTTTACGATTTTTCGAATAAATCTTTAGAAAAGGAGGGGTACATCTTCTTTTTGGGGTTTGCAAAGATATACTCAAAGTTTTCAATTTTTTGGTTATCAGCAACTTTATCAAAGTAAAGAATATTATGAGCACCAATAAAACAGTTCTTTCCAATGGTTGTCCTTGGCCCCACTGTTGTATTCATTCCGATAAAAGTGTTTTCGCCAATATGAAGTTTCCCAAGCATAAGTCTTTCACCTTCAAAAGTATGACAGGAGATATGATTATAAGCCGAAAAAGAAACGCCTTTTTCAATGGTAATCAGTGGGTACTCTCTAAAGGTTACAAGTGTCGAACAAACGACTCCAAAAGGTACAGTCATGCCCATGGCGCGCCAGTATAACCAACGAGTGGTATGAAATGAATAAATGGGAATTTTTAAACCAGCATTTTCAAGAGCATTAGCGAGAGCATTGTTGAGGTGCCAGACTATAATTTGTGGACTTGCTCCAGGTCGGTAAAGACCAGGTTTCATTTTAGGAAGTGCTCTTTGGAAAACAAAACAGATAAAAATAAAGCTCATCATGAGAATGAGTGGTGATGCTAAAAGAAGAGGAATACAGAATTCGTATCGATAAAGAAGAGTAATGGTAAGCGACCAGGAAAAAAGACCAGGGAAAATGGCATAAACATAACCAATAATATCGCCAAAAATTAAAAGTGGAGTTTTCGGTTTATTTTTCATGAGGGCCTTTCAAATTTAAAGATCTTATTTGTTGCGAGAATTAACGTTGGTAATAAAATAAGATCGAAGATGAGTGCACAAGCTAAGATGATGGCCGATAGTATCCCAAAGTTTGAATTGGTAATATGATTAGAGAAAGCAAAAATACCAAAGCCTAAAACAAGCACCACTGTTGTAATAATCAGTGAATTGCCCGTTCCATGAAGGACATTGATAAAATTTTCTCGCAAGGTGAGCTTCTTTTCTCTTCCATCTAGAAAGTGAGTTAAAAAGTGTAGGGTATCGTCAACGGCAATACCTAAACAGACTGAGAGGACGACCACAACACCACTGTCAATATCGTGATTGGTTAACTTTAAGTAACCAAGACCTACTAGTAAGGGAAAGAGGTTTGGAATTAGTGAAAAAATTCCGATACTGATGGATCTCAAAAAGATGGTAATAAAAAGAGTAATACAAAAAAGAGCAAGCCCCATAGAACTAAGGAGAGATTTAACAATGGTATCGTTGATTGTTTGATAAAGTTTTACTCGTCCCGTAACAAAAGCATTCAGACCTAATTCTTTGGCCTTTTGTTCAATTTCTTTAACACGAACTTCAGACTCGAGGGCACTTTGAATTGTCCAAAGAACACTCATACGGATTTTTCTTTGGTCAAGAGACATCATATGGTTAATATTCATTCCCTGAGGTAAACCTAGAGTATAAAGAAAGTGAAGTTCGGCCACTGTACTTTGAAGTTCTGGAATTGTTTCACTACCTTCGTCTCCCTCCAGGACACCATTCATTCTTTTGACAATATCAACAAAGGAAGATGCGCTATTGACCTCAGGTAAGTCAGTTATCCAGGCTTGTAAGGCTTCAACTTTTCTTAAAAAGGCAGGGTCTTTCACTCCATTATCTTTTCCGCTATCAATTATAAGTTCTGGACCTAAAGCACCTCCAAAGTTATCAAGCAAGAACTGGTTGGCCCTTGTTACTTGTACTTCGTTTTTAAGACTGGCAAAGAAATTATAATTAACTTTGCTTATACTTGTTAAATAAGTCATGAAGACCAGAAGGATAGAGAAAAAGACAATTAAGGGAGCTTTAAACTTAGTCAGTTTATCAACCACCACTTCGATAAGGTGAACATCAAATTGAAAAGATCGACTTTTACCTGACTCACTAGCAAACATTGTCATAAGAGGTGGTAAAATGATGACTGTTAAAAACCAGGCCATCAAGGTGCCGATTCCTGAAACGATTCCTAATGTTTTAATAGGAAGAAGGTCAGCTGTTAAAAGAGAGAAAAAACCGATAGATGTGGTAATACTTGTTAAAAGTGTAGGGTAGAAATTTTTAATGAATGAATTTCTTAAAGCATCACTTTTTCTTTGTTCTTTTCTATTTCGATAATAAGTCGCGATAAAATGAATAGAGTCAGCAATCGCAATGGCCATAAGGCTCATAGGGGTGACAAAGGTTAAGGTATTAAACTGTAAGCCTAGGTGCCCCATCATCCCAAAACTGGTAATCAATGTAGAGATGACAATAATGACTGGAACGACAACTCCAACAACTGATCGAAAGTAAAAAATAAGAAGGAAAAAGATCATGACTAAAAGGAGAGGCGTAAAAGTATTGAGATCGCTAAAAACAACATCTCGTCCCTCTGCTGTAATGGCAATGGTCCCTGTTACATAGATTTGAATATCATCAGACTGGTAAGGTTTTAATAAACTCTTAACTTCATTATCGATACTTTTATGATCGGGACGATCTTCGAAATAGGGTTTAAGGTGTCCAAAGATAAGTGTTGTCTTTGCATCCTTAGAGATAATTCTTCCAACCAACTGATCTTGAGAAAGCGCCGTTTTTTCTTTTTGTTTTAATGTATCTTGACTCAGGTTTTCCGTTTCTGAAAATAAAGGTTCAATGATGATTTCATCATCTTCTGTGTAGCTGTGGTTGTAGTTAATTAGTGATTCAACTCGGATGATGTCTTTTACTTGCCAAAGTTTATCCGTAATTTCATTGACCACTCCGACGGTGTCCTTAGTAAAGACGCCTTTATTTGAGTGGACGGCGATAACGACTGTTTCATCACTGCCAAAAAGTTTTGCAAATTCATCAAGCTCATTGAGAATTTCAGCATTCTTGGGGAACCAAACTTCTGGCCCTATGGCGAGGCTTAATTTTTTTATTCCCGTAAATGTAAGGATATTTAAAATTAAAGTGAAAAGTAAAAAGAAGTATTTCCACTTTACGATAAAATCAAAAATTTTTCCTGAGAGTTTTTTCATTGATACCACCAGCGATTTGCCCGTTAGTATAGGCGCATCAGAGCATTATTCCAATTGTTTTGCACTTAGAGAATAATGTCATGACAGTTTTACAAGGAAGGTGCATAATGTCCTTTATCCATGGAGTGGGTGAGTTATGTTTAAAACTACAAAATGGTCTGAGGCCTTTGAAATTGATCACATCGCAACTTGTAATTTCGAAAATCTTACACCGATGTCAAATAAAGAAATTCTTGAGTTTGGCAGAGAAGGTGTTGTCGATACACGCTTAGAAGCCTTCTTTGAAAAGAAAATGGGAATTAAAAACCGTTATTTTGTTTCAAAAGAAAGAAACGCCTACGATTTAGCATTAGAGTCATTAGAAAACTTACTTAAAAAAGATCCAAGTTTGATTGAAGAAGCGGAGTTTTTAATCTTTGGTGGTATCTCTAATGCTCTCCCTACTGTTTGTCATGCGTCATTAATGGCCTGTGAGACTGGACTAAAAAATGTGAGCTGTTGGGATTTGAAATCAGGTTGCTCTACAGGTGTTTTGGCCTTGGTTCAGGCATTAGAATGGTTTGAAAAGGGAGCGAAAAAAGGCATTATTGTTTGCTCTGAAACATTTTCTAAATTTACTCAACCTGAAACTTTACAAATGACGGCCTCTATTGGAGATGGTGCAGTCGCTTTATCTGTCTCTCAATCGTCAAATTGGAAAACCCTTGGCGTTGTCCATGGTACTGATGCCACCTATTTTAAATCTATGTTTGTTCCAGGAGTCTATCCCATTGATAGTGAAACATATAAAGCCGAAGATTATTTCTTCAAGTTTGAAAATGCTCCAGAAACATTAGTGAAGACGGGCCATTATTGGAACCAATCTCTGGTGGATTTATTTGAATTAACGAATGTACCAGCTGCATCTATTACTCACTATATCGCTCATCAGGTTGATGGCAGCAAAAATAAAATGTTTGCTAAATCCTGTGGGATTGCAGATGAGGCCATTATGACCAACTTTGTAAATTTTGGTAATATGGGTTGCCCAACTATTTTTATTAATTACTATCAGAACCTCGATAAGATGACCTTTAAAAAAGGTGATCGCATGATCTACCATGCTGTTGGTGGAGGGCTATCATGGGCCTCAATCATGTTAGAAAGAACATCATAACCGAGATCGATTATGGACCATTTAGCACTCATAAAAAAAATAATTGATGAAAATGAAGATTTAGGCTGTCGTCTTAAAAGCTCTGAAATAACAGAAAATCATTTAATTCAAAAAGATCTCGGACTTGATTCCATCGGACTGATGTCTCTTATTTACGATATTCAAGATGTCTACCCGGATCTTGATGAGACATTAATGACAAACTGGCAGAGTCTTAAAGATTTGATTGAAGAAATGAAAAAGCATGAAAGCTAACGTTTATTTTCTTAAAGATAAACAAAGTTCTCGTTTTGCCAAAAGGTTTAGAGAACTCATTTCTGAAGGCCATTGTCCAATTTGTTTACCTTCTTCTTTAAGTGATCAACAAGTAAAGACGTATCTCACTCAATATCCTGACTATGGCTTCTACGATGGCGATGAGCTGTTAAAAGAAAGTACGGGGAGTGCAGATTATGAAAACTGTTATGGAACTCTTACTTCCGGTACGACTTCGAAGCCAAAAATATGTTTTTTAAATTGCAATAGGGCAAAAGCAAATGCACAAGTTCATGGAGAGTCTCTCAACTTAAATTCTGATTTAACGATACTACAAGCCCTACCCATTTATCACTCTTTCGGGATTATGAACTATATCTGGCTTCCTGAAGTGATGAATATGAATATATGTTTTCACGATGGCATGTTAGGTTTAAAAACAATTAATAAACTTGAAAAAGAAAACCTCTATCTTGCAATAAGTCCTTCTCAGTTGAGATTTTTTCTTAAAGAAAAAATCTCTAGTACTTCAATTCGCGTTCTAAGTGTTGGGGGAGGTCTTGCTCGTAAAGATGAGTTAATACAAATCAAAGACAAACTTCAATGTGATGTCTATGTCACTTATGGCCTAAGTGAAGCTGGCCCTCGCGTGAGTACTGCTCTTGTCGATACACATTATGTTGATGGATCTCTCGGGAGTGCCTTAAAAGGAATCACTCTTAAGCAAAATGAAGACGAAACACTTTTAATTAAAACACCTTATGAAAAGTTAAATATATCACCAGAAGAGAAAAATGGTGATTATTTGATCACAAGAGATGTTGTAGATTTAAAAGATGGGGAGATACTTTTTAAAAATAGAAAAGATGATCTTATCGATTTTGGAGGGGTCAGCATTTATCCACAAGATATTGAGAATGTCGCCCTAGGCTTAGAAGATGTGATTGATGCCATCGTGCTCGCTAAAAAACATAAAATTCATGGTGAAGTACCTATATTATTTGTGGAAACGAACAGTTCGTTAACAAGTGAACAGTTTGATCATCTTTTAATTGATAAAATTCTTCCTTATCAAAGGCCACATGAAATTATTTGTCTACCGTCTCTTCCCCGTACTTCTCTAGGTAAAGTGGATCGAAAAAAATTAATTGGAGAGTATTTATGAATATCGCTTTAAAGTCGTGTTCGTTTTATGTCCCTGAAAATATCGTAGATAATCAGTTTATCATTGACCTCAATAGTCTGAAGATGAAGGCAAGTTGGGTCGAAAAAAGAATTGGTATTACCCATAGGCATTGGGCCAGTGAAGATCAGGCGGCTAGTGATCTTGCCACTGAAGCCGCTAAAAAACTAAACCTTAAAGATTTTAATGGGTCTTTATGGGTCTCAACAATTTCCCAAGATTTCTATACACCTTCAACAGCTTCATTAGTGAAAAAAAGATTAGGTATAGAGGGAAATGCACCGGCCATCGATTTAAATGGAGCGTGTGCAGGACAAATATTTGCACTAGACTGTGCTTATCGAAGACTTCTAGCTAGTGATGAAAAAGAGGCGCTCGTCATTGCGACAGAATTGAGAAGTAAGTTTTTAAATAAACACGATAGAAGAACTGTTTTTCTTTTTGGTGACGGTGCGAGTGCCATTCATCTTAAAAAAGAAGAGGGGGATCATTCTCTTCATTGGGTAGAATCTCTAACTATTCCAAGTGATCAATATGATATCTTTATTCCCGCTGGAGGATCGCGAGAACCACTGACGGCGCAGTCCATTGAGGAGCATAAAAATAAAATTACGATGAATGATGGTGTGGGAATCTTTGAAAAAACAACAGAGAGTTTAGTTGAAGTAATCAATAAATTGATTCACGAAAAAAATGAGTCACTATCAGATTATGCTTATTTTATGTTTCATCAGGGAAATGGAGCAATCATAAGAAAAATTCTTGAAAATCTAAACCTATCAGAAGAGCAAACTCATATTAATTTTAATAAATTTGGTAATACCTCTTCTGCTAGTATGGGAATCGCATTGGCCGAGGCGATAGAGTTAGGAAAAATTAAAAAAGGTGATAAGGTTATGTGTCTTGCTATGGGGGCAGGTTATCATATTGGCGTTATGTCCTTTACTTGGGGTGGCCATTGAAAATCTTATTAACAGGAAGTACTGGTCTATTAGGATCTCATCTTCTTGAGCAAGGTCTCGAGAAAGGTTATCATTTTAAGCTACCCACACGTAAAATTTCACCACGTTCTTATTTAAATTCAGTTGTGGAAAACCCCTTGATCACTCATTACGATGTCTCTGATTCTTGGGATGATGCTATTTTTAAAGATGTTGATTTTATTATTCATTGTGCAGGATTGGCCTCCCCCTTTGAAAAAGATTTTGAAGAAATGGATAAGGTAAATATTGAGCTTACAAAATATCTTTATGAGCGCAAAGGAAAAGCAAAGTTTGTTCATATCTCAAGTATCGCTACATTAAGCTCTGGAAGTGAAGATTATACCATTTCTGAGGATAACCCCGGTCGTGTTCGCGATACATATTACGCTCAAACAAAAAAGAAAAGTGAAACGTGGCTTGAAGAACAAAACGATTCAGAACTTCTCATTATCCACCCTTGTTATATGTTAGGTAAGTACGATAGCAGACCATCTTCTGGTTCTATCTTTTTTACCTTAAAAATGGGTAAGGTAAGCGAGTATATCAATAACGTAAAAAACTTTGTCGCGGCTTCTGATGTGGCGTCAGGTATTTATCAAGCTCTTGAGAAGGGCAATATCTCTGGTCATTATATTCTAGGTGGCGAAAATATTGAGTTAAAATATTTTTTTAAACAAGCACTAGTGGAGTTACAACTTGAAAAAGAACTAACTCAAGTGACTCATTCTGATCATGGTCAGGTACGAGAGTTCTGCACTTCAAATGCGATTTCTTTTGATAAAGCTATGAACGATTTTGCGTACAATCCCATAGTTAATCTAAGGGAAATGGTGAGAGAGAGTATTCGATATTTTGCTGATAAAAAAATGCTAAGAGTTAAACCACGTAGACCAAAAATTGGAGAATAAAATGAAAGCGCTTATTACAGGTGGCAGTTCAGATATGGCTAAGGCCATGGTGGAGAAATTGTTAAAAGAAGGTCATCAGGTCGCTGTGACAGCTTCGAATGTTGATAGTGCCAATGAAGTTAAAAAACATTACTCTAAAGATGTTTCTGTTTTTGTATTAAATCTCCATGAAAATGATAATTTGAACTCGGAACTTACGTCTTATCTAGCAGGATGTGATTATCTTATTTTAAATGCTGCCACTAAAGTAAAAAAACTAAAACGCTTTCATCATATCGATAAAGGTGAGATTCGTGATTCACTTGAAGCCGACGTGGTTGGTAATACCACGCTGATTCAATTGGCCCTCCCTCATATGATTAAAAGAAAGTTTGGTCGAATTGTTTTTATTTCAAGTATTGCTGCTAATATCGGTTCAAGTCGTTATGGTCTTTATTGCCTGACTAAAAATGCTATGGAAGGGCTTATTTATAATTTGGCCGTGGATTTCGGTCGCTATAATGTCCTTTCAAATATTTTAAGACCTGGACTTATGCAAACATCACGTACGGAACGTTTTTGGGGAAAGGAAGGTTATATAGAAAATGTCTCCAAAGTGATTCCCCAGGGAAAAATGGGGCAGCCTGCAGAAATCGCTTCAGCTTTAACCAGTTTATTAGCTGAAGATTGTTATATAAATGGTCAGGCAATTAATGTTTCAGGTGGTATGCCACTTGTTTCAAGGTATCTATGAAAGATTATTCCGGTCTCAAATACCAAGTCGCTGAAGAGTTAGGCGAGGATATCGATATCGTTATCTTCAAATTTGATAAAGGTAGTGAGTCTTTTAACTTTTTTAAAAGAAAACATTCTCAGTTTGATGGCCTCTCTGCAATGGCCGATGTCTTAAAACAACAAGGAGCAATCGTTAAGAAACTTCCTATGCAAAGTATAGGTAAGGAGCCCGGTACGTGGAAGAGTATAAAGTTAATGAAGCAATTTTTATCCACAAATGGAAAGGCAACAGCTAAATGGAAAGATCAAGTTGATTTTGAAATTGTGGGTAAAAGTAAGGGATTTATCTTCACATTTTTTTCAAAAGAACAGACAAAGAAAATTTTAGAACACAAAAGAACCTCGCTTTCATCTTTTCTGATCCATTCTCTAGATGAAGTATCACTCGACTTTTTTATAGATCGTGAGGGGATGAGAAAATGGATTCTTCCTCTTAATATGCGTCAAAGAAATAAACATGAGCAGTATTACGGTAATTGTACTGCCTCTTTTGTTCTCCATACAGGAGAGGGCCGTACTGAGTCTGATATTCAAAACGAACTTCTTGAGGCCATCAAAAGAGATGATCATTGGGGATCTTGGTTTTATACTAATATGCCTAAGTATCTCGGTAAAACACTTCTCAAACGGATTGCTTCAAAACTTCGTAATAATGGACACGGTTATTTAACTCATATGGGGAAATGGCCTACTAAAAATATTGTTCTCAAAGAAGAAAATGAACAAGAACTCTGGATGACGGCATCAATTCCTTCAAGAGTTGTTCCTCTTGCCGCTGCTTGTATTCTTTGGAACGATCAGTTGGCCTTAACGTTACGAACTCATCCTTGTTTAAAGCAAGAACTTGGGGAAACGGGTGAGCTGATGAAGGCATGGTTAGATAAAATAGCTCTCGTTACAAATCTACAAAACATTCCTAAAGTTTATTCGGTCAAAGAAGGTGATATAAAATGAATATTTTTATAACAGGTGGGACCAGTGGTATTGGAAAATGTTTAGCTGAATTATATTTAGCTGAAGGTCACCGTGTTGGTGTCTGTGGAGGAAATCGAGAATTTTTTGAGAATAATTTTAAGTCAAATCAAGAAAATCTCTTTTTTTATGAATTAGATGTAAGAGATAGGTCGGAACATATAAAAACAGTGGCAGAATTCGCCGAAGGTAAACTTAATCTTTTCATCGCTTGTGCAGGAATAAACCAACAGGGAAATAATGGTACTGCATTAAATTTTGATCTCGCTCATAAAGTGATCGGTATTAATTATCTTGGCGTCTTAAATGGCGTGGAAAGTGCTTTTGAAGTGATGAAAAAACATCGCTCTGGACAAATTATCGCTTTAAGTTCTGCCTCGGCCGTTGCCGGTTTTCCAGGGGCAGCCGCATATACTTCTTCTAAGGCCGCCGTCATGACGATGATGGAGGCCCTAAGCATAGATTATCGGCATTATGGCATTACATGTCAGTGTATATGTCCTGGTTATGTAGACACTCCACTTGCTCGAGGATCACAAAGAGAAAAACTACCCGGTCTTATTTCGGCACCAGCTGCTGCTCAGCATATAAAGTCGGCCATTGAAAGAAAAAAAATGCTGTATTTTTTCCCGAGGCTTGCTAATTTGACAATGCAAATCGTTAGAGTCATGCCTAGGTGGCTTTTTCGAGCGTTGGAATGGCATCTGAACAGAAAAAATATTGTGGCAGATCCCGTTGACTAGTGTCTCATTTCAAGTGAAGATGAGGCCCCTACACACAAAACAACAGCGGAGAAGCAGATGAGACAGTCAGCTACACTCTATACTAAGATCGTTAAGGCCACTGAGATTAGTAGTGAAACAATCAGGCAAATGCACGATCTCTTTATTGAGTATTATAACAATGCTCATATCGAAAACTTCATTAACGATTTAAGAAAAAAAGATCATATCATTCTCGTTTGTGAGAGCTTTCGCAATCGGGTCGTTGGCTTTACGACAATCAAAAAAATCGACAGTGAATTTCAAGGAAAAAAAGTTTCTGGAATCTTCAGTGGCGATACAATTATGTATAAAGAGTACTGGGGCTCAAAGGCCATGCACTCTGCTTTCTTTGGTTACCTTATTAAAGAAAAACTTAAAAATCCTTCCGTATCACTTTATTGGTTTTTAATTAGCAAGGGTTATAAAACCTACCTTCTGATGGCCAATGGTTTTAAAAGATACTATCCCTCAATTGATGGGGAAGAGAGTGACCAGAAGTATCTCAAAGCATTAACAAAACATTTTTGTGATATGTCTTATCCTGGTAAGTATAATTATGAGACTGGAATTCTAGATTTTGGTGATACTTATCAAAACCTTAAAGAAGATGTGGCAGAAATTACGCCAGAGTTAAAAAAGCAATATCCAAAGATTGATTTCTTTGAAGAAATGAACCCTGGATGGAGAAAAGGTAATGAACTGGCCTGTATTGGTGAATTATCTTTTGATCAGTTTGCTTTTTATGCAATGAAACTTAGTAAAAGTGTTGCAAGAAAAAGACTTAGCAAAATTAGAAAGAAGCTATTACCCGCACCTGGGGTCTAAAACTTGTTGAACAAACTTTGTCATCAGCTCTTATATCACTCCACTGTTTTTTCTTATAGAAACTATATTAAGCATCTTCATGAGCATAAAAGTTACCAACTTAATATTTGGAACGAGCAAAATAATCTTTTAAACAGAAAATTAAGCTTTGAAGAGTTTAAAGACCTTCCCATTACCGATTATTCCCATTGGGCAGAAAAGATTGAAGAGCAAAGGCTATTGGGTAAAAAGATTCTCAATAACGATGATGTCTCTCGTTATCAACCAACATCGGGATCATCTTCGGCCATTAAATGGATTCCTTATACAAATCGTTATTTAAAAGAGATTGATCAAGTTGCCGCTCCTTGGATGCATGACCTTTACGACCGTTACCCCGATATTAGAGAAGGAAAGCATTATTGGTCTCTTTCTTGGATACCAACAGAACTGCGAGATAAGGTTAGCGGAAATATTAATGATGATCTTCAGCTTATGCCTTGGTGGAAAAGATTCTTCTTAGGCCAAACAATGGCCGTCTCTAGTGAGATTTCTAAGGCCCCTAGTTCTTATCTAAGTCAGCTAGCAACGGCCTCTTTTTTAGCTTCTTGTAGTGACTTAAGTCTCGTGAGTGTATGGAGTCCTACTTTTTTTCTTGAGATGATTCATTTTATGGAAAAGCATAATGATGAAATCGTGAAGATACTTCGAACAGGCGATTGGGGTCATGGTGAATTAAGCTTTCTTGAGGCGCCTTTTAATCCAGAACAAGCAAGTATATTAAAAGAAGAGAATTTTCAAAAACTATGGTCAAAATTAACGTTAATGAGTTCTTGGGATTCTTCAACCTCATTTAAATATGCTAAAAAACTTCAAAATAAATTTCCAAAAGTATCTTTTCAAGGAAAAGGCTTGTGGGCGACGGAAGGGGTGGTCACGTTTCCTTTTAGAGATAAATTTCCTCTCGCTTATCAAAGTCACTTTTATGAGTTCTTAGATCTCGAAGATGGGAAAATTTATAATAGTTGGGAGTTGTCGAAAGACCAGGAAGTGGCCCCTGTCCTGACGACGGGTAATGGTATTTGTCGTTATAAACTTTATGATCGTCTTAAGGTGACGGAGTTTATGGGTGGCGTTCCTTGCTTTTTATTTATGGGAAGAGAGCATGGAGTGGATATGGTCGGTGAAAAATTATCGCCTAATTTTGTTACTCCCATTATCCATAATCTTGAAAAAGAATTTGATGTCCATTCTGTTTGTTTAGCGGCCGTAGCAGAGGAAGAAGTTCCTTTTTATCTTTATATAGCTGAGGGACAAAGTGGACGTGTTTGTCAAAAATCTCTGGCAGATAAAATTGATGAGTCTTTATGCCAAAGTTTTCATTATAATTTAGCGAGAGACCTCGGTCAGCTTGATCCTGTTAAGGTGCTCGTTTCACCTGATGGATTTGATCGTTATAAAAAAGCATGTGTTAAAAAAGGAATGGTTGCAGGTAATCTAAAAATTGAATCACTGGTTAAATTGAACCAGGCTCAATATAAGGAACTTTATCATCCAAGTTGTTAAAATCTTTTTCACCTTGCTCACCCCAGTACACTAAAAACAATCTACTAAAAATTTTGATTGATGCGGCTTTCTTAAATACTTTATTGAGAGGATCTTTTTCATGAAGAACAGTCAAAATTATATTATTGCGATCAGCTTTTTTCCAAAGTTCACTAAGAAGTGCCTCGCAAACTAATTCGTTATCATCTTTTATTCTCATACAAGAGATCGTCGAGTAGGGAATTGATTTTCCTTCAGGAGGGTAATAGGGAAGTCCAATAGTTTTAGCAAAGAAATTGAGAAAAGGTCTCGCGTAGTGAATCCAATTATTATAACTTTGCACTTTCCATCTTCTAAATGGAGTTTGATCCCAAGCTGCCAAACAGCCAATTAATTCATCTCCATCAAAACACAGGTAGAAATCATCTGGTTTGAGTCCTTTTAGTAGGCCTTCATTATTTAAAATATTATCCTTTGAGTACAAAGGCATAAATTGTCGATCAGATTGATTTAAAAAGTTCGCTATCGTCTCGGCGTCTGAAGTTTTGCCATTTCTAAAAAGAAAGTTAGGACAAACATTTTTAAAAGGATTTCGGGTTACACCATAAATATATGAAATGAGCTGGCCTATATCTTTATAGGGGGGCAAGCCCCCTTTACCTGAGGTGAGTACTTCTAAGGCATGAATATTTTCTTCCATGATGGTGGTTAAAAAAAGCTGGGCCTTCATTTCTTTTTGCATTTTACGCATAAAACGATAGGCACGAGGAAGGAGTGTTCCCTTTTGATATTTTGGATCAACCCTTAGGTTTCCTAGATAACCTAACCACTTCTTTTCACCATTAATGAGACATTGCTTTTCACTTGCAGTGCCAATGGCCGCAATTTGATCTTCAATCTCTGCACAAAAAACATGAGTCTGATCACCTTCTACAGTCATTGCATCAAAAAAATCAGGAGATCTTTCTAGAGTAACTTGCGTCACTCCCTGCATATACTGCTTTTTACAAAAGTTAATTAGTTCCTGATTATCAGGTGAAGATGTTTCGCGAAATTTCATAATTTAGGTGGTAACCGAAGGGACCATTTGTGTCAATAAGGTTGGGCTCGAATAACCTAAATCTGACGATTCAACTGATTTTTATTAGATTGAAGTGGGAGAATATCAGCTTCATTTTTTCTATTAAGTTTTGTGTTAGCGTAGGAAGCTCTGGTGGTGTATTCGGCGAGCTTCTCTTCTCCGTGACAAATCTTTTGAAAGATATCAATTTTAGAATTGATCTCACTATACTCAATAACAGCGTCAATCGTTCCTTTGGCAATGATATCGCTATAGTCCTCTGGTTCGTTTGCACTAGTTTTACGCCATTGACCTAAAAGCCTCTCCGATTTATGGAGTAGTTTCTCAATAATACTATGGTGCATAATCCCAACTTGAGATCCTTTTAAAATAAACTGAAAGAGTCCTCCAAATACTTTCGGAAAACCAAGAACAGTTGCACCACCAAAACCACGTCCTACACAAAACCCCATCTTTCCGTACGGGTAGCTAATAATTTTTGACGCCGTATCTTTTAGCATGATGACGACTTCTTTTTTGCTATCGATAAAGTTTAATGGTGAAGCACCGGGAGTATCCATAAAAGAAACAATAGGGAGCTTTAATACTTTAAAAAGATCAAGTGCTGCCTGGTACTTTTCCATGGTTCGAATATTGATCACATTATTCGGTCTTCCTGGTGGGTTGATAAAAACACCTAGGAGTTTACCATTTCTTCGGCAAATAAATGTTCTCACCACTCCATCGAGTTGGTCGAAAACTTCAAAGGATTCTTCGCAAACGCCATCGATGATTGCCTCAACACGTTGATCAGGTGTTTCGAGTTTATAGATATCATCAATATTGTTTCGTCTATAGTGTTGATATTGCCTGGGTTCGTTTAGAAAATTAACTTTATTCTTTAAATGCTGATATAACGCTTTTTTCGTTTCAAAAATTTCGTGAACGAGACTTGAGTTTCTTTGGTGTCTTTCGACACTAGAAATCTCTTCGAAGTTATAACCTTTACCAAAAAACATTTTGATCACTTCAGGACCCGTAAGGTTAATGACACAATCTTTCTTTAAGGTGTAGCGGTAATGTCCCATGGAATACAAAAGGGCGCCAATTCCTAAACTGCGCCCCATATTTACTGTCACTAAAAGATTTTTGGTGGCGAAATTAGCGAGTGTGGGAATGATACCAAAGGCATCTTGAAAAACATTTCTCCCTTCCATTAATCGCGCGCCAAGTGAGTTGGTCATTAAGATTAAGGGAGTATTATGATGGCCTAGGTATTTTATAAATTCGTTGACTCTGCTTGAGGGGTTTTGACCAAAACTTCCACCGTTCATTTTAAAATCGTTATAGACTATTCCGTAATCGCCAGTTTCTGATTTCACGAGAAATGTCATCAGGCCATCGGCATATTTTCTAGAATATTCCTCTTCACCAAACCAATAAGTTGTTGAAGACTCTGTTAAGGCACCAAACTGCCCAACAATTTTTTGTTCCTGTGGATTTAGTCGCTGTAAATTCATTTGTTGTCCCTATTTCAACTCTCGCATGGTTTTTTGAAGCAAGTCTCAGGCCAATAATATTAACAAGTTGTGTCATCTTGTTGTTGCTCGGCCACCATTTTGAAAGTCCTGTAATCTTAACGAGAAGATGCGTTGCATTGTAGCAGAAAACGTATGTTTTTCCTTTAATAATTGAGTAGTTAGGTAATAAATTCATGGTTTCACTTTTCAAATTTGCGCCCATTATGACCCTTGTGGTGTCTCTTTGAAAGTTAGGAGTCGGACAATTTGATCCAATAAACATGATGAGAATTAGTGTTAGGTTAGAAAATTTGGAGTATAAATGTCGATTATTAGGAGAAATTCATGAATCGAAATCAAGGTCCTGTCTATTATGGAGACTATCTCAAACTTAACGATCTTTGTGCTACTCAAAAGCCTCTGAGTGTAGAGGGGGATAGTTTTTGTCACGATGAAATGTTGTTCATTGTCGTTCATCAAGTTTATGAATTATGGTTTAAGCAAATCATTCACGACATGAAATCAATTCACACTATTTTTAATCAGCCTAATGTCAGTGAAAAAAACCTTGGGACAGTTCTTGCTAGGTTAGAGCGTATTAAAAAAATACAGGGATTACTGCTAAGTCAATTAGAAGTAATGGAAACCATGACTCCGATGGACTTTTTAGAGTTTCGTGATTTATTGATTCCAGCTTCAGGTTTTCAGAGTGTGCAATTTCGTGAAATTGAAGTGATGATGGGGCTCTCAACCCAAAACAGAGAGAGTGTGGATCGTGACTTTTTTCTTGGCCGCTTAAATGAAGCTGATCAAAAAAGAATATTAGATTTAGAAAAACTACCATCGCTATTTGATTTGATAAATGCGTGGCTGGAAAGACTTCCTTTCACTCAAGATAAAGAGTTTAATTTTTGGAACGAGTATCAGGTTTCTGTTAAAAAACTGTTACAAGGGGACCGAGAGCATGTTGAGAAAAACTTCGCTGGTCTTAGCTCTAGAGAAAAAAATATCCAATTGGAAAATATTAAACAAACTGAAGAAACGTTCGCTGACTTATTTGATAAAGAGGCAACACATACCAAAAGGTTATCAAAACAAGCGATATTAAATGGTCTTTTTATTTTCCTCTACAGAGATGAGCCAATCTTTCAAATTCCACATATGTTGTTAACGGCCCTTATGGATATTGATGAAAACTTTACCACATGGAGGTATCGTCACGCTATGATGGCCCATCGAATGTTAGGAACAAAAATTGGTACCGGTGGATCATCTGGACACCTTTATTTAAAAAGAGCAGCAGAAAATAACCGCGTTTATACAGATCTTTTTGATCTTTCTACTTATTTGGTTCCCAAAACAGTCTTGCCAGAAATTCCTAACTCTTTAAAAGAAAAAATGAAAATTTGAGGTTCTATGAAAATTCTATTAACGCTTTTACTTTTAAGTCTCTTCGCATGTAGTTCCACAGAAAAAAAATCTAAAGGATATGATGGCTTTGGTGCTGAAAGTATAGATAAAAAAACTTTAGCTGAGTTTGCTCCAAAAGATAAAAATCCAAAATTAACAATGACCATTCAAAAGATGTTAGATATCAGATCGATGGCCGGAGGTATTATCTCAAATGACGGTAAGGCCCTTTATGCTTCGTGGTCAGTCACGGGGACAAATCAAACGTGGAAAGTACCGGGACCGTTACAATTTCCTATTCAAATGACCAGTGGAGAAGATGGGACGTATATCCAAGGTATAACCCCTAATGGCAAATATATCTTTCTCTCACGAGATAGTGGTGGGGATGAAATGCCGGGGCTCTATATGCAATCGACAAGTGGAGGAAAGTTAATTGAAATTTTTCGTAAGAAAAAAACACAAACCTTTTTAAGTTATATTTCTGATGACTCTCGAGAGATTATTTTTAGGGCCAATGATAAAGACCCTCGAACATATAATTTCTATCGTTATAATATCAAAACACAAAAAACGACAGAAATATTTAATGGTAAGCCTGGGGGCTATTGGGTCATGTTTGATTATAGAAAAAGTGATCAAACATTTCTTTTAAGTCGTTGGTTTGGAAATACTCATAGTGAAGCGTATTTTTATAATGAAAAAGATAAGAAACTTGTTCCTGTCCTTGGGACTGATGAACAGCAATATTATGATATTAAATTTTCACGCAATAAAAACGAGCTCATCGTTAAAACAAATAAGTTCTCAGAGTTTCAATCCCTCTATCGCTATAATTTAAAAACGAAGAAGTTTTTGCCTTTAGTAAAAAGTGGGAAGGGAGATGTCTCTAGGTTTAATATTGATGGGCCGAGAGAAAAAATAGTTTATAGTACAAATATTGGCGGCTATTTTAAGCTCTCTGCCATTTCTTTGAGAAATTATAAAAATATTCCAATAAAGATGATGAAGTCTAAAAAGCTTTTACAAAGTTATGTGGGAAGTCTCTCTCAAAACGGAAGGTATATGAGTATCAAGGCCGTTATGACAGATTCTCCAGGTACAACTTATGTCTATGATTGGAAAAAACATGTTATGAAAAAATGGACGAGACCTAGTATTCCAGAAGTAAAAGTGGATAATCTTCCTCTACCGAAATTAGAATACTACGAAGCGAGAGATGGTACGAAGATACCAATGTTTGTTTCTCGTCCAAGCTATTGTGAACGTCATCTCTGTTCTGTTATTGTCGACTTTCACGGTGGTCCAGAAGCTCAAAGTTACCCGTGGTTTAGAGCATTAAATAAATTGTTTTTTGATCGTAATATTATCCTTGTTGAACCTAATGTTCGAGGTAGTAGGGGATATGGTAAATCTTGGATGGATGCAGATAATGGAGCTAAGAGATTAGATGTACTTTCTGATATCGAAGACGCTGCTCTTTATATTAAAAAGAACTGGCGAAAAAATGGTGTCACCCCAAAAGTTGTGGCCATGGGGGGAAGTTATGGTGGTTATTCGACATTTGCAGCGATGACAATTTTTGCTGGTTCATTTGATATTGGAATACCCATTGTCGGAATGAGTGATTTGGTTTCTTTTTTAGAAAATACGGCACCTTATAGAAGAAAATTAAGAGAATCTGAATACGGTTATCTCGATAAAGACATGGAGGCGTTAAAGAAACTTTCCCCTATTAATTATCTTGATAAACTCCAAGGACCCCTTCTTATTATTCATGGAGCAAATGACCCACGAGTCCCAGCAGGTGAGGCCATTCAGTTTATGCGTAAAATGCAAGATAAGGGACTTGATGGGGAACTCTTATTATTTCCTGACGAAGGCCATGGGGTAAGAAAACGTAAAAATAGGGCGATCTATTTTTCTTATATCCTTGAGTTTTTAGATAAACATTTAGTTTATTAGATAAAGTTATCTTTTAATTTCTTTTTTTCTGGGATGACCTGAAAGCCGAAGTTCTCTTCAAGAAGTGAAGTGTTGTACTGACTAATATCCGGGCAATGAATTTCAAAAGTTGTGTTACCTGATTTAACGTCAACGGCTATCAAAATTGGCGAAGCAACCTTCTTTCCTTCTGTCACGGATCTCATTAGTCGAAACATTCTTGGTTTGTTATCAACGACTAATATATCTCTGGTATAAGCTCCAACAACTCTTTGCATTTTACAAGAGTCGCCAAGTTTTGAGTTGTCTTTTTGACCAGCGATCTCATTTTGACCTCGATGAGCATTTTCAAAAATAACGGTACGGTCAATTTTCATAAAAAAAGTATAGCGATGGTGTTGATCATAGATGGAAATACCATCATCTCTTTTGGAAAAGAAATTATTTTGTTTTGGAGTATCGGCGATGACTTCTCTTTCGGGCTCATCTTCATCAGACCAATTAATTCCAATATAAGAACAAGAATTTAATAATAGTAATAGTGGTAGAAGGTATATTCTCATTAGCAATTCCTTTTGCTTTTTTGTTCATTATACCTTAAATCACATCACGGTCATACTTTCTTTCTGACCAATTAACTAGGGAATTATGTTTATTCTTAATTCTCTTTTTAATATTACTAAGCGGCTTTTTTAGCCCTTGGCAGTTATTATAAATTTTTGCACCAAGATACTCTGAAAAATTATAGAAATTTGTATAATACTTTTTGTAAAAATCATTTTCTGAGTCATTTGTTTTACAAAAATCATACTCTCTAAAATTAGGTTTAACGATAATACTGATAACGGCATTTTTACCAAAATAGTTTTTTATTTTATTGGCCAAATTTTTAATATCGACCATCTCATTGTAGTCATCTCTTTTAATAACCATGATTAAATTAGTAATAGAGATATTATCAAAGTGATTTCTTTCAAGATTGCTAAAAAGAGTATCTAAAAGTTCTAGACCATCACTATTATAATTAGACATGAGAAGGTACTCTTCTGAGTTATATGAGAAATTTAAATCATTCCATTTTTGTAGAGAAATATTTGTCTCCTCTAATTCACCATTATAGATGGGCATCAAAAGAGAGAACTCATCACTGTTTGCTTTTAATTCATTAAAATGACTAAAGAGTGAATTGACATCACTTTGAGTAAAAAAGTTAAAACCAGGGAATCTATCATTGAAGTTGTATCCTCTTTGGGGATCAAAGCTTAAATACATTGTATTGATAATTTTTGGTGGTGCTTGCACAATCATATTAGTGCCATTACCGGGAACTTCAACAAACCCTTCTTCAACGATAATTTTTCTTTGATTAATGATAACCGGCTTAGAGTAAGCATTATCAGGAACTTTTAAATGGACAGGACCACGTGAGGTATGACGAGTCTGACTTCGTGAAAAGTTAATTTCTTTCGCCTGACGTTTGGCCTGATCACCTAAGTTTAAAACCATCCTTGCGGGGTTAGAAACTTTACCCTTTGTCGTATAAGTAATTTGAAAGCTGTCCTGACCTTCAATATTGGCAGGAGGGCAGTAACGAACTTTACCATTTAAATTGAAGTCCTTGTCTTTAATTATGGTTCCAAATTGAGGGTTTTTATAGATAGCAATGGTGGTCAATCGATCGATATTTTTTGATCTTAGGTTGATGCCAACACAATTATCTTGCCCTAGAGAATCAATTTGTAAGGTTACATCTTGTAGGTTCCCATCATTACGTTCGAGTTTCTCTTTAGGCCCTAAGATATCCCAGCCACGGCTAATATTAAAAAGAGTGGGGGTTCTATCTTCAAAAAGAGTTTCTTCCCAAATAGGGTCAAGAACCTGAATACCAACCTGACCATTAAAGTTGAAAAAGAGGTCGTCTTCACCTTTTGGAAGGGGGAATTTTACATCAGCTTGAAGGCCTGTGTGAATGTTAGCAAAGGGACCTAATACCTTGTAGAGGTTCGTTGCGATCTTGGGTTCTACAAAAAGCTCAAATTGGTAATTATTTGTCGTTTGATTGAGGTCAAACTTTCTCTCTCTTACTAAATAGTCACTATAGCTTTTGTGATCACTTCCGTTTTGAGGAGAGTAGTTTATTTGAGAAGAAAAAGCGTATTCACTTTCAATTTCAAAACTATAAGTCCCATCACCTTGAATATCAAAACTTAATCCCGCTGGAAATTCAATCTTCACTTCAGCATAAACTGGTACATAACCTGCTTGAACTCTAATCGGGAAAGTAAGGTCTTTAAATAGAGGAAAAGAGACTTTTCCCGTAAGTTTACCATCAGTTGTAATTTTTATTTTAAATTTATATTTAATGAGGGCATCGAGTGAAGACTCTAGGTTTTTAACCTTTAAAAAACCTAACTCAAAGTCACCTCGAAATGTAGGAATAAATTCAATTTTCCCTTCTTCTATCTCTATTTTAAAATTTCCGTTTTTCTCTAACTCCATTCCCAAATTGGTAGGGTTGAGTCTACTTCCCACAACTTCTATAAAGTCACGATCATCACCACTAATAAGTTCATAGTTTTTAAAGCTAATCAGGTTTGCCGCATTCTTTTTTCCCGTCGTTGTCTTTCCAATTTTTAACCCTGATTCAGAGTCAGTATCTTGTGAAGATGTGATCTCCATTGTCGGTTGAGCAATCTCTTTAAAGTCAATTTCTGGAGTGGCATTAATGCTAATTTTTGCTGATTCTCCTGGAGCAAGTGAAGCAATATTTCCTTGCTTAACTTGTATTTCACTTCCATTAATGGCGATAACTTTTAATAAAAGTTGGTCTGTTTTATTTCCAACAAGTATCATTTCACTTTCAAGAGTTGAGAGATCAAAGTTTGAAATGGTGATGATGCCACTTTGCTGATCAAGAAAGGTGATGTTTTGATCATCATTTAAAACAATAATATTATCATCGGCTTTTAAGTCTGTACTTCCTTCGATAACACCAAGTTTTCCTAGCTTTAAGAAGCTTGTATCAAGAGTATCAACTTGCTTTTCGTTGCCTCCTACATAGATTTTTTCGTGATTTTTTGTATCACAAGAAATTAACAGAAATGATGTGATGACGACAAGAAAGAAACTTCTCATTAAAATACCCCTGAATTATTGTATGCATTTGGGGTTATAACAAACTGAAAAATTTGGTGTTGCCTTTTGAAAAATTTACTTAAAAAATTAAATAGCAAATCTACTAAGGTCTAAAGCGTGCTCTTTAATAAATGGTGTAAACCTATTATCAAGTAGTTGCTTTGCCTTATCGAGATCAAGCTGCTCAACAGATTCAATTCCATTTGATAGCTCATCAAGAATTTCATTTTGAATGAGCCCCGCTTTTTGGCAAAGAGAATAGGGTATTAAGGTGTAAACGACCATGCCATAACGTGAGCGGTAAAGATCAGGCCATGTCGTTTCAATTTTATGAGCAATCTGTTTCTTTAAAAGAAAGCGTTCGTCTCCAACCTTTTCACTCATTTCAACGTAATTTTCAATCGCCATATCGGCAATCGCGTGACCATTTGGCCTTTGCCTTTGATCATAATCTTCAAAGGATTCTTCAAGGTTGTCAAAATTATCGAGAGACTCTAAGAGGTAAGTAATATCTTCAACACCACAATTCATCCCTTGTCCAAAAAAGGGAACCACGGCATGGGCGGCATCACCTAAGAGAACGATTTGATCTTTATAATACCATTTATTACAGCGTAATGTTCCTAAGAACCCTTGAGGGTTCTTTACATACTCTGTTGCAAAATTTGGCATATCAGGGATGGCATCTTTAAAGTCTTTTTCAAAAAGTGTTGTGATATCTTCTTTGGTTTTTATCGTTTCAAAAGAAGGAGCATTTCCCTTGTCATGGCGATGCATGTAAAGAGTCATGGTGAAACTTCCACCTTGATTGGGAAGTGCCATCAGCATATGAGTTGTCCGTGGCCAAATATGTAATGATTTTTTATCAATGGCGTATTCACCATTTTTCGCCGGCATATCCATCTCGATATAATCGGCGTCTAGCTCTTGAATATAATCTTCTGCACGATCATCGAGACGAATAAGTTCTTTTCTTGTCGGAGAGCCAGCACCATCACAGCCATAAATGACTTGATATTGTTCGCTTGCTCCGTTTTTAAAAAGAACAGTTTTGTTTTTCTCGTCAACTTTTTCAAGTTCATGTTCAAAGCGAATCTCGACACCAGCTTTTTCTGCTTCATTTAAAAGCAGCTTATTAAGTTCTCCTCTTGAGATTGAATAATTACATTCCTCTTCTTTTCCATAAGGCTGATAAGTAAGCTCTCCTTCACGAGAGTGCATCATTCTTCCATAGACCGGAGTGGTAATAGAGAGAACTTCGTTGATAAGATTTAAATTTTTAAAAGCATTAAGACCTTTTGCTGTAACAATAAGGTTAATACTTCTTCCCGCATCTGCTGAATCCTTTCTCATGTCAGAGCGTTTTTCAAAAAGGATGACATCTTCACCACGTCTTTTGAGAGCAATAGCAAGTGTGCACCCGACAAGGCCTGCTCCCATTACGAGAGGTTTCATGAAAGACACTCCTTAATAACTTGAACCAGGTGGTAACAGTCCTGATAACTATTATAAAGAGGGATGGGAGTCATTCTTAGAATATCAGGTTCTCTAAAGTCTACGAAGACGCCTTTGTTATGAAATGTATCGACCATAGCTTTTGGATCAGATGCTTGAATCTTGATACAAAGCATACTCCCTCTTTTTTCTGGAGTTACGATTCTTACTTTTTCGGTACATTCTTCTTTTAATAAATATTCTAAATAACCAGTAAGGTGATCACCTCGTTTTCTTAAATTGTCTATTCCAGCTTCATCATAAATATCCATCGATGCTCGAAGAGCTGCAAGTTGAAAGATTGGGGGGTTGGACAATTGCCACGCTTCAACCGTGTTTATTGGATCGAAATCTGGTCCCATCTTAAAACGTGTGTCTTTATTTGTTCCCCACCAGCCTTCAAAGCGAGGGATATCTTTTTGTCCCAAGTGATTTTCGTGGACAAAAGCCCCGGCGATACCACCAGGTCCACTGTTTAAATATTTATAAGAACACCAAATAGCAAAGTCGACATTCCAGTCATGAAGTTTTGTTGCCAGATTTCCCGCACCATGGGCCATATTAAAACCAACAAAAGCGTTATGGGTATGACCCCATTTTACGACTTTTTCCATATCAAAATACTGACCACTTAAGTAATTACAATTACCAAGCATGATAAGAGCTAGCGAGTCACCAAGATCATCTATTTGTGCTTGGAGGTCTTCTTCTCTAATAGTCATTTCACCATCTCTTGGTTTAAGCTCAACCACGGCATCTTTGGGATCAAAGCCATGGAAGCGCGCCTGTGAATCAACAGCATATTTATCAGAGGGGAAGGTATTATTTTCTATTAGGATTTTAAATTTATTTTTTGTAGGGCGATAGAAACTTACCATCATCATATGAAGGTTAACCGTTAAAGTATTCATCGCTACTACTTCAGATGGTTTCGCTCCTACAAGCTTTGCAAAACTTTCTGTAATAAATTCATGATAGGGTAGCCAAGGGTTTTTTGCTCTAAAATGACCCTCGACTCCGAGTTTTCCCCAGTCTTCAAGTTCTTGATCAATATATTGTTTTGTTTTTTTCGGCATGAGACCAAGAGAGTGTCCTGCAAAATACAGTGGGAATTCACCAGATGCTTGAGGAAAAGTAAATTGCTCTCTGTATGTAGAAAGTTGGTCCTCGTTATCATATGTTTTTGCTTGTTCTAGAGATGTTCCATTGTAATTCATTATGATTCCTTAATTTCAATTGAGACAGGTGCTAGACCTTCTACTTCTAGTTCTACGACCATACCAGGCTCGAGTGCTACCGCTGGTGTTGCCGCACCTGCGAGTACAAAAGTTCCTGCCTCTATTTTTTTTCCTCGCTTCGAAAGAAGTTCACATTGTTGGATGACTGAAACGACAGGGTCACCACTGATCGCTTCTGAGCTGCCTGACTGAGCAACTTGTCCATTGACTTTCATTTCCATTTTTAGATTTTTCAAGTCTAATTCTTTAAAATTGGAAAGTTTCTCTCCAAAAATAAAGTGCGAAGATGAAGAGTTGTCACTAATAACGTCTTCCATTGAGAAATATTTAAATTGCTCATATCTCGAATCGAGAATTTCCATACAAGCAGCTATACTCTCACAGGCATCGAGAACCTCTTCTCTGGTAACAACACCTTCAAGTTCTTTGTTAAAAAAGAAAACGATTTCTGGTTCTATTTTGGGATGAATGCTACCTTTCATCGAGTAAGTTTTATGACATTGCATTTTATCTGTGAGCACACCATATAAAGGAGCATCAAGATCCATTTGTTTTCTTTTTGCTTCAGAGGTTAAACCCATTTTTAAGCCTATGACGTTTTCGCCATCTTTTACTCTGCGATCAATTCCCGCCTCTTGAATACTATAGGCATCAGCTCGTGAAAAACTTATGTCTTTACTCAGTTGAGAGATAGGGGAGGCATTTTTTCTTGCATTGTGTAGTCTTTCTGATAATTCAGAAATTTGGTTTTGGTCCACGGATAAACTCCTTGAATTTTAAAAAGATAATATAACTAATTAGAGGCAAAAAACCTATGGTGCATTTTTATTGTAAGAAAAAAGGCCATCAAATGACGGCCTTTTTCTAGATATTCTCTTGGTTTTGATTACATTTTATCACAACCATGTCCTGCTGGTGGTTCGTGTTGACTTTGACAACGATTATCTCCTGCAGGGCATTTTAACCTAAGGTGAAAATGAGTTTTATGGTGTTTGCTAGAAGGACGAATTCTTCTTAAAACATTTTTATATTTATTCTTTTCACCCATGATTGAAGCAAAATGACAGATTTCTTTTTTAATGGCCGTATCCACAAGAATTCGACTTACATCACCTCGCTTAACAAGAAACTTAAACATTTCCCAGTTTCTATAAGTGTTGAAGTTATCAGTAACTTTGCCACCTTTTACAAACCACTCTTCCCAGTATCCAGCATCTTTACTTTGTAGTTTGTTTTTTCTTGGGAAATAGACAATATCAACGTCTAAACCATTTTGATGACTGACGTGTGCTGGCTTTGCTGATCCACCATCAACATCAGAAAGATCTCCCACCTGAATTTTTTCAAAGTTTGTAAAACGAGATGTCGATTCATCGGCCAGATCCATAATGGCATCGATCAATTCTTTCGTACCAAATTGTCTTTTTCTAGATTTAAATAATTTGTGAATATTCTCTCCACGAGAAAGAATACTTTCACCGTTTTTAAGTTTACCATCGTTATAGTGACCTAGTGCTTCGGTGTATTCAGCGGCACTTATCATTTGCACATTAACAAGTAGTAACATCAGTATTGATAAGATTTTCATAGTCTACTCCTTTCGAAGAAGACATTATTACGGGTTAAAAATCTTGAAAATTTGAAAAGTGATACCGTGTAAAAAAGAAAGGGTAATCTTTATAACACCAGTGACATTGTAGAGACGATATGTGTCAACGCACTGACCCATATCGTCTTTGATGATTTTTTATAGCTCAGGGTAACCGTAGAACTCTTCACAGCTGGTCTTTCTTCCACGCTCAATTCCCCAGCGGTGATAAATATTATCATTGGGGTGGAAAGAAACTTTTCCAGCGAAAAGATTCACTCTAAAGGAAGCAAGGTCGATCTTTCCAATTTCTGTTGATACAGGACAAGACTCGATCAGATTCGTTCTCGAATTACTGCTTAGACCATTATCAAAGGTCCAGTTAAAAAGATTTTGATTGTATGAGTTTAATTTCGACCATGAGACATTTGTCACATCGTATTCGTAATTGAGGTAAGAGTTCTTAATTCCTGTGTCTCTACTAGGAGTAGAGAATGTATCGTAGTCTTGAAAAGACATACATCTTCCACCGATACTTCTCGCGTATTCAACAGCGCCTTTAACAGAACCAACTCTATCTTTAACACCAGTACATACCGCTTTAAAATTTCTCTCAGCAATTCTGTTGGGTGATTCTTTTACAGTTTGATTGATTCTTTTTACTTGTCTGAAGAAACCAAGGTTTCCATGTCTTCTCGCTAATTCGTATTGAGAAAAGTCAGATAGTCTTAAACTCTCTTGAGAAATATGGGCCTGATTAGAAAGTTTTTGACGACGAAATCCCCAGTGGTTTCTATCAACACCTCGTTGAAGAGGGGCCTTGTCAAACATATATTCCCAATGTCTTCCAAGGGCGAGACCTTTTTTTGCTCTTTCTTGTGTTGAATAAAGTACATCAAATGTTCCATCGAGGTTTACATTTTTAATAATATAAGTGTGACGAGTAAAGTTACCATTAGAACCAACCTTATACATATAAAGATCACCAGGTCTAATGTCGTTCACTGCTACTGGGTAGGTATCATTATGAGCGATACTTTCAGTTCCATAATTATTCGCTAAGTGAACCATAAATCGATAAAGTCTTTCATCGGCATTTCTATAGCGATCAAATTGTCGTGTTTTATTGGTTAGGTTACCTCTTTCAACAACCATATGAAGACCATGCATTCTTGAAAAGTATGCTTTTAAAGCATAGTGAGCATCGGCACAATCAATTCTTAGATTGCTAAAAGGTTTGCCTAGGTCTTTGAAGAAAGTTCTCTTCACACTTGTGGCCACCCAATTGGCATATCTTTGTTGCCAATTTTCGTTCCAGTGTTTGTTACTTCTCCAAACGGCAGCTTGAGTATTAAGTGTAACAGCTAACAATAAGATAATTAACGTGGGCTTCATTGGTTACTCCGTTTTTGTATATATATTTTTAAAGAACCACTCTCTCGAGCGATGAGGTCTAAATTGATAGAACTTAGTTTTCCTTTAAAATCATCGATTTTAATCCAGTCATCTTCGTACAACTCTTGTCCGTGATAACGACTTTTTTCATTGCCATTATTTATTTTGATAGAGCTTGGTAATAACTTTCCCGAAGTTCCAGCTATAACCACAGAAATGACATCTTCAATGGTTTCGGAAAAGTTAATGGTGACGTTCTTACTCTTAGCAACATTAACCTCCATAAGCTCTCTATAGCTCCTACCAATATTTGACTCGGCCAAACTTTTAGGGAGGTCTTCAACTTCTTGAGGCGTAAAGTCATAAGACTCGACTAGCTTTAATTGAGGTCTTGATTTGATACTTGGTGTCTCATTAGCACCATTATTATCCACACTGTTTTGCGTGATAACTTCAGTAGATTCACTCATAAAAAAGCTTTTAATGAGTATTAAAAGGCAAATAAGAGAAAATGACACAAATGCTAATCTTTTCATGGTGTGTTAGGTAACACAAAATGACGAAGCTTGTAAGTAAAATTTTCATACTTTTGACTATGCGCTTGATTTTCCGTGCGTTAATTAATGACGCGCAGAGCTTTCTTGAGATAGACGGAAACAATTCTTAGATGTAGATTACTGTTTTTAGAGGAACTTAGCTATGCGTAAAATTTGGGACATCTCTCCACTTGTCTCTGAAGAAACTGCGGTTTTTCCAGGAGACACTCACTTTAGTAGAGAAGTTTTATTGGATCAAAAAAAAGGTGATAACCTCGATTTATCTACTATTAAAACCACGGTACATATTGGCGCTCATACAGATGCTCCTAATCATTATGATAAAAACGGTGTTGGTATAGATCAACGTGATCTCAATTATTACCTTGGTCGGGCACAAGTGATATCGACTGATGTGAAAGGACGTATTACTTCAAAAGATATTAGTCATATCGAAATCAAAGCTAAAAGAATTCTTTTTAAAACGAAATCTTTTACTAACCCCAATCAATGGAGCCATGATTTTTCTGCACTTTCTGCAGAGCTGGTACATTACTTAGCTCAACATAATGTTTGCTTAGTCGGTATTGATACACCTTCTGTCGATTTAGCGGAAGATAAAGAGCTTGAGGCCCATCATGAAATTGCAAAAAATGATATGGCGATTTTAGAGGGAATAGTTTTAGATGATGTCGCTGATGGACTTTATCAATTGATTTCGTTACCACTTAAAATTAAAGACGCAGATGCTTCACCAGTAAGAGCCGTTTTGTTAGAGGATGGAAGTTTATGATTCAAATAGAAAATTATATTGATGGAAAATTAGTTGCTCCACTTTCTGGCAAGTATCTCGATAATATCAACCCCGCTACAGAAGAAGTTTATTCTCAAGTACCAGCTTCACAAAAAGAAGACGTGTTAAATGCAATAGCTGCCGCTAAAAAAGCTTTTCCCGCTTGGAGTAAAACTTCTGTCGAGCAAAGAATTGAATACTTTTATAAAATTGCGGCCATGATTAGAGATAAACATGAAGAACTCGCCCTTGCTGAATCGAGAGACAATGGGAAGCCTGTAAAATTGGCCATGAGAGTGGATATTCCAAGAGCATGGCAAAACCTCGAGTTTTACGCTAAAGCGATGAGCCAGTTTCATGCTGAAAGTTATGTTTCAAATAGCTCAATCAATTACACTACTTATAACCCTCTAGGTGTTGTCACATGTATCTCACCGTGGAACCTTCCCCTATATCTTTTTACTTGGAAAATTGCTCCGGCACTAATTACGGGAAACACCGTCGTTGCAAAGCCATCAGAGGTAACTCCAATGACCGCTTATCTTTTTTCTCAAATAGTTAAAGAGGCTGGTCTTCCCGATGGTGTTTTAAATATCCTCCATGGTTTAGGCCCAGATATGGGGGATACCCTCGTTGGTCATGAAGATATTAAAGCTGTGTCTTTTACCGGTTCAACGGCAACAGGGAAATATATTGCAAATAAAGCAGCGGAGAGTTTTAAAAAAGTTAGCTTAGAGATGGGTGGTAAAAATCCTAATATTGTTTTTGATGACTGTGATTATGAAAAAGCTCTCAAAACGACAATCCATAGTAGCTTTGCTAATCAGGGGCAGATCTGTCTTTGTGGTTCACGAATTTATGTTCAAAAATCTATTTACGATAAATTTAAAAATGATTTAGCTGAAGCTGCAAATAAATTAAAAATTGGTGACCCCACTGACTCAAAAACTGCTCAAGGTGCCGTTGTCTCAAAAAGTCATTATGAAAAAATTCTCTCTTATATTGAAATCGCCAAAAAAGAAGGGGGTACCATTCTTAGTGGTGGTGAAGCGGTAGAGGGAAAAGGTTACTTTATTAAACCAACGCTTATTGAAAACTTAGATATCAATTGTCAGTCTAACCAAGATGAAATATTTGGTCCTGTGGCCACGATCACACCCTTTGAAACTGAAAGTGATGTAATCGCCATGGCCAATGGAACCCGTTATGGTCTATCGGCAACGGTTTGGACAGGTGATGTTAATAAGGCCCACCGAGTTGCCTCTGAGATTGATGCCGGGATTGTTTGGGTAAACTGTTGGCTCAATAGAGATTTAAGAACTCCTTTTGGAGGAGTTAAAAACTCTGGACTAGGAAGAGAAGGGGGGAAAGACGCCCTTCATTTTTTCACAGAAGTTAAAAATACATGTATTCAAGTGGAGAATTTATGAGTGAAGCAATTGAATCGAAAACAGCACCGGAACCTGTCGGTCATTATCCCCACGCAAGAAAGGTTGGAAACCTATTATTTTTATCTGGAGTAGGCCCTCGTAAAAAAGGAACAAAAGTTATACCTGGGGTAACTCTAAATGAAAGCGGTGAAATTGAGAGTTACGATATTAAAGAACAGTGTAAAAGTGTTTTTGAAAATGTGAGAGTGATTCTTGAGGAGTCGGGGTCATCGTGGGATGAACTTGTAGATGTGACCGTATTTCTGACAAATATGAAAGACGATTTTAAAATTTATAATGAAGTTTATAAAGAATACTTCAAGGACAATCGTCCATGTCGAACAACAGTAGAAATTAACTGCTTACCAACTCCCATCGCTATTGAGTTGAAATGTATTGCAACGATAAAAGGATAATTTATGTTAATGCCCTTTAGTTTTAAAAATTGGATAGAAGATAACAGACATCTTTTAAAACCACCCGTTGGTAATAAAGTTGTTTTTAAAGATTCTACTTTTATAGTTATGGTTGTCGGTGGCCCCAACTCTAGAACAGACTTTCACGTCAATGAAACAGATGAATTTTTCTATCAACTTGAAGGTGATATCTTTTTAAGGGTTCTCAATCATGGAAAGGTAGAAGAAATTCATATTAGGGAAGGAGAAATTTTCATGCTTCCTGCTATGACTCCTCACTCACCCCAAAGAAGCGAAGGTTCGGTCGGTTTGGTTGTTGAAAAGACAAGAGCTGAGGGAGAGAAAGATGGATTGCAATGGTACTGTGCCAAATGTAATCATAAACTCTATGAAGAGTTTTTTCATTTAACTAATATTGAAACACAATTTGATGCCGTTTTTAATAGATACTTTGATAGTGAACACACAGTTTGTAAAAGTTGTGGACATCAAAACGGTAGAGAGTGGAACCCTTAAAAAACTGAGGAAGTATGGATTTAAAATTACATAATAAAACGGCATTGGTGATGGGAAGTTCTGCTGGTATCGGTAAGGCGATTGCGGAATCATTAATCGCTGAAGGTGTTCGAGTTTGCCTTTGTTCTCGTACAGAAGAAAGTCTTCAGAAAACTTGTTCTGAAATTGGTGCGGAAGCTTATGTGGTGGCCGATCTTTCAAAAGCTGGAGAAGGTGAAAGAGCGACCAAAGAGGCGATTTCAAAACTTGGAAAACTTGATGTCATTGTCACAAATACTGGTGGCCCCGCAAAAGGAAGTTTTGCCGATATCTCAAATGATCAATGGTTCACTGATTTTCAAAGTCTTTGGATGAGCGTTGTGGAGAGTTGGAAAGTTGCGCTACCTAGTATGAAAGAAAATAACTACGGAAGGTTACTACTTGTAACATCTATAGCGGCCAAAGAACCACTGACAGGATTAACTACATCAAATGGACTTAGGGCAGGTCTTGCTGGCCTTGTTCGTTCAGTGGCAAGCGAGTATGCTCATGCAGGCATTACTTTTAATTGTCTTTTACCTGGTTATACAAATACTGATCGTCTTAAAGCTCTCAATTTAAGTGATGAAAAAGTAAAGTCCATGGTACCTGCAGGAAGGTTAGGGGAGCCGCAAGAGATCGCTGATTTATGTACATTCTTGGCCTCTGAAAAGGCAGGATATATTACCGCTCAAAGTATCGCTGTAGACGGTGGCGTCTTGAAAGGTTTATAAAAAGTTGATTAAATTTTTGATGAAAGTTTTGGAAATCGGCGACCTTAAAATCCGTTTTGCAATCGCCGACCAGACATGTAGTCAAAATTGTCTCTGTAGTTAAATTCTAGGGTGCATTCGGAAATAATATAACAAGCAATTTCTAACAATCACTTACCCAAAACTAAATTTTTCTTACTGTTTCGCTCTTAAGTTGTTGATTAATGGGAGGCGTTTAGTGTCATAAAACTGAAAGTCATTAGAATCAGTAAGAGGAAATTCCTGATAATGCATTTTGAAGCTTCTGCGTATATTTCTTCATAAAATCTGGCTCATGTTGCTTTTTCTCTATGGTACTCACTATTTTTTTTAAACTCTTTTCAACATCTCTAACCATAAGTTTTTTAAATATTCCTGCGAAAAAGGACTTGGGATCGACATGGGTCTCATAAATTAATAATGTCTTATTATTGTAAGGAATGAAGTGGGCACTCCCTTTTAGGTCATCTGCAATATCTGAACTGATGGAGTACCAAGAGATTTTATACTCATCTTTACTCGGTGCGCTAATATTGTGTCCATTTGTATAAATACCTTTTGAAACAGGCCATGGCATATCAAGTTCGTAATAAACATGAACTTCTGTCGGTTTAGGTTGGGAGATAACCTTAGAAACAACCATATCTGGAATATAGTTTTTTTGATAATCAAAGGCACTAAAAATGGCGGCAGACTTGAGTGGCGTCGATTCGATTAAGGCCTTGATGGTAATCTTTGGCCAAACTTTGCCTTTTACTTTTTCAACAGTGGTTTGCCACTTATTTTTGTTTAAGAATTCAGCGTCACTTTTCTTTAATGACTCTGATGCATCAAGGTGAAAAAAGACAACCAAAAAAAGCAATTTAAACATTCAAGTTTCCTTTTATTACTGCTAATAACGTATCTACCATGCTTACATTATTTAATCAGCTATTAATCATCATATTTGTCACTCTCACAAGTCTCTGCTCAGTTTATGCTGAGAAGACTTTTAAAGAGGATAGTATAGAAACACTGACCTGGATGGGAAAGGCCAGTTATTTGCAATTTACCCAGAGAAATAATCTTTATTTTGCCGCTGTTGGCGTACCGGCAGTCGCCTATGCATTTGAACACGATAAGAGATTACAGGCCCGTTATGGAGGCACTGAGATCGCAAATATCGTCGATCATGTAGGTGATGCTGGAGTTGTCTTTAATTTTCCTGTTTTGCATGGAGCTTTTTATTGGTACGGCAAAAAATATGGAAACTCTCATCATGTTCAGTTTGCTAAAGAGTATTTTGCGGCCATGTATCTCGCCCTTTTTGAAACAGGCATTTTAAGTTATGTGGATGTTCATAAAAGACCAGTCGTTGGTGATGAGAGCTTCTGGGAAAAAGAGTTTCGTGGAGACTCTTCTTGGCCTTCAGGTCATGTGATTCCCTATATGAGTTTAACTTTCAAGACCATGCAATTTTATGGAGCAAAATGGGCGGCCATTCCTTTTGTATTCTCAATTTTATCAAGTATGCAAAGAGTTCAAGATAATAAGCACTGGGTTTCTGACGTGACGGCAAGTTTTCTAATCTCTGCTTGGGCAAGTGAAGGGGTGAGAGCAGCCGCAGGTTACGATAAAAACCATCCATTTTATAAATGGGCCTTTGAGCATAACCTCACCATGGGATTTATCAAAAATAATGGTGTTTTAGGACCAGCACTTTCTTTTACCTATTAGGTTTTCGCGTTATACTTAATTAAATCTTATTGGAGAGTAACTTGGTTAGTGCGGTCTACTTAGGTCAAGATTTAGGTTATTGGCAGGATGTATGCCGCCGCCTTGAAAAAGAATTTCAAGGAGAGAAATTTACTTTCAATCATTGCTTCAGAAAAGACTTAAAAACATTTCAGAAAGTTTTATTAGAAATCATTAAGCATAAACCAGATATGATCTTCGTCGATTTTTCCGTTGAATCTAAAAAAGTTTTAACGGTTGCGAGAACATTACGAAGAATCTATCCCGATATGCAGGCCTTGATTGGACTTTGGAATTATTTAGATCCGAAACATTTAATAGACGAAGGTAATACAACAGGTGTGACCGTGACTCATATTAAAAGTGGGGAAATTGGTGAAGTCGTTCGCCATGCTATGCATTTATGTCGTCAAAAAAAACGAGATGAATTTGTTAAAGCACAACCAGCAGAAAACTTAGATCTTTCTATCGTTCATAAAATGAAAATAGGTTACCTTACAGAAGAATATCTTCACGTCGAACATAATGTACTGCCTCCGGTTGGAGATCATTTTGAGCTTTCTACTAATTTATTTGGGGGAAAGTTTAAAAGTAAATTTACTCTTCAAAGAGAGATTAATGAAAACTTCTACTATAACTTCAATTATTGTAGTGATTTTAAAATTATCTATAACCCTGAAACTCCTGCTAAACCTGATGAAACAGATAAACAAAAAAGTTGGAGAATTAACGACGATAAACAAGTTGAAGAAAAACGGCGAAAGACTTTTTCAAGTTGGATCGAAGAACACAAAGCGACCAGTATTCCTAAAAGAACAAAACTTCTGGTTATTGATTCAGAGTTATCTATTATAGATCAAGCAGATCGACCGCTTGATGAGTATCCTTTTTCAATTCGTTTTTTAAGAGAAATTGATAATAAGGGAAGAGAGTTAACAAAAATAAAAGCTGGTATTATTTACTGAATCAAAGAAAAAGTTATAGTGGACTGTTTGTCAGTACATTGACAAACGCTT
>JAUHVL010000011.1 GCA_030425045.1 bacterium
TCGATCAAGCCTTTTAGTGGTTCAAGGTGATCTCCTAAAACTTGATACGTTGATTGAGATTGTGATCGAATTTCTTCAATTTGAGCAGTTGAGTCCCCTGCCTCTTGCTCATACTGGGCCAAAAGATAATAAAGAGATCCCAGACCTTGTTGATGATAGAGTGATTTATTTAATCCCTCTAAATCTTGAAAGGAAAGCTCTATAGAAAATGTCTTCGTCGCTTCATCTTCAAGCCGATGAGCCTCATCAACGACAATATATTTTGGGCGAGGGAATGACCTTGGCCATGAAAACATGAGAGCATGATTTCCAACAATAATATGGGCATCTTTGGCCTCTCTTAGACCTCTTATATAAGAACAGTCATTAGCAAAAGGACATTTATGACCCGTACACGCCCTAAAATCAACGGCCAATTTTGACTCTGTTTCTTGAAATTCCGTGATCACTCTTTTAAGAACATAGGCCAAGTCGTCACGGTGAATACTATTTTCAGTTTCATTATTGGCATTGAGATAAAAAAGATATTCGAAGAATACTTTTGTAAATTTATCATCAAAATGATTACTTGAGAGAAGATCTTCTTCAGCAAGTGTTTCTCTAAAGTTTAATTCACAAAAGTGATTTCCTGAGCCGATCAATCTTTTAATTCGCAATTCACCATGATCTAAGCCTAAAAGCTTTCGTAGTTGAGGAATATCTTTTGTCATGGCCTGTTGTTGTAACGTCTTTGTTCCAGTTGCTACCAAAACTTGCTCAACTTCATTATAGGAAAACAAACTACTACTTAATAAATGCCCTAATGTTTTACCTGTTCCAGTAGGTGCTTGGATCATGGCATGAACATTATTTTTAAAAGATTGGCCTGTTCTTAATGCGAGCTCCTCTTGGGCCTCACGATAAGAATAGAAATCTAGTTTTTCTTTTATCCCTTCCTCATCTCTTAGGATTTCTTTTATATTTTCACCGGAAAAGTCTAAGGAGAAATCTCGTTGAAATGAGGAGGAAGTATCTTCCCCAACTCCATATTCAAAATCAATGGCATAGTTAACTGTTTGTTCTAGATCAAACTCAAGTTGTTTCGCCAAAAAGTAAAGGTCATTTTTTTCAAGTTTAAAAAACTGATAGAACCAATAATCAGTAAAATTATTCTTTTCAAAAATAGTCAAAAGAGCTTGGTAATGAGAAGAGTATTTCTGTTGCATGGCCACAGCAACAAGTATGACCTTTAATAAATCAATACTATCTTGTAGACCACGATGCTCTTCGTACTCCGCAATTTTCCAGTCTTTAATAAAGTTTTCTAATTTTAGACTTCCCCTTTTAGGAAATAAAAGTCCCATAAAAGGAAGTCCATCAATGAAGTCGATGTTGAGATAATTTTGCTCAAATTCAGGGGCTAAAAAACTCTGCTCAAATGAAGCATTATAGGCCATCAGCTTATGATCATCTAATTCGAATACCCTCTCCTTAACCACTGACCAATGTGGGGCCTTCGAGACCATTTTCTGATCTATTCCCGTAAGCTCTTTGATAAATTGGCTGATCTTATGATCTGTTGCAACTAGTGACTGGTAGGTTTCAACGAGCTCAAGGCCATCAAACTTTAGAAACCCAACATCAATAATATGATCGTAACTAGAATCGATTCCGGTAGTTTCAATATCTAAGACGCACCATTTACCTAAGCTCATTTTTTAATCTTTAATATAGTTTAAACTTAATTTTTTATGTATGATCGACGTATGGATACCGCCATCATTTTTCAAATACAATCATTTTTGATTATGTCGTTGATCATATACGGAGCGACACAAGCAAAAAAGAGAAATCGTCATATAAAAATTATGTCTACTGCTATCGCTTGGGACATCTTATTGATTCTACAAATTGAATTAACAAGAAGCGCAATTAAAAAGGCTTCCGAGGCCATCACAAACCCCATGATGCTTAATATCCACGTCAGCATAGCTGTTTCAACGGTTCTTCTCTACTTTTTCATGATTTATTCAGGCAGAAAAGTTTTAAAAGGAGAAGCTACCTTCACGTCAAAGCATAAAAGAGTCGGACAACTCACGATTATTATGCGGATTCTAACTTTCGTAACTAGTTTTTGGGCCGCTTAGTAAAAAATTTTCACCAGCGACCCATTATTAATGAACTTAAATTGTTTTAACAATTTCTTGTAGCTCTCCAGCCTCATACATTTCAGTGATAATATCATTGCCACCGACAAGTTGGCCTTTGATATAGAGTTGAGGATAAGTTGGCCAATTTGAAAATTGTTTCACCCCTTCTCTAATGTCCATATCTGTAAGGATATTAAATGTCTTATAAGATACATCGAGGGTGTTGAGAATTCCAATTGTATTGGCAGAAAATCCACATTCTGGGAACTCTGGGATTCCTTTCATAAATAAAAAGACATCAGATGATCCGATTAAGTTTTTAATTTTTTCTTCTGTATTACTTCCCTCGACATTAGAGATTGCTTCACCCTTTCTTTCAGGTGCTTCGTTATTTCCAATAATGTTAAATGGATTACTCATCATAAACTCCTTATGTTTTATTGATTTGCTTCTTTATATTTATCAAGTGTCATGGTTTTTATTTTTACGGCATGGATTTCTGATTTCAAATCTTCTTTTAAAATATCCATAATCATCTGATGTTGTTGGATCAGCATTTTACCCTTAAATTTATTAGAGGCCACCATAATCGCCAAATGTAAATTATCCATATCACCAACCATATCGTAAGTTTCGACAATGGCATCTTCGATATGGGCCTGGATTTTTTCTCTCGCTTTTTCAATCTTGTTCATAAATTTCCTTTTATGCTTGAGTGCTTGTCATCAGTCTTTGCATTTCATTTGCTGGCATCATATCACCTTGAGCAGCTGCAATCTCGAGACCTTCTTTAAAGATCTCTAAGGCTTTTGATGAATTATTCATATTTAAATAGGCCTTACCAAGTTTTAAATAGGCACTTGATAACTTTTTATTTTGAGCAAGGGCCTTCGATAAGTGGTCTATCGCTAATTTAAATTGACCTCGCGAAAGGGCAATCTCACCAAGGCCATAATGGGCCGTCTCATCATGCTCATCAATTGCGAGTACTTCTTTGAACATCTTTTCTTTTCTTAAGATTTCAGCATCTTCTTTTTTCTTTATATCATCTCGTTCTTTGTCACTTTTAGCATTTTGTTCAAAAGATTTTAATGTCGCTTTGGCCTTTTCCTCTTCTGCTTTTTCGATATTACCCATTTTCATAAAAAAGAGACTTTTATTAGTATGGGCCATGATGCTTTGGGGATTTTTTTCAAGAAGTTGATCCATATACTCTACGGCCTTCTTATAGTTCCCTAAATTTCCTTGAATAACTCCTGCCATTTCGTAAGCATCATAAATTTCAGGCGCATATTTAATACAGCAATCGAGGATATCAAGAGCTAATTCATTATTAGAATAGTGATTCGATTGTTTTAATGCGTATTCATAAAAAGCGAAAAATTTATCTTCAAGATTATGAAAAGGTTTTAATGGATAACCAAGCAGTACTTGGCCATTACTAATTTCTTTTTTATCAACTCTATAATCACGGAAGAGCTCAACTGAATGATAGACAAGATTATTAATTGTTTTAGAGTCAATCACTTTAAAAACTTTTCTGTTTTCTAGAGAATAGTCTTCACTTTTTTGTGATGAAATATAAAAGGCGGGATAATAAGAAGAGCCTCTATTGTTTTGAATTTTAGCAACGACTTCTTGACCTAAAAAACATCCCTTAGAATAAGAGATGGCCCACTCATTCAATCTTGTATCATTTATGAGTTTACCAACTAGATCGCTTCCCAAATTCCACTGAGTGAGAAACTTCCACCTATCTAATAATTTTTCATCGATTTTTTCAAAATAATCATTTACCTCTGAAGAAAAGGAAAAAGAAACCATATCATTACAAAATGGGGCTATGAATGACTGACTCATATTATATTCTTTTGCCCAGACAATTCCTTTTAAACCTGTAAGAATACTTACCTGTTCAGCTAATTCTTCAAAAACAACATCTTCCATAATGAGGTATTTATTTAAACGATCTAGTAATGATTGTTTTTGTTCACTCTCTAAAATTAAAAAATACTCATCTTGAATTTTTCCAACATAAAAGACCGCTTCTATTTTTCCCTGAATATTTAAAACAGTATTGAGGTGGCCCTCACCATTTTGAAGTGCACTCACATCATTAGTTGTTTGACCCTGTAAAAAAGATAAAGCATCATCACCTTTCACTTTGATAAGTGAAAGGTTTGCTCCATCGAGAGAAACTCCATCGAATATTATTTGATCTAAAAAATTCATTACATACTAAAAGATTCGCCACAACCACAGGTATTACTGGCGTTAGGGTTAACGAAAATAAAACCTTTACCCTGAAGGCCATCTTGAAAATCGATCGTTGTGCCTTTTAAGTAAATACTCGACTTAGGGTCAATAACCACATCGATAAAACCAAGAGCGATTGTATTATCACTCTCCTTTTTTTCACTAAACTCCATTTTATAAGACAGACCGGAACAGCCTCCACCAATAACACCAAAACGAAGGGCCTTGCCCTCTTGTGGATCTTTTTTGACGATTTCTTCGATTTTAGTTTTCGCCAGGTCAGTTATTTCAATTATTTGATCAATACTTTCACTCATATATCGTTCCTTTAATATAAGGCTATTTTTACCCTATTTTAATACCCCTTAGAAGACACATCAAGTCATATAGTCAAAAAAACTGATTATTTGGCTTTACGACGTCATGTGCAATTGATAATTTGCCAAAAACTAGGACAAATATGAAAAATATCATTATTTCTCTTTTTATTTCAATATGTTTTAGCACAAAAGCTGACGATTCAACGGGCAAGTTTACAGTATTAATGGAAACAGGGAGCTGTTTTGCGACCTTTACGCAGAACCTTGAAAACTCTTTTACGGAAATCACGGTAAACCTATCAGCAATCAGTTTAATCGAAGAAGATGAAAGCCTCACTCTCCAATGTGTTGATTATCATGACTGTATTTCAAAATACACTGAAGTGAGTGAAAGAGATGTCATTAAAACAAAGTCTGAATTTAAAAAGTATATTAACTTTGATTACCAAACAGAGTCTGATGACTCACTTCCAAATATTCTTGAAAGCAAAATAGAACTTTGCTCTAAGGAAGAAAAAAATAATACAGAAACAATTTATGAAAACTATAACCCTTTTTGTGAGGATGGAACTATTTCTCCCATTGTCCAAGGATGTGAACCCGCATTACTTTATTAAGGAAGTTTATGAAGTATTTAATTTTATTTTTATTTGTCTTTTCTCTTGGTGCTCAAGACAACGAAGCTGAAGAAGTCACTGTCGAGTTAGAAAAAATGGAACTTCTTAAGGCCGTTAACTCTGTTTTACCCTCAACTTATAATCTCAATTTCACTGATATCGAATCATGTGATCTAGAAATGACATATGCAGATGAGCAAAAACAAATGACGTGGCAGTTTAACCACCTCTCTATGGATTACCGTTTCGATGCCAACGATTTATTGATCGCTTGTAAAGATTATGAAATCTGCATAGATCAAACGTTAGAGGAAAATAAAAACGGACGTAGCACGACTAAGTTTTCCCAAACCTGGATGTTTGCCGCTACTGATGCTGATTTTTCAAGAGAAGAAGAATTTCAAAAAGTCATCTTCGATCTTGATGATATCTGTACTCCTCCTACAGAAGAGGAAAAGGAAGAAGACGCTCATAACAAAGCTCTCGCAGAGAACGCGAGAAGAGGCTGGGGTCATGGAGCAGCTTTTTAATTTAAAAAGTCTTCATTAAATTCAACATTGTGATAAACCTGCTGAACATCATCGTCATCTTCGATGAGGTCAATGAGTTTGGAAAAGCTCTGCCATGTTTCTTTTGTGATTTCTTTTGTCGTCACGGGCAGCCTTCGCAAACCTGCTTCTTTGGGCTCAATAGAGAGTTCGTTTAATTTTTTTTGAACATTACCAAAGTCTTCCATTTCGGTTGATACTGTTATCATCCCCTCTTCAACTTCAACATCAGACGCACCAGCATCAATCATTTCTAGTGTAAATTCATCTTCATCAATTTCGTTTGCGTCGATGGTAAAAATCCCCTTTCGATTAAAAACAAACTCGAGACAACCATCTTTACCTAAATTGCCTCCATACTTTTTGAAATAAGAGCGAATATTACCAACTGTCCTGGTGTTATTATCAGTGGCACATTCAACAAAGACTGCTATGCCATCGGGGCCATAACCTTCAAAGGTGGTTTCTTCGATATTATCTGCCCCTTCGCCAGAGGCTTTTTTGATAGCACGATCAATATTGTCTTTAGGCATATTTTGTCCGCGAGCGTTTTGAATGGCAGAACGAAGCCTTGGATTACTATCGGGATCGGTACCCCCTGTTTTGACGGCAACACTGATTTCTTTAATGATTTTAGTAAAGATTTTTCCGCGTTTAGCGTCTTGCGCGCCTTTTCGGTGCCGAATATTTGCCCATTTACTATGGCCTGCCATACTGCTCTCCTCTTTTGATAAACACGATCAGTGTAGTGATCAAAAGAGTAAGCCATACCCACCAATACTTGAAGACGCTGTACAATATGCTTGCAGAAAATCTGATTGAAGATTTTAAAAAAGAGCTTTTAGCTATCGTGTCTGTGAGAGAAGGGGCCGTATTATAATAGAGTTGCGTGAACGCTTGGCCAAAAAAGAATTTACTTAAAACCTTATCTCTAAACACTCTAAAGAAATCGATAACCTCATGCCCACCTTCAAAACCTGCCGTGAGAAGATAACAGGCCTGACCTTCGAGTAAGGCCTCTAAGGGTTCTGGCCTTTCTGATTTTGCATTACTAAGTCTCGAGCAAAAACCATACTTATCACAAAAGACAATTCTGACGGAATAATTCACATCATTTGTTAAGTTTGGAATAGTTAGTGAGCCAGATGTTTGCGTACTATCAATATCTGTTAAACTGCTCAAGGATAGCCTACTAGCGCCAGTAGTTGGCTCAGAAAGCATTGTATAAGATGAAGTCGAAATATTGGGATCTTCCTCTGTAGTCGAGTTTTCTCTTAGGTAGACATAGGTTTTTAAATAATCATCCGTAATATCAAAGCCATCAAAGCTAGCATAAAGTTTAGTGTCTCCTTTACTCAAACTATTAAGATAAATGCGACTAGAGGAGTAAATTTTATTACTAAACTTTAGCTTATAAAAAACTCCTGTGTAATCTGATGGGTTAATATCAGCTCCTGTTTTATTATCATCATCAACAAAAGCAAAAACCATAAGTTCTTCAGTGGCACTGGGGTTATTGGAGGTATTTTCAAAACTATCATCACAGTCAAGAGGTGCATTACTCACAGAGCACAACTTTTCAAAACTTATAGTAAAAGTATTCGTCCCATTTGAAGATGTTTGAACGGGCCCACCCTCTCCAGGATCAGCATTAAAAACTTCCCATTCACCACTATCATTTTCCCAAGCAAGGCTTATATACTGAGAGACAGCACCATCAAGCACAACATTAAAGTTAAACCGTAAACTTCCTGAATAGATAGTTCCATTTTTATTGAGAAAATTAACATTACTATCAGTGGTGGTAATGGCATGAAATGTATACTCGTAATTATCTGGGTCACCACCAGAATTTCCTATGGGAACATAAGCTGTAATGGGGCTGGATTCAGAGGTAGTACCCGAATAGGGATCAACGTATAAATCGTAACTTGCCGAAGTTGCCACAGCTGTTATGGTGGGCTCAGAAAACTCTTCGAGATAAGCAGCAAATGACTCGCTAGACAAATAAGAAAAAACTAAAAATGTGGTAATCAAATATCTCACACTATTAATTACATCGTTTTTAACGACTAAAGTCAATCTTTCCAAGTAATGATTTTTAGGCTACTTTCGCCAGCATGAAAAAAGAAATTGTATACATAAATGGTAAGTTTTTTAATCCTGAAGAAGCGACTATTTCAGTCTTTGATCGCGGCTTTCTCTATGGAGATTCCATCTATGAAGTGACTCTTACCTACGATAAAAAACCCTCTTTTCTCGATGAGCACCTCGATCGTTTAGAGCATTCGGCAAACTCTTTAATGATGAGTCTGCAGTACACACGAGAGGAATTAAAAAATATTATTAATGACTGTATTAAGGCCGTCGATTCGCCTAGACAATATATCAGGCTTATTATTACGCGCGGACAAGGGGCCATCGGACTCGATCCCAACCTAGCCGACCAGCAAAACTTGATCATTCTCTGTAAAGACCTTCCTGAATATCCCGTGAGTTGGTATGACGATGGTGTACACTTGGTAGTTGCCGACGTGAGAAGAAACCCTAAAAAGGCAATCGACCCTACCATCAAATCTGGTAACTATCTTAATAACGTGATGGCCATGGCCCAGGCCCAACAAAAAGGTGCCTACGATGCCATCATGCTTAACTTTCACGGACAAGTGACTGAGGCCACAACCAGTAATATCTGGATGATCAAAAACAAAGTGGTAAAAACTCCTCCGATCGCTTCAGGTCTTTTAGGGGGTATCACCAGAAAAGCACTGCTCGAGATTCTAGCTGAGCAAAACTACAGCTTTGAGGAAGTTAATTTTACCGTTGCTGAGCTCAAGTCTGCAGATGAGATTTTCCTATCGAGCTCGACCAAAGAGCTCGTTCCCGTCACTAAAGTTGACGATACGGCCATTGGAAGTGGCAAACCCGGTGAAATCACGAAACAGCTCCACCAATACTATCTAGAAAAAGTACGTAACTCCTAGCCTAAGTATTGACAAACACATTGAAAATTCGCTAATTTTCCCATTCGCACATCCATCAGAAAAATGAATTCGAAACTTTAATCTGTGATGTGCACCTAATATAGGCCATGCGTTTCGAATTCGCTTGATTAAGGAGTCTGATATGGCAAAGTCAACAACCGGTCGTGCTCGGTATAAAATGCAACGTGCTCTAGGTTTAGAGCTTCCAGGTTTAGGTAAAGCTGGTGCCCTCGAAAGAAGACCTTATGGTCCAGGTGTACATGGAAACAGAAGAAAGAAAATTTCTGACTATGCTGTTCGTTTAAGAGAGAAGCAAAAGCTTGTTTACCATTACGGTTTACGTGAAAAACAACTTGTTAAGTACGTTAAGTCATCTAAGAAGATTAGTTCAAATACTGGTCGTCCTTGGATGGATGTTATGATTACAAACCTTGAGAGAAGATTAAACAACGTCATCTTTAGATTAAACTGGGCACCTTCAATCCCAGCAGCTTCTCAAATGGTTTCTCACGGACATGTAAAAGTTAACGGAAAAAAAGTTGACCGTGCTTCTTACCAAATTCAAGTTGGTGACGTGATTGAATTAAGTGAAGCTGGTTATAACAACCAATCTTACAAACATGCTCAAGAGACACCTCGTCTTCCTTCAGTACCTTCTTATTACAAAGTTGAAGGGTCTGATAAAAAGAAAGCGACTCTAACAGCACTTCCTCTTCCTGAAGATATTCCTTTTGAGTTTGAAAACCAACTCGTGATCGAATACTACTGGAAAGTGAAGTAAAATTACTTTAATAAAAAATTAATTTTATTTTATAAAAGGCCTATCTTATTGATGGGCCTTTTTTTTTGAAAAAATTTTTCAGCTCTACTGTCCTTATATGGCACTCTATCGAAATTCTCATTAATTACGCAGCTAAAGCAAAACGGCCATTAGTCGAAAGGACATAATCGATGAGAGAGCTGATCCTAATAGCCACATTAATTTTATTTAGCACTTGTGAGAAAACAGTAAAAAGAAAACCTTTTAAGGTTGGCATTTGTGTTAAAGAAAGATCGCGTTTTGTAGCGAGTTTTTCTCCTGAAGCTTATGAAACGTACAAATTTAAAAGTATCGTAAATAACGGATACTATACCTATCGTTATGACCTCAAAGGTAAACCCATGTTCTACCGGTGGATAAGCTTTGAGGATGTCAGAAAAAGAGATTTTGATAAAGTACAATGCCCTGATCAAAAAAAGATGAAACTCTTTGTAGAAGAATAAAATATTTTTTCTTTACCTGTTAAGAACTTATCGTTATCCTATCGCCTCTTCACCTTTAATAAGGATAAACTATGAAACTATATCAATACGGTAAATGCTCTACCTGTAAAAAGGCCATAAAATTTTTAAAAGAAAAAGATCAAGAGTTTAAAGAAATTGATATTACGCAAACACCTCCTTCAAAAGCAGAATTAAAAAAGATGTTAGCCTTTTATGATGGAAATCTTAAAAGACTTTTTAATACATCAGGGGTTCAGTACCGAGAGCAAAAGGTAGCTGATAAATTAAAAACCATGAGTGAAGCTGACGCCATCGATATGCTTTCTAAAAATGGAAAACTCGTAAAGAGACCTTTTGTTATTTCTAAAGAATACGGTCTGGTTGGTTTTAAAGAAAATGAGTGGGGCGAAGTTTTTTAATGTCGACGATAACTCAACTAGAATACTTATTAGCTGTCGATCGAACCAGGCATTTTGGACAAGCGGCTAAAGAATGTCATGTCTCTCAGCCCTCTCTATCAACTCAAATACAAAAATTAGAAGATGAGTTGGGCTCTATCCTTTTTGATCGTAGTAAAAAACCTATACTTCCGACAAAGGTCGGTGTGGAAGTTATTAAGCAAGCTAAAGTTATTATTAGAGAACATAATAAGTTACACAATATTGCTCATAACCAAGACATTGAATTATCTGGTCATTTTAAATTGGGAATCATTCCCACCATGGCCCCGTACCTCATTCCATTTTTTATTGGTTCTTTTTCTAAAAACTACCCTAACGTTAAACTTGAGATACATGAGTATCAAACAGATGATATTATAAAAATGCTCTATAATGATCGTCTCGATGCTGCCATAGCTGCCGTTCCTCTTAAAGACCCTGCACTTATCGAGAGAAGTTTATTTTTTGAGCCCTTTCACGGTTATATTAGTGAATCTCACAGACTTAATAAGAAAAAGTTGCTCAAAGAAGCTGATATGGATGAAGATGTCTGGCTTTTAAATGAAGGTCATTGCTTTCGTAATCAAGTAATCAAAGTCTGCGCTCTTGATCAAAAAAGAAATACTTTTGAAAATATCTCATTTGAAAGTGGTAACTTAGAAACGTTAGTACACCTAATAAAGAAGAATTCTGGTTACACATTACTTCCCTACTTGGCGACGTTGTTCTTATCTGAAGCAGAGAAAAAGAAATATATTCGCAATTTTCAAAAGCCTGTTCCGACCAGAGAAGTCGGTTTAATTCATTCTCGTAGTTTTCTAGGCGAGGCCATCATTGAAGCATTAGAAAAAGAGATCGTAGAAAACATTCCCAAATGCCTAAAGTCTTTAAAGTCTAAAGAAATTCAGGTCATCGACTTTTAAACTAAAGGGTTGTCGTTGAACCTTTAGCAATCCCTTCGTAGGCGTGAACAGTGACTATATCGGATTCGCCTACTTTTTCTTTTACAAGTTTAGCAAAGTGAATTGATAAAAGTTCGACAGTTGTTTCTGTATCGAGAAAATAAACTGCACGGCCAGGAAGTTTTCCATTAAAGGTTCCTTGGGCCGATGTATATTCTATTTCAACCATGGGAAGTTCATCAAAACGTCCGCTGGGGTTTTGTCCTGTTATTTTTTCTACTTCAGATTTATTAACCACGTTTTCCCACTTACAAAAGTGAACATTATTTTTAAAGAGATCTTTTGCTAGCCATTGCTCGAAGTCTTCTCTTCTTTTGCCATTAACAAAAACATCTACCGTGTTTCGATGTCCGTGAAAAAGTCGTTGGCAGTTACCATAATGTTCTTTTAGACCGTGAGTATAGTGAAAAGTAGGTTTGTCTTCTGGTAATTCCTCTTCTCTTAATGTTAGTTTAACACTCACAATATTTTTAGGTAGCTCCTCAATAATTGTGTTTTCAAGGTAAGTTTTTATTGAGTCTTTGGTAACGTAGTCAGAAGGAATTTCACAAACGCCCTCACGAGGTGAAGTGTAATGAAGAACTTCCTCTGCTTGTCCATATTTAAAACTTAAAGCGATATTATCATTTCCATCGGCGGTCATAAGGTTTCGTGGAATACAGAGTCGATGATCACAATCTCTATCGATAATTTCTTTCACTTTCTTTTTGGCATAAGAAAAGTCAAATACCACACCTTCTTTATCAAGGTCTCCAACCAGTTCCATATCAACGATTAAAGCGTCACCCACTAACCCTAAATGATGATCTAAATAGGCATAATCTAAGACAGTAACATGTTTGTAGAAGAGAGATACTTTCATTTCTAAGCCTTTGCTTAAGTTTTAAGACAAGGAAAGTATTTTCCTTGCAAAAAATAATCTAACCCAATATAACTAAAGACGTCTAGGAAATACGGCAAAATTTAGCCTAATTTGGTCATGCTTCTTAGACTTGATTTTTGACAATAAAGGATGGTCGAAATGAACATGACTGAAGTTAACTTACTAAAAGGTAAATCTGAAGAAATTCTTGAATGTGACATTGTTGATGAAACAGGTCTCAATGATTTTCAAAAACTCCCTAACAAACATGGCGTCGCTATTCCCTCAGTAGGAATTGAGCGCTTTAGAATCCCTCTTAAATTTAGGCATAGCGATGGAGAAATTCTCAATCACGATTGCGAAGCCTCTATGTCTGTTTATTTAGCGGCAGATAAAACTGGCGTTAATATGAGTCGCTTCTGCGCAATATTGCAAGAAGAGGCTAATAAAATGGTCGTGGATAAGTCGTTTTTTAAAAAGATTCTTGGAAGATATAGAGTTGATTTGAGAGATGATATTTCAGAGTCACCTATAGAGAAATCTTTTTTTGATCTGAAGTTTAATTACCCCCTTAAACAACAAAGTTTAAAAAGTGAAAATTGGGGATGGCAGTATTACTCTTGTGAAATTCTTGGCGTTGAAAATAAAGATGAAAAAGTCGAGCTTAGACTTGTCGTCAATTATGAATACAGCTCCACTTGTCCCTGCTCTTTATCTATGTCAAAGCAGTATGAGCAAGATTATCGCGAAGGAAAAACAACATTAGGAAATGGAATTGCCACTGCCCATAGTCAAAGATCAAATGCTCGTGTAGAGGCCAGTATCGACCTTGCTTCTGAGTTTTTTATTGAAGACCTGATTGAGCTTTTGAGAATGGCGATCCCTACTGAGACTCAAAGTCTTGTCAAAAGGGCCGATGAGCAGGCATTTGCTATTTTAAATGGTGAGAACCCTGTGTTTGTTGAGCACGTGGCGAGAAGGCTTTCAAAGACCCTTGACCAAAGGTCAGAAATTATCGATTGGAACGCTAAAATCGAGCATTTCGAGTCTCTCCATAGCCATAATGCCGTCGCTTACATAGAGAAAGTCTTACAATAGCTTAAACTAAGCGCATCATTATTGTCAGTGCTCAGTCTGCGTGTTAGTTAATGCGTTATGAAAAAATTGTGCACTATCCTATCAGTATTTTTTGTTTTATCGATTCAGGCTGAAATTTACACCTGTTATTATAACGGAGATGACTTTCATGTGATCCAAAACGGGTTAAAAAAGTCTTATTACGCCCATGATGGCTTCTCTCAAGCGAGTCTAGGCTGTAGTAAAAATATTGCTGCCATTTATGATGGCGATGATCTCGTCATTTTTGATAACGAGGAAAGTGAATTTAAAAGAGTTTTTGTGAACTCTAGGTTTTTAGATTCAAAAATGGTTGTCACCGATACCTTATTAGGTTTTTACGACGGTAACGAGTTTTTTATCTATTCTTTTGAAACGAAATCAATAAGTCGACATAACGCTGACGACTATCAAGATAATGCTCAAATGACTTATTTTAACGATGGTATCGCCTTTTATGATGGCGATGATCTCATTATTTTTGATCAGACAGATCAGAGTTTTTATTATCAGTATGTAGATAATTTAAGAAGTCACTTTCAATTAATCAATGCAGGTCATGGCGTTTTGTTTTATGACGGGGATGAAGTGATTTCTTATTGTAAGAAAAACTTCACAACAAAAGATGCTAAAAATGATTTTCCAGTCCAAGTCCTAGGAAGGAAAAAAGAAACGAGGGCCCTTGTCATTGATGAAGATATTTATCTTCTGAACAACCAATGTGACCTTCTTATCATAAACGGATTCGAATAGTTTTCGTTTTCTGTAAAAAAGTCTCTAGACAGACATAGCTTAGTGAACAAAAGAAAAGAGCTGAGCCCATCGCGAATTTTATTCCATATAAATCAGCAAATTGCCCAAAACTTATATGCATAAAAACAAGTCCCACACCAATACCAGACATGGCCCCGGCCATCATGGCATCGAGGGATTCGGGAAACCATCCACTCAAGCAATCCATAGCACACGGAAAAAAAACGGCCATTGTAAAACCAGAAAGGGAAAAGGCCAAATGAAATCCATTCATTCCTAAAACGAGTAGAAAAAGGGTCGATAAAAGTGAGGCCCTCAGTAAAGACTCTCCTTTTAAAGAAATATTAAAAAAGGCCAATGATAACCGCCCTCCCATTAAACAGAGAAAAAAGAGTGAGAGGAATTGTGAAGCTTCTTTATGAGCGAGTCCATGCCCTTCTGTAAGAAAGTAAACAAGACGACTTGAAACAACAATTTCTGATGCAACATAAAGACCTAAGGTTGCACCAAAAAGAATCTGCAAAAGTCGAGACGTATTAAGCTTGGTGTTCGGTAATTCAACTTGCTTTTCACCTTTTATATTCCATGTAACGAGTAGAAGTATAAAAGGAACAATCGCCATATATTTAAAAAACTGTGACCAATGAATTTGTTTTTCATAAAGAGTGCTATACACGACAGGAGCAACCAGAGAAGCAATTCCATAAGTGCCGTGCAAGGCCCCAAAGATTCGCCTTCTTTTTAAAACATCACAAGCCTGAGTAACAATCAAGTTCATGGTGATTGTCGAGATACCAGCACCTATTCCCTGAAAAAAAGATCCTATATAGAGAGGAATAATTGATTTTTGATCAAAGCTCTCCCCCATAAACCAAAAACCAAGGGCAAGAATTGGCCATGAAATTTTCATCCATGTAATAGTTGAAAACTTTTTTAACCAAAAAGTTGAAACAAGAGTAACGGCAAGACCGGCAGCTGAACTAAGCGCAAAAAGCCATGAGCCAAGAGCACTTGATATGTTCAAATCATTGAGAGCATGGGGATAAACGGGACCTCTGGAGTTATCGGTAAAGCCAAAATAAAAAAGTCCAATGAAAGCGACAAATAACCAATCAATTCGCATTATTGCTCAATTTGAGAACGTGGCCCGCCCAATTCAACGTCTTGAATTTTTCTAAAACGCGTAGAAATTTTATCTGATGTGATATGGATTTTTTCAACGTCTTTATTTACAGTTTGAAGATGTTTGGCAAGGTCATTCCATCTGGTTTGGTAACGCTCAAACTCAAGACCAAGTTTATTAATTTCCTCGTGCATGACTGTCATATATTTGTTTCTTTCTATATTCATTAAGATTGTTTGGATTGTAGACAGTGTCGCCATAAAGGTTGTTGGAGAACATGGCCAAACTTTTCTCGCTTGCGCGTAGTCTATCAAGTCGGGATGATATGCGTGAATTTCTGCAAAAATAGCTTCTGCTGGTAAAAACATTATCGCTTGCTCAGATGTTTCAGCGGGAGTCAGATATTTATCAGCGATATCATCGATATGTTTTTTGACATTGGACTTAAACTCTCTTGAAGCCAAGGTTCTTTCATGATCAGTGAGCGTACTATCAACCATTCTTTTATAATTTTCTAGAGGAAATTTACTATCGACGGGTACTTTTCCTAAGGGCTCTGGAAGATCTAAAAGAGCGTCGACAATTTTTCCATTAGAGAGTGTGGCCTGTAATAAAAATACTTTTTGATTATTATCACCAAAAATAGACTTTAATATATGACCTAATTGAACCTCACCAAAAATGCCCCGGCTTTTTTTATCACTGAGGACTTCTTGTAATCCGACTACACTACTTGAAAGTCCTTCTATCTTTTTTTGGGCCTCGTCTATTTTTGCCAAACGTTCAATCACACTGGTAAAAGTTTGTTGTCCTTTTTTAAGATTATCTTCTAAGTTTTCTTGTACCTTACTAGAAATCCGATCTAGCTTTATATCGACTACTTTACGTAAATTTTCAAAATCTCCTCGTTGAGATTCTCTTAGACCATTAGAAAATTCATTTAAATTTTTATTGAGATCTTGCTGATAGCGGCCTAAACCTTCAGAAATTTTTTCTGCAATTTTTAAAGTAATAATCTCATGATCATTTTGATTATTATTTTTAAAAATTAGATAAAAAATAATGGCACCAAGAACGATGATGGCGACGACCAGGAAAATGCTAATATCCACTTTTAACTCCAAAATATAAAATCAACATATTAGCCCCTCGTGAATCATCTCCAAACATGCGTTGCTTCATTTAATGATATAATATTGTAATGAAGAATCTTGGTTATCTAGATGTTTCGGCGAGAGTCTTATTAAGCTTTTATTTGCTTTATAAGGGATTGATATTACAGGAACTCTGGATATATATCTCTTTATCGATCTATCTTTTAACCACTGCATTAATCAGATTTTGCCCATTTTATTATCTGATCGGACTTAGAACCTGCTCCAAAATAAAGAAAAACAATTGATAGCCTTAGTGATTCGCTAGAGTTACACTTTTTAAATGCATCAAAGAACAGCTCAAGTTGTTATTGTCATGGACAATTGTCCCTTCGTTGACGATATCAAAAAACAAGTTACCGAAATTGACGGTGAAATCTTTCATTTTACTTCTGCTGAAGAAGCACTCGATATTATGTCTGATCCCATCTCCATTGTTCATGCGCTGTTTATAGATCCTGATTTTGTACCCAAAAATTGGACTACTATTATTCGCGAAGGTCACCTCAACCATTGCTCTATTCCCATTTTTCTAACCAATCAAAATGTTACCCAAATTTTAAGTGAAGTTGAGATTAATAATCTCGGTGTCAGAAAAATTATTGACCAGTCCGAAGAAGCTAAAACGATTATTAAAAATATTACTTATCACCTGCGCCAATTTAACGATACAGATGAATTAACCGCGAAAATGTTAAAAGAAGAAGCAGAGATAAACCATAGCGATCTTGTGGCAATTTCTGCAGAAAACTTTCTCTCAGGCAATGAATCTTTTTTTGACGTCTATATTAAAATTCGTAGTGATAAATTTATAAAAATTCTCACAGCTGGTGATACTTTTAGTCCGGAAAGGTTAAATTGCTATCTCGAAAAAGGCTTACAATTTCTCTATATCAACAAAAGCTCTCAGCAGAAGTATCTTGAATTTTGTGATCTCATCACAAAAAGAATTCTAGAAAGTGAACATATCGATACTGATATAAAAGTTGCTCAGGTTCTAAACCAAGGTCAAGAAGTGGTAAGTTTTTTAAGAGAGTCTGGCCTTGATGAGAAAACTCTCCTTTTCGCTCAAAACTATGCAGCAAATACGCTCACAATGGTTTCTCAATTAAAAACGGATAGTAAAAGTATCGGCAAAGTTCTAGGAGCGATAACTAACTTTGATCATACCGCTGGTACGGCCATCGTCTGTGGGTTATTGGCCCGAGAATATGGTATGCATGGAAATGATTTAAGTGAAGTCATGGCCCTCTCGGCGACACTTCATGATATTGGACTTAGTAAAATGGAGGATCTTTTTACTCACGATCCTAACCATAAACTTTTCGATGAAGATTTAATTGAAAGAGAAATCGCCAGTGACAGCTGTTCCTCTATGAGAAAAATTGAATTAACAGTGGCCTTTGAAAAACATCATGAATGGGGTGCTGATATGATTCAGATGATTGACAATATTCCCCCACTCATTGCTCAAAACGTTTTCCAACACCATATGAGACTGGACGGGACAGGCTTCCCGAAACTTGAAAGTAATCAACAAATCACTCCTCATGCTCAAATTCTTGGTCTCGCTGACGAATACGTTAAACTCATTTCACAAATTACTCGTGGAAATAAGAGTAAAGATGACCTGGCCAATTTCCCCCAGAAATTTTGCGGCTTTACGAGCAACATAACCGAAGTCTTTTCTCGGTTATTTTTCAAGTAAGAAACTTCCTCACCTCCTGAAAAATCTTAACTTATGACATAATATTATTGTGATGATCAGGAGGATCTATGTATAGGTTGTTATTCTTACTTATTGTTTTATCGAGTTGTTCATTTTCTAAAAAACAAGCAGAAATAAAAGACGCCCCTAAAGATCACTCTCATTATGAGCAAAACCATTCCTGCTCAATTTCAGCAGAAGAATTGGATAAGCTAACCTGGGTGATCAATAAGCCTTATAAAAAAAGAACAATATCAAACTCAAAACGAGCACCCAGTTCTGTAGAGGACTTAAATGATCTTCTTGGTCAAGGCTGTGACTATCTCGACAACGAAGAAATTGAACAGCTCGTACGAATTAGTGATGATTTAGGGTATTCTCTCACCTCACCTATGAGCTTTCCCAAAACGATTGAAGGATTACAAACATATTTGGATGAGGTTGGAGGTGTTTATAATTTTTCTGCAGAAGAAATGGTGGCGCCTAATCACCCATCAGCGGCAAGATCATGCGGACTTGATTATCTTTTACCCATCAATTGTCGATGGGCCTCAGCCGCGACGCTTGGTCACCTTGCCCAAAAATTTCGTGATTTAATTAACGAAGAAGACCCTTCGGTAACAAGAACGATTCGTTTAAGAAACTGGTACCGTCCAAAATGTTACAACTCTCATGACTTGGTAAGAGGATCAGATAAAAGTGATCACCGTTGGTCTCGTGCCTTTGATTTGGATTTTGCTAGTGCCAATGATAGGGCCATCGCTCAAAAATACTTATGTCAAATTTATAAAGACAATCCCTTTAACTTATCTGTTGGAATTGGATGTCGAACACTTCACGTGGGCATTGCTTCTCATCATGGCTCTCGTTTTTGGACGTATCCCGATTTAGCGGGCTGCCAGCTAAAACGGCTCGATGGTGATGATTGCTGGCGCCAGACAGAAAGTGGACGCAGGCTCATTCATACTGACCAAGCAAGCACAGGAGCTTTATAAGTTTTAAAATAGACTTCCAATATGAGATCTATCGATAAACTTATCACTATTTGCCACATTTCTTTGAAACTCTGAAAGCTCTGGATAAACTCTAAAAAAGTTCTTAAACACATCTTCATGAACAAGAGTATCCAATATCTTCTTTAAGTTTATGGGCTGTTTTTCAATTAATTTTTTTAATTCAATAAGATAGAGCTCTTTTGGGAAATACTTCAATATATAACAGGCCAATTGAGTTGGTGTTAACGCTAAGATGACATGATCTTCTTTTTCAAAACGATCTATTATATGAAATGGAGAGACGCCCAATTGTTGAATTTTAGGAATCTGCACAGTATGTTTTTGATCTGCCGAAACCAAGACAGAACCTGAGACGAGGTCAAAGCCATGGCCTTTTAAATGGTTAATTAAAAACATCCTCTGAGCATTATTTAAACAATCTAAATCTGCTCTATCATAGAAAGAAGAATCAAATATTGAAAAAACGAGATGAGGTTTATCGAGCGAATAAATATACTTATGTTTTAAAAATTCCATAACATTAACATAGCATATCAGTCACCTAATCAAATAAGTTTCCATTTTCTAAGAAAGTTCACTGCAATCCCGACTAATTTTATCCTGTTAAGACAAGTCAGATCAGAATAATTGACCATAGCTATAAATTTTAAAAGAATAGCTTTTAGATCAAGAAAGATCGTAAGGGCCAAGGAGAGCTTATGAAAAGATATATTGTCGTTATCACAATTTTTTTATCCTGTTTAGTATCTGCTAATGAATGTATTCCCAAAAAAGACTTAAGTGAAATAGCTAATCACTTTTCACAATTTAATAAATATTTATCCAACAAAGATTCATATTGTGAAAAAGATATGGATGAACAATGGTTTAAAATTGCCAAGTCACTTCAGCTTTTAAAAAACCTCACCCCCAACGAGCCTCAAGTAGATCAACAAGATGGCTTCACTTATAAAGCAATATCTGAAAATAATTGGTGGTCATACTTTACCAACAGAGCGAGAAAGTTCTCAGTAAAAAGTCGTTGTCAAACAGGTGTTGTTGCCTACGTAAGACCTTTTTTTGGTGGTGGAAAAATTCATCTCTGCCCATTCTTTTTTGACTTCAATACCAGTAGTCAGGCTTCAACAATGATGCATGAAGTTCGTCACTTTGATGGACATTCCCATACAAGATGTACTCAAGGAAATGAAAAAGGAAACTCAGGGGCTTGTGATTCTAAAATTACGAACAAAGGCTCTTATGCTATTAGTGTTCAAACATTAGTAGGAATGGCCAGGTCATCTGAAATCTCAGAGGCAGAAAAAGCAATGGTTGAAGCAGAAGCTGTTTATATGGCCTTTAATAAGTTTAACCAAGTACCAGAACTAAAAATTAATACGTCACTCTTATTAAGTAATGGCAATGGCGAAGTCTATAATTGGGATTTAGAACAAAAAGCAGACTACGTTTTAACCATGAATAACCCCGCCAAAGTTTATGCAAGTGCCAACTATATGACCATTTATCCGGAAGACCGTAACCTCGATGCCTATCGAACAAGCGGAGATCTCGTTACAAGAATTGAAAAGGCAGGCCTATTTGCAGAAACCTATAACGATGAAACTTTAAGCGAGAGAGATAAGTATCAGGCCATTACCTACCTTGGTAACGGAGGAATGTTAAAAGATAATAATCTTATCTTAATCTGTGATCGAATGGGTGGAAAACTAAGCAATGTAAACCTCGATGACAAAGGCCAATTTAATAGAATTATCTCTATCGCCAAAAATTCATCAGGAAGAGAACATCAAAATTTTCTGGTCAGTGAAGCGGGAGAACTCCTTTCTTATAATTGTGCTAGTATCAGCTCAACGAAGGTCAACTTTGGACAAGTGAATAAAAGCCTTTCATCAGATCTAGCAGATATCACTCAACTGTTATCAAGTGGTGATAAAACTTATGCCTTAAATGAGTCGGGAGAGCTTATTTCAGTTGATACTAAGGGAAATAAGATTTCGAGAAGTATAATCAATCTTCCTATTGAAAATAGAGATTGGATAAGTATCGCTCCTATTACCAAACCTGAAGTATTTTAAATGAAAAAAGTCACAACTTTTTTACTTTTAGGAATTGTTGTTGGGGTAATTGTGGGTTTGTTCGCTAAAAAAGAGCAAACCCTAACTCACTCACCAAAGAAGTTTCAAAAAGAACTTCAAGCCTCAGTTCCTAGACCAAACATTTCCCTTAAAGAGATTAAAAAAGTTGTGACAAATTCTGAGGCAACAAAAGAAGAATTACTCGACATTACGATAGCTGGTCAAGACTATGATGAACAAGATCCTCATAGTTTTAAGGCAATACAAGCCCAAAAACAAGGTGCCTTCAAAGTCATTGCTTTAAAAAGACTCATAGAAACAGAGAAAAATATTGAAGGCAAACTTCAAACATTAAACCACGTCATCATGACAGCAAAAGATCCAACGATACAAAGAGTGGCACAGAGTTACCGTGAGTCTTTAAAAAATGGCCGCTCTTTTTTTAGAGATTTTAAACAAGCAGTTGGGAATCTCCCCATTCCGAACTAAGCCCCTTCTCTGGACTTTTCTCCTCTAAAAGGTTCGCCTGTTAAATTAGTCACCTCTTGTGGAAAATGATCGAGAATCCAACTCACCACATCTTTGATTGAGACCATCGAAATAGGAGTTTCATTTTCATCGACAATAGGTACATGTCGATAACCACCAACATGCATATTATTGAGAACATAAGCAATTTCATCTTGCTTTTGAAGAGTCTGAGGTGAGCCTGTCATCACTTCATGAATAGGAGCATTTCTCCAATCCTCTATTTTTCCGATGACTCTCATCAAAACATCTCTTTCAGTAAAAATCCCCATAAGTCTCTGGCCATCAACGATGACAAGGGAGCCAATTTTTTTAGATTGCATTAAATCTATGGCCTGACCAACAGTGGATTTTATCTCAAGAGCAATGACAGGAGGTAACGAAAGCTCCTCGACAGGATGTAAAAATGTTTCTGATGATAATGCCGTAGAAGCGTCTTGTTCGTCGGCAATATTCATTTCTTCATCAATAAAGTCACTCATCTCTATCTCCTCGTATTGATACTTTTTATTTAGTAATGAACATTATATTACCATATTTCAGAAACTTACCTAGCTTTATTATCAAAATATCGAAAATCAGCACTATAGCGATCTTAAAAATCACCTTTAGGAATTAAAAACAATAATTCATGGCATTATTTTCACATAAGATAAACTAATGCATACTTCCCCGGTGAAAAGTAAAAGAAGAGTATTGTTATCATTAATAAGCTTTGTCCTCATACCGGCAGTCTTATTAATCTATAAAAACTACCGCCATCACAATGAAAAAGAAAAAATCATTCCCATTTCTTTTAAAGAAAGAAGTGAGAACACCCAAACGTTGAGAGCGTATAAAGTTAAAAGCGATGAATCAGATTCTCGAGAATAATTTAAAAATACATTTGTTAAAAAATTTACCTCATCATCAAATGAGCGAACAGTATCTCTATAGTGCTCTCCCCGCAGGTAAACTATTTCGTCCAAAGCTTGCCATTGCCTGTTTTGAAGATCACTGGGGTGATTCCACATCTAAATTAAAAGACCCTACTCAACCTCTATCACTCCTTTGCTCGGCCCTTGAAATCCATCATGCCTACACACTTGTTCATGATGATCTACCTTGCATGGATGACGATGACTTTAGACGAGGTAAAGAATCTACCCATAAGAAATTTGGTGAATGGCAGGCCCTCCTCGCAGGAGATGGGATGATGGGGATTTCATTTCAATTGATTCAACCTCTAAATTTTGAAACGAGAAGATTTTTCTCCTGGGCCACAGGGCCGCGAGGGCTTATCTTTGGTCAATATATGGACTTATCCCAAGATGCGGCTCAATCTTTTCAAAATATGCTTCTTATTCATCAATTAAAAACAGCACGGCTGATTCAAACGGCGCTTGTAGGTGGTTATCTGGTTAATCTTGATAAAATGACAAAGACAGAGTTTAAAAAGGCAAAAGAGCTTTTTAGACTTGGTCATGCTCTTGGCCTTTCTTTTCAACTTATTGATGACTTAACAGAGCTTGGTGATGAAAAAGTCGGTACTCACGAAATGAATATTAATCCTTGGATTCACCAAAAAGAACAAACAATTACTGTTCTCAATAAACAATTAAAGATCATCAAGAGTCGTCATCAAAACTCTTGTCTCTCTAGAGAAATAGAACTCTACTTGAATAAAATGAGTCAAAAGATTAAATCATCTAAAAGAATTATTGAAGGTCATTTAAAGTCAGAACTTCCTTCATTAAACTTATAGTTTTATTTGATCGACGGTTCTTTTTCCTAACTCCCAACCTAATGTATAACCATTTTTATAAAGAGAATGAATTGTATAGATATTATCAGATTCTTGGAATTTTCCCCAATAAGGCATTCTCTTTTTTCCTTTTTGCCTCACTCCATAAGATAGTTTTGCATTCTCAAAAGCCGGAAGTTCACTATGAAAAATTTCAACAAAGCACTGATACATACTCTTTAATTTCTCAACATCAACTAATGAAACTTCATCAGAATTTGACGTTCCTCCAAGCATCAATAACTTTGTTGATTTATTATAAATTAAATTATGTTGATTTAACGAAATTAAAAAAGATTCTTCGAAATCACAATTATACCAAGATAAGTAATGACCACAGACAAGTTTGCCACCAGTTCTCCCCCTTCCCCATGCACCTGTTGTTAAAATTAATTTTTTAGCTAAAAAACGGCGTCCCGATAATGTTTGTACAAAAACATTATTTCCATCAACTTTAAAATCAGTAACGAGATCCTGAACTTCAGATAAATTATGAATTTGATTTTTAATATGATGATTAAACCAGTCGAAAAACATACTTGGGTTAAAAAGATAAACATCACCGCGAGCGCCAAGGTGAGAACTTTTCAAATAACTTTTTTCAATATTTTCTAATGTGTGAAATCTTTGTTTAATTTTATCACTATTACCAAGATGTAAATGCTCTGCTTTTTCGATGGTGTCTGTCCCCCACTTTTCAATTAAGGAAGTGGTTGTAAAAAATGAATCATAGAGCAGATCTCCAAGTGGACTAATATTTTTTTGGATACCATTTAATGAGACGGTTGCGGTCGATTTTAAAGCACATGATGGTAGTACTTTTTCCTGTGAAATCTGTGTTATTTTGAGATCACTCTTAATTTCAGCGAATCGATTAAGGACGCCCCAAGCGGCAAGACCATTACCAACAATAAGAATATCAGTTTCCAACAGATCTAATGTGCTCAAGGTAGTTTGTTTCTTTTTTAAATGAGTTTAAAGCGAGATGAGAAAAAGTAACACTAATAATAGTCGGAATAAAAAAGGAAAGGAACACCCCTTTAGATGTTATATAAACAGGTATCTTTCTATCCACAAAAACATCTGGCATAACATTCAAATCCCAATTTTCGAGGGCAAAAAGAAAAATCAATCCAAGCAGTATACCTGTAGCAACACTTAGAATTCCCATTATATTTAACAACCATTTACTTGCTTTTTGTAGCTCATTTTTAGAAGAGCCAAGAATCCAAAATGCTGATAGGTCCGTTTTAATTTTACTAAAGAAAATGAAAAGACCACTTATAATACAAAGACTAACGAGTAAGGTCATGCCTATAAAGAGAAAAATAATCATTCGGTTTTCTAAACTTAAGGCCCAAACCAAAGAATCATTTTGTTGTTCCCACGTTACCATTCTAAAAGAAGTGTACTTTTGTTTTAATAGCTCATTGGCGCTAGCTAAATCGCCCTTGCCATAAAGTCTAATTCTATTGATATCTCTAGCACGTATTAAACTTTGAACTTTCTTAAGCGACACCCATATATGAAATAAATCGACCTCGGGAACATCAGTTGTAATCAACGAATTTATTTCCGCAGACATCATCCGTGGAATATCTCCCATAAAATGATTTACATGGGCCGGTGAGATGATTGTTATCTTATCACCTTTAGTCACACCTAGTTTATAACTGACCTCATAAGGTAAAACCATTTGATCAAAATCTTGATCAACTAAAAAGGATGCTTTTTCACCAAGTGGATCTACTCCATGAAGGACCACAGGTATAATCGTTGAACCATTTTTAGCAAGCACTTCTAGTTCGTACTCTTTTACAGGCGAAAACCCAAGGTTTTTAAAATCTCTTATCAACTCGCTATTTTGAGATGTCTCAGATGGATTGTTTGGGATTAAAACAGCGTGACCGTTTACGGCCTTACTTCTTGAAACAAGGTTTCTCTGTAGGCCCCCCATTGTTGACTGCATAACAAGAAGAGCGAAAGCCGAAATAATCAAGCCGATAATTGCTAAAAATAGAAGATGCTGTCTCGTTCTTGAGCGAATAATATAGGTTAAAAAATACTTGGTAAACGTCGTTAACATTGATTAAAGATCGTAGAACTTTTTCTTTTGCTCCACCAATTCAACTAAAAAGGAAGATGGTTCATAACGATCTTTATCCACTTCAGTTTCAAATCTTTTGATCGCTCCTAAGATACGCTCAAGTCCTTCACTATCAGCATAGCGTAGTAACCCACCTCTAAAAGGAGGGAAGCCAATACCAAAAATAAGTGATAAGTCTACAGCTGTTGGATTAGCAGCAATACCTTCTTTTAATATAAGTGAAGCCTCATTAATCATAGGAAGAAATAACCTCATTTGAATTTCGGTTTCATCCATCACTTTTTCTTTTTCGTTAAAGAGTGCTCTCGCTTCTTCATTTATCCCTTGTTCACGACCATTCTCATCGTAAAGATAAAAACCTTTTGAAGTTTTTCTTCCCAAGAAGTTATGATCACTCATAAGACTAGAGACATCACTAGACTTCGCTCGATCACCAAGTCCATCGTGTAATATTTTTGCCACTTTGACGGCCACGTCAATTCCCACTTCATCAAGCAAACGACATGGTCCCATGGGCATTCCAAAATTTAAAACGGCTTGATCGAGCTGCTCAATTTGCACCCCCTCTTGCAAGAGATAACCCGCTTCATTGAGAAATGGCATTAAAATTCTATTAACTAAAAAGCCTGGTCCATCTTTAACAATAACAGGAGTCTTTTTAACTTTTAAAACCCATTGATAAAGGGCCTCAAGTGTTTCATTGGAAACCTTGCTATGTTCAATAATTTCCACTAGTGGCATTTTATGAACGGGGTTAAAAAAATGAAGGCCGGCAAATCGAGAAGAGTCTTCGAGAGCGGATGCCATTTCTTCGACACTTAAAGAAGATGTATTTGACGTAATAATCGTATCCGCCGCTACTTCTTTTTCTACTTCACTAAAGACTGACTTTTTAATATCCATATTCTCAACAATCGCTTCAATGATAAGATCTGTTTGCTTAAAGCCTGCATAGTCTGTTTGAGCACTAATGGATCTCATTTTTCTAATAAAATCATCTTGAGATAATCTTCTTCTTTTGAGGGCCCCAGAGAAGTTCGATGAGGCTTGCTTAAGACCTAACTCTAAAGCCTTGCTATTGAGATCTTTCATAATGGGTCTCATTCCATTATCGGCCATTAACCAGGCAATTCCACCACCCATGGTACCTGCCCCAAGACAAGCTCCTCTTTTTAACGAGCGCTTTGAATTTGTTGACTCTCCAGGGAATTTTTTTGCCCCTTCCATCATGAAAAAGACATGCTGAAGGTTTTTACTCTGCTCACCGACACATAACTCTCCAAAAGCTTGCGCTTCCATAGTCAAATAAGAGTTTCTACTTTTAGAATGACCTCTTTCCATTAAATCAAGGATTTTAAGTGGTGATTGATAGAAGCCTTTTGTTTTTTTCAAAACACTTTCTCTCGCCTTTTGAAAAATAAGCTTTCGCCCTACGAAATTATCCATCGCCATTCCTTCAAGGGTAGAAGTGAATGATCCCGATTTTTTCTTAGGGTTAAAATGTTTGATCGCCATATCAACGAGTCTTTCCTTTGCGTATGTTTCGGCAGCAAGCCCCATCTTCTTGCCTTTTTTAGCTCGAATATTTTTTCCCGTTAAGATCATATCGAGCGCGTTAGGAAGACCTACTTTGCGAGGGAGACGGTACGTTCCACCAAAGCCAGGAAGAATACCAAGTTTGACTTCAGGAAGACCCATCATCGTGCTTTTGTCATCACTCATAATAATCTGATTACAAGATAAGGCGAACTCTGTTCCACCTCCAAGACAAACACCATGAATGGCCGCAACCGTTGGAATACCAAGGTCCTCAATTTTGTTAAAAATATTTTGTCCGGCCTCTGCGCCTTGAGCTGCTTCACTTTCCGTTTTCATCGCAGCGATAAGGTTTATATCGGCACCAGCAAGAAAGCATCTGTCTTTATGGGTAAAAAAGACAACTCCATTTAGCTCTTTTTTTACTGTCGCAAGGTAATCGACTCTATCGTTTAGCTCTTGCAGAGTTTCTTCATCGAGTACGGTCATGCTTTTGTCACAATTATAACCAAAACCAACATAGGCAACTTGGTTTTTGACTTCATAACTAATACGTTTAGCTTCCATAAGTATATGTTCCTTTACTTTTACAATGTTTCAATAATACAAGCGCCACCTTGGCCACCGCCAATACAAAGTGAAGCTAAACCTCTTTTAACATTTCGTCTTTTCATCTCATGAGCGAGTGTCACAAGCAGACGACTTCCTGTAGATCCAACGGGATGTCCAAGGGCAATGGCCCCACCATTAACATTAAGCTTCTCCATGGGAACAGCTCCCCACGCTTTATCAATATCAAATTTCTTGGCTATCTTTTCATCGGCCAAGCCTTTTTGCACGGCCAAAACCTGAGCCGCAAAAGCTTCGTTGATTTCTACTAGATCCATATCTTCAAGAGTCATCCCCGTTCTTTTTAAAATGCCATCCATCGCAAGCAGTGGTCCCATCCCCATTCTCTCTGGCTCTAAACCATGAAAATGATAATCGACAATTCTCGCCATAGGTTCGAGGTTATGCTCTTTCACCATCTCTTCAGAGGCAAGTAACATCATTGATCCACCATCAGTAATAGGACAACTATTTCCAACGGTGACAGTCCCTGACTTACGATCAAAATAGGGACGCATTTTTCCAAGCCCTTCAGCAGAGCTGTCTTCTCTAGGACCAACGTCCTCAGCGAGTAGCTTATTTAGTTTATCTCCGACGATAATCGGTACGATTTCATCGTTAAATTTTCCTTCTTTAGTAGCAGCTATAGCAAGGTGGTGAGAACGATTTGCAAACTCGTCTTGCTCTGCCCTTGAAATACCATATTCTCTCGCTAATAACTCTGCTGTTTGACCCATATTCAGTCCACAAAAAGGATCCGTTAACCCCTGCTCTATCGCCACAATAGGATTTAGATATGGGGGACGAAATTGTGTAATGGTCATCAATTTATCCGACATACTTTTTGCTTTCATGACGTCAACAAAAAGATCAGTCATCTCTTTTGAATAGATAAGTGGCATCTGAGACATCGACTCCACACCACCAACGATATAAAGACCACCGCGACCACTAGCGATTTTTAAATAACCCTGAGATACCGCTTCTAAGCCAGAAGCACAGTTTCGATGAACACTATAAGCCGAAGTCTTTTTATGCAGACCAGCTTCTAGGGCAATCACTCTAGCGATATTGGGATACTTAGCAGGAGTTCCAACATTGCCGACAATAACTTCATCAACACTTTCACCTGGAATATTTGTGAGGTCTAAAATTTTTCTAACGAGATACGATCCTAAATCAGGCGCAGCAATATCTTTTAATGCTGCTCCTGCTTTAGCATGAGGGGTACGTTTCGCCTCAACGATGTATACGGTACGGCCAGTCATTAGGGGGACTCCTTTTGAATTTTTACAATGAAATAATAGAACATTTAGAGGACTTATCCAATACGATCAACGTTCTTATTGTCATCTAAATGAATATTTAAGAATAAAAAGAAGTGATTTTGGTCTTCCTGACAAGACCGTCTAAACTTGTCGGCCAAAAATATAAAACCCGGGCATTGCCCGGGCTTATAAGCTAATCATTTCCCCCTAATAAAAATGACTAGCAAGATGAAATCTGTTTATTAAAACTTAATCAGTAGACCTACATTAAGTGAAGCGATGTCACTATTGTCTAGGTCATAACCAAGTCTTTTAAGACTTGCTTTCTCAAGAGCTTCTTGAGTGTTTGGCGAGTAAGACTTATTTCCATCAGAAAAACCATTTGTTAAGGCCTTTGTGAATCTAAAGTCTGCTGTCATTCCAATTGAATCATTGAAACCAAACTCAGCTCCGATCATCCCCATACCAGTAGCACCAGTTCCGGTAACACTTGTTTCCTTTAACTGACCACTTGTTGAGTTATAAACAACGTCTTTGTATCTCTCTTCAAAAGCAAGAGTCGTACGATTGTACCCAAGACCAAGTCCGATAAAAGGTCTAAAAGTAGCATCCGTTGTTAAAAATAATTTACCGTTTAAGTTAATATTTAAGTTCTTATAAGAAACATCATCACCTTGAAGGTAAGTTGAGTAAAAAGAACTTAATCCATTATTATAGTCTCTATAATAAGTGATATCCATTTTTGTAAAGTTAACACCAAGACCAACAGCAAATCTTTCAGAAACTAAACTCTCAACAGCAAGGTTTAGTACTGGATCAGATTCAAGACTATCAATTCCCTCTCCATTAAATTGGCTTACACCAAATCCAGGAATGATTCTTGTTTTCTTCTCTTCTTTCTCTTCTACCATTGGTAACGGCATAGGCTCAGGAGCAACAACTCTTTGAGGAGCGGCTTGCATTGTCGATACTTGATCAGTGTTTCCACTTCCAAGCGATCCACCATTTCCGTTAAACGCATCTTGAAGTTGGTTCGCCAATTTCTTTTCTTGATTGATACGAATATCTTCAATCTTCTTTTGAACCATCTCTTCGTTTTTACGCTCAAGATTTTTTCTCATCTTTTCAATGCGATCAGCGGCCGATTCTCTCTTTTGATAAACCCCATCAATATCGATTTGGTCAGAGTTGAAAACATCGTCTCCACCGAAGTCCTGTGCCATGGTATTAAAACCAGTCGCAGTAGCACCAAGTAGGACAGCTAGGGTCAATACTTTGGAGTCAATTGTCATTTTCATTTTAGGTCTCCTCTATACCTTTCTTCCCCAATTCACGGGGGAAACAGCATATTTTTTGCAATAAGCAAGTTCTAATGTCTGGCCTTTATAACAAACATTTGCCATTATGCACCCAAAAATGAACGCATCATGTAATATTTACAATTTTGTATTGACCCTTTGAAAACCAATAGTTACGGAGCAAAAACATGAGTTTGATAGGAGCTGAACACCTCGAACAGATCAAAGAGTCCCTAGGGAGAACTCCCAAAGGCCAATATAAAGTAGAGCGTGTTGGGTCTCAAAATCAAGTACTTGTTATCTCTGTTCTCCCCATCGTTGAACAAAAACCATTTCCCACCACCTATTGGTTAGTTTCCCCAGAATTGAAAAAATTAATCTCTCATATTGAAAGAGATGGAGCGATCTCGCTTTTAGAAAAGGAAATTGCAGAAGATGCATCTTTAAAAGAAAAACTTTTTAATGATCACCGCAGTTATATAAAAGACCGTCATGCTCTCGCTCATGAATTAAACGAAAAAGACCACCAAACCTATGAATCAATGAACTGGGAAAAGATCGGAATTGGAGGGATTCGAGATTGGAACTTTATCAAATGTCTCCATCTTCACTACGCCCATTACCTGGCCCGTGGAAATACTGTTGGTGAATTAATTGAAAAGAGATTCTCTCTACTCAAAAACGTATAAACGATTTCGATTTGAGTAAACGGCAAGATGATCTTCAGAGGCCGTCATTTGATCAAATACCGCTGAATAGCTATGACCTAAATTCCAAATACCACCAAGCGACCAATCATTTTTTAAATCAAGCCAAAATAACTGTCCTCCAGAGCCTCCCACAACTAAACCATTTTTCCATGGCGTAATCGCGGAGATTGCATAGTCCGTTATCTTTATTTTTTTTACTTCTTGAAATTCTTTGTCGAGAGAAACGACTTCCCCATCGGCCGTACCAAAAACGAGGTTCCCCTGATAGATCAAAGGTTTTGACGTCATCGTATAAGGAAACCTTCTTTCTAAAATTCCTGTACTCGGATTTACTGAGGCCAATTGATTTGCTTGAGACCCGATAAATAGTTTTCCTTGAAAAAGAGTTGGACCAGTATCGGCATCAATAAACTTTTGTCCGTTGACAACTTTACTTTCCCAAACGAGAACTCCCTCTTCCAATGAAAGGGCCACGAGTGTTCCATCGGCAAAACCGACAAAGACTCTATTGGCTTGAACGAGAGGAGTAGAAACCCCTTGTAAGGTGGTCAGGTAAGGAACAGATCGTTTATAGGCCCATAAAATTTTTCCAGAGACAGCATCTAAGCAAAAAATTTGATGATTTCTGGTGTGAATAAACATACGTCCATTTTGAATAATGGGAGAAGTTTCAACAGCAGCACCTAGTGCAACTTCATACTTTAACTTTCCCGAAAGACGATCTCTTGAATAAAGCCGCCCTTCGATGGTCCCATAAATAATATTCTTATCGTAAACAATAACTTGAGACTGGTGCGCCCCTTTATCTTGAGTACTCCAAACGACTCGTCCATCACTGGCCTGGAAGGCCCTCATGACTCCGTTTTCATCGCCAATAAAAAGAAGTCCGCGATCTAGCCTTGGTGCCTGAAGAGAAATGGGTAAATTACCAGAGCGATAACTTGGATCTTGATTTCTAATCCAAACAGGAAAGAAGACTTCTTTTTCTTCTTTGACTCCGCTGGCACCCATACTTTTCATGGTTGAGCACGAGTTAATCAATAACAATGCCGCTATAATAGATAATATTTTATACACGTTTATAGGTTCTCCAAATAAAGCCCAGCAAGTTTTTTCAACTCGGCTTCTTTTCCTTTATCGAGAACATACTGAAAAGAAGCTTTCGCTTTTTCCGTATTATTTAGCTTGAGATAAACTCTTCCCAGATCTAAATATGTTTTCTCTTCATAAACTTTCACAGGACTGTTTAATAATTCTTCATAGTGAACTCTCGCCTGTTCCCAGTTTCCACTGTTTTCATAACTGGCAGCTAAGTTTGAAGTAATAAAGAATTTCACATAAGGATTATTAAACTGAGCATTTGCTTTTTCTAAGATACTTAAGGCAGTAGCACTATCACCTCTTGTCTGAATTTCTTTGGCAAGCTCCAATGTCACCAAGCCGGCTCCAGCGTAGCCTTGTACATCGGACATCATTTGATTGTATTTTTCTAAAACTGTTTTTTGATCACTTTTTTTATCCATGAAACTTTTCATTGGACCACTTTGAAAGGCGTGAACAACACCATTCATTTCATTCATCTTCTTATCACTCATATTGCTGTAAATCGCTTGAGCGATAACACCGATAATGATGACCCCAAAAAGGATTGAGAGTAAAATTTTATATTTTCCAATAAATTGGCCAATATCTGTTTCATTTAAAATTTGATCAAGAGAGCTCATTTCCGATGTTGTTTTTTGTGATGTATTCATTAAGTCATCCTCCAAGGAGAACATTCTAAAAATTTCCATGTTAAGTTGTCAAAAATAGGGCACTTCGCTAACATAATTAAAAAACATTCATGAGTTTCAATACGGAGGAAACCATGCAGCACATCAATACAAAACTCTTACTTATTTTTGTCACACTTTTATTCGCCACCAATACTTATAGTGTCGATCGTAGAGGGCGACTAGGCGTTGGTTTTAGCAATCAGCTTAAAAGTGATATTCCGGCCGTTTCCTTCAAACTTCAAAGATCAAAGGCCTTCGCGATCGGAGGTCAGATTGGCTATAATAATGATGACGCAGATGGTGGTCACGGTGCTGCTTTAAAGCTGTATCGCAACATATTCCAAGAACCTCAGCTTGTTTTTTATGGCTCAGTGCTAGCAGGGGTAATTGAGAAGAAAGTAAATAGTGTCAAAGATAGCGGCTTTCAATTTGACTTCGCCATGGGATCCGAATTTAGTTTCACCGGACTCAATAGCATTGGTTTTAGTTTTGAGTTTGGTATTTCAATGAACAAACTCGATGAATTTATTGTTGAAACGATTGGGCAAAACTTTATTGTCTCGTCTGTTCATTTCTACTTATAAAGGCACACGTTTGAACATCAAAAAAGTACTGATCATATTTTTAATCCTCCCCTCACTGTATGCCCAAGACCCTCTCATGGATTTTGGGGATGACGATCTCAATATTGGAGGAGATATTTTTAGTGACTTTAATGAAGACCTTGATGCCGCAAGAATTGCAGAAGATGAAAGGTTCTATCGCTACGGACGATTTTTTTCCATTATCATTTCTCTTGGGACAACGACCTTCACCGGAAACAGAGGTGCTGCTTATAACGATAACCTTCCGGCCTACGGATTAGGTCTTATCTATTTTAGTGATTTTCAAAATGCTTTTGGTTTGGGGCTAGAATATTCTCAACATAATTTTGATCTACCTGATGAAGTTGTTTTAAATGACGATACATTTAGTGGAAACGGAACCAATAATGGGCCAGGTCTTGTCGAAGTTAATATGTTAAGAGTCTATTTTTCCGGCCGACACTATATTGATACGGCCGATTTAGGTACGGCCATTACCTACTCTAATCCCTACTTTATTATGAGAATAGAGTATTGGTATACGACTAATAAGTTTAAGGATCAGCCAAATTTGGCCAATGATTCTGGAAGTGGTCTCGGAGTTGGTCTTGGAATGGGTCTTGAGTTTCCAATCAAAATTAAAGAAAGTTACATAAATGTTGAGGCCCTCTGGCATCAAGTGAACCTTCACGATAAAGATACTCAAGCCTATAAGGCAACCGACGAAAACAATATCGGTTATAACGACCTCACCGGTAACGTCTTATCGTTGATGGTTGGTTATGTCATTAACTGGTAAGTTTAAAAAAACATCCTTGTTTTTCGACATTTAAAATGCTCCCGTCGTGGTCGCACCCACTTCGTGGGCCAGTTTTAAATATCTATCAACTTTTATCGTAGAGATGGCCAATACTTGCCCGTTAGGGTGAGGCCATGGATGGCCGAATATTGGTTATCACAAAACATGGAAGTTTTAATTTATTGTTTGTAAGTTTCGCTACGATCTTTCTTCTGCTCTTCTTTCTAACTCAGTCGACGTTCTAAAAATAAGATGCACTGGTGTGTTGGCCAAATTAAATTCTCGCCGAAGACCATTTTTAAGAAAACGCTTATAATTTTCTGGTATTCCCTTTGACTTATTACTAAAAAGTAAAAATGTGGGAGGAGCACTTTTAATCATCGAGGTATACTTAACTTTCAATCTTTTTCCACCAGATTTTTTCACAATGACAGGGTTTACCTCAACAAGTTGATGAACTAGTCGGTTAAGCTCACCTGTTCCTAACTTCCGATGACGAACAAGAATAGTTTTAACAAGCGCTTTCTTTAATGCTTTAATTCCTCTTCCTTCAAGGGCCGAAATGGGAATAAGGTCACAATAACTAAGCCATGGAATATCAATTCTCAAGTCTTCAAGCCATTGCCTTCTTTCTTTTTCTGTTTGCAGTTTTTCTTTTAAAAGATCAACCTTATTAAGAGCGATCACAACAGACTTTCCCTTATCAAGGGCAATATCGACTAAACGTCTATCTTGATGAGAAATACCTTTGGTTGCATCGACTAGTTGAATGACCACATCACAATCAGAAATACAACGAAGAGAACGATAAACCGATTGTGCTTCTACTGTGTCTTGAATTAATGACTTTCTTCTAATCCCAGCAGTATCCACAAGATAAATTGATCTCCAAAAAGATCCTGGTTCTTCAGCTTGGTCAACCTCTGGAGATTCAACCTCGTTCTCAGCCGCTTCAGCTTCGAGTTCAACATCGTTTTCTGTTTCTTCTTCAGAAAGTTCAGCTAAGTCAGTTTCAAAAACTTTATCGTATAACTCTTCAGCCTCTTCATCTAACTGCTCATAGGTTCTAATCAACTGCTGACGGTATTCAGGGTTATTGGCCCGAAAACTTTCATACTCTTCATAAATTTTCTGATCAGTATAATGCTGCTTATTTACGTTTAATTCTTTTACCTGCTGACCGAAATAAAGATCAAAATAACCTTCAATGGGATCAACAGTTGTTCCAGCGATATTTGAAACTAAGGCCCTTTTTGCTCCCAAAAGCTGATTTAAAAGGGTGGATTTACCAGCGTTAGGAGCACCAATGATAGCGAGTCTTGAAACAACTTCTTCTCTAGGGGTTAATCCTTTTTGTAGAGCAGGGCCTTCCTTTTCAATATGAAAATTAAAATCAAATTGCTGAATTTTCTCTCTAAGTTCAATAATACCTAAGCCGTGAGCAGCAGAAGTCACCATCATTTCTTCAACACCAAGCGAGTAAAAGCCTGCCTCATCACCTGCTTGATTATCGGAATCATATTTATTTGCAATAACCCAACATGCCTTGCCACAGGTTCTTACATATTCAGCAATTTTCTGATCGATGGGAAGAATCCCCTCTCTCACATCAACGACTAATAAAACCAAATCCGATTCATCAATAGCAATTTTGGCGTGATCAATCATGCGATTAAAAAAGTGATTATTTCGGTTTTCTTTCTCAGAGTTCTCACTTTCATTAAGAAGCTCGGGATAAAATCCTCCCGTATCAATCATAATGAGGTTGGCAGGCGCTAAACCATCAATCTCTTCATCAATAGAGGTAACAGCATAGTGTCGGTCTCGGGTCACACCGGGACGGTCATAAGTCAGGGCCTTATTTTGGCGCCTCAAAATAGCATTAAACAAGCTGCTTTTTCCAACATTTGGTCTACCGACAAGGGATACTACTGTATGTCTTTTCATTGTGACTTCCATACTCTAGCTGAGTCAACGGCACGTGGTAACCCAAGCTCTTCTAAAATAAAATTATTCTTATACCATTTCGGTGAAACTTTAACGTGAAGGTTGAGGTGAATTTTTCTTCCGGTCATTTCTTCAATTCTTTTTCTTGCTCGAATACCAATTTCTTTAATAACGGAGCCTTTTTTCCCAACAACGATGGCCCTTTGACTCGGGCGATTAACAATTATTGAAGCGGCGATAAACGAGTCTTCACCTTTCGTTTTAAAATCCTCTATCAACACGGCAACTTCATAAGGAATTTCATCTTTCAACATTTCAAAGGCCTGTTGTCTGATATATTCCGTAGCGAAGAATCTCTCATTTTTATTTGAGACGGCCCCATTTGGATAAAGGTGTGGACCCTCTTTCGCTTCGTCACATAGGGCCCCCGTTAAAAGATGCATATTTTCACCTTTTAATGAGCTTACAACAAAATATTTTTCAATTTTGGGAAAGAGAGCTTTTACTTTATCAATTACTTCATCAAGAGGCAGTGATTCCACATCTGAGATACGATCACTTTTTGTAAAAATCACCCAGGTTTTATCTAATTCCTTTCCATAAAGATCTTTAAAGTCAGTAAACTGACTCATAATTTCTTTTGTTAGGTCTATAAGAATTAAATTAATATCGGCACCAAAAGCACCTTCTCTTGCTTGTTCGTTATAACGTTTATTTATTTCTAAACTCGACCTGTGAAGACCTGGAGTATCAACAAGGATGACCTCCGTTCTATCGATTGTAAAAACACATTGAAATTTATTTCTTGTGGTCTGAGGCTTATGCGTGACAACAGATAAATCCTGCCCCAATAAATAATTTATCAACGAGCTTTTACCGACATTTGGTGCACCTAAGACTGATGCCATAATACTTTTATTATGTGGATGTTGATGAGTAATTAACATTTATACCTCTTTCCTTTCCCTATTTTGAATTAACTTATGTTTTAAGGCCCTATAGGCCAGAGCTTTCTCTGCTTTTCTCTTTGAATTGCTCGTCTCACTTCCCAGTGACTCTCCATTAATAAATAAGCTCACTTCAAAGTTTCCATCTGCTTTCGTTTTAGACTGATAAACCGGCAACTCCCCGTTTAACGAAAGAGTGATTTCTTGTAGTCTGCTTTTTGGATCGAACTCCTCTAAACGTTTCAGATCAAAAAAGGCTTCACCATACTGGTGTTCCCATATTTCAATCCACTTTGCTAAAACTTCTTGAGACTTTAGCAGACCATCATTTAAATAAACGGCTCCAAGAACAGCTTCAAAAGTATCGGCCATTATGGAGTCCTGAATCTGGTCACTATTTTTAAGCTCTCCTTTTCCTAGCAGAACAAAAGGTCTTAGCCCCAGAAGATTTGCCCATTTGGCCAAAAAGTCCTCATTAACAACAGCACTTCTTAATTTAGACAAAAGCCCCTCAGGCAATTCATTAAAAATTTCTACTAACTTTTCAGAGATAATAAGATCGAGGACACTATCGCCAACGAACTCTAACCTTTCATTATTATCCAAAGGCCAGTGCTCACTTTCGTTACCAAAAGATCTGTGAGTAAAAGCATTCAAAAGAGTTGGAAGAGGAAGGTCATTCAGTAAAAGAGTTTTGAGGCGCTTACGAAATTCGGAGTCCTCTTGTGATGAATAAAACAATGAATAAACAGGGTGTTTATTTAATATTTCTAAGGCTTTTTCGGAAACGTTATTCCGATCAAGTAAGGTCGTCTTCATCATCTTCTCTAAATTTTGAGCATTAAAAATCAAATGCTTGGAGGATATAACACTACATGTCTCAAATTGACAAGCACGGAATTTAACCTTGTTATATTTTCACGAATTCATTAGTATAGGCACTAAATAGTATCGATACTTTAGCTACCTCGGAAATACACTGTGAACCAATCTCAAGCCCAAGAAGGCCAATTAAAGCAGCTTCAAGAACAATTTTTCGTTAATTTGAAAAATAAAGGCAGAAGTACAAACACTTTAAAAAACTATAAAACCGACCTTGAATGCTTTAACCAGTTTCTTTTTAAAGAGCAAAAGCACCTCAATCTCGATCACTTTAAAATTGAGCAAGTTGAGCAGTATGGTGACTATCTACAGCAACGTTACCAATCAGACAATTCGAGAAGAAGAAGATTGCAAACTCTCAGGGTTTTCTTTGATTTTTTAGTTGAAGAAGATGTCTTTAATAATAATCCCGTCAGAAAGGTTCCCACCTCTCCAAAGTTTTTAGATAAGCCAAGACCAACGAGTTTTGTCGATATCAAAACTCTATGGAGCTTTCTTTTAGAGGAAGAAAATTCGCCACAACCCATGAGTAGGCTTTCGTTTAAAAGAAATCAATTAATCGTTCTTTTAATTTTTGGGGCCGGACTTAAGGTCTCTGATCTTTCAGGATTAACGGTTGATCAAATCTTTATTTCAGAAAATGAAGATGAGCCTTCTCGTGTCATGATCAATCCACCTAAAAGAGATCCCTACACAATCCCTCTTCCTAGGGTATTTGATATAATTTATAAAGAATACGTTCAAGAACTTGACCAAATGAAGTCAAAATCAAATATGGAATTTAAGCATTTATTATTTAACGCAAACCCTTATAGCATCTTATCGGGTGGGCTGAGTGTTCGCGGTACAGAAATCATCTTTGAAGAATTTCGAAAAAAACTAATGATCACCATCACTCCAAAAAGCTTGAGACAGTCATGTATTTTTAAATGGCTTCAGCAAGGGCATAACGAGCTTTTGATTAAAGAATGGATGGGTGTAGCACCATCTTATAGTCTAAAATTATATAAAGATCATTTGAGTCAGCATATATTTTCTGACGAATTTCTAATGGAACTCTACCGCTTCTATCAGAAAAAAAATATCAGACTGAACCGCTCGTGAGATCGTGAATATTTCCTAAAGAAATAATGAAAATTCAAAGTATAATATATCTTGCTTGGATACTAGATAGAACAACATGAACTATACACCTGTAAGAATTTCAACCCTCAAAGCAGAAATGGATATTCCATTTAATGTTTATATTCATTTTAAAGAACAGTATTTGAAATATCTTTCAGATGGCACTCAAATTGAAAAAGCAAAGTTTAAAAAGTTAAGACGCCAAAAAATTACAAAATTTTATATTGATGCGACTGATGAAAATAAGTACCAACAATTTCTAGATGATTTATTAAATCAAACACTCAACGACGATAAAGCCGAAGTTGATGAAAAAATCAGTATCGTCGAGGGACAAGCTGAGACAGCACTTGATCGTATGCAGGATGACCCTGGTAGTGAAAGCAGTTTTGATATGACGAGAAAAGCAGCTCAAAACCTTCGAAAAATGATCTTTGAAAACCCTGAGGCCCTCGCTCGAATGTTTGGTAATGCCGATAATTCTGACGATATTGCCAAACATAGTATCAATGTTTGTGTCCTTGCCAGTAAGTTTGCCGCTTCTGAAAAGGTCAGCGATGAAGATATAGATTTTCTTTGTACTGCAGCTCTTATGCACGATGTGGCCATTGCCAAAATGAGTGACGAGTACAAAGAGCTATTTCATAAACCTCGTGCAGATCTCTCGGCCAAGGAGAAGCTTGAATACTTTAAGCACTGTGATATGAACTTTATTAGTATGCTGGCAGATCGTCCCTATATTAACGAGCATGTCATCAACCTGATTAAAAATCATGAAGAAAACCTGCAAGGTAGTGGACCATACAAAAAAACAAAGCTTGAAAAATCCGAAGAAATTCTAAGTCTCGTCAATACTTATGAGAAAAAGATTTCAGGTGAAGGCCTTACTCCAGATGCGGCCATTAAGAAAATGACCATCGACGAGATGGGAAATTACGATCTCAAAATGATCAACCGATTTAAAGACTTTTTAAAAGCAGAAGGTGTTATTTAAGCTTATCGAGACCCGAAATAAGTTGATCTAATTCCTGTGAACTCTGCGCTTCCTGAGCATCATCTTGAAAATCACAACTGGCTCGTTCAATATGCTTAAACTTTTCAGCTAACCATTGAAGACGAGAAGAAAATGAAGGTACGTCAAAATCATGTTCATCTTTTTTCTCTCTTAAATTGGTCACGAGTGTTTCGACCAAGTCAGTAAGATCAAAGAGAACTCCACAGGCCACTTCATTTAAGGCCTGTTGATCACACTGACTAGATTTATATCCAATAATTTTTCCCATTTTACAAAGGGAAGCAATTTCATCAAGTCCAAGTGTTGAAGCTGCTCCCATCATACGGTCTATAATTTGCCCGTATTTTTCGAGTAATGGAGTTTGTGTTGGTTCATCTTCAAAGTTTTCTAAATTATCTCTACATTGCTCAATTAAAGTATCTGATTCTTCACAGAATTCTATAACGATTTCAAACATATCTGGATCATTAATATCCAACATAACTCCACTCCTTAAGTTCATTACTTTAGAGAATTATACTTCGAAGATGAAAAAGATGAAACGAGGAGAAGAGGGGCCTTGATCCTACTATAATTGTCAAAAAGGTGGGAAATTAGATCTTGTGATAGGTGCCAATTCTGGCCACTCTAAACTGAGGCTGGTCGAGGTGGGAATTTTAATGATCGACAAATTCAAGATGAAGATCAAGGCCATATCTCGTGACCAACCAAACTTACAATTATAGTAAGCAAGGAGCGTGCCAATTTTATGACCCACTAATTTAATATACCTTTAAACACTTGACGCAACGCTAGATAAAAATACTGGTGTCACTTTTAAGAAAAAAAGGAAACCACTTCTTCTTAACTGGTATCAGCTTAGTCTTTCTTACATTACCTTACTGCGTTAAAGAGAGTAATTTCTTGAGATACAGGACTTCGAAGTTTATTATGGAATTAATAAATGTGAGGAAATGTATGAATGTTAATGAAATGAAATCTAAAATGAGTGAAGTAACTTCTGGAAAAAATCTTGATGAACTAACGGTTGAGTTTGTTATCGATGATAAAAAGTTCTTTATTCAAGATATCAAAGCTGGAACAGATACAATGGAAATCAATGTTTCTAGAAGCTCATACCATCCAACAACGTTGAGTAATTTTAACAACACTCTTGAACATGCTACTTCTGATTTATTAGTTTCAATCAACAATCAGGATAATAATCAAACTTATCAAATTGAAAATTTGTTTTGCAGTGAAGTTTTTTTAGAAATCACTGTTCAACAATAACTTTATGATCATCTTCCTTATTCTTTTTTTCAGCTTCTCTATTCAAGCTGAAAAATGTCTCAACGTTGGTGATAAACATTTCGTCTCAGGTGTACCGGGGCCTAAGGGATGGGTTCTTCCCAAGAAATGTTGTCAAGGCCTTGTGGATAGAGAGCTCTTATCGGTCTGTGGAAAGGGACTTACCGGTGGCTACCAATATATTTGTCTTAAATGTGGTGATGGTAAATGTGATAAGAGCTTAGAGTCTAAGTGCAATTGCCCTGAGGACTGTAGGATGATGTCACTTCCTCCCAGTAAAACACCAAGAATTAATTAAAGATATTTTTGAATGACATCTTTGATCAAAGGCCAAAAAGTTTTGGCATCTTCTAAATTAAATGAATGAGAAAATGATAAACGAATGGCCGATAACGCCTCTTTTTCCGTCTTTCCCATGGCCAATAAAACACGACTTGGAATGACGGCACCCGATGAACAAGCACTTCCATTCGATACATCCATTCCGGCCATATCAAAGGCCATCGCAGAAATTTGGGCCTTAGTATCATAGAGAATAAAATAAATCGTTTGACCATTTCGATGAGGATTTAAAGCTGCTACGATTTCACCTTTATCCCCTAATAAGTCTATTAAATTTTTTTCTAAATAGTTTTTTCCACTTATTTGATTTTGAAACTGAAAAGTTTTTTTAATCTCTTCTAAAGCGAGAGGAATCGATAAAATTCCCAGGGAATTTTCTGTGCCAGAACGTAAGCCGAACTGTTGACCTCCTCCTCTTATCAGAGGTGCAATCTCGACAGATTTTTTGATAAAGCTAAAGCCGACTCCCTTTAGCGCTCCAAATTTATGAGCTGAAAAAGTATAAGCATCTACTTCTTTTTCAAGTTTATTCCAATTTTCCACTTTTCCTACTGCTTGAACGGCATCAACATGAATAAGGCAACCTGTCTTTTCTTTTAGCTCTCTCGCCCACTCTAATGGAAAGACAACACCAGATTCATTATTTACCCAAGTGAAATTTACTATCGAGTTATGAGTTAGTTTTTTCTCAAGAGAGATTCGGTTTAAAGTTCCTGATTGATCGACGTCGATTGCCTCCACATGATGCCCTAAGTCTCGGCAATCTTCTAGCGAATTCGCAACACAGGAATGATCAGTAGAAGTATAGAAATAATGATATTTAAGTGACTTTTTAAAGCCGTAGAAAGCTGTTCCCTTTAAAAAGTTATTGATCCCCTCTGTAGCACCTGAATGAAAATACAGTTCAAAAACATTTTGATCGAGACCAAAAAGCTCTAAAAGATACTTTCTAACGTTTCTGATTTCTTTACTGACTTTTTTACCAGAGAGATGAACACTACTAGGGTTACTAAAAGCAAAATCCCCTTTTGAGAGCCAATCTAAAACCGGCGCTGCAAAAGGGGATGTAGCGTTATAATCGAAATAATACCTATTACTGGTTAATTTCTCCAATTGGATTCCTGATAGCAGACGAAGGCATCGTATCATCTCTTTCAGTCGTTGCGCTAGTAATTCCTAACTCATTTGTAGCAATACTAGTTAATGACTGAGCTGTCTCTTGAACTTCTGCTTCCGCTTCCTTTGACTTTCTAGCAAGATCACCTAGAGAAGTAGTCGCCAGATACTCTCTCATAATCATACCAAGGTTTTGGAAATAGTTCTTAGACAAGTGAAACTCAACTGTGTTTGCTGCTTCAGCTTCTGTTCCCAGAATATCCTTAGCAGGGTTGATGTTCTCGCCTACACAATCAAGTACATCCTTAATCGTGATTTGGTCCATTGGGCGAGATAATACATATCCACCACCTGGTCCACGTACAGACTTAACAGCAGAACCATTTCTCAGCTTTCTAAAAAGCTGCTCTAAATAGTGCAAACTGATGTTCTGTCTTGTCGAAATTTCTTGCAAGCGAACAGGGTTTCCGTTGCTGTGCAAAGTTAGGTCTAGCATCGCCCTTACGGCGTAACGTCCTTTTGATGTTAGTCTCATTGGCCTTCCTCCATAAAATCCAATTAATATTAGAGCTTTTTAGTTTTCGAAAAAATTAAGTGGTGCAATCCCTGCTACTCTCTCTTTCCGACTCCCGACCAGAAAAACAAAGTTCCCTGATCAAGCTTCCACAATATTATGACAACGAAACCAAAGTCACGTCAACTCGATTTCAAAATAAAACCAACTCATTTTCTAAAATAAGATAACAAAACCCAGTCATTTTTTTGAAAACCCAGTGATAACGTACAGTTAGAGTGATTCTTAAGAGGCTAATTTTTATCACTGATAAAATTTTTGACAGCAAAATCTTCTATGAACTATTTACAAAATTACTCGGTTTTTTGTTTTGTCCTTCAAAAAAGTGAAGCTATTTTTACAAAATTTTTTGCAATCGATACTATAGATTGAAATCTTTTGAGGTTAAGTTATCCATGTGTTTTTCTGCTGAAGCTTCTTTCACGACTGGTATTTTTCTTTTTGTTTTAGGGATAAAAACAAAATTAAAAAGTTATTCTAAAAACTTTTTCATATCACTGATTCCTTTTTTCTTTGGAGTTCAGCAAATACTCGAAGGAATGAATTGGTTGATACTTGATCAAAAAATTAATTTAAATTCTTCTTTTACAATAAAACTTTATACCTGGTTTGAATTTTCCTTTTGGCCTTTTTTTATGCCACTGGCGTGTATGAGCTATTGTCTAAATAAAAAACTCAAAGTCTTAAACTCAGTATTTCTTATTCTGGGCCTTACCCATATTGTTTATTGGAGTTATCTTATTTTTTTCAATGATATTGATGTTGAAGTATTTTGTGGTAGCGGTTGTGGCTTAAATTATATTATTCAAAACTCAACAGAATTAAATGAGTTCGCTTATCTTTCTCTTGTTGCACTACCTTTTTTCTTTACTGGTAATAAGATCTTGATGGTCTACTCTTTTTTTACGGCCCTCTCTTTTTTCATTTCAAAAGTTTGGTTTTCTTATGCCTGGGGCTCTACTTGGTGTTTCTTTGCGGCTGCTCTGAGCTTTATGGTCTATTATTTTATAAAAACGGAACAAACTTAAGACATTTTTTTACTTTTTATAAAAGTGAGTAGGTCTTGAAACGTATTCATTTCTCTCGCCTTTCGCGGTGGAACTTTTACACTCAAAGATTTTTCAATCTCGATAAGAATACTGACTAATTGAATAGAGTCAATCTCATGATAATCGTGCAAGTTTAAATTGAAATCGATTTGAAGAGTTTCATCCTCTAAGACTCTATAAATGATTTCTTTAAGTTTTTCTTCTAAATCCATCTATGCTTTTATTTCCATTTTTTTAAGAGTAAACCGTTATTAAGACCATAGACACTATTATTAAAGTTTAAAAAATATTCTAATTGGTCATCATAAACAGATTCACCAACCACCAGCCCCTTTAAACTTAACTCAGGATCTAGTTTTCTTATACCTGAGCAAGGATGAATTTCAGAGGACTGAAAACTTTCTAAGTTCCCAATAATTTCCAACAATCCCGAAATTTCTTGGCCATCACCGATATGGCCTTTGATGGTATTAAACTTTGCCTTAGAGTTTTTAAAAATATTTTTCATGGTCTTAATCTCATTGTGGTCACCATCAAATGAGCCCGTTGTGTTTAAGCTCACAAGATTAATATCTGAAGCTTGAAGTGCTGCACTTTGAATCGTTTTCTCTATCGCCTTTTCAATACTCTCGCTAGAGCTACTAAAGGAGCTTGAATTGCAATTAAAGTGACCATATCCGATGATTTCTGCCAAAATCTCTTTATTCTCTTTTAAAGCATGATCTAAACTTTCAATAATAATGCTGGCACCTGCTTCAGTAAGCATAAGACCACTTCTTTCATGATCGAGTGGGCCAAAAAAGGATTCTTGTTGACTAAAAGAATAATCATTTAATAGGCCTAAAGACTGATAAGTCCATATATCATATTCAGAACGTGGCGATATCGTCGCCGATGATACTACTCCAATTTCAGTTTCCGAAATTTCCATTTGTGAAATACATTGATAAATAGCGAGGTTTGATGACGCGCAACCTGCTGACAATGAAAACGATATTCCAGAATGATTTAAGAAATTAGAAAGATACCCTGCTAAAGCATAGCCACCGGTATCAGGCAAAAACCTTTTAGAGTAATAATCATCACTGCCCATTTTTTGCATATAGGTTTCATTTAATAACCTATCATCTGTATTATGTGGTGAGATAAGAATCAAGTCCGAGCTTGGTTTATTAGCTAGATTTGCTTGTTTTAAAGCTTCTCTGAGACTAGATTCTGCTAATTGTTGCCTTCTTGTTTTCTTCTTATCAACCTTTAAGACATCATCTGAAATAAATCCGGCGGCAAAACTATCAGAAATTTTATTTTTAACCGTAGAAAAATACTGTCGATCTTCTTTTAAAGCAGACTGAAAGCTTTTGACATCATTTCCAGCACTGCAAATGACCCCACACCCTGTTATGACATATCTATTTTTAAAGTTTTTCATGATTCATCATTTTTTTAACTGAAAGAACAAATTTTTTCGCAGCTTCTTGCTTTAAGTATACATCGGTTGAAAACATTTCATTAGAGTATACTTTAATTTGATTGTTAATATACACCTCAGGCAACTCATTTTGAATGTTCTCAAAATACTTCCTAAAATCAGAATAAAAGCCTTCTTTTAGTGAATCGTAACTTACTTGCGAAATGGGACTTTGAATAATCGAAACTTCTATTTTTTTATTCTTAAAAAACATTATATTTTTTTTAAAATAATGAGTGACTAAAGATTGAGGGTTAAATGAACTCCATCGCTTTATATTCTTATAGGGCCCTACTAGACCAGTTTGATCTTCGTAGAAGTAATGTCCTTTTCCATTAATCGTATCTTTGACAAAATCCCTTTTGTCTTTAAAAAAACAATTGTCACTAAAACATCTTTTAAAAAATCTAAAATTATTAAAGGTTCTTCCAAGGGGGACATATAAGTAGTCGAGATAGAGTCTACTTTTTGAACTCAACAGATTATAAAAAAGTCCCTCTTCATAATCCAACGCTTGATAAGCGTAATTATATTTTTCAAAGTCGTCTGCCAATTGCTGAACTTCATGAAAGTCCAAGAGTCCATTTAATAAAGACATGGAATAAATTTGCCCTTGTTCAACAAAGTGAGCACCAGAAACCAAGTAAACTACTTTTTTGACCGATGGATATCGTTTTATAAATTTTTTGGAATGAAAATAAGCTTCAAAAGGTGTCATTCCAGGAAGCGCCAGATTATAAGATTTTTCGTGTAAAAGAGTATTGGGAAAATTATTTAAAGCGAGGCAATCTCCTATGATGAGAATTTCTGGATCAAACTTTAATTTGTATTTTCCATTTAAGACATTTTTTTTATGTTGATTTATTAAATACTCGTCGTCTTTAATAAAACTGGAGAGACTATCGGCAAACAGATTTATCAAAATCATTGCCGAAAAAACGATAAGAAGTGATTTTAAGACAAACCCTTTCAAAACTTAAAACCTATTATAAGCATTAATTTGGCCATCATCAGTCAAGAATACCATGATTAACACAAATACGATTAATAAAGTTATATTTTTGAAGACTTTTGACTTTGGTAAAAACTCATTTAAGTCTCTTTTTCCTCGAAACTCAACAATAAAAACTAAAACAAGAAAGATAAAAGAAATGCCATGACTTATGGATAATTGTCCTTCCATTTTTGGTAGTATCATTAAGTTTGAGCACAGACTTTTGTATAATGCTAATGAATCATTAAATTCAGAAAAGACAAAAAAAGGAACTGTAAATCCGCCCAGTAAGATAGAAAGAACTCTTTTAAAAAAATCAGACTGAAAGTTTTTAATATAATAATGATCTAAAACGAGAAGGAATCCAATTATCATCCCCCAGATCGTAAAGTTGATGGTCGTTTGATGCCACAAGCCAGACAGCAGACCTATGGTGATAAAAATAATAAATTGTTTATTTCCGAAAATTTTTATTAACGAAGGTAAAACATAATCTTTCAACCAATTGGTAAATGAAATATTCCAACGATTAAAAAATTCAATATATCCACGACTAAGAAGTGGGTTATCAAAGTTTTCATTTAGCTTAATACCGACCATTCTTGCCACACCAAGTGAAAAATCGATATTTCCCGAAAAATCAAAGTATAAAAACACCATAAAAACAGGCAAAAGAAAAAATAAAAGTAAACTATTTTGAGAACTATGGGCCTCGATAAAAGGCATCAATATAGTGAGTAACGTGTTTGCGACTATAACTTTTTTGATTAATCCAAAGACCATTCGTGAAAACCCCGCCTTAAATTCTTCGAGATTAGGAAATTTTTGATGATCAAACTGATCAAAGAGATAATAGGCCCTTTCAATGGGGCCTAGGATCATTTGGGGAAAAAAGCTTACATAAAGCGAATATTTTATTAGAGAATGTTGAAACTCATCTTTATCGTAATAAACATCGATTAAATGCCCAATACATTGAAGTATATAAAATGAGCATCCCATACCAAATAAAATCCTCGAACTATGGGCACCATTATTAATAAAGCTGACATCAGCGTTAATGTAATTCTTAATAAGAACGAGAATGCTTAAGTTTATAACAATCATTAAACTTAAAAAGATTCTATTTTCAGGAATTTTTTTTGCAAGAAGGTAAGTTCCAGCGTAATTGATCAAAATAACTGACGTGAGAATAAAAATATTATTTAAATCGATGAGACTATAAACCATTAAGCTGAAAATCAACGTCAGAATGATAAACAACCGTTGAGGAAGTATTTTTACTAGTGTGATATAGAAAAAAACGAGCAGAATATAAGATAAACTCAGTGACTCCATGGAGTTACAATGTTGCTGAGATATCTTTCAAACTAATATCTCGATACTCACCATTCATTTCTATTTTTAACTCATAAAAATGTTCAATATCGAGTAAACGAGAGAGAGTTGGAACATAGGGTAGGCCCCACTCTATAAAAAAGATATCTGTATGCTCTTGATAAAGCTCTAACTCCAGCTCTTTAAGTTCCTCACTCTCTTCAAGACGGTACAAATCAGAGTGAACAATTGGGCCATAGCTAGCTATCAGCGAATAAGTTGGGCTCATTACGGTATTTGAATATTTAGGAGCATACTGAGCGACAAACTTTCTTACAAAAGTCGTCTTACCTGCTCCCATCTCCCCACTTAAAATAACAACGCATGGTTTTTCAAGGTGATCTTTGAGCTCTAAGCTTAATGATTCAAGATCTGATTCTAAAACTTTTTTCCAGTATAAATCTTCCAAAACTAAGCATCCTGATTTTCATTTTCAATGGCAGCAAAAGCTTTCCCAAGATTTTTAATAATCGTTCCAGCAGTCATGGCCCTCACGCCCTCGATTTCAGCAGCAGCTTTACCTGCGAGAGAGTGCACGAGCATGCCAAGGCAGATCGATTGCGTGACAATGGTATTATCATAAAAAGGATTATTAGCATCGGTTCCCGTGGTGTACTGAGCGAGTAATCCACCAATAATTCCAGCAAGCACATCACCAGAACCTGCGGTGGCCATACCATCGTTGGGATAATAGTTGATGAAGATTTGTCCGTCAGGAAAGCCGATATAAGAAGCAGGACCTTTCATCACAAAACAACAGTTCATCTCTTCAATAATTTCTTTTAAGTATTCAAGAGGCCTCTCAAGAACTTTTGATGTTTCCACTCCAACAAAAGCTGAGAATTCACCCATATGAGGAGTGAAAATTGTTGGATATTTACGATTATTAATTAATTCCTTATCTTCCTGGAAACTTAGCACTCGAATGGCATCTGCATCGACAATAACGGGACCAGAAAAGTGATTGAGTACTTCAAGGACCACTTCCCTACTTCTTTCATCTCTTCCTAGACCTGGTCCCACAACAATACTATCCCAACCACTTAGTCTTTTAATAATATCGTCAACCTCTTCTTCACCAACAGGTATCACTCCCGTCATAATCTCAGGGATCACCCGAGTACAGAGTTCTCCATAATGTTCTTTCCATGTACTGGCGGTTACTAAACCTGTTCCGACTTTTAAAGCGGCCATCGATGCAAGATTAACCGCACCTGTGAGACCTGAAGAACCACCGACAACTAAACAATGTCCAAAAGTATTTTTATGAGCAAACTTATTTCTATCGAGGTGAAAGCCTTGAACAGTATCGATCGTTAATAGTCTTTTATCACCTTCTTTCGTTTGAATTTGAGGGAAGCATCCATCAAGAACAACTGTTTGTCCCGAATGAACGGCGCCACTTCCAATATAGTGAGCGTATTTTGGTAGACCAACGGCCATGGTGAGATCTGCTTTAATAGCATTTCCTTCCATGATCCCATTATCACACGCAATTCCCGTTGGAATGTCGATGGCAATCATAAAACTTGCATAACGGTTGGCCACATTAACAATATCAAATAAGTAGTTTGATAATGGAAGTCGTGTACCCAAACCTAAAATAGCATCAACGATAATAAATGAACCGCCCGACTCGTTAAAATAAGACTCGAGCTGATCTGATTTTGATATATTTGTTATCTTTACACCAAACTGATGAGCAAGCTCTAATTGTTTCTGAAAAACTTTATTTTTCTCTAATGGTTCAAATAATAAAAAGGCCCTAACATTTAAGCCTTTATTTACCATATGCCTGGCCATGGCAAGGCCATCAGATCCGTTATTGCCTTGACCGACAAGAACAACGATTTCGTTGGTATAAGTTTCAATATTCTCTATATGTTCAATATACTCTGCAGCTGATCTTCCTACATTTTCAATGATAAGCTCTTCGCTAAAGCCGATTTCTTCTATCGTAATCTTTTCTAAGGCCCTCATTTCTTTACTAGAAACAACTCTCATAAGTTCTCCAAAATTTTATCCCAACGGATACTTTTCAAATAATTTTTTAAATCTATCGACAACACTATTTAACCCCTCAAAGACAGCTTGAGAGATAATCCAATGACCAATATTGTATTCCGCAAATAATTTAGATTCTAAAAGTGGAATAATATTAACATCCGTTAGCCCATGCCCAGCATGATAGGCCACTCCATAGTCATCACATATTTTTTTTCCGACCTCAAATTCTTTCATAAAACCATCAACCGACTCTCCTCGATTAAAGGCCATCGCAAAATCCCCCGTATGAATCTCAACAGCATCGGCTTTCAGCTCGATACATCTTTTTAAAACAGTTTCATTAGCTTCAACAAAAAGAGAGATTTTAAGCTGCGGTAGACCCGCTCTTAATTTTTTCATTGTGGTTTTAACTTTATTAAAATGAGTATCATCAGCGAGATTTAACCCCCCTTCAGTGGTACGTTCTTCTCTTTTTTCTGGAACCAGGCAAATCCACTCCGGCCTAGCAGCAATGGCAATATCGATCATTTCAGGAGCAATCCCCATTTCAAGATTCATTGGTTTTCCATAACGATCACAAACAAGTCGTAAGCTATCCACATCAGTATCTTGAATATGTCTTCTGTCTTCTCTTAAGTGAATAGTTAATTGGTCAGCCTCTTGCTTAAAGCAAACATGGGCCGCTTCAACAACTGATGGATAAGTTTCTCCGCGAGCTTGTCTTAAAGTCGCGACATGATCAATATTTACGCCTAATCTGGGAATACTCATAAAACTCTCCTTAGGTGGAGAGAAATATCTAGCTTAAGTGGGTGGCCACTACTTTAGAAAAATGATCACAGACTTCGCTCACCTGTTTCTCATTTTCTCCCTCTACCATTACCCGGATTTTATCTTCCGTTCCCGAATAACGCAAAACAACTCTGCCTTTCTTACCCAATTTTTTTTGCACAGATTGAAGTTCTTTTTGGATCGGGAGTACATCTTCAAGCGGTGGTTTCGACGTAACATTCACATTTTTTAAAACTTGAGGGTAAAGCTTAAACAGACGCGTTAATTCCTTAACTGATTTGCCGTAATACCTCATACATTCGATCATTTTTAAGGCCGCCATCGCCCCATCACCTGTTGTGGCATGGTGCCTAAAAATAATATGACCTGAAGGTTCACCACCAAGTATGTAATGATGCTCACGCATAGCTTCCATAATATAACGATCACCAACTTGAGTTCTTAGAAATTTAAGGCCCAATCCCTCTAAATAACGCTCAAGTCCAAGGTTCGACATAATCGTTCCAACCACAGTGTGGCCTTCTTTTAAAATTCCTTGATCAAAAAGAAGCTTTGCAAAACAACCAATCAGCACATCACCCGGAACAACTTGGCCCTCTTCATTCACAATAACACATCGATCAGCATCTCCATCTAAACAGATACCGATATCGGCCCTCAGTTGTGAAACCAACTCTTGAGTTTTTTCAGGATGAAGACTTCCACATTCAAAATTTATATTGGTTCCATTGGGACCAATCCCCAGAGGGAAAACCTCTCCGCCTAGCTCTTTAAAAACCATCGGGGCAACTTTATAACCGGCACCATTTGCACAATCGAGCACAATACGAATTCCCTCCAAATCAAACTGATCAGAAAGAGCATTTTTACATTGAACCACATACCTGCCTGCCACTTCTCTAATTCTTTTTGCATTTCCTAAGTGAGAATTTGTTTTCACTTCCATTTTTTCGGGATGCTCAATCAAATCTTCTAGAATTAATTCAATTTCATCAGCAAGCTTATATCCATTTGCATCAAATATTTTGATTCCATTATCTTCATAGCTATTATGAGAAGCTGAAATCATCACTCCAGCAATCCCCCTCATACTTTTGGTAACAAAGGCAACACCTGGTGTAGGAAGAGGTCCCGTTAAGATCACTTCACCCCCTTGAGAACATACTCCAGCAGAAAAAGCTTGCTCCAGCATATAACAGCTCAAGCGAGTATCTTTACCAAGAATAATAAGAGGCTTTTTATTTTTTTGACCTTTTTTAAGATTTAAAAAATAGTGAGTCACCGCTCTTCCTAATAAAAAAGCCACTTCACCAGTCATAGGAAAGACATTTGCTCTCCCTCTAATCCCATCTGTTCCAAAATATTTTCTCTTGGCCATAAATTCCTCTAAAATTTATTTTATCTGCACATTAATCGATTCAGGATGAATCTGCAAAAGGTGTACCCCTTCTGGCAACTCAGCTTTGAGTTTGACGCTTGCACTCCCTCTTCGCCCAGGTAACTCAGCAATCACTTTGATTGAAGAATTTTTTAAGTTTTTAATTTTTTCCTCGTCAGATACCAAGACATCCAAGGCAACTTTTTTAACACGAGAGCTAAAAGAGGGTCTCGACGTTAAAAAACTTATGGGGATATTTTTTAAGGTCATATTCGCCTTATTCGGCTTGAAAACATAATTGAGATAAACATCTTTTCTGTCTTCAATTTTAATCAGCGGGTTAGTTGGGGCCATCGTCAATTTGACTGTCCCCTCATCGCCATCAACAGTAGTAAGATCATAAGGTAGAGTTCTTAAGACTCCAATCTTTCTCATAACACTGATAGGACCACTAATCATAAATTCAGAAGGTTTGATTTCTTTTTTCACAAGCTTGAGGTTGGGATTAATCTCACCAACATATTCTGGTCTCACAGGGACCTTTTTTTTAATTTCTTTTTCAAGAGAAACCATCGTTTGAGCTGGAGAGATATCCATCACGCTAATGCCAAAAGGCACAGGAACCATTGAAGAGTTAAAATCCACAACAAACGTTTCTTTTTTATAATTAAACTTTTTTAAATCAACAAAGATCTTATCACTATCAAATTTTAAACTTTTAACAAATGAACGACTTCCTTTTAATTTTACACTGAGTGTTTTTGGTAAAACCGAAAGCGGAGCAAGGCCTGCGGGGTTGATAAAGACAACGGGAACTTGTTTTTCAACAACTAAAGGTTCGCTATTTAATACATAAAACCAAAAAGCACTGGCGGTAAAAAGAGAAACAAAAAACATTAAAATTCGGTTTTTAGAATAGTCTTCTTTCACTACTCTAACCTCGGTTTAATAGGCACCAAAGACTCGTCTAGTCTCTCACTGGCAAGAAGGTGCTTTAAATATTGTCTCAACTGTTTGCCACTATCACATTGATAGAAATTACCATCGACAGCTAGCTTAATTTTTCCCGTTTCTTCACTTACGGCAATTGAAACAGCGTCGGTACTTTCAGTAACCCCTAAGGCGGCCCTATGGCGAGTTCCCATTCCTCGATCGAGCTCTTGATGTCTCGTGAGAGGTAAAAAACATCCCACAGCGGCGATTAATCCATTATTAATAATGACAGCACCATCATGAAGTGGTGAATTTACTTGAGATAGAGAAAATAATAAATCGGTATGAATTCTGGCATCAAGTCTCGTTCCCGTGTGAATAAAGTTAGCGAGTCCCTGACTTCTTTCAAACACGATCAAGGCTCCAATTTTCTTTTTCGCAAGAATATCAACGGCATCGACCACTTCCTCTATCTCTCTAGTTGCCTGCTCTCTCCCAAGAACACTGAAAAAATTTCTTCCCGTACCAAAACGTGCAAGAGCATTTCTCAATTGATCCTGAAAAACAATAACTCCGATAATGAAAAATGATTCAAAAAAATGATCTAAAATCCAGTTAACAGAATAAAGCTTAAAATAATTTCCGATCCATGAAAGAACGATCATGGCCCCTAGCCCTAACAACATTTGAACCGCTCGTGTTCCGTGAAAAATCAAAAGAATTTGATAAATCAAAAAGGTAACAATTAAAATATCGATCATATCTTTCAGGGTTACCTGATGATATAAACTTGCTATAAGATCCATGACTCTTTTTCGTCATTTCACAGATTTAGCTATAAACGTTTAATGAAAAAGGCTTAGTCTAGGTCAAATTTTCCTTCGTATCTTTCCAGCAAAGTTTGATCTTGAGACTCTTTAAGTAGTAGACAGTTTTCTACCACTAAAGCGTCGAGGTGCGTGCCCATAAAACACTTGAAAGCGTCTGTTGGTGTACAAACGATAGGCTCGCCTCGCACGTTAAAACTGGTATTCACAACAATAGGAATATCCGTTTTCTCTTTGAATTTTTTAATAACATGATAATAGCGAGAATTTGTTTTCTCTGTAACAGTTTGAATTCTGGCCGAATAATCAACATGAGTAATGGCGGGAATACTTGATCTTTTTACATTAAGTTTCTCAATACCAAAAAGTTTTAATTCACTCTCACTCATGGCCCTTCTATGCTGTTCTTTAACAGGAGCAACCATAAGCATATAGGGAGATTTTCCCTGGTAATCAAACCAATTTGTTACATCTTCTTCTAAAACAGAAGGAGCAAAAGGCCTAAAAGATTCACGAAACTTCACTTTTAAATTGAGCGTCTTTTGCATCTTCTCACAGCTTGGATCGGCAATAATAGATCGCCCACCTAAGGCCCTAGGACCAAATTCCATTCGACCTTGAAACCAACCGATTGCTTTCTTATTGGCCAAAAGTTCTGCCGTTTTTTCCAAAACATCTGACTCATCATAAACCTGATATTTTGCCCCAACAGAATCCAACTCTTTTGTGATGTCTTCTAACTCGTATTTTGGGCCAAGATAAGAGCCTTTCATGGCATCTTCAGGATGAACAACTCTTTCGTTTCCAAGATGATGATAATAACTGGCCAAAGCTGCACCGAGAGAGCCACCGGCATCACCAGCAGCGGGCTGAACCCAAACATTTTTAAAAATATTTTTGGCGACAATTTTACCGTTGGCCACACAGTTAAGAGCAACACCACCAGCAAGGCAGAGGTTTTCACAACCATATTTTTCTTTAGCACTTCGACAAAGCTTTTCAACCACTTCTTCAACAACCACCTGAACAGAGGCGGCAAGGTCCATCTCTCTTTGGGTGAGCGGAGAAACATCAGGTTTTCTCGCCGGTGCACCAAAAAGTTGATCAAATTTATCATTCGTCATCTTTAGGTCAGTACAATAATCGAAGTAATCCATATTGAGTTTAAAACTTCCATCTTCTTTAACATCAATTAAATGTTCATAGATTTTATCGACGTATTTTGGCTCACCATAGGGAGCAAGTCCCATTACTTTATACTCACCACTATTAACCTTAAAACCCGTATAATAAGTGAAAGCTGAATAAAGTAAGCCTAGAGAATGGGGAAAGTGTATTTCTTCTTTCATGGTGAGCGTTTTACCGTCACCAACAGCAATCGAAGTGGTTGCCCACTCTCCGACACCGTCCATTGTAATCACCACAGCTTTTTCGAAGGGAGAAGGATAAAAAGCAGAAGCGGCATGTGATTGATGATGTTCTGAAAATAAAAGCTTACTTGAAAAATCAATTGAGCTATCTATTTTTTTTAACTCATCAATGATAGTTTTTTTCTGAAAAAGTTTATCTTTTACCCATACCGGTAGAGAGGCACTAAAAGATTTGAATCCTTTAGGTGCAAAAGCTAAATATGTTTCTAATAAGCGTTCAAATTTTAGAAATGGCTTATCATAAAAAGCAATATAATCAACATCTGATAACGTAATCCCCAGCTCATTAAGACAATACTCAATGGCATAAAAAGGAAAACGACTATCGTGTTTTTTTCGAGTGAATCGTTCTTCTTGCGCAGCCGCTATAATTTCACCGTCTTTAACCAAGGCGGCAGCACTATCATGATAGAAAGCTGAAATACCTAAAATAATCATGACTAGAACAACGTATAAACAAAAGGAGCGATGGCCGAGCCCTTAGCAAGGACTAACATTCCGCCAACTAAAACCAAAACAAGGATCATGGGTGCTAACCAAAACTTTTTACGAACTTTTAAAAAATTATAAAACTCAGAAACAAAACTCATATTTTCCTCAAAACTGGTTTTTCATGGTTTCAGGAGGGGGACCAACCGGATCTTTCTCCTTCCAATAAGACTTTTTCGTATCATCAAATTTTAAATCTAGTAAATCGGACCCAAAAACTCTCATCACAACACCAAAAGGCGTCACCAACCCATAAAAAAGAATACCCATAATAAGAGGATTCATAATTTTATGAAGAACATTACCAAATGACATCCACCATTTATTAGGAAGTGTAAGAAGGTCACTTAGAACAAAACTAAAAAAGAGAAATACTCCTGCAATACTATAAAGAGTTAAGTGAAAGTTTTGAAACTCCCCTCTTTTATACAGAGAAACACTGGCCACGAGAAAAAAAACTACGAAAAACGTGAGCCCAAATGCTCTATTTGAAGGAAGCTTTATTTCTTCATGATGGTAGTTTAATGTTTGCATGGGGAAAGCTTAACAAATTGATATGATACTGAAAATAGCTCTCAGCTAAAACGCATAGCAAAATGCCTCATAAATTAATATCATTAGCTGATAGACTTATTTGTTGATAACACAGCAGGCTCCGATTTGATTATATTTAGCAATTCCGAATACTTTCGAAATCCAAACCAAAACATCCGTGTTTTGCGATAACCAATATCGGGACATCCATGCCCCGACCCTTCGGGCAAGTATTGGTTAGCACTTTTTCTGACTTCTTTTAATGGTTTATAGATGCTTAGAACTCGCCCACGAAGTGGGTGCGACCACGATGGGAGCATTCTAAGTATCAAAAAACATGGATGTTTTTTTGAGGGGCTGTATTGGAAAGTTAATATACAAAAGTGAATAGCCAACAATTAAGTTCATAAGTTTTTAAACATCAAGACGCTGACCAACCCACTTCACAAATAGGTCAATGCCACTTTCACTAAAATGACAGGGGTCGACAAAGAAATTCCCCATAGTATCGAGGGAGCTTGTATCGATAAAAATAAAACGATCTTTTAAACTTTCAATAATATCATTATGAGCTTTAACGGCTTTTCTTACGTTTTCAGGCTTTCCCCAAGCATCAGCAATCAGATAATATTTTGAGCCAGAAACCTTAGCATAACCAAGCTCATTATTTTTATGTTTAAGCTGATCATAGTTTTCAGGCAAAAAAGTAGCAAACCTCGGTACGATTAACTTGGCCTTTGTTTTTGTGGCATTATTGATCACACGAGATAAATTTTCTTTAAACGGTTCACTCGTTCTCAATTCGCTACCATACTTCACCCATTTTTCTCTCGGGTTATGGGCCGGAACAAAACGGCTATCATCATCTTTAAAAAGATAATAAAAAAACGATTGATAAGCTTTAATGAAAATAGCGGACTTTAAGAGAAGACCTAAAACAATATTATCAGGATTAAAAGCAGGGTTAATTTGTGAATAATAAAAATAATGGGAATAGTCCTCTTGAAACATATGAGGAGGGACATTATTTGCCCGAGCATCGTTTATACCATGATAGAAAATAATATAATCAAACTGATAACCCTTTTTGGTAAGATAATCTAACTTAAGCCTTGAGTCTCTCGTGCTATGAGCAGCAGCTGCCATATCGAAAACTTGAATATCAGACCTGGCTTGATAAACTTCTTTTAGCTTTGGGGCCACATCATCGAGAACAGAGCCCCCAAGAAGTAAGATATTCACTTTCTTCTCATCATAATTTTTTTTAATATCACTTAACGAGCGATAAATTTCTTCTTGGATATCATACCAAAAAGTCATCTGATGCTTGGATGAATGAAAAGTACGAACGCCCCCCTCAAGAAGACCTAAAGTAAAAAGACACGAGCATAAAGCTAGAATTAAATTTTGCACACTATAAAAATAGGTCAAATTATCTTTTATGGCCATGATAAAAAAAGGGCCCGTAAGGACCCTTGAAGTATTAAGCGGCTTTCTTTTGTTGTTCTGGAAATTGTTCTTCTAAAGTATCGAGAACATCTCTTGATATCAGAAGTTTCTTACGTAATGCCTCTCTAGAAATACCCATTTCTTTTGCGGCCTTTGATTTATTACCGTTATTTCTTTTGATTTCTGATAAAATCATTTCACGTTCAACGATAGCGATTCTGTCTTTTAAAGGAATATGGAAATCTCCTACAAAAGGTAGGTCTCCAAACATTCTTTGCTTCATTCCGATATCAACCAGAGGTGAAGCTGATGTTTGAAAATCAATTTCAGCAATCACATGTGATTTCGGATTATAAAGGACGGCCCGAGAAACCATTTGACGAAGTTCTTTAATATTACCTGGCCAGTCATAATCTTTAAGTTTATCGATCATTTTGGGAGCGATATTTTTAAGAAGAAGTCCTTGTTCACGACACTCAATCTTTAAAAAATAATCCACAAGAAGCTCGAGGTCTTCGATTCTTCTTCTTAGGGGCTCCATATAAATAAATGTTTTATTTAAATACTCATAAAGATCACGATCAAACTGCCCGTCATCAACTAATTTACCAAGATCTTGTGTTGAAGAAGCAATGATTCTCACATCAAAAGTCATGCGGCTTTCATCTAATCTTCCCGCAGTTAAAACCTCATGAAGTTTGTCTTGATAAGCAAGAGGGAGCTGATCAATATTGCGAAGATAAACAACTCCGCCTTTACAGCTGGTAAGCTTACACTCTTCTTCGTTTGGACCCCACAACTCTCTGGCAAGTTTATCTCTATCTTTGGAGTTACAGTCAATAGCAGCAAAACCTTTAAGTCCTCTATTACCTTCGTGATGAATCACTTGAGCGTAGAGAGTTTTACCAACACCTTTTTCCCCTTGAATAAGAAGTGGTGTATCGAGGTCTTTTAATTTAATGATTGAATTTCTAAGTGAGCCCATGTGGGGAGTTTTTCCAATAAGGGCATACTTTCTATCAAAAGGTCTCGAAAACCTTCTGATCTGAGAGACTTCACTCATTGGGCTATAATTATGAAAAACTGAAGAGAAAACCAAGGCCAAAACCTTCATCGTCTTTTCATCTTCAACGGTAAAACGATCTTGGTTTCTTTTATTGATAACTTCAATAACGCCAATAATTTTATCTTCTCTGTTATGAATCGGATGACAGATGATTGATTTGGTCTCAAACTCAAACTTTCTATCAAAAACATCATTGTATCGTTCTTGTACTTTTTCAGAGTCAATATTGAGGGCCACCCCAGTTGTAAAAACAGAACCGGCAATCCCTAAACGATAATCAAACTTTAAATTATCTTTTTCTACACCTAAGGCAGCAACGGCCTCTAATTCGTTTTTATCAGCATTAATCAAAAATAATGAAGCACGCTGAGCATTCATTACCCTTGTTACTTCTTCGAGCATATTTTCAAGAAATCCTTCTTGATCACCAAAATGAGTAATATCTTTAAATAGTGAAAGCAATAGACTGAACATCTCAAAACCATCTGAGGCTTTGGTATATCTTTCTCTCAGAGCAGAATCAATAAGACATTCTTTTAGTCTATCGAGAGAAAAACTAGAAATAAAGTTCTCTAGAAACTTTTGAATTTTTGGTTCATCATCAATCTCTACCCCATAAATGAGTTCTTCATCCTCAATATGGTTATAGAAGGCCCTTACCACTCTTCCTGTTAAGTCTAAATGTTGCTTTTTGAACTGTAACGAGATCGTCACTTCTGTTCCAACATTGATTCTATCTTTAGTAACAAAACCAAGTCCGGTTAAAGAAATATCGAGAAGTTTACCGTCTTCAATATACTCGTTCTTTCCTACTTCTGTTTCTTTTTCAATTAAAAAACGAAGGTTATCCGCTTCATCAACGGGAATTCTAAACGATTGGTAAAACTTAAACTCTGAAAAACTGGCGAGCATCATTGTGTCTCCTTATTACTTCACATAAGCTTTACGGTTTTCAAAATTATTAATTTAGGGATTTGCCAAAAAAAAATGGCGACAAAAAAAACAGTCACATTACCCGAGCATTAAGCTCTGGCTAAATTTTCTCAATCGAGTATGATTCTCACTTATAATAAATCTATGCCAAACAATCATATTCCAGCATTAACAGGTCTAAGGTTTTTTGCTGCCTTCTGGGTAGTAGGTTTTCATTATTTTAGTTTTTCAGGCAACCTAAGCTTTCTTAACCCCATTTTTAGCGTGGGTCACCTTGGAGTTCCGTTCTTTTTTATTCTTTCTGGATTTATCATCGCTTTAAACTACACAGAAAGAGAGTTTAGCTTCAGACAATTTTTTATCCTACGAATGGCCCGTGTTGCTCCCATGTATTATTTGGCCCTATTTCTTGCTTTACCGCTACTTTATCTCACTTGGAAAAATTCAAACTCTTTACCAGAACTTGGTGGTCAAGTTTTTATCAATTTAACAATGCTTCACACCCTACTGCCCATAAAAGCTTTTACACAGGGATGGAATACACCGGCATGGTCTATCTCTGCTGAGTTATTCTTTTATCTCCTTTTTCCTTTTATCAAAGCGAAAAAGCTTGGACCTTTTAAGGATTCATTTAAAAATCTCATTTTTTTATTTTTAATTTCTTTTCTTCTCGATTTTATGAAGATGGGCATTCCTGATTCATTTACTCTTTTTGGTAAAGCTTGGGAATGTAACTTCAAAGGGTTCATTTTTTTCAGAATGGTTAATTTTCTAATAGGGATAAATCTCTACTATGTTTATCGTGACTATTTTTTACAAATTAATAAGTATGACATGGGTAATTTCTCATTATTTATTAGTATTGTTTTACTTTCTTTTATTAGCTTTATTCCAAAAAATAATATTCATGCTGAAAATCCATTTATTATTATTATTTTTTCTAGTTTTATTTTACTAAATGCTTCCTCTATAAAGCTTAATACACTTTATAATAAGAAAGTGTGGATTTTTTTAGGTGAAGCAAGTTACTCACTTTATATACTTCAAGCCCCATTAAAGTTTTATGCCCAACAATTATATACCAAAGTATTTGGAGTTACATTGACGAGTGGGTTTTTATATAGCTTCTATTTATCTATAGTTCTAATAACTTTATCTTGCCTTTTTTTTACTTATGTTGAAAAACCAGCACGACATTATATTAAAAATAAATTTGTTAGTTGAATACTCCTCTACACTATCCATTTAAAGAAAAGTCTAATATCCTAGTATTATGGGAAGACTTATTATTAAACTTTTTACAATTATTGGAAAATTCATATCAAAAAACAGATTAAATCTTTTTGGAAGGGCCCTTTCTAGAATTATTTATAATTTCTATAGGTCAATTGAAAATCATAATTATGATAAATCTTCTAATGGAGAGCTTATGTTTCTCAAGAGACTTGGTAGTCTTGACCTAGAAATTAATACAATTTTTGATGTTGGGGCCAATAAAGGTGAATGGGCCGTTGATACATTAAAATATTTACCAAATGCTAAGATTTACTGCTTTGAACCAATACCAGGTACATATAAGAAGCTAAAAAAAACTCTATCAAACTGTGAGAATGTAAGATGTTTAAATTTTGGACTTTCTCATAAATCTGAAGAAATAACCTTTTATACCAGTGATCAATCTGATGAGCTTAGTTCAAGTATAAAAATTGTTGCTGAAGAAACAAATTCAGAGATTATAGCAGAAGTAAAAAATGGTTTTGAGTTTTGTAAAGAAAGTAATATTGAAAGTATCGACTTTCTAAAAATTGATGTTGAAGGTATGGAACACACTGTTTTGGATGGTCTGTCACCATTTCTCAAAGAAAACAAAATTAAAATCATACAGTTTGAATATGGTCTTGTTAATATTGAATCAAAATTCTTATTGAATGATTTTTATAAATTGTTCAAATACTATGGTTACTCAATGGGTAAAATCTATCCAAAAGGTATTTTATTCAAAGAATATGCTCATACTGATGAAAATTTTATTGGACCAAATTACGTCGCAGTTTTAGAAAAATACAAAGAAAAATTTTTATTTTTTTAAATCAAACTCGAAGTCTGAATACCCACGACGTATTTCGAAAATCGGCTTAACATAATTGGTAATGCCTGACATATTTTTTCCACAAGTGCCTTATTTTCAACAGCACTTTTAACTTCCATCTAGTCTTTTTTATCTATACTGTGAAAAGCCTTCAAGAAATTTAATAAGAAGAAAATTTCTGTGATGTTTTTCTTCCAACTTTGATGAGAGGTAACTCTAGTAAATGATAGCTTAAAAAAGCACAAACGAATGTCAGCGGTATCGATAAATAGGCTGATTGTAAAAGGGAAAACCATTCAGGAGAGATTTCTTGGGAGCCATTTAAAAAAAGGTGTTGCCACAGATAAAGGCCATACGAAAGTCCACCTACCCAGCGAAATACTTTTGTTTCGAGAATGAGACTTAATAAACACTTTGGATTAACAACTGTAAAAAGAATCATCACAGGAAATAAAATGGCCAAAAGGATTCTTTTTGCGGGAATGGGAAAAATGATTATTAAAGAAATAAACATAATCAATAAATAGCCTACCCAAGGTTTTAAATAACTATCAATTAATTTTTTGTTATTTTCATTAAAATAGATAATAGCTAAAATAGCTCCCCAGAGTAGATTATCCAATCTGGCGAAAGTAAACTGATAGTTATACTCCAGATAAGGTGATATTCCAGTTAAAAGGTTGTACCTTGAATCAACTGCCCTCCAAAAAGCTATGATTAAGGCCAACATGATTAATGAATAAAGTCGTCTTTGTTTTGGAATATAAATCATCAAAAATGGAAAAAAGAGATAAAAATGCTCCTCAATTGATAGCGACCAAAAATGATTAGTAAAACTAAGAGGTGCTGCAAATTCTATAGGTAAATAATTTCTCCAAAATGTCATAGCAGAGATAAATTCCCATTTAGTTACATTAATAATATTGAACGATGTCAAAATGGCCAAGAAGAGTAAATAAAGCAATGCCGGAGGTAATATACGAAATGTTCTTCGAATATAGAAAACTTTAAGATTTAAAGTGCCGTATTTTTTCATACCTATTAATATTCTTGTACAAATAAGAAAACCTGATAGAGCGAAAAAGATATCTACACCATAACCACCAAAACCTGCGTAGAACTGAATCTTTGATGGAACCCAATCTTGATGTGTTAAGAAATGAAATCCCATAACAAGAGCAATTGCAACTGTTCTCCATCCGTCTAAAGTTGGAATATAATTTGCCCTTTGATGATTCATTATTTTCCATATTAAATAAGTGAAGCAGACTGAATACCCACGACGTATTTCGAAAAGCGGCTTACCTTGATTGGTAATGCCTGACCAATTTTTTCCACAAGGGCCTTATTTTCAACAGCACTTTTAACTTCCATCACACCAACTTCGCCAATTTTTTCAGAAAAGTTTGTATTAAGAGAGTGAAACTTTGTTTGATCAAAAAAGGTAATATCACGATCTAGTGTAACGCGGACTAATCGATCTGCACTTTCCCAATAACACCTTTTATATTGATTAATTAAAACAGGGTAAAACTGTGCAGAATCAACCGCATAGAGGTCGACAATTCTATGAGAAAATATATTATCTCTAAACGTTTTAAGTTTTTGCCCTTTCATTAACAATTTTTCTTTTAATTCAAAACGTTTTTTAAATGTTGTGTTTTGATCTTTAAATTTAAACTCCAATACGGCCTTATCATGTTTCCATGTCTCACCGTACCAGCGATAGCGAACCTTGCATCTTTTAGCTTGTCCACAGAGGTTTTCCTCGTAACTAAAGAGATCAAAAGAGTCAAAATAAACATTGTTCACTTGTCTGTCTTGATAAAATTTCTTGAAAGAAAAATAATGAGATCTGATGATTTGCTCAATTTTTGAAAATTCTTCTAGAGGAAATTGAAATTTAATTTCATAGCGGTGTTCATCACCACCTAGGTTTTCACTCATTTTTTCATATGCCCATGTTTATAAAGACTGTCGATATCGATATCTTCTTCATCAATATTAACACCATCTGCGACGATAGAGCTTTTTACTTGGGCCAAATATCTTTTTGGTGTGGATTCAAATGTTAAATTATGAGCTTCAATCTGAGCTGGTCCAAAAAGATTCTTTTTCATATAGGCCATGACTCCAACATGTTTGATCTTTGAAAAATTTGAATTAGTAATTTTAGCATTTGACCAATCTTTAACAGCGATTCCTGTTCCAGAATTTGAGACAAAGAGATTTTTCCCACTAAACTTACTCTGTTCCCCAACTGAAATTGCCTTATCATTAACATCATCAAATCGGCTATTATCTGCCGTTATATCACTTCCACTAAAATCAATGGCATCTCCTCCAACAGACTTAAAAGTTGAATTGAGAACATCTCCTTTTGAAAAATCACCATCAAAGGCATCTGAACGTGTTTTATAAAACCGAGTGTGATTTAGGACAAAATTAGCGTGAACAATATTGAGAGCATCCTCAGCGACATTATTTTCAAATGAGCAGTAATGACATTCTATATTTGCTTTGTAAAAATTAACTCCACCAGTTAGAAAATAACCAGGAAGCTTAACGCCGCTGGTATTTTGTACTTTCACATACTTTAAAAGTGACTGGTTTTGAGGAGCAATGATTGCTATTCCAGGCCATGTATTTTGCCCTATCCCCTTAAGGGTGATAGGAGATTCCTTAGAGCCAATGGCAGTCAAACTTCCCTTAACAATCATATTGGCCTTTTTAGAGAAAATTAACGTTGCCCCTTTTTCAATCGTGAGTCGATACCCTTCTGGCGTTACTAAGGTCTGATCAACTTTATGAGTTCCGGCTTTAATTAAAATTGTTTTTTTCTGATGATCGAAGTTTAAAAATTTATATTGATTGACGTCTTGAGCTTGAAGAATACTGCTATTCAAAGGATCTTGATATTTTTCGATATCAATCGAGAAGACTTTATCATTAATGGCCACATCAACACGGCCAAGGTCGATGCCAAAAAGTTTCACTTCTTTTATATCAAAATATTTCTTCCCTACAACACCGTATAACTCTCCAGCATCAATTGACTCATTGATAATTAGCTCAAAGTTTTTATGTAAAGAAGTAAATTTAAGCTTATTAACTTTAAGCTCATAGGGAGTAAAGTTTTGTATTTCTAATAAATTATCGCGATTGAGATAAGCCTTTGCTGGAAACCTTGCTTCTTTTTTGTCAAAATCAATAAAGCCTCCCTTTCTCAGTGATAAATAGTTATGTTCACCAACTAGCTTTGCCCAGGTAACTCTTTTTTTGAGAACATTCTTATCAAATGGTGAGATGAGAGGATAAGTTCTCCTAAGGATTGATAAATACTTTTCTTCTTTTTGATTTAATTCAGCATAAAACTTCTCATCGGACATTTTTTGGGCATGATACTTAAGTCTAGTAAAAAAGAGAGCTCGAAACTCATCGTCTTTTAAAATTTGTCTAAATAAATGCATTCCACCAAGTGAGTTTAAATATTTTGAATGTGGCAATTTCCATGAAATAGCGGTTAAGTCATAGGCCAAGGGCTCAAGTTTTGCTACATAGGGATTATAATAAAAACGAAGATTATTCCAAACAAAGCCATGCATGACATCCCAAAGCTCCAAGATGGCCATATAATCGGCCATTTTTTTCATATCGAAAACTTGTTTTACCTTTAACTTCCCTTCAACGAAGCCTCTCATCAAAGCGACAGCATTTGCAGACTGTTCTTTTAAAACAGGGTTTTCATGAATTCTCTTTTTTGAGAAATAATCCACCTTTGCTGTCTGTGGTCCATGCCAATTATCGACAGGAAACCCATGCCATCCTAATGTTTCATCAAATTTAATAATGGGTGCTTCTTTTCTTTTTTGAGACTCCAACAAATCTTTTGTAAAATGCTCTTCTAGTGCATAAACTCCATAATCTTCGCCATTTAGAAAAAACCTTATATACTGATAGCGTGTGGTTAAAATATCATTTGCTTGTAATTGATCGAAAATTAATTTTTCACTGTGGAAATCTCGTGCTCTTGGATGCTGTACCGAAAATCTCGACATTCCAAATAGCCTCTCCCCTTTTTTAATATCTATGCGATATGACCAGTATTTATCGAGGATATGATCAACCATATCTCCTTTTAATCTGATATTGGCCTTATACTTTTTATCTCCATATTTTACTTCAGCTGGAACCGTATGTTTTTCGACTGTGGCCAGTAAACCTTTCTCAATGGCCTCATTACGGTCTTGAAGTAACTTATGATAATGCTTGAATTTTATTTGAAGATCTAAAACAGGTAACGTGTCTTCACTACTAATTTTTTTATTATTAGCTAAATAGGATTTACCTGCTTTTTTGAGAGCAGATTTTAAACCTATTTGCTGGGCCCCTTGCATCTGTCCATTGATAAAAAGCCATTTATCAAGTTTTGCCGTTATTTTAGTAAATGAAAAAACACCGAGTACTAATGATCCGAGCGAGAGAGACGTTAAAATAAAGACAGCTAAGATCATAATCTGAGGAGATGCTTTTCCCTTAACCTTTTCTTTTTTAAAATGTCTTTCATCTTTTATAATCATAATTAAAAGCTAGCTATTTTACCTTGATCGGTGAATGTTATTTCTGAATTACTATATTCACTTGAGAGAGAAGAAATGATTCCCTCTAAACTTTTGGCATCTTTTAATGAAACATTAAAAATGAGATGGGCACTTTCATTATTATGATCATACCTTCTAAGGTCAGTATATTGTGAGTGGTTTTTAACAAGTTCACTCACTTTATCAATGTAATTTTCATTTTCCTTTTTGGGAATCGTGATATTTAAAAATAAATTCTTATCATTACTCTCTCTCGTGTTCCATTTTAAAGCACTAACAAACACTAAAATAATGATGGAACAAACAATTGTCGGAATTGTTTGATTGGCACCTAAACCTAAACCATTTGCAATGACCAAGAAAAGATAGCCCAATTCCTCTGGCTCTTTTATCGGTGTTCTAAATCTTACAATAGATAGTGCACCAACAAGGCCTAGAGATAAGGCCAGAGATGTTTTCACTACTGTAATAATAAGAATTGTTGTTAAAAGAACAAAAGTTAATACATTTGAAAAATGTTTTTTATTAGTAAAAACATTTGAAAAGTAAATATAGTGATATTTAATCAACAAGGCCATGATCATACCACAACCTAAATTGATAAATAATGTAACTAAAGATAAGGGTGCCTGTGTATCAGCTGCTAACTGGTCCAACATAATAATTCTCCTATCTTAATAGTTTAACAAGGAGGAATTTCTTCAGACACGGGGTAAAGTTTGCAATCACCTAAAGAGCAGATTATTGTTTAAGAATGAAAAAACAAGCCATATTAGTTCTTACAGTTTTTTTATTGAGCTTTTCTTTGGGAGTTATCTGGCATAAGAAGAGACTTTTTCCCATTAAACAGTTGTCAAAGTGGTTAAATCCACCAAAAGTTGACCCCTATATTTATAAAATTGGAACCGCTAAAAAAGAGTACCGTGAGTTTTTAATCACAAAGTATACAGCAGGTCTTCCTCTCTTTTCAGATCGTAACTATCATGACTCAATAGGAGATCCAAAACTTGAAGGTCTATACCTGATTCAGATACCCCGCCATTATTTTAAAACTTTAGAAATTCAAGTAGGTGAGCCAGTGACAATCTACCGTGTACTCACTGAAAAAAACAATAATTCGGTTTTTAAAGATTGGAAGCGTGAAAATATTGCTATCAAGATCAAGGGTAATAGCTGTACCCATAGTTTCGTTGTCTCGAAAGATTTCGAACCAGGCAATTATAAATTAGAAATTGGCGGGCCTGTGGCGACCTCTCCCATTCTCTTTAAAGTAAAAAATAAAGAAAAGCGAAAAGAACCGGTTATCTTAAATATTTGAAACGAGTCGAAAATCCCATAAGTATGAGACCGAAAAATAAACTAGGGAGAAAACCTCCTGGACCATTTCCTCCTCCACCACTAAGGTCAACACTTCCACAAGCTGCAATTTCTTCTTGATAAGTACTGCCAATACTTGAACTCGAAGCGGCCTGACGGTTAACAATCGGCTCATTCGTTTTGAAATCGGGATCAGGCTCCTCACCTTCAGCTAATGCTAGCGTATCATAAGCTTGAACAAGACCACTTCCTGAACCAGAGCTAAGTATTGAAAGTGCTCCGTCTTTAAGAGCTTGTTCAATTTGATCCGGATACAGACCTTCATTAATTGAATAAATAAGAGCTGCAATTCCAGCGACATGAGGAGCAGCAAAAGAAGTCCCCACTCTGTAGGTATAATTATTTTCGTTAGGAGTTGTTACTCCAGAGTTACTTAAACTTAATATTCCAAGACCAGAGCGGTAGCCTCCAGGGGCCATAACATCTACTTCGAGACCATAGTTACTAAAGCTTGATCTCTCACCATCAAAATCGTTTGATCCAACATTCACAACTCCTCGACAACTGACAGGAACCAGCGCAATTCTATCTAGATTTAGTGATTCATTTCCAACGGCAACAATGATCGTTGCTCCTCTTGACCTTGCAAAATCAATTGCGTTTTGCATACTACTTCCGCATGTACCAATCCCACCTAAACTTAAGTTAATGACATGGGCAGGGTTTTCATTGGCAGGCATTCCAGAAATGGTTCCTCCGGCCGCCCAACGAATAGCATCGGCAACATCATTTAACCTTCCACCACATTTTCCCATCGCTCTAATGGGTAGAATAGAGACATTAGGTGCTACACCCGTAATACCTAGTCCGTTTTTAGAGGCAGCAATCACACCAGCAACATGTGTTCCATGCCAATTAGAAACTCTAGAGCGTGAACCAGGTCCACACTCACCTGTCGCATTCCAGTTTCCTGGATCAGATGGATCCATATCTCTTCCATCTCCGTCATTGGCAATAAAAAGATCAGAAACAAAATCTGCACCTTGTACTAATGACGATGAAATATCGGCATGATCGAGAAGAACACCCGAATCAATAACGGCCACAACAATATCTTTTTCACCTTGGCTGATCTCCCAAGCTTTCTTCACATCAATTCCACCAGTATTATCTTGCATTCCCCACTGATGGATAAAAAGTTGATCATCAACGTCTTCTTTATAATCAAGAAGTATATTCTCTTCGATTTCAACAACATCGTAACGCGCATTCATTTCTTCGATGAAGTCATCTTTTAACTCTTCTGGTACCTCATAAATTTCTTTTTGAGCTTGTTCACTTCCATCTGATTTTAAAGATAAGCGATCAGGTGATTTTATATGAATAATATACTGTTTTTTAGATAAATCTAATTTAGCTAAAACAGAAAATGAGAAGAGAAAAAATAAAACTACACCTAACCTCATAAACACCTCGCTATGCTACGAAATATTTAACGGTTTAAACTTGGATGATCTTACTTGTTGCCCATGAAATCAGGGCTTCCGGCAAATTCTACTGTGCTAAAAACGTCTTGAATCGATTAACCGAGGTCTAAAAATAGAGTTGATATATTTCCGATCAATTCGGTATGGAAACTCTTGCTCTTTAATTGCCTGCAATTGTTGTACGGTCACTTTTCTAAACTTATCATTACCACTATCGAGAAAGTCATAATTATAAGCAAGAGTTTGTTTTCTAAACAGAACAAATGTCTCCCCTCCAACTTTGTAAGGGTAAAACTTTTTAAAGCCTGCGTAGTGAAGAGTACTTAATAAAATAGAATTATAGGCCTTATCTGAGTCGGTAAAACTAAAAGACATCACCGCTCTACCCCGATGTTTTTGAGGATTATATTTTTCGTCAGGGGTAACTGGTGCATCGATAACAACAAAACCATCGTCGGTTAGAGATCTTTCAACAAAACGATAAAACTCAAAACTAAAAAGTTTGGCGATATTGTAATTATTTGGATACGGGAAATCGATGAAAATAGCTTTAAACTTTTCAGAGCTATTTCTTAAATAATAAAAGGCATCACCTATTGTCGTTTGAACTCTTTCGTTATTTAAGGCGTTTTCATTCAAATCAGTAAAACGCTTTTCTGTTTTATGCATCTTAATGATTTTCTCATCAAGCTCAACTTGTTTAATCGTTTTAATCTGATCATATTTGAGTAACTCGCGAATGAGAAGGCCATCACCACCTCCGAGAACGAGAACACGATCTGGAATAATATCAGTCATTCCCAGAGGAATATGAGCAAAAGCATCGTGGTAAAGGGCCTCATTCCAAGTACTGTATTGAAATTTTGTATCGAGAGTCATAATTTGCTCTACGGTGACCCCTTTCACTTGAACATCAAAAAAATCAATATACTGATAAAGTGATTTATGCCGTTCAATATCTTTCATTCGAGGAAGATCGCTTAAGAAATCACGATAACTCAATTTATAATCATGAATTGTCCTTCTAAAAAGATGAGTTACTTTTAGGTAAAACTGTTCAATATTATGAAGATTAAATGAAATCGTTATTATTCCCGCAACAATAACACCGATAAATGCTATGTAATGTTTTTTGAAAACAAGATATCTTCGAATAAGGAGATATAAACAAACTGATAAGTTCAAGCCGGAAACGATCAAAGATGTAATCAAAACATCAAGTTTAGGAAAGAAGTAAAAGGCAAAAAAGACTGTCCCTACCAAGGTTCCAATATAATTGACTCCTAAAATAATATGAGACTTATCTTCTTTTTTTCCTTTTTGATAAATATCAATGAGAAGAGGTATTTCTTGACCTGAGTACATACCAATCAAGAAAGTTACCGATTGTACCACTAAAAAGAAAATCCCCTTAAGATAAAACAAATTTTGCACGTAAACACTTGAGTGAAAGTCACTTCCAAGATAGGTGAGGTAATCCGACATGATAAAACCTGTTCTGGCAAAATAAACCAAAACAACACTGATCATACCTAAGAAAGATAAAATCATTTCTGTGCCAAAGAGTTCACGATACTGATCTAACTTTTTTTCTGCTCTAAAGGCACCTATCCCAAGACCACCAATATAAATACCGATCGTTACACTTTGCCACCAAATAGGCTTTCCGGTAATCACCGCAAGTGTACTTGAAAGTAATAATTCATAAACAATACTGCAAAAGGAAAGTAATAACGTAATAATTTGAATTTCGTAGAGTGCTAGCTTTTTCATTGATTACACTCCTAAGTACAAGTTTTCGATAAAATAACTACTAATTTCATCACTATAAATTTTCATTAGTATATACATGCCAAAAACGATGGCCACAGTACATTTTAACAAAAGATACTTCTTATCTATTTTCAACATAAGAAAAACAGCGACAGCACAATTTAAGATGGCCACAAAGTATCCAATATCAAATAAACGCAAGATGGGAAAAAGAACGAGAGGAAATAAGAGTGCACCAAAGAGTGTACCAAAATAATCGACAACGAGAACTCGCTTTTCCGCCATATTAGATTTCTCTTTTCCCATACTCATTAAATAAGGAAGTTCGAGACCCGAAAGAAAACCAACAGCGAGAATAAGAAAATGATTAAAAAGAAAAGAAACAGACTGAATGACACTGCCGTGGTAAGAAAAAACACCAGGAAAGGCCACTTTATGTAAAAAAGCATCAAAAGATAAAATTAATAACGGAGAGAACCCGCCAATTAAACAAAGAAACAACTCGACGTAAGTTAAACCGAGATATTTATCTTCGAGTTTAAAACGGTTAAATAAAAGTGCTCCTACTCCCATAGACGCAATATAAGTTCCTATCGTCAGGTTATAGCGTAAAACACTATTACCCATAATAGCTGATAGTGCTTGGGCCATTAAAAGCTCATAAAGAATACTACAAGCCGCAACGACAAAGGTTATAAGATATAATGTACTTAAAGACTCTTTCTCATGATAGCCTGTTTTTCTCTTTGGCTCATTTCCTCTTGGTATATTCTTTCTTTCAATATGAGCGATATCAAGTGACCTCGCGATTTCATCAAAAACATCATCTAGATCTACGGCCCTATTACAGACATAAATATCCAGAGTAAAATAGTCATGTTCAGGATAGACGTGCATTGCAAAATGAGATTCTGCTAAAATATAGACAATCGTCACCCCTTGAGGCTCAAATTGGCACTCATACTTTTCAATGACAGTTAAACGTTTATCAATAACTGAAGTAATTTTCTTAACAGTAGCATCATCAAGAGTTGAATTTAGCCAAACATCGGCAAAGAAATGTTGAGAACTTACATCCATGTATCTAGTCCGCTAGTTTTGTCTACGAAACAATTCTATTATATTAGATTTTTGAATAAGGTACACAATAAAGCAAACTATTATTAAATGAGTCAGCTCATTAAAAAATGACGGATAAATTGGCCAATTAAAGACTGCCCCTAGATACACTCTTATGGGAGCAATGAGATGAACAAAAAGAATTCGATGTAATCCAAATATTAATAAAGAGTTAATTCCAATCCATTTTAAAGGTTTTAAAAATGCCAGGTGGATATTCTTTTGATTGAGCATTGAAAAAAGCATAATCACAAATGAGTTAATACCAATAATATTTAATGTTCCAAAAAATGTTTCTGCGAGATCGTGCTCTGTCGCCAATATATCAAAACGATTAAGAGTGAAGGGTTCGCCAAATATATTATAGACTCCAATAATGATCACCCCGAAGGCCATAGCAAAAAAATAACGAGCATCTCCCCACTTTTCTTTATGAAAATGAAGATGGCCAAGGAGAAAACCAATACAGCCTGAGGGAAGAAAATACTCTATTCTCGCATCATATTCAAAATAGGGATGAATATTAAACCTGACAAATCTTTCGAATTGATCACCCCAAATGAAAATATCAGAAGTACTCCAAGACAGTAATGACAAGATAAAAATAATGATGACACCTTTGATATTAAAAAACTTATACACAGTTGCAATGAGAATAAGAATCACCATCCAAGACATTAAAGGATAAAAAGAAATCGCCTCACCAAAAGTCGCAGCAACCAGAAAATTCTCAAAGACAAAGAAAATAAATAGTGAAATAAATATTTTAATCTTTTTTGGAAACACACGAATAAAGTCATGATGATCTCTAAAAGATAAATTAAAAGCCGCCAGTGAAAGGTAGACTTGACTAACCCAAGGTGTAAAAAAGACGAGTAAATGAAAAGCAATAGGGTCCTCGAGCATGATATTTTTTCCAACGAGATCATTATAAAAAGAAAAAACACCACGGTCGTGATCTTTAAAGTGATCGATAAACCAAATATTCCAATAATAGGCAAAATGTTGAAGTAATGCGAGGCTTACAAAGAAGCCTCGCAATACATCAAGATTAACGTTCCTTGTTTTTTTGGGGGGGAGAGGATCATCCATGAGTTTACTCATTAATTATTGATTATTACCCTTCTTTTTAGTCAGTACTTTATCGTAGTTTCTGATATAAGCCTTGGTGACGATATCAAAGAGACTATCTTTATCATTAGGCTCGTACTTACCTTTTGGTTGATTATTTCTCGCATTAATTGCTGCTGAGATTTGTCCTTGAGATTCAGCATCACTTCCAGATAAAGAAGAAGCTCCAACATCAAGACCCAAACCACCATCATCAAGCGAACTAGAACCACTACCAAACTTAGAGTTATTATTTCCTAACCCAAGACCAAAGTTTCTGTTCTTTGGCGCAAATGCATTTCTATTAGTTCCACTATTTTTTAATTTTGCGGCGACGTTATTATTGTTAAGTGAGCTATTACCACTCCCCTTTGCTCCAGCAGCATCATTAGCACCTTCAAAGAAACTTTGCTTTGCTGTACCAAGAGGATTAAAAAATGAATCTACCATCTTCTTTTGAGCAGCAAGAAGTGTATTTTTTCTCTCTTCATTTCCAGACATTCTTTTATTATAGGCTTCTTGCTCTTCTTTAGAGTCCTCTTTTAACTTTCCTAGTGCTCTTAAGGAGTTCACAACCCCTTTGGCATCTCCTTGGCTAGTAAGGCCACCAACACCCACTAAACTTTCAAAAGTATTAGAACCTGAACCGAGAGAAGAGGTATTGATATCAGAGCCGACTAAGCTTGTTGCTAATCCCTTAAACTCGTTAAGACTGACAACCTCACCTTGAAGTTTTTCAATCTCAGCATTGATCTCTTTAAGCTCTTCTTCACCAAGTTGATTATTATCACGATATAGTTTCAATCGATCGGCCAAAAGGTTTCTGTACTGAGATTGTAAATCTAATAAACTTCTATATTCATCACCATTGGTATTAGTAATTCTAAATAGACCAAACTTGATGATACTCGTATAAGTCGCTAGCCCCGGAGGAGGATAACTAATATTACCCTCTGTTGCTGGTACTGCTTTTGGATAGAGGTAATGATACTTATAAACATAGTTAGCAAATGTATTGATATAGTCAGTTTGGCCAGCGCTAAAGAACTGCTCATCGATAGCGTACTTTTTAGCGGCAGCGATAATTTTATCTTTCTCAGGTTTTGAAAGATTATAGGTATTTTGAGCTGCTAATTTAGGAGCATATTCTGCAGTTGCTCTAGCACCGATGACATTTTTAGAAAGGTAACCACTTCCCTGATATCCACTTGGCTTACCTTTTTTAAGATAAGAAAGTGCGTCTTTAAAGCCATCTTCAAGGAGAGCGGTATACTCTGGTTGACCAGCAAGAATATCCGATTTGTTCATTCCAACAGGTACCCAAGGGTCGATGATAAAATATAAACTCTCACCTTCAGACATTTGCATGACATCATCAAAGTGAGCTTGAACATCTGAAGTACTATGCATCGTACTATGAGTTTTCATAGTCCCAGCAAAATCCTCTGGTGTTTCTTTAGAAACGAGGAAATGTTTTACACACGCATTTGACGAGGCATGAATATTACATATTTCGTTATAAGGTTGTTTTAAAACTCTTTTGAAATCGGAACACTGGCTTTTCTTACCACATTTATAAGACTCTCTTCCTTTCACAAAGCTATCATTTACCGTTGGCGTTTTCGCTTGCCATGCACCTCTCAATGCTCCAAGTAACCAAAAACCACCTGCACCGGCGAGAGATGTCGCTGCAATGATACCAGTCGCTGCCCAGGCAGAAAGTGTCGAAGCTGTCGCAAAGCCACCTGCGATAGCGATTGCACCGGCCGCAAGTAAAGCACCAGCTGCGGCACCTGTTAACATGGCACCTGATTTTAAATCTTTAATTGTAAAACGATAAAGTTCAAAATCTTTAACTTTAGTTTGATCCCATGGGGCCTGGTTAACCATATAATCATTCGCTTCAACCGTAATATTTAAACTATCTTGGTTTCTCACAAGTGATCTTGCTTTGAGTTCGGCCATTTTATCGGCCCAAGCATTCATCATTCTTAAGTATTTAATACTTGAAGCGTCTCCTGTTTCAATACTTTTTGATGTTGCTGTATCCGCAACTTCTTTTTTAGCAAGCTTCTTTTGAAAATCTAGGTGTGCTTGATATTGATCGGGACATGAGTTCTTGAAATAATCTTTAGAAGCTCCATCAAGAAATTCAAAACCTTTACTGTCATAACACATACAGGTAAGAATACGATTTGTTTCTTCGAGATCTTGATTAAACTCTCTTCTATTGGCCTGTAAATTCGTAGCAATTTTTTTATACTGCTCATGAATCGACATGCCATCTCTTTTCCAATAGTCTTTTACTCCATTTCCAAGAGCAACAAATTCAAATCCAAGTAGTGCCACTTCTGCTTCAAACATTAAGTTATTTTGTAATTCTTTATAGTAATCATTTCTAAAGTTGATTTTACAGTTTTTAAAATCTGACCCTTCAAAGGTATTATAAACGGATTTTTGTGCATTAAACGCCGTTTCTCCCGTTTTATCATCGACAGGGTTTACTTCAGGTCCCGAGGGAATACTCGTTCCATCAAAATCATCAATATTATCTTTAATGATCGTCAGTGCTTCATCATCAGCTTCTTTTGTCGTCACAAGATCTTTTCTTTCTGAGAGTTCAGCAAGTGTAAAACCCGTATCTGCTTTCACGAGAGCATCTAGTGCTTCTTTATCGGAGTCTGGTAACCCTTCATAAAAAGCTAATGTATTATCACCATCTTCTTTAGTCGGGTTGTTATGATTAGCATTAGTAATTTCATCTGGAATAGGTGTTGTAATCGAAGACGTTACTTTATCAAAAGTTAAATTCTTCAATGCATCTAAAATAATAAGTCCATCTAGCTTTGGCTCAGTACTTTGAGCATTTGCTTTAGCAATGAAAAGATCGAGTACGAAATTTAAAACAGGAGAAATATTATTTTTGATAAGAAGCATTGGTGGAGCATCTGGAATACAACGCCCTCTTTTATTGGGAATAAGACCTTCACAACACTTTAAACCTCTTTTAACTTTACCGCCATTTTGTACACATTGCTTACAAAGAAATTGATCCACACATCTATTGTTTTCACAACTACCAGAACAACACTGTGAATCTTGCTTACAACTTTTTTGAGCAGCTCTACACTCACCCATAAAATTAGTATTAAAATTAACTTTTAAACATTTCCCAGAAGCACAAACAGGATTATCTAGACAACTTCCACCTAACTTAACAGGCTCATAACATCTTTTTACTGGCTCACAACGACCAACACCAGCGGCCAACTTTCTTTTTCTTTTTTCTTGTTTTTTCTTTTCTCTGGCTTGAACTTTTTTATCGAGTTCTGAATTTCCACTCATCCCAGCAAGGGCAAACTCATCATCATCAGACATTTCTTCAAATTGGTTTTCATCAGGCAAAAGACATTTACTAGACTCACAATCAGAATCTTTTTTACATCTAACTCCATCGTTAAAAACAAAAGCATTACCTTCTCTTTTTTCTTTAGAGCGAAAGCCTCTCGCTTTTCTAACTGGCTCTGGAGCACAAACGAGCCCTGGACAACAAGACTTTTGATTACAGGCTTGAGTCGAGGCCATACATTGCATGGGAGTTTTTTGAACTTCCGTTAGAGTTGTACTTAAAAGTTTTATCAACTCATCATATTTTTGTTGTTCACTTAAGGCCGTATTATTTTCAATTGTCTCAAATCTTTTCTTTAGTTTATCGACTTCTTCGCTTGAGATAAGCTCTTGATCGTAAAAGTCTCCCACCATTTCCGAGACATAAGGCTTAACAACGGCCATATCAATAACACCGCCATTTTGCTTTTTATGATCATCGAGTAATCTTTTATATTCATCGATCATCGCTTGTTTTTCACGATCGGATAATTCCCGATACACAACATTTTCAGCTGCAAACAAGCTCGCCCCAAGAACAATTTGAATTAAGAGAAGTAGTTTTAATAAGTTTAGCGCTTTCATAAGCATTCACCTTTTCAGTTGAATTAATTTCAACTATTTACACATATATATATGATAAATTAATTTGGTGATGAGTTGGCAGAAAAGTCTATGAAATGCCGTTCAATTACAGCAAAATCAATACCTTATAGATATATTACATTAAAATTTGGCGATTTTTACTGCCTATGATCTAGGCCAATTTTGCGTTTTTATCAGATAAATTCTCTGTCAGCTTCTCAGGAGAGCGAAATGACTGAGAAAGGTCACAAAAGAGGTTGAATTTGAGGATAAACCAAATCGCGGCGACACCGTCTTTCCAACCAATTTTCTTCCCCTCTTTATAGGTTCTCCCATAATAAGAAATGGGAACTTCATAAATTCTAATTTCAGGAACTTTAGAAATCTTGGCCGTCATTTCAGGCTCAATCCCAAAACGGTCACAAGTGAGAATCATATTTTGAATGATAGGTGTTTTGAAAACTTTATAGCATGTTTCCATGTCCGATAGGTTTAAGTTGGTAAACATATTCGACATCAAAGTTAAGAACTGATTTCCTAAAAAGTGCCAAAAGTATAAAACTCTTGCGGTCTCTCCTTTAAATCGAGATCCATAAACAACATCAGCTTTATTTTTTAATATTGGCTTAAGAAGAACATGATACTCTTCTGGATCATATTCCATATCAGCATCTTGAATAATAACAACATCTCCAGAGACTTCTTGAAATCCTCTAGCGAGGGCCGCCCCTTTTCCTTGATTATAAGGCTGGAAAAAGACATTTATTTTTTCGCTCTTTAACTCTTTTAATAAACTTGCCGTGTTATCAGTACTACAGTCTTCAACCACAACTAACTCATAGTCTGTAATTTGCTGTAATTTTGCGCATGAATCTTCTACTAATTTTAGAAGATCAAGTACTGTTTTTTCTTCGTTAAAAACGGGAATAACTACACTAACTTTCATGATAAATTTCCAAGAGATTAACTAGTCTTTTCTTCACCAAGAACTGTAGTGTCAAAAATATCATGTGTAAAGCATACCCTACCACGGCCAGTCTTTTTAGCCTGGTACATCATCTGATCAGCGATTTCTAGAATATCTTCACGAGACTTTGCATCTTGAGGGAAACTGGCCACGCCAATGGAGACAGTTAACTTGAATTCCTGAAGATCTTGCGAGCCTGGTCTCTTTACTTCAAAGGTATGACTCTTAACAGTATTTAGAATTCGATCACCAATTTTTTTGGCAATTTCAGGCCCGGTGTTGGGGATAAGAACCACAAATTCATCTCCTCCATAGCGATAAATATAATCACTTTCTCGAACTGCACAATTTAAGAGCGAGGCTAAATCAAAGAGAATTTTTGTACCAACGAGGTGACCATGACCATCATTCACACTTTTAAAATGATCTATATCGATAAACAAAATAGAAAACTTATCACGAATTTGACGGTGCTTTATGAGAGCACTATCGAGGTCTTTATTAAGTTTTCTTTGATTAAAAAGACCTGTTACATCATCTGTGTAAACAAGCTCTTCCATTTTTTTGTACTGTTTTAACTGCTCATTACTTCGATTTAATGATGTGACCATCTTTCCAAAGTTTTCAAGTAAAGTTTCAGAGACCTCACCTTTTAATTTAAAAACCCCTGTTACAATTTGTTTTTTACTCTCTCCCATACAAAGGAAAATATAATCTTCACCATTAATCTCAATTTGCTTCCACGATTGTTCAGTTTGTTTTTGGAAATCTTTTAGATAATTTTCAATTTCATCAACAGGACAAGACTTTTGGAAAAAGTTTTTATTATAAAGAATACGATAGAAACTCTTATTCGATTTTCTTTTATCAAATTTAGCACCTGACAAGATGACCACTTCACCATGCCCAAGTGTTTCGTGAAAGAACCTATTGATTTGATCAAAGAGAAGACGATCACCTTGGAAATGATCAATCTCTGCCATTAACTCAATTAAAGAAAGTAATTCACTGTTTGTTTCTATCTTTAGTCCTCACTTCCAGAATCATACTGAATATCGTCTTCAAGTAATTCAATACTACCTCTTAACGTTTTCATAATTCTATTCAGTCTTTCTTCAGTTCTTATTTTTTCCGTACGAGACTGCTGCTCTTTCATCGCCACATTCTCCATATTAAATTCTAATTGATCAATCTTTCTTTTTAGCTCAATAATCTTCTGATCACGAGCTTTTACTTGAGAATCAGAGTCTATCTTTGCTAGTTCAAGCTTGGATTCCAATTCTTTCTCTCTTTGTCGGACTTTATTGAGATCGATATGAATTCTTTGCTGTAAACGAGAAAGCTCACGATCTAATTTCTTAGATTTTTCTTGTGCTAATAATTTTTTCTCTTCACTGATTCGGTTACGATACTTTAATTCTTCTAATTCTTCACGATGCCGCTTTCTAATGATTCCCAATTCAATCTTTAACTCATCTACTTCGGCTCGAAGTCCTAAGTTTTCTCTCTCTAAAACTTTTTTATCCGACTCCATACCGTGAATGTTCTCAAGTAACTCTTCTCTCTCTTCTCTTAGCTGGCGAATAATCGTTTGTAACCTCAGTAACTCATTTTCATGATGACCACTAATCAGGTTTTTCTCCCCTTCAGTCATCATTTCACTTACACCAAGTGGTCTTTCATGAACAGGTTCACTCGAAGATGTTTGATCGATATTGGCAAATACCAAACCATCATCACTTGCATCTTGTGTTAGATTCGAAATTGTTTCTGTAGCTTCAGGTTCTGAGTTTAACTCACTCTCAACAGTTACCGCAGAAAGAACAACAGTTTCTTCTTCATTTACTTCAGTAATATTTACTTCAGGAGAACTTTCATCAGCTATATTTATCTGCTCACTGGTTTTCTCTGTAGAACTATCAAACTGTAAGGTTGGTCCGTCCTCATCTAACTTTTTCCCAAATTCAGTTATATCAGTACCACCATCAAAGTCTAATTCATCTACAATTTCATCACTATTTGACGAGTCATCTGATAGATTTATCTTATTAATATCCATCAATTGATCGTCGGTATCGTCTAGGGCAAAGTCGTCCTCTCCAATACTAAAATCGTCAGCAGCATTTTCTTTTTTAAGTTCGGACATGGTGATTTCATCTGTCTGAACAATTTGACTTAATGTCTGATCAACAGCATCAAGATCGAGCTCTCCTGTCGCAAGTGCTCCTTCATCTGCAGCTGAGTTTGCATCAATTTCAGACATAGTTGGAAATTCAAGGTCTTCATCATTTGGTAATATATGCTCATTACTACTATCGTCGATACCACTATCCATCGACATACTTAAATCATCGTCTAATTCGTCGTCTCCATCTTCAAGAGAATCATCTAAAGACATGGCATTTTGACTACTAGAAAAATCTTCTACAAAGTCTTCATCTAACTCATCATCAATTTCACTTTCTAAAGAGTCGTCAAAGTCTTCAAGTTCATCAAGCTCAGGAAGAGCTCCTCCTTCATCGGCCATATCGTACTTTTCAACAACTGTTTTTTCTAACTCCATATCGTCGTCAAGACCTGCATCTAGAGTTAAATCATCATCTAGTAAGTCGTCATTATCCTGACCCATATCTTCTTCTCCCAAAGAAAGCTCATCTTCGTCTATGTCTAAATCATCTGAATCGTTATCCTCTTTTAAGGCCAAGAGATCGTCAGATTTGATCATCAGTGTAGAGTCTCCACTCTCTTCTACTTCACTTTCATCATTCTCTAATGGTTCTTCACCATCAAAATCTTCATCAAGAGATATTCCTCCTAAGGAAATATCCCCCGTGGGTGCCTCTTCTTCTTCATTACCTAGACCATCTAAATCGATATCCGTATTGAGACTAGGTTCTGCAATTTCATCATCACCACTAAACTCAAATGCGAGGTTGGACTCTTGAGAAATCTCCTCTTCTTGTTCTAAGTCTAGTCCTCCAAGATCTGGCGAGCTTTCATCACTGGCCATGGTGAGTTCATCTTCTTCAAACTCTTCATCATCATCCAAACTGAGATCGAGGCCATCGCTGCTTCCCCCTAGAGAAAGCCCACTACTTTCTTGAGCACTATCACTTGAGGTGCCATCAAAGACAGCTTGAATTCCAGAGTTAACTTCATCATCAAATTCAGAAGCCTCACTCTGATGAGATCCGCTTAGCTCCCTCTCTTCGCTAGTAATTTTCATCGTCATTAGACCGGAACCATCTGATTCGAGTTCATCGTCATCATCACTACCTAAACTACCAAGGGAAGGAATCGGAGGAATCTGAGTCCCCTCTTCTAAGAGGTTCTTTTTGGTGATGAACTCACCTAGCTCAAAATCTTCAAGTACCGCTTCAACATTTTCTTTATTAATTGGCTTTTTTAGATACCCATCAGCAGCATATTTACCAGATTGATGTTTTTTTAACTCTTTGACTTTAAGATTTTCATAAACCAAAACCGCCACGAGCTTGGGAAAGTCATTTCTTAAACTTAAAAGAAATTTATCTACTTGTTTTTTACCTAGATCGTAATCAATAAAAAGATAAACTTTTTTATCTCCGGCATTATTCTCTAACCAATCACTACATTGCTCTTCGTCAGTGGTAATAAGTTTCGGAGTGAAACTGATTTCACTTTCTAAATTTGAGAATAATTCTTCGTCTCCGAAAAAAATGAGATTCATCTCATCAACCTTTGGCAAATTGCACCATTATATTTTAGCAAATACTTGGATTTACACAAAAACTAAAACCACGGAACTTTTTATCCACTACGTCACCAGAGACCGACCAAAGGTTTCAGGTAAAACTATAATTTTCTTGCGGGGCTACAATTCATTAGTTTAAAATATAAGAGCATATTACACATCTTAGCTTAGGATAAATTAATGAAAGCTCGTTTTAAGCTGATCAATTTACTCTCACTTTTATTGGTTACATTTTCTGTATATTCAAAAGACTTTTACCCAGAATCATTGCTGATGCTTGATGAACACTTTTCTCATCATGTTATTTTAGCTGAAAAGTCTACTCACAAACTCTACCTCTATAGTAATAAAGACTCGAAACCAAAACTTTTGCAAACATTCTCGATGGCCTCAGGAAAAAAGGCGGGAGATAAATGGTTTCAAGGTGATCACAGAACCCCTGAAGGTATCTACTTTCTCACAGATTTTATTACTCACGAGCAACTCATCAAAAGACATGGTAAAAAAGGTGAAATCTATGGCGTGGGCGCCTTTGTCATGGACTACCCTAACCCTATTGATAAAATTGATAAAAAGACGGGAAGTGGTATCTGGCTTCACTCAACTAATGATGAAACCAGAATTGAAAAAGGGCTCGATAGCCGTGGTTGCCTTGTGACGGCCAATAAAGAATTAATTGATATTGCTAAGTATATTGAGCTTGGTAAAACTCCGCTCATCGTTGTCCATAATAAAAAGTATCTTACACAAGAGTCTTGGTTGGCCCAACGAGATGCTCTTAACCAAACTTTTAAGAAATGGTTATCAGCTTGGACAAATGAAAACTTTGAAGAGTATATCGACTCTTATCACAAAGACTTTCATGACAAAATTCGAGGAAATTTTGCTAAGTTTAAAGCGTATAAAAAAGCTGTTTTTAGCAATCCAGGAAAACCTGATATCACGGCAGACAATGTTTTTATCTTACAAAATAATAAATACGCCATGATCACCTTTAAACAAAATTACCAATCGAAAACAATTAAAGATCAAGGTAGAAAAGTTCTCTATCTTCAAAAAGATGAATTCTATAATTGGAAAATTATTTCAGAGAATTGGTCTAAGCACGGAATGGAGCCAACTTCTGAAGATCGTGCGGTGGCCTTTGAACCTTCGATGAGATTTTTCAAAACGAGAATTCCTTCTCAAATTCTTGGCAATGCCCTGCTGCATGCAAAAGATGTTGATAATGAAAAGCAACAAGGCAATAATTAGGGCCTGATGGAAAAAACGAAAGACCCTAAAAAACTTGCATTTATTCTCTACGAGGATCATTCAGCTCCTAGTTATTTTGAAATAAGTAAAAACCTCTTTCGCTTTCTCTTTATTGGTCTTCCCTTTGTTGCCTTTTTGGCCATTCTCATCACCGTAGGTGGAGCTCTTTATTTCAAACAGATAAAAAGAATGGTTGAAAAAGAAGAACCAAAAATTATTACAGAATTAAAAACACAAAGACTTGAGCTATTACAAAAGCAAAAACAACTTGAGAATGATCAAAAACGTCTCGAAGAAAAACTTGCAACTGGTACTGCAGGCACAAGCGGAGCAGATAACCTAGCAAGTCTTGCATTATTTAAGCATAGTCCCAATAGACAAGACTTAAGCCAAGCCCCCGAGGTTTCTCTCGATGAATTCTCCACAAAGGTAAGTAACGATAAACTTCTTGTTGAATTTAAAATTACAAACCTCACTGAAGAGCAAAAAAAAGTTGCAGGCTTTCTTTTCGTCGTTATGCATGAAGGATCGAGAGTTAGTGTTTGGCCTGCCAATAGTTTTGTCGATCAAGAAATGAGCGTAGTTTTTAATAAAGGTGAACTCTTCGCCACCACTCGCTTTAGACCAGTGTTAGCGTCGTTTGATAAACCCAAAGAAAATGAGCTGCTTTTTAAAGTTCTCATTTTTAATCGCCTTGGTGATTTAATCTTTAAAAAGCTGATCTCAGATACAATATAGGTCTATCATGGAACAATTTCCTCAAATTAAAGAACTCGAATTTACTTTTTTTGGAAAAGGCTCTTCTCTTGAAGGAGACTTTAAATTAACCGGTCCTACAAGAATTGCTTCAAAAGTAAAAGGTGAAGTTATCGTCAATAATATCGGTGAAGAAAGTAGTAATCTTTTATCTATCGAACCAGAAGGTAGCTTTGAAGGAAAGGTTCATTGTGACGATCTAGAGCTCTATGGCCACTTCAAAGGAGAAATTCTCTCAAACGGTATCGTGACCATTTTTCCGAATGCAAAGTTTGAAGGAAGAATTAAGGCCAAAAACCTAATTATTCACCCTGGGTCCTTTGTCGAAATGGAAGCCCATACTAGAGATTAAAGAAAATCTTTATAATTTCTATATTCTACTTTACCAAATTCTTTTAATTGGGCGGCAGCTTTTGGTGAGCCCAAGATAACGATGGTTTGAGAGTTCCAATTAAAAATTTCTTTTGCCACTCTTGCAACATCGGCAGCAGAAAAAGATTTAATTTTATCTGGAAGCTCCATTAAAGAACTATAAGGACGCCCCACGTGATCCATAAAGACCAGTTGATCGAGAAAAGCTTTTGTTTGTTCAAACTGAAAGAGGTGTCCACCTGCCAATCCATTTTTTGCGAGATTTAATTCCGTTTCCGGAATCTCTCCTGCCCCAACTCTCGTGACAACATCTCGAACAACAGAGAGTAACTCTCCCGTCGTTTCCTCTTTGGTAAATGTATTAATTGCAGAACGACCATAATCTTTTTGTCCAGCGGCAAATGCATAAACACTATAAGTTAAGCCACGTTTAACTCTTAATTCTCGCATTAACCTAGCAGTAAAACCTCCACCAAGATATTTGGTCATCAAAAGCATTAACTCATCTTCTTTTAACTCTGAATCATTTAAAAAACGTCCAATTTTGACTTGAGACTGGTTCGCTTTTGGAACCTTTACAAAGACAATCCGAGGTGCATCTTGGTTGATTTTTTTATCGACATTAGAAGACCTCACAAACTGTCCTTGTCCCTTCCATCCACATTCATCTTTGATGATTTTTTGAATACTTTTTACTTCTGAAGGACCTGTTATATAGATTCTCTTTTTAACTTTTTTGTTAAAGTAATCTAATTTGCTTAAAAGGTTTTTTTGATGCCATCGTCTTTTATCTTTTAACTTTCCACCAACGGGATAAGAAAACGGTGTTCCCTCAAGACTGAGCTCTCTAAAAATTCGACTTGATAAAGCACCATGGTTATTCACCATAGACTTCAAACTACTTTCGTATCTTCTTCTTGCTTTTTGTATTTCACGAATTGGAAAAGTGGCATCATTGAAGAGATGACAAACCTTTTTCATAGTAGGAATGATATCTTTTACTAAACCACTTACAGAATACGTCGAATATTCATGATTGCTGACTCCCCCATGGGAAACACCAAAGAACTCGAGATTATCTGCAATATCTTTTTGAGAAAACCTTCTGGTACCAGATGAAATTAAGTTAAACATTGTCTCGGTAGTGCCCTTATCAGCTCCGTCACTTAAGGCACCATCTGCGAAATAGACTGTTAATACATAAGTGGGATGCCTTTCTTCAGGTAACCACACAATTTCAAGATCATCCCAACGAAACTTTTCAACATTATTAAGCGGGACCGCAAACGAAAAACTTGAACAGAATACAATAAAAATAAATAAAAAGGCTTTTAACATTTTTCTTCCTCAATTTACTTCTTTGGATGTTTTTTCCAAACAGATAAGAATATCGACTTATTAGTTGAAAAGAGCTTCTCACACGACTCTTTAACTTGCTCGACTGTAATGTTTTGATAAATATCAATCTCTTTTTTATAAAAAGCATAATCGTTAAAATAAGCTTCCCTTAAGCCTAAAAAGTGGGCCAGCCCAGCATTAGTTTCGAAGTTTCCAAAATAATCGATCATGTATTGATTTTTAGTTTTTTGTAAGTTCCTTGGAGTAACCGCTTCTTTACAAGACTTTTTTAAAGCAGAAATCAATCTAGACTTTGTTTTGCCAAGACTGACACGAGGAAGCAACTCTCCGGAGATAGAAAAGATACCATTGTACTTAAGAGTGTAATTAAAAGCACTCACACTATTTAAAATAGGCTTCTTCCCTTTAACAAACTTTTGGACCAAGTAAGAACTCTCTCCATCTCCGAGAATCGAAGAGAGCATATCCATAACAAATGCTTCGTCTTCTGTAATCGGCTTACCAGGAAAAGATAAACTAAAGATGGGATAAGGAGCTTCTCCATGTAACCTAATATCTCGATTATAGCGACCACGGTGTTCATAAAGGGCCTTATCGTTTTTAGAAGCCTTGTAAGCTTGAACTTCTTTCGTCGAAGGACTCATTTTACCAAATGAAGCTTCCACTAACTCAAAGACTTTATGAGCTGAGACATCACCTACAATAACAATCGTTGCGTTATCGGGAGTATAAAACTTTTTAAAGAAGTCCCAAACTTGCTCTCTGGTAAGACTTGCGAGGTCTGCCTCTTCTCCAATGACAGAACCTCCGTATGGTGTTCCTTCAAAAATGGCCTTCATGGTCGCTAAAAATAATTGTCCACGAGGACTATTTTCATAACGCATCTTTCTTTCTTCAAAGACAACTTTTCTTTCTGATTCAAAGGCCTTTGGTTCAAGTAATAAGTTGGCCATCCTATCAGCTTCCATATCAATGACTGTCGCTAAATGTGACGATGGGAGGTTTTCATAATAAACAGTATTGTCGAAGTTGGTATAAGCGTTCGTCGATCCCCCGACCCCTTCAATAAAGCTATCAAATTGGCCTGGTCCATATTTTTTCGCGCCCTTAAACATCATATGCTCAAGAAAATGGGTGGCCCCTGTTGTTCCTGGACCTTCATGACGTCCACCAATATTATAAAAGGTGTAATAGGACATAATAGGCAGACGATTATTTTCTACCACAAGCACTTTTAGACCATTGGCCAATACTTTTTTATGTACCTTCAGTTCACTTTCGGCAGAATTATTTGCTTCAACCTTATGACTGTCATTTTGATTAGATTTTGTTTTGTTTTGAGCACATGAATTTATTAAGGCGAGAACGAGAAAAATATTCATCATTCTAGTGATCATTTTATTCATCAAGAAACCTCTCCATAGCTATCTTTATAAAAATGTCCCATAAGGATAAGCCTTTGAAATCAATAAAACAAATACTTCAGCCTCCTATATGTGCAGCAAGTCAATTTATTTTCTTTTAAATCAGTATTGGAATGCTTATAGTCGCTCCATAATTTGCATATTTGGAGTTAAATCATGAAAATTGGTATCCCTAAGGAAATTAAAAATAATGAAAATAGAGTTGGACTCGTTCCCTCTGGAGTTCGTCAGCTTGTTCACGATGGCCATGATTTATATGTAGAAACCGGTGCAGGGCTTGGCATTGGCATTAGTGACGATGACTATATCCAAGCTGGTGCAAAAATTCTTCCAACGGCGAAAGATGTTTTTTCAGAAAGCCAAATGATCATTAAAGTTAAAGAGCCTCAGCCAGTTGAAATCGAAATGCTAGGGCCTCAACATATTCTCTATACCTACTTACACTTAGCTGCTGATCGCGAACTTACTGAAGGGCTCATGAAGTCTGGCTCGACTTGTATTGCATACGAAACAATACAAAATACTGATGGTTCCCTTCCTCTTCTTCTTCCTATGTCTGAAGTTGCGGGAAGAATGTCGACTCAAGTTGGAGCGGCTTACCTTCAAAAAGAAAATGGCGGAAAAGGTGTACTTCTTGGAGGTGTGCCTGGTGTGAATAGAGGAAAAGTAACAGTCATCGGTTGTGGAGTTGCTGGTACCAATGCCATCAAAATGGCCATGGGCCTAGGTGCTGATGTTACTGCCATCGACCTCAACGTTAAAAGACTTGCAGAGATGGATGATCTTTTTGACACAAGAATCACAACACTTTTTTCAAACGTACAAAATATCGAAGACGCTGTTACCAAATCAGATCTTGTTATCGGAGCCGTTTTAGTTCCTGGTGCAAAAGCTCCCAAGCTTGTTACGAGAGAAATGATTTCTAAAATGGAGCCTGGTTCTGTCGTCGTTGATATCGCTGTCGATCAAGGGGGATGTATCGAAACATGCCACCCTACAACTCATGAAAGCCCAACTTTTGAAGTAGACGGTGTGACTCATTATTGTGTTGCCAATATGCCAGGGGCCGTTGCGAGAACTTCAACCTATGCACTAACCAATGTTACGTTAAAGTATGCTCGCTTAATTGCTTCTACAGACTTAAAAGAAGCCGCCCAAAAAGATCGGGCTTTTGAGTTAGGAATTAATATCTATAAAGGCGACCTTGTTTACGAACAAGTGGCAAAAGATCTCGATCTACCATACACTCCATTACCGTGGTAAAATAATACTGAAATTCGTTCAGGGATGATGAATTGACAGGAAATAAATCACTAGACACGATCATTGCGGCCATAGCAGTTGGAGCTTCGCTCTTAGCGATTGGCGTTTTTGTTTATACTGAAATGATCTATGAGAAACCCCTCCCCGATAACGAGCAGGCCGTAGAAGAACTGATGGGCCAAAGTAAAAAACAAATTTTCAGTGATTATTTTAAGCTTGAGCCGTTAATCATCAATCTCCCGAGTTCGAAAACAAGTCGTTTAAGATTTCTCTCAATCAAAACTCATATTAAGCCTTTTAAGTCTGAATACCTTGATGTTCTCGAAAAAGAAAAAGCCTATATTCACGATACGGTGATCGATATCGTTAGTAATATGAAACCGGACGAGCTCAATAGCCTCTATGGAAAAATTCTTTTAGATGGAAGAATTAAGAAATCAATAAATTCACGATTCAACAAACCAGTTGTTGAGGCCATTTATTTTTCTAAATTTACAATACAGTAATTGAATTAAGATTCAGTAGATGCTGTTTCTTCACCAGTGTGAGTAGCGTTTTGAGCATCATCAGGAAGAGAGTTGATATAATCTTCCATATCTTTTTGGCTTAATTTACCTTCAGCAAGAAGCTTATCTCTTAATCTTAGGTCTAATTTTTTATCTTCTAACGCTGTGCTTAATCTCATAATTTACCTCATTTAAGACGAGAAAATCTAACACGATCAATCATATTTGGCAATAAAAGTTAATGGTATTTAATATTTCCATCTTTATCGCGACCACCATCGATAACAGAGAGATGAGATGGGTTTGGTCTCTTCTTTTTTTGCTGACCTTTTTTCGTTTGATACATCATCCAAGCAAACGCTCCCCCCATAGCCCCAAGCTGAGACCAGGCCATCACACCGGCCGGAGAAGTAATGCCTTGATAGAGATTGATCGCCACTAAAATGATGACAAACCATTTCGCTTGAACAGGAAAGATAAAGAGATACATCGTTCTTTCAGGAAAAAGGATTCCAAAGGCCATACATAAGGCTGAACAAAGGCCTGCGGGGCCAGATAAGGGAAAAGCCGCATAAGGAGAAGTACTGAAAAACACTCCCATGACTGAAATATAAATAAGAGCACCGCCACCAACAGCGCAAGCTAAAAAAGTGAGGTATTTCTTATCCCCCCAAAGGTTTGATAACTCAGTTCCAATAAACCACAAAATGAGACCATCAAAAATGATTTCCATTAGACTATGGGCAATCAACGGATACGTCACCAATTGATAAATATGACCACTTAAGAGTTTATTAAAACTAAGTCCAAAAAATGAAATCAAAGAAAAGCCTGCTAATTTCAAAAGGCCTTCAAGAATAAATGCAGACACAAAAGTAATGACAAGGATTTTATTGATACGATCTATCTTGGGAAGGTGAATTTGTGATTGCAAATTAACTCTCTCTTTTTTGTGAAATCTCTATTAATACTCCACCTGTTGATTTGGGGTGGATAAAATTTACTAAGCAATTATGGGCCCCCACTTTAGGTGCATCATACAATAAACGATAACCTTGCTCTCTTAACTCATCGGCTTTTGCGGCGACATCTTTGACTCGAAAACATAAATGATGAATACCCGGACCTTTTTTCTCAAGGTATTGATGAATTGGACCACCCTCTCCATGGGGGCAAAGAAGTTCAATATTGGCCTTGGCATCTACTTTAGCAAAAGCGGTGATCACACCTTGATCCTCGACGACTTCTCGCTCGGGTAAAAATGTTAAGCCCATATCCTCATATATTTTCTGAGTAGCATCTAAGTCAGAACAGGCAATAGCAATATGGTCTAAATAACAATCTTTTAACTCTGGAATACTCATGAATAATACCTCTTAAAAAAGCATATTATGGCAGAGTCATTAAAATTAGTCGAATGAGATATGGTGACTTAGATACCACTTA
>JAUHVL010000012.1 GCA_030425045.1 bacterium
TGCAGTAAAAGTCTCACCAGTGTTATTAACAGTGGCACTGGCAACCTGAGCAGTAAAAGTTGCACCGTTAACAAGAGCACCACCTACTCGTTTTTGAGCAGCTCTTCTAAATGTGGCTCCATCGGCACAATCTCCACCTTCACCTCTGACAAGGGCGTTGGCAGTATTGTTTGTTACAGCATGACCACCAGCATAATAACGATTGTTACCTGGTACATAACCTGCACTCTCAATACAAGTAGCAAAGTGATCGTAATCTGATTGCATCGTTGTTTGCGCAGAGTAGATTCCAGCTAATGAGATTTTAGCTTCCGACGTTTTAGACTTGGCTTGATACCTTCTAAAGTTAGGAATAGCGACTGAGGTTAAGACCCCGATAATAGCGACAACAACCATTAGCTCAACTAATGTAAAACCTGACTTGTTTCTCAGAAACAGTTTCATGATGATCTCCTTTGGCCAATTAAGATGGCCTTTTTCACAAAGAGGTAAAACTATTAAGAAGTTTCTCACTTTGCGGGTGATAAAAAATGTCCATATCACTTAATCATTTGAGAAGTGAAAGTTACTTCAAAAATTCATAAGAAATACATTAACATTTTACACTTGATCGGCTTTTGAGTGAAAAAATAAATAAATTGGCTTTATTTGGGAGATGAAGTGAGTTGAAAAGAGTGATTAGAGATGCATGACAAGAAAGTTGGGCAGATTTTTAGAATTTTAGAAACTCTGCTCTAGTTCTTTCGCTTTTTTGTCTTCGATGGCCTTTATCTTACCTCTTATATCAAGCTCTCTTTCTATACGATAAAGAATGACCTTTTCCATGATGCCGTCACTGGGGATGATCTTCCAGCCTTGAAGAAAATCTTGTTCGATCATTTGTCGTCGATAAACTGTAACTCTGGTGACTTCGCGGCTTCCTCTAAATCCTTTGACAACATTGACGATCACTTTATATTTAGCAGCTTTAATGGAATCACTTGACCCAAAAGAGTCAGCAAAGTTTAATTCCATGGTGTTATCTGTCCAGCGAGTTTTTACCACTCCGGCTTCTTGGTTTTGTATTTCAATGTCCTGAGTTTTCATCACTTGAAGAACAGCAAGCCAGGTTTGATTATAATTATAGGCAAAGACTTTTGAAGGAATCTCAAACTCTTCAGTGATATATTTAAACTCTTTGTACGAAGAACATGTACTTAAAAAAAAGAGCAAAAAAAGAGACAGTTTGGGTAACATTATAATATTGTAACCGAAATGATGTAGTGCTAAAAGAGTACTGAGAGATTTTTTGTATGAACAACATAATGCAAGACGTTTTAAATTTAGAGGCCAAGGCGCTTGAGAAAGCTGCTTTGTCACTTAATGAGCAGACGGAAAAGCAATTATCCACCATATTTAAAGAGTTGATTGAATCAGGCGGGAATTTGGTTTTTTCTGGCGTTGGTAAATCTGGTCTGGTTGGTATGAAGTTAGCGGCCACCTTTTCAAGCTTAGGATTACCTGCTTTCTTTCTCCATCCAACAGAGGCGCTTCACGGTGATCTTGGTCGTGTTCAATTTAGAGACTCCCTTGTTCTCATTTCAAAGTCAGGCAATACAGAAGAGTTATTAAAGTTACTTCCTTTTTTTGATATACCAAAAGACAGAAGAGTTGGTTTACTTGGAAAGCTTAATTCACCACTTGCTAATGAAGTGGGGATTGTTCTAGATTGCACTGTAGAAAAAGAAGCTTGTCTTAATAATCAGGCTCCCACCACAAGTACGACAGTTGCAATGGCGATGGGTGATGCCATGGCCGTTTTATTTGAAAAAATATCTGGTCTTTCAAAAGAAAAATATGCTGAATACCATCCCGGTGGAATGCTCGGCAAAACACTGCGAATGAAAGTAAAAGATTTGATGTGGCCTAAGTCGGAATGCCCCGTTTTATCTCCAACGGCTTCCTTAAAAGATGTCATTTTAGAGATGACAAAAATCAGAGTTGGGGCTTGTGCCATTTTAGAAAGTGATCAGTTGAAAGGAATTATTGTCGAGGGAGATATCAGAAGATATTTTGCGGGAGATAAAAATGATCTTAACGTTGCCGCAACGACTCTTATGAACCATAACCCCATCACTATTTCTGAAAATGTTTTAGCTTATGAAGCGCTTAATATAATGGAAAAAAGAGAGAATCCCATCGGCGTACTTCCCGTGGTAAAAGAGGGGACTTTTCTAGGCTTTATCCGTCTTCATGATCTTTTCAAAGAAGGTTTTTCTTAAATAGTCGATCGCACCTAAGATTAAAGATAAAAGAATGGTAAAAGTGATGCCCAGTTTACTGAAGACGGTCGTCTCAGGGTTTTGTTTAGAATTAAGCGTAATATCAAGTACACCTTCTTTAAAAAGACCAAGATTTCCGGACTCACTTCCATCGGGATAGAGTACGGATGTGATACCGGTATTGGTGACCCTAACAATGGGACGATTAAATTCAAGTGCTCTCCAATGGGCAAGGAATCGATGCTGGTAAGGTTCAGCTGTATCACCATACCATGAGTCGTTGGTGAGATTGATAATAAAATGGTAGGGATCGTTTATATTATTCGCATATTTTTTAATAAAAGAGGAAAAGAGAATTTCGTAACAGATAGCATTGATGGCATTAATACCATTATCTAACTTAAAGACGGTAAACTCTTTTCCTTTGGCAAAGAAAGAAACATTTTTAATAATTTTTGCAAAATAAGGATTGAGAGGCCCAAAGGGAAGTGACTCACCAAAGGGAATCAGTATCTGTTTATGATAAGCTGCTTGGTATTCTGCTGCTCGATTAAAAAGAAAAATACTATTGTACTCAGTCTCAAAATAAAACGTATTATTTCGATTAGCGAGTGCGTATCCTCCGGTGACGAGTTGAGAATTGGTCGTCATGATAACTTTTCGTAAAAGGTTGGGAACATTAGCTGAGTTTTTCGTCATAAACTCTGTATTCATTGTTTTTGGATAAGATGTTTCAGGCCAGATGATTAAGTCAGCGCTCTCTCCTTCACTTGAAAGTCTTTGATAACGAGCTAATACTTCGCTCACGGCCTCTGGGTATCCTTTTCTTGAAGAGATTTTTATAAGGTTATTAATATGCCCTTGCACTAGTTTAATTTTAGTTTGTTTGGGGTTATCGATTTCTTCTTTTTGCAAAGGAAAAAGAAAATTAACGATAAAAATAATCACCAACGAAGGATAAAGTACAAAATCAATTTTTCTATCACGGTAGCTCTCAATTAAACTTAAAGCTAGCCAATAAGAGACAAAAGAGAAAAAGGGAACGCCACCAACTTTTGCTAAATAAAGATAGGGAGCAAAGGTCATCCAAGAGTGACCAGGGTGAGCGGGAAATTGTTGGGGCACAAAATATTCAAACAAAGTTAAGATTAAGGCGATAACGATATTTTTCGAGGGAATTTTTAATTTGCTAAGCTTGGGGAATAAAATAGCAAAAAGTGTGTACTGAGGTACGATAATCAAAGAGAATAGTGCACCTAACATATAGTTAAAGGGAGCATTGATTTCACCAAACTCTGTTAGCGTATAGGGTATCCAATAATATCCGCTCATACAGTAGGCCAACGAAAAGAGCAGCACAAAGAGAAGATTCTTTTTTATCGAATTGCCAAGAGATTCAAAAAAGATAAAAAGTGAGACAACCATGAGTGGAAAAAAATGAGGGACACCTTCTACGGGAAAGGCATAAGTATAACAGAGACCTGACAAAATGGCCTTGATAGGCATGGGGATCTTTTTCCAAAACATATGCTTATCATAATCAAGCAAAACTCAATTGCCAATGAGTGTCGTTTATTAGAACATTATTATGTGGAAACAGAATCAATTTATACAAGACCTGCTCATTCTCCTTTTCAGTCAGTTGAAATAACCAAGCGATGCCCTAAATGTAAAAGTGTCTTTATAACGGAAAAAGAGTGTGAGTCATGCCATTTCCAATTCACCATAGAGCCGGTTGGAACACCTTATGGTTTTAAAAGTGTGACGTATATTAGAAGTGATTTTGCTAACGATTTTCCGGTCATCAATTATTTTAAAAATAATTTCTCCTATAAAGTGTCTTCTACCTTTCCCGCAGTCATTGAATACAAAAGAAAACTAAACAGAAGAAGAGAAGTACTCTCTCGTTATTTATTTGAAAGTGTTCGAGGTGAGAGAGAAACAAGAAAACTCTTTTTTACGGAATTGCTCGATATTTGTTACGAGCTGATTGATCTTGATTCTGATGTCTTTCAATTACTTGATAGACTAGAAGGTCATGAAAAACATCCTTATTACGAAAAACTAACCCAACTTCTTGTGATTCATCAGCAAAATAAAGTGAGTCAAAAAAATATCGTTAATAATTTTTTAAATTTTTCACTTTTTGGATTGTTACGAGTTCGCTTTTTACTCGTGTTTGGCGCCATCACCAGTTTGATTTTGATGGCATCTCTTTTTATTTATTCAGAATTAATCGGATTAATTAGCTAGACGGTAGTTGATCTGTCCTCTTTTTTCATTTTTATTATTAGCAAGAGCACGACCTGTTTTCGATTGATAAAACTTCCCCGCGAGTTCAAGCGCCCCGTTGGCATCGAGACGTCCACCAGAGTTACACTTTGAAGCTAATTGCTTTTCTTTAATTGCCGACTGTTTAATGGTCGCTTTAATTTCACTAGCTGATAGAGTTGGGTATTTACTTTTAATCATCGCTGCAACACCTGTAACAAATGCTGTCGCTTGGCTTGTCCCTGTTAAATAACCTGCACGGTTATAAGGCAGAGCTGACTTGATTCGGTAACCTGGAGCCGAGATATCCACGCTATTTTTACCCCAGTTTGATGACGATAAGATTTTAGCAAACTGATTATGGGCCGTTACTGTAACGATATTACTCAGACCGTAACTAGCTGGGAAGTAAGCATTTTTTCTAATATCGATATTAGATTCCTCATTTCCAGCGGCTGCTATAACGAGGATTCCTTTTCTCTCAGCTTCTTTTAATATTTTAAGCTCTTCCGTTGCTGGCTCAGGACCACCACCTGAATAGTTGATAATATCAACATTCATATCCACGGCATATCTCAAAGCTTTGATGGTCGCATCGACATTGTCTTTAGAAGGAGCTTGCGGATTATAGTATTTAAGAGCAAGAATCTTAACATCTGGGAATACACTTTTTACAATACCCGCGACGTGAGTTCCGTGCCCGTGAGAATCATTAGGTCTTGGATTAACATTAGACTTAATAGAAAAATCAACGCCATAATTTTTAGGTCCGAGTTTTCCATTAACCACATGAAGGTTATCTTGAAGAAAAGGGTGACCATATTCAATTCCAGTATCAACGACTGCAACGACAATATCTTTTTTCTTTTTAAATTTTTCCCATGCACCAACAAGGTTGATTGATGATTGTTTATTTTTAGGGTCGATTCCCCAGCTCGCAAAGTTTGATGTAAGTTCATCAGCCGGAAAGTATAACTTTTTAGCATTTTCAATCTTCGTTACTTTTTTCTTAGCAGCTAACCTTTTTTCAATCAGCTGATAAAAAGCTTTTGAATTGGGTTTAACTTTTGCTTGTTTTGCAAAAGAAAGCGGCGAAGAGGTGAAGATCAGTAAACTGGCGATGGCGAGGATGAATCTGCTACTTTTAATCATGACCGGGTTAACTCCTAAATACTCTAAATAACTTTTAAATCTGGTGATCACACAGGATCAATCTACGTAATTTAGAGCAAAGTTGAGGCCAAAATTTGTATACAATATTAACAGCTTAGAACAAGTGTCTGATCTCTAGGCGTTTTAGCAATTGATCACTGTCGAAAAAGTATACAATTTCACCACTTAATAACTCAGAACTATCGATAATTGTTTAGATTACTAACAGCTCTCTAAAGGGGCTTGATAAAGAGATATCATTAGGGGGAATACACAGCAAATCGGTGCTAAAAATTGAGTATTAATTACAAGCTTCTAGTAAGACTTAGTTAATAGCGTTCAATGCTTCCATTTGAGCATTAAAAGTTTTTTGTAAGTCTTTTTGTAATTGCATTTCTCTTTTTAAGCGCATGGTTTGAATTTGCTTCTGAACAAGTTGTTCAGTTTTTCTTTCCATGTGTTCTCTCATACGCTTCATTTTTTCACTGGCCGTGCGTGGTCTTTGATATTGTCCATCAATATCAAGAGGGGCACTTTCAATAACTTCTGCTTGAATTGAAAAAGATAATAATAGTAAAGCGATAACAGCTTTCATCAGCATTCTCCTACGTACAACTTGGTTTTTTACACGTATAGCCAAGGGGTCGTGATCTGTAAAACACAATGGCACCAATATGATAAATTTAGGTAAAAATTACAACTGCGAAGCGTTATTTGGTTTTTATACCGGTAATTTTATTGACGGCTTGAAGTAGCGCTCCAAAGTTATCAGTGAAGGTCATCACCTTTCCGCCGAGATCGACAATTTCGAGTTTGTGTTCAGGATCATTATCGAGAGTTAAATAGAGGATGGGCATTTCTTTAGCCGTAAAAATATTACGACTTAGTGAAATGATTTCATCTGCTGGCATATCCTCACTTGGACCGAGTAATAAAAGTAATGAAAAGGGCTCTTTTTCTAGCTTTGCATTTTCTAAAAGATGAATAGTGTGAAACCCGCTAGTGGCCAGCTCTGTTTTAAATTGTGAGTACCGAAGCCTCGAGGCGATATTATCCCTTTTGGCGATATCAGAACTTACAAATAAAATTGGTCTTAGATCATGCATAACATTTCTCTTTTGCTGGTCTAAATTATAAGAGCTATACTGATCGCTGAAAAGACTCATCGAAAAAGGAAAAAATATGTCAGAAATTAGTAAAGAACAAAAAGCTGCGGGTGTTGGAGCAATTCCATCGGGATTATTTATTATTTGCACCAAAGATAGTGAGGGAACGGCAAACGGCTTCTTGGGAAGTTGGGTCCAGCAGGTTTCTTTTGATCCTCTTCTTGTCGCTCTTTGTATCAATCCATCAAGACCAGGTTATGAAGAAATTATGGCGGGAAAACCATTTTCAATTAATGTTGTAGGAGAGCATGAGAAGAATTATCTAAAGCATTTTTGGAGAGGTTACTCACCAGAAGATAATCCTTTTAAATCAGAAATTCAGCATACTGACCTGAGTGAAGCGGTGGCGATGAAAGATGCGAAGTCTGTTATTGTCTGTCGTCTTAAAGAATCTTTAAACCCCGGAGATCATCATATTGTAGTCGCTGAGGTTATTGATAGTGTCGTTAATGACGAAGAAGCAAAGCCGATGGTCCATATCAGAAAAACAGGATTAGATTACTAATGACCACGTTAACTTTTTATCATAATCCAAAATGTTCTAAGTCGAGAGAAGTTGCCGCTATGTTAGAAGCTAGCGGCAAAGAGTTTGAGGTTCGAGAGTATTTAAAAGAGCCACTTTCAAAAGAGGAGTTGGAAAAACTTTACTCTCATTTAAGCCCTGATGATAAAAAGCAGTTTATTCGTGTAAAGGAGCAACTTTTTAAAGATGATCCTTTTGATATAAATGATGAATCAAAGGTTTTTCAAAAACTGGTCGAACTTCCAAAACTGATGGAAAGACCAATTGTCTCAGACAGCAAACTTGCTATTATCGGCAGGCCAACATCGAAAATTCAAGAGCTTATAAGCTAAAAGGGTCATAACGAACTGCCAGGCTGCTTTACGTTTGTAAATTTTTACAAATTTCCCATACACTTTGGGCATCGTGTTACTATCTAGCCGAATTTACACAACAGGGGAAGTTTGGTGCGTAATATGAGGTTTATTCATTCAATAGTGTCCACAATGGGGATTTTGGCCACGATTAGTTCAGTTCAATCTGCGAGTTATGTTTGGGATAACCAAGAAGGCTTAAGAGAGGTCTCTAACTGTAAAGTTGTAGAGATGAGTTCAAATCCGTTCTTAATTTCAAAATATACTGGCCGAGATAATAAAGCAGTCGAAACGCTAAGAAACTCAGCTAAGGTTGGCCAGTCTAACTTACCAATTGGTTCACTGATTCGTTACGAAGAAGGTGGCAGAAATGTAAGTGGTTACAAATATATTTACGTTATAGGAGTTAATAAATCAGCAGCTCCTGGTTATAGTCGTTATCTTTCGAGAAGAAATGATAAGAATTATCTTTTTCATCGTTCAATTTTAAATATCGACGATTACGCGATTGAATTAACTGAGGATGTTTCTCCTTCTTGGGATGAATCATTAAAGGGGATGAATCTTGTTCCCGTATTGAGGCCGACTTATCAAAAAGTTGAATGTGAAGATGAGGTATCGATGCAAGGAAGAGACTATCTTCTTTTTAACGGATATAGAGACGGAAAAAGTCCTATCGCCATCGGTGTGAGTATTGAAGAAACGGGAATTTTTAAAAATATTAAAACAAAAAAAGTTTCTAGTCTGACTGGAGTACAAAATGTTTTAGCTGCAGAGCTTTCTCATGGCGAACTTTCAGACGACGTGGTTGAAACAGAAGAAGATATTCAAGAAGAAGTAACAGAAGAAATTACTGAAGAGATAACAGAAGAAATTACTGAAGAGATAACAGAAGAAGTTGAAGAAGAAACTGAGGTAATAGAAATAAATCAAGAGGAGACTCAAGACCCACCAGCGGGTGAGCAAAGAGTTGAGACTGCAGGAATTGAAAACGTTATTTGTCATCCCACCACTGATCTTGTCGTAAGAAACGAAGAGCTAGACGAAGTTCTCTTTACTGCCGCTAGACATGAGCCTGTTAAAATCTTTCAAAGTTGGGAAGGTGAGATTATTGAAAAACAAAAAGAGGGAAGTTCTGTTGTTTATATCAAGGTACAATTTTCTGATAGAGAAGAAAAAGATCAAGAGATTGGTTGGGTATCTAAAAAGTATGTTGTTGAAGCAGCAAACTGTCCTGTGCTTGATCAAAATATAAGAGACAATCCTGCTACAAAAATTTCAGGATTAGATGATGAAAAATGTTGTGACTTCCCAACCGTTAGAGAGCCGACCCATCCTTATACCGGTAACGGGGCAAATCAAAGAAGGTTCCGTGCGGGAAGAAAAGGTGGAAGGTTACACGCAGCTTGTGATCTCTACCGTTACAAAGGTGAAGGTGTCCGCTCAGTTGCTCCAGGTAAAGTAATCGATCGAGACCACTTTTATCAAGGAACTTCACAAATTACAGTTAAGCATGATGGTGGCTTTGTTGTAAGATATGGCGAAATCATTAATAATAGAAAAGCCAATATGTGGGTAGGTAAGCCTTCTCGGATGGGTGAAGTGATCGGTTATATCGGAGTGGTAAACTCTGGATGCTGTCGGCCTATGCTACACTTTGAACTTTTTAGAGGAAATCTAAGAGGTCCACTAACAAAGGTATATAGAAATATGAGAGGGAAGTTCGGTCGTCGTGATGATCTTATGAACCCAACTGATTACCTTGTTAAATGGCAAAACGAAGTTTTCTAATCATAGGATAGATAATGAATAAAAAGGTTCTGTTCCTTGGTGTCTTAATTACTGCACTAATTGCGTACTTAATGCTAAAGCCAGGGTCTGAACCTTTGAATTCTTCTTTAGAAAAAACCACTAACATTGTAACGCCAAAAAAAGAAATTGAAGAGCCACAACTTAAACCACAAACTGCAGAAGAAATTAAAAAAACGATAGAGAAAAATAAAGAAGAAATTGCACAAATTGAAAAACGTGAAGATCTTCCTGAATACCGAAAATCACTCGCTAAGATGGCCAGAATTTTAGCAGCTCCTTTTAAAGAAGATCTAGATCACCAAAGCTTTTTAGAGCTATTAAAAGAAAATAACTTAGAGCCCATTGTTAGAGATAGAAACGATCCTGATTTAGGACGAATCATTCATATTAGAACAAAAAATAGCTTGCCGGGGACAAGATATCTTCAAGCTAGGTTTCAAAATACGCCAGACGGTCAAACTGTCGCCTCTTATATCACTTTTGATTATCGTCCCGGCGAAAAATCAGTTGAACAGGCCCATAGTGAAGTCTCTAAATGGCTTGGTCTAGAGACCAAACCTAAAGTACAAAAAGAGGGATACCGCCTAAGTGATGCTCCTAATTGTCATATTGTTTGGACTAAAGAGATGAGCTGTGAAGATTTAAAAAATCATCAGTTCAATGCCTACGACTGTAAATCTGATACTGGAACCATTCAAGTTATGTATGAATCTGATATTCACTGTGGAATGAATGAGCAGAATAAACACGACGCTGATCATTTTCACGTCGTGCCTGATCCTGATCCGGTTGAGTGATTAAAGTGTTGAGTGATTAAAGCAAAAAATTATGGGCATAATAAATAAAACCAATAATTTATAAGTATCTATTTTCACACATTAATACATAGAATATTTAGCTAAACCATCGATATACCGATGCGATGATATACTTACTAAAATCAAAGGCATCATCGTTATGAAGTATTCATTATTATTTATATCAATCGTTTTAAGTATTCAGTCGTTCGCAACTTGTAATAACTTTATCACTCCAAGCAATCTTGGAAGCCATATTGAAAACAAAGTATTAAAAATTTATGTTTCACCTAATGGTGACGATGATAATGACGGGTCTCAAGATTGTCCTTACAAAACATTAAATAGGGCCCATGCCCAGCTTGTTTATCTTGAGCCAACTCTAAGAAGTAATTTTAAATCAACATCTCTATTAAAAAATGTACAAGTAATTTTAGGTAATGGTCTTTACACTTATACTGGCAGTGATCCAAATGGTACGGGAAAAACAGCACTTACTTGGACGTTTTCACTACCAAACAAGTTTACTTATATTTCCGGTAACTCAAATAACTTGGGACAAGTCACATTTGTAGGGAGAGATGCAGAAAACTATACATTTATGAGGATTGTTCGTTCGAGTCGGGCCAACACTAATAAAGAAGAGCAGAACCTCGTTTTTAGACATTTCACCGTGACTGGTTTTAGAGAAGGAATCAATATAACAGGAGCTAACGGAAGTGATGATAACGTAAAAATGGCCGTCAGCAATGATGAACTTCCTGCTGCTGATGTGAGATTGTATAACTTAGGTTTCTTAAACCTTGGAAGAGCACATAACTCCGGTTCATTGCCTTCCCACGCTGCTGTTTATGTAGCGCTCACCAAGAAAGTTTCGATAAAAAACTCTAGTTTTTTAATTATGTCTAACTCATCTGCTTGCCCTGATTTAACGAGAAGTAATCCTTCCGAATGTACATTTCAAGGAAGTGGGGATAGAGGAACTTATGGGTTACACGCAGTTTATGTTAACAAGGCAGAAGGTGTAGTTATTGAAGGTAATAGCTTTCATGCAATCTATGGTAGAGAGACTGTTAAGCTTAGAGACGGGTCTCATAATGCCATCATAAAGAATAACAGGTTTAGAGATAATACAACGGCAATTTCAGATCAGTTTTGCAAACATGCTGGTGAGCCTGGAGTTCAATGTACTAGTGAACTAGATTATGCGTACGCTATGGAATGCCCTTCAAAAAACATAACGATTTCTGATAATACTATTGATTATATTCGTACTGGAGCTTATCGAAAAACATTAATTTTTGATTCTGCATCAGATAACAAGTCGGCTTGTGTTGCCCATGGCTCTAAGGAATTAGTTAACAAATGTATCGAAAGATGTAAGTTATCAAATAATGGCTTAGGGTCTACAAATCTCGCAAATCTTTGCGACAATGCAGACCCGCTATCAGCGCAATGCCAATAATGTTTACTTATTCTTGATGTACCTTCATGAGAAGATTTCCTAGGTGACAAAGCGGATTCTTCTGAGCGATGACTGCAAATTGTCTCCATTCGCCATTAGGAAGTTGAACGAAAGCTGGTCCACCACTATCACCGTGACAAGCACCTGCTTCTTTTCCTGATTTGTTATCGACAACTTCAATAGTTTTGTCATTGATACTTGTAACTTTCATATTAACAGTATTTTTATCTGACTCACTTTGAGAAAGTTGTGTTGCCTCGTTGTAAAACTCAATCAACTCATCAATTTCTTTTTTAAGTTGTTCTCTTTTTTGCTCGTTAGATTCTTCGTCAAAGAGTTGATTGTTTTTTAGAATCGTTTGGTAAACATAGTAGATTAAAATTGGGTCAATCTTAGCTCCAAAGCCTGTTAAGGTGATTTCTTGACCAACTGAAATATCTTCTAGGTCGGCTTTAGAGATAAGAGGGATTGGTGTGATGTCTGTAACAGCTTCTTTTAGAGTAACGATGGCCACATCTTTTGCTGTACGTGGACCAATCTCAACTTTTTCCTCGGCAGTAAATTCAATTTCAGGAAAGATTCCTGAAATGAAAAGTTTCTTATAGGTATCTGCAATTTTGACTTCTTCGATTTCAACAGTTTTAACCTTGTGATTTTGACCATCTCTTTTTCCAACACCAAAATTAATTGTGGTAGAAGACGCTTGTTGCTTGGCCATATAATCAATAAAAACAAATAAGATTTGAACAGCAGTATCTTTATCAACACTTAATAAGTCATCACCATTTGAAAGGATGTTTTTCGAAGCATCGATAAAGGCGTTTCTAAAATACTGAACTTCTTGCTCACTTCTTGGACCTGAAATAAAGCAATGAGCTGCTGAATAAACAGTGTTTTCATTGATGAGGTTACCGGTACAAAAAGAATTTCCTCCGGCTTGAAGTGAAACAACACTTTCCCATTGTCCAACCTGCACTTGCATACCGTTAACAATACTTCCAGAGTTGAAAGTCGTATCAGCAGTATCGTGATTTTTTTGTGAACATGAAAAGAGACTAAGAGTAAGTAAGGCGATAATTAATTTGTTCATGATATTCCCTGTCAATTCTTCGAAGTGTCCTTGCTTCGAACGATAAAAATTTACTGTGAATAGTAGTTGATAACAATGATCAAATTATAAAATGAACTGACTCTATGTAAGGACTGTTAAGATTGTTGAAAAAATTTTGGCACTTCTTGTGTTGCATTGCCAAGAATAACCTCATGAAATAAAGGGTTATTGTTTGCAGCATCTTTATTAATCAATACTTTATAGCAGTGGTGAGAGACCATTTGCACAAAACCCGCTGCAGGATAAACAAGGCCAGATGTTCCAATCGCAACAAAGATATCAGCATCCCTAAGTGCGTCGCCAATCTCAACCATATGGTAGGGCATTTCACCGAACCAGCAAATATGAGGCCTAAGCGTACCACTTTTTTGTGTTGTGGGAGAAACTGAATCACTATCAAGATCTTCTGTCCAAGGAAAGACTTCATCTGTTTCCATGCACCTCACTTTTTGAAGTTCTCCATGCATGTGGATGATGTTTTGGGAATGTGCTAACTCATGAAGATTATCTACATTTTGGGTAATAAGAGTGAACTTAGCATTATGATTTCTTTCAAACTCAGCTAATGCTAAGTGGGCTTGATTAGGTTTAACCTCTTTGAGCTGTCTTCTTCTTTGATTGTAAAAATCGTAAACAAGTTCAGGGTTTTCAAGAAAGGCTTCAGGTGTTGCGACATCTTCAACTCGATGCCCTTCCCAAAGTCCGTCTGCATCACGAAAAGTTTTGAGTCCAGACTCACTTGAGATGCCCGCTCCTGTTAATACAACAATATTTTTCTTATTTAATTCCATAACGTTAGTATATAGTCAGAACAAATTAGAGGAAACTATGAAAAAGAAATTCCTAATTGGCCCTATTCCTATTTTGGTCTTGACCCTGATTGCAACAGGGGCAGCACTGTGGATGTCGATTTATTCTAATTTAGAATTTAATGAAAAATTAAAGAAAACGATTACTCAATTTAAATTAAATGAAAAGATGATTACCGATAGTGAAACGTGGACAACCACGGCTTTGCTGATAATTTTCTTCGTGATCATCATTGCAGGAATGGCGACAATTTTCACCTACTACCAAAAACTTCAAAACCTTTATCAATTACAAGAAAATTTCATCAGTAATTTTACCCACGAACTGAAAACTCCGGTCGCTTCTATCAAGTTATATCTCGAGACCATGATGAAAAGAGATGTGGAGCCGGAGAAGAGGCAAGAGTTTATTAAGTTGATGTTAAAAGATACAGATCGTTTACATCAAAATATTGAGCAAATATTACAGACATCAAAAATAGAATCTAAAAAAGATTTTTTTAAAACACAAGATATAGAGTTAGGAGAGTTCCTTGGTGAGTTTGTGAAAAAAGTTGAACATCTTTTCCCTGATCGTTTGACCTATGAAAATAAACTTAAAGGAAACTCCTATACAAAAATTGATCCCATTTTATTTGAGAGTCTATTAATAAATCTAATTAATAACGGTGTGAAGTATAATTCTTCCGAAAAACCTGAGGTGAAGATAATTTTAACTTCTAACCTTGGTACGTTAAGGATTGATGTTGTTGATAATGGCATTGGGATCGATATTAAAGATCATAAAAAAATCTTTAAAAAGTTCTTTAGAGTCTTTGGAAGTGAGAAAAAAATAAAAGGAACCGGACTAGGCTTATATTTGGTCTCTCAGATAATGAATTTGCATAAAGGTAAGATTTCTCTTACCAGTGAAATGGGAAAAGGTAGTGTTTTTCACTTAGAACTTCCTCGGTTATATCCTGCAGGCATACCAAATCTGAGAAAGGGAATTAAACAAGCATGAGTGGAACAAAAGTTTTAATCATAGAAGATGAAGTACATATCGGTAACGGTATTGTGTTTAATTTTGAGCAAGAAGGTTATGAGGTCAAATGGGCCGAAGATGGTGAGAGTGGTCTAGAGTACTGGAAAAGTTGGTCTCCCCACCTTATCGTTTTAGATATTATGTTACCAGGCATCGATGGTTTTGATGTTTTAAAGAGCATTAGGAAAACCGATGAGCACACCCCTATATTAATTCTTTCAGCAAGAGATCAAGATAAAGATAAAATTGAAGGTTTAAAACTTGGTTGTGATGACTATATGGCCAAACCTTTTAATCTCGAAGAATTGTTGTTGAGAGCAACCAAAATGTTAAAAAGGATTAATAGTAAAAATTTTGATGAGTTTGATTTTGGTCCATGGAAAATAACAAAAGAAAATTTCTCAGCAAAAAAAGGGGATCAAACAATACAATTAACTCCACAAGAAATGAAAATAATAGAAATTCTTGTGAGAGAGAAAGGTGCTGTTGTAAAAAGAGAAACCTTACTCACGGAAGCTTTAGGTTATAATAGCGGAATTGAGTCACGAACGATTGATAATTTTATTGTGAGACTGAGAAAGAGTTTCGAAGAAGATCCAAAAAAACCGAAGATTATTAAAAGCGTAAGAGGAGCGGGTTATATATTTGAATAACCCGCTCTCTTAATTAAAGAGTACCTTTTCTTGAAGCTTGAACAATTTTTTCAAGTTCAGCTTCGATAAGTGGAGCATTTAATTTATTAGCTAAATTTTGTAGTCTTAAAAGCTCTACAAAACTATTACTCCAACCATCAAATCCACCAGAAGTTAATTTTTGAGTAAAATAACTTTTAGCTTCAGTGATAAGTGTTCCTTCATTAATCTTGTTTTTTCCGTAGCTACGAAGTGATTCAACAAGATACTCATAAGAGCCTCTTTGAGGGAGTAATTTCTTTTGAGGAGTTGAAGGGTCCATAAGAATATTTAATTCATAACGAAAGCTCGCTAGAAAGTTTACCCACTGAGGACCATTTTGCTCTAAGTTTGTTAGTAAAGTATTTGCTTCAGATAGTCTATTTGTCGCAAGTAAAACACCAACAGCTTTTGGAACTGCTCTAAAGTCATATGGCATGGCCATAACCCATTTGTTGTAGGCTTCTCTATCATTTCCAAGACCAAGGTAAGCTGCGGCCATTAGGTCTAGGTTGTGAGCATAGTGCCAGTCTTCTTGTAACTCGGCTTCATTTGTCGTTGCCCAATCGTGATGAATTTGATCAGCGATAAGAAACATATCCAAAGCTTCTTGCCATAAGCCAAACTGAGGAAGGGTATGACCTAGCATATGTTGTGCGTGAGCTGATCCTAATGCTAATGGAGCAAGGATTTCGCCATAAGCTTTCGCCGTAACCATATCGTTTTCCATTTCGGCAATATGAAGAAGGTAGTGAGCAGCACCTGCGTGATTAGGGTATACAGCTAAAACATCTTTTTGAACTTGTTTTACATAATTAACAGTGTAACCACTAAAGATTGTCCAGCTTACATAGGCTTTAAACTCTACATTATCACCATCAACTTGAGAAAGATTAGTATATGCTTGGTTAAGAGTAATAGGAGTAGGGTTTGTTAGCCCAACTTTTGTTCCGTTCATTTTTTCAAAATAAATACCTTTCGCATAATCAATCCAAGCTGCTTCACGAGAAGTCCAACCGTTTGTAGATTTGATCATTTCTAAGTGATTGAGAATGTCGACAATAAGTTTTTGAGCCTCAGCAGAATTATCTTGATCTGCGATACTAAAGATAAGACCTACGTAACCTTGAACAGAGTTCGGGTTTTCTTGTGTTGCCATTCTAAAAGAACGATAAGCATCAGCGTAATGAAAAACGTTAAGTGCGGCGTAGCCTTGATTAACATATCTTTGCTCATCATTTGTTGGGTTTAAAAAGAACATTCCCATTCCATACCCATCAAATAATTCGATTTCTCTTTCGAGAAGTTTCATACTTGCGCTACCTAAACCTTGTGGTTTGGTCATGGTATTAAGTGGTGAATCGTGATCTGTAGCGTGATCTTTGTGTGCGTTTATCGGTAAACTCACTAACATACTAACAAGCATAAGTGCTTTGAATAATTGCATGAATGTCTCCTTGCCTTAAATTTGACGGGGAGCTTCCCATTTTCACTCAAGAGTTGCAAGAAGTGATGAGTCAAATAACCGTTATTAGGTTTAAATCTAAGTTTTTAAAGCTTATTAGTGATTGTAAATACAATTTTTAGTCAATAGAATTAGCCAAACTTAGTGAATTAAAGATGTCTACATTACTTTCAATTGTTATCCCTGTTTATAATGGCGAACTCAGTATTGAGAAACTCGTCGATACACTTTTCTCTGACTTTGAAAAAAAAGAGGGATTAGAGATTGAAATTATTTTGGTTAATGACAATTCTCCTGACTCAAGTTGGGAAAAGATAGGGCTTCTTCAAAGTAAATATCGTCAAAACCTTGTGGGAATAAATCTGGCCAGAAATTATGGAGAGCATAATGCTGTGTTGGCCGGATATGCTGCTAGTAAGGGTGATTATATTGTAAATATAGATGATGATTTTCAAAATCCACCTAGTGAAATTATTAAACTTTATGAAAAAATTACTGAAGGACATCATGTTGTTTATTCTTATTATAAAAAGAAAAAGCATAACCTCTTTAGAAATGCGGGAAGTTGGTTAACAAATTATTTCGCCTCTTTAATGTTAAAAAAACCGAGAGACCTTTATCTTTCAAGTTTTAGAATAATCAGAAGAGATCTAATGGATGAAATACTAAAGTATGGAGGTCCATTCCCTTATATTGATGGGCTCATCTTAAGATCCACTTCCAAAATTGCAAAAGTAGAAGTTGAGCACCATCCGAGAGCTCAAGGTGAATCAAACTATACATTTATTAAACTGGTCCGCTTATGGAGTTATATGTTTCTAAACTTCTCAACCTATCCTCTGCGAGTTGCTTCACTTCTAGGTTTTGTCTTTGCTTTTTTAGGGTTATTAGGCTCTTTTTTCGTTATTATTGAGAAGCTCTTATACCCTGAAACTCAAGTTGGTTGGAGTTCTCTTATTGTGACGTTATTTGTTCTTTCTGGAGTTCAGCTGATTATTTTAGGTCTTATGGGAGAATATGTGGGGAGAACATTTATTACTCAAAGTAAGTGCCCTGCGTTCACGATTTTTGAGAAAAAAGACGAACGAAATGCTTAATTCTCCCTATGAATATCAAAAGATGGCCGAGGTAGAAAACCACCATTGGTGGTACCAAGTGCTTCATCATAAAGTTTATAAAGTACTCGTCAAAAAATTTCAGAACAATCAAAATATCGCTATCCTCGATATGGGGTGTGGAACTGGTGGGTTAATCAGCTATTTAAACCAAAAAGGTTATACCAATATTAAAGGATTTGATTTTTCACAAGACGCCGTAAACTTCTGTACTCAAAAAAAGCTTCCGGTGGTTAAAGGAAGTTTAATGGATGTCGATTTGATGGAAAGTGAGAAACAAGATGTTCTTATTTGTAACGATGTTCTTTATTTCTTTGATAAAAAGGATCTAACGAATCTTTTTAATAAAATGTCCCAAAAACTAAAAAGTAATGGAATCCTTGTGATTAACTTGCCGGTACTAAAATGTTTTAGTGGTATTCATGATATTTCGATCGGAAATAGTGAAAATAGGTTTGAAAGAAATGATATCGTTTCACTCATTGAGTCGACCCCCTTTGAGATTGTGACTTTGCATTATTGGCCATTTCTACTTTCTCCACTCATTTTCTTAATTCGATTAAAACAAAGACTCTCTTTAAAATTGAATAAAAATAAGACGAGAGTTAAGTCTGATATTGATATGCCATCGCCTTTTATAAACTTGGTATTACTTTGGATTACATCTTTAGAAAACTTTTTGGGAAAACTGAGATTTTTTGGTTCCTCTCAATTTATCGTTTTAGAAAAAACTAATCAGAAATAATAATTTTTTTTGTAAGAAAATATTCTTCCATACAAACTCTAACCCAGTCTCCGTCATTATTAGAAGGAGGAGCTGAGTATAATGTTCTTGGGTGAACAGTAGAAAGAGGTTGGACTTTAATCGTGTCATTGTTTTTCTTTGACCACAATGTTGCTATACGATTGTGATAAGAGTTTCCAAAGGGGATAGCCTTTTTTATATCTAGGGAATAGGTTATTCCAAAAATTAGTATTAAAAGAAACATAGAAAATTTAGGGATTGTTGCTGTTAGCTTTTGAGGTAGTTTTGTCATTGTTGTTAAAAAATGCGGTAAGGGAATAAGAAAAATACCCATCGTCGTAACAAAATAGACAAATGTTCTCTCTGATAAATATTTAGGGAGGATGATAAAACAGCTCATTGAGGCCACAGCTGTTATGACCCATAAAAGAGACCAATGCTTAAGAGATTTGATTTTATGATTGAGGCCAATAAAAAGTCCTCCTAAGGTGAGAAATAAAATAGCAGACTTTTTAAAGGCACCTAAGACCCAACCATAAGTATAAATTAATCCATGATAAATATTCGCTAAACTTAATTCTGGATTGACGGCACTGGTACTTTTTCTTGCATAGTTGCCCGGAGCAAAAACAAGAATAGCTGTGGCACAAATAAGAAATAATAGCGTTATTATTGATCTTTTATTGAAAGATGACTTTTGCTTTTCAATGACTAAGTACCAAGCAAGATAAATAATGGCGTAAGTTAACAAACTCGAACTTAGTTGAATATGAGTCATGCCACAAGCAAGTGTTAGCAGAAGAAAGGCGCCGAACTCTTTTTTTGTGAGCGTTGAAATTTTATTAAAGTGATAAATCCAAAGGCAGAGTAAAAGCAAGGGAATGGTGTATACCACAAAGCCCGTATTCCAATAAACTGTCTGAGCGATATAGGGTCTATATGCTAGCCATAAGGTGATGTTTAAAATTGCCGCGTATTTATAAAAATGATTATCTTTTGGGATCTGAATTAATCTTAAAATGAGCAGGGGGAGAAGTGAAAAGCATAATCCTCCTAAGACACTCACAACTTTGAAAGTAAGGGGGGTTTTGAAATGTGCAATGAACCCCCAAAGTACATTTGGAAAGACACGTCCTGACCAATTGAAGTACATAAAGTCCATGAAGGTGAAAAAGTTACCTTTTGCTGTAAAGTGGTACGTGTTTGATAAACAAAAGTCGTCAGCATTGGGGACTGAGAAAAGACCATAGAGTGATATGAGAAGTACGGTCAGTATATAGAAACTTAGATTTAGTTTTTTTGATTTACTCATAAATAGTCTTAAATTTTTTTTATACTAAGACCTTTAGGGGTATATGTCAGTAGAGAATCCGCCACTCTTGTAAAAAATGTCCAATAATATTAGCTATTTATGCTGTGTCAAAACGACTTGTGGTGGGTAAAGAATACATAAGAGACTGTTTTTTAAAGGGGAAATAGTCTAGATTGTCCAAAACATAACAAATGGAAAATTGATGAAAAACTTTATAACGAAAGCCGTCCTTTTTACGATGAGTGTTTCTTCTTTTGCTCAGGTAAATTTTGATAATCTAGAGAGTGTTGTTTCGACTTTAAAGTCGACGAATTCTTCAACTATGAAGGTTTCATCAAAATTACCTCAGACCAAAGCATGTAGCGATTTTTTAAATTATGCTCAAAATAAAATGAATACTTCAGGACTGATTGTCATCAAAGATGGTGAGGCAGTCGCCGAGTTATATGGAAAAGACTTTAATGCTCAATCAAAAGTTAAAGTTTGGAGTATTTCTAAATACCTTTCGGGTTTAATGCTTGGTGCTCAGGTTAAGAAGCATGGAATGAGTTTGCTTGATGAGAGGTTAGTAGACTTTGGTATCGAAAGAAAAAAATTAAGAAAAGATAAAGTCGATAGTTGGGATAACATCACATTGAGAAACGTTTGGAATATGAGTAGCGGTATTAACTGGTGTGAGTATCGTAACTGTCGTGCTGTAGATTATGCCTCAATGTTTTATGGAAAAGGTTTTAGCGACCCTGTCAATTATGTTTTAAGTCAACCTCTCTCCCATGAGCCAGGTACTTACTACCGTTATAGTGCAGGTAACTTTATGTTACTTCAGCATGCTCTTCGTGAAATTATTGGAGAGGAATCATATCTCGATTCAGCCTATGATACAGTATTGAAAAAGCTTGGTGCTAATAAAAATGAATACGCTTTTGAAGTTTCTCCTACAGGATTATTTCTAGGAGGCTCAGGTCTTCATGTTAATGCCAGAACTTTTGCTAAGCTTGGTCAGATATTAATAAATAAAGGTCAGTGGGAAGGGGAAGAAGTTATATCAGCAGATTTCTTTAAAGAGATGACTTCAAATTCAGATGCCATAAAGAACTCACCATTTGAAGTTCAAAACTGGGAAGGCCCTTCTGGGGGATCTATTTGGCTTAATGATGATAGTACCAATGGTGACGGTTTGGATCGGGACGGAATTCCATCTTTTATGCCAACAAGCCCTTGGGATATGATCTATGCCGGTGGAAACTATGGCCAATTTCTTCTCGTTTACCCAAGTAGTAATTTAGTCGTGGCCAGACTCGGAGCAGATGCAAGTGCTTCTCATCATTGGCAACCATTCAGTGAAAAAGCATTAAAATGTTTTGATCCAAGTCAGATTAGAGAAAATAAAGACTCTGGTGCTGAAAAAACAATCCCTGAGACAGGTAAAAACTTAACGTTCTTAAGAGCATTGAGTGAAGGAATTATTACAGCATCACGTGTTCATGAACTTTGTTCCTGTCTTTTTGTAACAGGCTTAGATAGTGTTAAAAAATGTGAAAAAGCAATGCCGACCAAGACAGAATTCTTTTTAGGAATCGACTCTTATGATATTGCTGGAAAGGTTCATATCGATCGTCAAGAGAAGTCTGTAACGATTTATAAGGCACTCGGACTTAAAAGTATTGTATCTAAACTAAATAAAGAGAATCCACAGCTAGGCTGTCAATTAATCAAATAATAAGCCAAGTCGACGAGCAGAGCCTAGGTTCTGCTCTTTGGTAAATTGTAATTTCTTAACTTCACTTCCCATAGAAGTGTAATTGAGAACTTGCCCTTCTGTTAGCCTTACCCTTTTAGATGCTTTGGTCGCTGCACGAATAATTCCATCGATACAACAAATTTGAGAAAAGAGATTTGGGTCTTTTGTTAGCTTTGTAAGTTCTTCAAGTGTTGGAAGAGGATGGGTTTTTCCTGACATTCTTTCTAAGTATTCTTTCTTATCTCTGGTGACATGTAACAAAATTTGGGTTCCTCTAATTCCTAGTGAGGCAGATTTCGTTTTAATAATTCGAACTCTTTTTTTGTTAGTTTCTTCTTTGATAAAATTACCATAAAGGTGGCAGTAGAGAAGATTTCCAATATTTGCTTGAATCTTTTTTGCTTTTTTAACAGAAGTATCGATTTGAAAATAACTTTTTGGAGCTAGAGTTATTAGGGAATCATGTATTTTAAAACGTAAGAAAGATTCATCGTCTGTTCTAATAATATCTTGGTTTTCAATACGAGTTTCTTTTGTCAGGGGAGACACTTTATCATTTCTAATATAGTGAACCGAACCTTTTAATTTAATGATACTGATTTCAGAGCAGTATAGAGAAATTGAGAACAAAACAGATAGAGCATAAATTATTTTTTTCATAAGCTAAATTATAGCTAGTTAGGGAGTTTTGTCTGCAAATTTATAGCAGAGAGTAATGCTCAGAGAATAGAAATTGTTGTCTAAGATCGTCATAACTTTTTCCGATAAGTTCTTATGAAAAAGAGTCTTATTATTTCTTTATTTTTAATTATTCTCATATCTTGTTCTCAAACAAAAAGTATACGCGAACCAGCATCTTTTACAGCAAGAGAAAACCGTTTACTCAGGTTACTTGAAAAAGGAAAAATTGGAACGCGAGAATTTTTAGCAAAGCTGGTTGGAAAACTAAGAGTTGATCATGAAACATTACCAACTCCAACATGTCACGGACAAGAAATGAGACTTTATGAAGAATGTGTGGGTGAGAATGAAGAAGAAATGGTTGAGGATTTTCTTGAGAGGTTGATGGCCGTACAAAGGGCCAATATGAATAGAAAAGATCATCGTGGACAAAAAGGAAAAATGGTTCGTGGCTTTCATGCTAAGGAGCATGCTTGTCTTAAAGGAGAGGTTACCATCAATTCATCTCAAGCTTTAGAACTACATCAAGGTGTATTTTCTAGGCCCGGGAAAAAGTATGAAGCTCTTATTCGATTTTCTAATGCAAAAGGAGTCAATACAAAAGACTTTAAGCCAGACTTAAGAGGAATGGCCGTAAAGTTTTTAGGTGTTGAAGGTGAGAGACTCGATCCCAGTTTGAAAGAAACGAATACCCAGGATTTTGTAATGTTTAACAAACCCACAACAATAGGTTCTCATCCAAGAGAGGCGATGGAGTTCGCCGAAGCGCTTGCAAAGGGAAAAATGGCGACAGCGAAATATATGATTAAAAATACAAAAGTTGCCATTGAACTTAATAAAGCTTTCTCTGTCACAAGAAGCTTGGCCACCGAAACGTTCTACAGTGCCGCTCCCTATGGACTTGGTAAGTATGGAGATTCAAAATACCGAGCGATAAAATTTCAATTTAAACCATGCTCTCATAAAGAATATATTGAAAGAGGCAGAGGTTTTCGTTCTCAGGACTATTTAGAAAATAACTTATTGAAAAACCTCAAAGAACAGGATTTATGTTTTGATATAAATTTACAAGTTCAATCTGATGTTAGGTTAACACCTCTTGAAGATGGTGCTGTCGAATGGAGAGAGTCTGATTCTCCTTTTCAAAATATGGCCAGATTAATTATCCCAAAAGGACAAGACATCGAAAGTGATAAGTCAAAAAGCGAATGCAAAAATATGAGCTTTAATCCTTGGAATGGAATAAAAGAACATCGTCCTCTATCTGCTACCAATAGAGTGAGAAGATTGATTTATCAGCATAGTCTATTAAATAGACTGGAAAATACTCGGCAGATGCAGAGGGTTCCAGAGTCTCAATAAAGTATTTCTTTATAGCAAGATTTCTCGATAAGCTTATTGAAAAATAACTTTATATTTATAGGCAGCATCTTTTTCGGATACATCGTTTAGCTTGACGACTTCCTTGAAAGAATTTCCAAATAAGGCCGGTAAGGCAGATATAACACCTGTGCGGTATGAGCATATATACTGATTATCAATAAGGTTCTTTTTGTAGGTTTCTCTTAGCAACTCTTTTGCGTTGACTGAGAAGTATAACTCTTTGTGATTGATCATTGAAACTTGATAGTCAAAATTTTCTTCAAAGTGAGTGATGAGATCGAGAAAGAAGTACTCATATAATTCGTGGATAGGGCGGCTTCGATAGTACTCGACTTTTTTTATAAAACTGTTTGTAGCGAGATTGATACAAGAAAATTGACCAACGTTATAGTAGTCAAGATCAAGATATTTTTTTAAGTACTCCGTTGTATCAACGATAAACTGAAGACTAACTTGTTGGTTTTTTTCTAAACAATCACGATCAAGCTGAAAGCTTTTGTAAAAGCTATTTAAAAGTGGTTCATTATCTCTAAAGTTAAATTTAATATAATCAATGATTGATTTCACAGATTGAGTTTTGCTATAAGGTGCAATTGATGTGTATTTTTCACATAGTGTTGACCTTTTAACTTTTAAAAAAGATTTTACTTTTTTAAAGTCAACTTGGTTTTGCCTTAAAAGATCGATATCAACGTTTAGCTTTTCAGATAAATGGGAGATGTCTTTAAACTTTAAGTTTCTCGAATTGTTTAATACTTCAAGTAAGTTTGATTCTGACATTCCCAAAATAGATGCCATTTCACAATTTGATAGTTGTAGCTGTTCTTTAATGTTTTCAACAAGTTTTACTTCTTGAGTTGAATAAATCACAGTTCAACCTGATATAACCAACGACTATGTTTTGGGTCTGTATAGCTTTCCAAAATTTCAATTTTATGTGAAGTTTTATTATCTTCAATAAAATGATCAAGATACGAGTTGAGATAGTTTTTAAAATAGAGACCCTGGTAGTTTCCAACTTCTGGGTCTTTTAGATCCATATTATCTATACATTTATTAGGCATTACAGAGATGAGTAAAGAGTTTTCATTCTTGTCATGAACTTCATAAAACTTATCAATTTCATATTTATTAGCATTTTCTATGAGCTGCTCAATACTTTTAGCAGCTGAGACATTTTTCTTGTATTTATTTTCTAGACTGCCATGGATATTTTCCATTTGAAACATTGGCCGTAGTTCTTTTAGTGTCTTTTTATTTAAAATCTTTTTATCAATAAGCAATTTCGCCACGTCTAAATGATAGTTACCAGAAATAGGATTATCCATTTTGCAGAAATAGCAAATATCTACTTTTAAATTTTTAAAAAAATTAATCGCGTTATTATATCCCAACTTTTGAAAAACGAGCTCAATGATAGGTCTAGTCGACCTTGCACTTGAGCCGGGTAGTTTTGCATAACGGGAGGGAATTCTAAATTGATGTTGTGTTTTACCATCTATGGAAGATTTATTTTGTAATGGTTTTAATGAGTCAACATAACCATAGGCCATATCATAAGTTGAAAGCTTAAATTCTCTCTGGATTATAACCCACGTTTTAAAATCTAAATCAAGTGTTCCATTTTCAAGTTTTGAAATCATACTTTGTGAGACATTTAATAGCTCGGCCATTTCACTTTGTTTGATTGAATTACTTTTTCTTAAATACCTTAGAAGTCTTCCTTGCGATTGGGAGTTATCTTTTTGGATAAATACATTTTCAGACACTTTTCATTCCTTCATGTGAGTAATTTTTGTTTTTGCCAACATCGTCAGGAAAAATATACCTTACAAATAATCTAGATGTAAAACTAAGCTAGGATTCTAATAGTTAGTTTTATTCTGTTTGAAATATGGAGGGTGTGAAATTGAGTGTGTTAGTGTTTGAAAAGCCTAGTTATAAGTTATCTGTTGTCTATTTAAGTGACTTTTTGTCGCAAAGTGAAAAAAAAGAAGCTCAAGATTTTTTTAATGACTTGATTAAAATACGACAATTGGGATATTGCAGCTCTTATCCAAAAGGCTTTGTTCCAGTCGATACGACTGATTTTGTTGCGGAGCTCTATCTAGTTTACTTAGAGCAAAACGGTGAACAAAAAGTTATCTCTTGTTTAAGGCAGTTGCCATTATCACGTTTAGATTATCATAAACTAGACTGTCCATTATTTAGCACAATAAAAGAAAGTGGATCGACATTGCATTTAAAATTTTTAGAGTCGTTTTTAAAAGAATGTAAACAAAAGGATACTGAGGTGGTCTATAGTTCAAGATTTACTATCGATCCAAGTGTTAAAGATAAGAAGTTGAGAACAGAAATTAAAGAAATCATGGCCTCAATCACTTATCTTGATCAGATTAAAAGTAGATCCATTACCATGACGGGTTGTGTTCCAAAATACAAAACTGACTTTACCTTTAAAAAGTGGGGATATGATTTTGTTAAACATAACAATCAAGAGCTTCCTTCTTTTGAAAAAGTTTCAGCTGGAAAAGAAGAGATAAAGTTAATGTATATGTTGGAAGGTTCTGACTATGGAAAAAGCTGTTTCGAAAAACATAGAATACTTTTTGAAAAGATGAGAAAAATTTCAACTGAAGAAGCTGTTCATTACGTCGCATAAATTAGGAGGATTTCATGCAACAAACCAATTATATTCTTGAGAAAGAAGATGAGTTTGATCGATTAGAGTATCAATCAACATTACCTAAGTATGACTTTAAAAAAGAGTTTATGGAATTTCATGCTGAAAAAAATCAATATATTTTAGATGCTGGATCAGGCTCAGGTATCGTATCTCGTTATTTTGCAGAGGTTTTTCCTAAAACAAATTTTAAAGGGGTTGATTTTTCAAACGATCGTGTTGAAAAAGCAAACTCTAAGGCCAAAGAGTTTAATAATTTATGTTTTGAACAGGGGGACCTTTCAGATTTAACAATAGATGATGAAACTTTTGATGCTTGCATTAGCCGGTATGTGCTTGAGCATATTCCACCTGAGAAAGTTCAAAATGTCGTGAATGAAATATATAGAGTATTAAAACCGGGAGCTCGATTTTACGCTGTTGACTTTGATGGACCACTTTATAATATTTATCCTCAGACACCTTTAATGGAAAAGGCCTTGAGAATCTTTCGAGATAAAAGTAATGTTGATTTAAGAGTAGGTAGAAAAATGCCTTATCTTTTAAGCGAAAGTGGTTTTACCAATGTTACTCATCGTATTGAAACAGTTGATTGTCAGGGTCCACTCATGGAAGATGAAAAATCACTATGGCCAGATAAGTTAGATCGCCTTATGGAGTTTATGACGATGCACTTAGGTAGTGAGGTAGAGGCAAAGCAATTTAAAGAAGATTATATAAAAACCCTTGATCATCCCGGTGTCGTTCTTTTTTATAATAAATTTACGGTAATTGGGGAAAAACCTAGATTGAATTTAGTATAACTTTCTAATTCAAGGAGAAATTTGCTGAGTCAACTCTTTCTCCTTGAATATCATTTTTATTTAACTCTTCGATAAAGCAATCTAGAGTTTGGTTAAAGAAAGAGGGGTTCTCTACTTGAGGTGTGTGACCTGAGCTTTGATCTATAATAATATTTTCTTGCCATTTATTTTTAGTCGCTAAATCGAAGATATACTTCCCATTAATTAAAACATCATTTGGACAAACGAGGATTTTAAACTTCAATTTATTTTGATTAAGAATCTCTACCTCATTAAGAACTTCATTATTAAAAACAGAGTTTGCAATATCGACTCTGACTTTAGGGTGAGTGTTTTTTATTGATGTTGAAAGCTCTGATTCTTGAATGAAGTCTTCTTTATAAAGACAGTTATTCATCAGAGAAATTTCTTTATCACTTAATTTTTCTTGAAAAAAACCTGAAGCTGCTTCATTGGGGTGGAAGGCCTTAGAGAAGTCACTTGCCGAACCGACAGGAGGAGCACCAAAAAGGAAAATACCTTTAATGAGAGGACTGATTTTTCCTGCAAGAAGTGGCGTCGTAAGATGACCTCCCAAACTATGTCCGACTATAATGAGATTTTTTAGCTCAAGAGTTATGACAAAGTTCTCTATCAATGATGTAAAGTAGGGAAGGGAGTAGTTGTTTGCAATATTATAATTAGAATTTCCATGCCCAGGTAGATCGATGGCCACTAATCTATACTTGGTTGTAAGCTCACTAGAGAATTGAAACTTAAAGAAGTTAGAATTTAGAGAATTCCCGTGGATAAATAGGATTGCCTTCCTGTGATCGCCCTTACTATTTACCGAATCCCAGTAGGATACTTCGTCATTGTCTATTTGAACGTTTTTTATACTCATCTTTGATGACTATCCTAATCGAAGAAGTTTGGCCATGAGGACAAAATTATTACAATTGCAGCTAAAGTTATTGTAAAAACAGTACTTTATGGTATCGCAGATTTGGCTTGCCATGTCTTGTATATTCTCAATAGAATAATATTTAATAATTCTAAGACAGGGCAAGCATATCATAGAAAGAGACTACATACCGTTAATGGAATATTCGGTAAAACATAATCAAAGCACAAGAGAGTTAGCCTACTTATTGTTAACAGGCCAAGCACCATTTTTATCAATCCTCAATTTAGAGGGAGTTTTTCTTGGAAATATTTGGCTTTCAAGTTTTTCAAAGCTTAATGTTGATATAGATTTCTCAGACTCTATAGAAATGCTCATTGATAAATATCCAGCTCTCCTTGAGATTAGTCACTTTATCACTTTTGATGAAGATTACGACAAAAGGGATTTGGAAAGTTATAAAGAAACAATTATCCCCGTCATTGATAAAAATAAAGTTTACTTGGGTTATATTAATCAAAAGCAAGTGTGTTATTACAAGTTTCAAAAAAAACTAAATATGATGTCATCAGATAAATTGCTCAACATTCTAATTGTTGATGACGAAGTTCACCTTTTAAATTCATTAAGTGAAATACTTGAAGATTCTGGTTATCGTTGTATCTTGGCCAAAAATGGAAGGGAGGCCCTCGAAAAGCTCAATGCTCATACAAACATTCAACTAATTTTAACTGATATTAAAATGCCTGAAATGGATGGCAAAGAATTTATTCAACAAGTTCGTGAAAATAATTTTAAAATCCCCATTATCGTATTGTCAGCATTTGGAACAAATGAAGAAGTGATAGATTGTTTAAAGCTTGGGGCCAACGATTTTTTAAATAAACCTTTTACAATTGATCTTCTTGAGCATTCTATTAAAAAAAGAGAAAAGGTTATTAAACTTGACGCTAGGGAAAGAAACCTTGCTAAGATTCAAAGTATTTTAAGTCAAGCGGGAATTATTCTTTCTGACTCAAGTGAAGTTTTACATGAGAAGTTGAATTCACTCGTGGTTGAGATCTCTAAAAGTTTAGACTGTAGAGTTGTTTCTTTTATAACAAAAGAGATTGATTCTTGGAATATATTGGCTTCAACGAATAATAAGATTCACACAAAAAGAATACCATTTGAAGATGCTCCTATATTAGAAAATGTATTAGAGAAGCCTAGAGTTCTTATAACAAGCTCGATAGAGGAATTGTCGATCTTTCGAGCTGCCGGTGAGAATAATTATTTATCGAATTCCTCGATGATATTTCCTATTTTTAGAAATGGTTTTTTATATGCCTTATTATGTTGCTCCGATAAAAATGGACGATTAAATTTTGACCGAAGTGATTCTTTTATAGCAAATTCAATTATTAATCCTTTAAGTTATTTGATCGATTATGCTTTTATTCAAAATGAGCTAAGTAACCTAAATAAAAACTTAAAAGATGAAGCAAAACAAATGGCCAAAGAAATTATCGAACTTGAGAAAGAATCTGAGTTCAACTCAAGGCTCGCTCTTATCGGTGAAACAGCATCTTCTATTGCTCATGATATTAAAAATCCTTTGACTATTGCGATGGGAAATATTGAAGCGATAAATAAGAAGTTTGATATTTGCGAAGATATGGAAAAGAGACTTTCTAAAGTTCATCTTGCTCTTTCAAGTATCTCAAGAATTACCAATTCTATAACGAAGCTTTCCCACTACAGTCTAGAGGAAGGCAGTTTTGAGTTAAAAGAAACCATTGAAAATTCTTTAGTCATGATTGAGTCAAAACTAAAAGAACACTCTATTGAGTTAAAAGTAAATGATTTTAAAAACTGCATAGTCAACGGTAATCAAATTCAAATTGAGCAAGTCATTATCAATCTCGTGTCAAATGCTATCGATGCCATTAAAGATCAAGTCACTAAAAGAATCTATATTGATGTTACCCTTGAGAGCAGTAATTCGATTAAAATTTCAATTTTAGATAATGGACCAGGTATTCCTCTTGAAGTAGAAAAAAATATTTTTAATAAATGGTTTACCACAAAAAAAATCGGTGAAGGTACGGGACTCGGCCTTCATATCTGTAAAAAAATTATAGAGGCCCACTTAAGTGAGTTAAAGTATCGACAAACAGAGCAAGGGCTAAGTGAGTTTAGTTTTAGTTTATGTTTGAGTTGTGAGTCTTCTTAACATTTGAGACAAATGTAGAATTTACTCGTACAAATTAGACAATAAAACAACTAGACCAATACGAACTGGTGGTTAAGTTTATTTTCTCTGATAGATTTATTGTACTATGGATTATAATAGGTGTTGTGGACGGTGAAAAATAGCAACTACTTGCTCGGTAGCTAGAGTCGACGAGCGTCGGGGCCAACGAGAGAATGGATTCATCGTATCATCAAAAACGTAACGACCACTCCAGCAACGAAGGCCAAAAGTCTGGAGCCGAACGCCACGAATACTGAGATGAGCACAGTATGATAGAAAAGATGCCAAAGTGAGACCTCGTCACCATGAGTTGGAAGAGGATAATAATGTCTTTTCGTTTAATTATTTTCTTTGATAAATTGTACGAGTAGAGATCATTTACGATAAAAAATCGGCTTACCCAAGATGCTACTCGGTAACCAAAATGGAACCTAAAAGGAACCAAGTTTTGAATTTTTCTGAAATACTGTGAAATGTGCTTTGCTATCAACCTAAGTCATCCTAATGGTTACAAATGTTTAAAATCATTAGTGTTTACAGGTTGGTTATGAATGAAAAAGGAATCGAATGGAGCGGAGGACGCGATTCGAACGCGCGACCTTCTGCATGGCAAGCAGACGCACTACCAACTGTGCTACCCCCGCTCAGAGAGAAGGCGATAGTAGTCTGATTCGAGGACCTCGTCAATAGTTTAAACTGGAAGTGTTATCTAATTTGTTGAAATTATTCGTCACTAGCTGCTTGCCTGAGGCTTCAGGGGAGTCAATGACGTATTGAGGGAGCATCCAGCCAGAGAGTTTTTTTCTTAGATTTTGGTAAATCTTCAAACCTTTTTCTTCTGATAGATAGAAGTGCATTCCACCTTTTACAGGATCTGGGTGGTGAAGATAATAAGGCCTTATATGAAGATGGTTTAATGTTTTAAAAAGCTTTTCTAAGGCTTCTTCATGGTCATTAACATTTTTTAATAGAACTGTTTGAGAAAGAAAGTTAAAGGGCGATAACTTTTCTATCCCGTGAATGACGTCATCTGTTAATTCATCGCTATGATTTGTATGAATAACAATCGTTAGATGAAAACGATTTTTAAAAGTGTTGAGCATCTCACATAACTCGTCATCAATTCTTGAAGGTAAAATGCTCGGGACTCTTGTGTGAAAGCGAATAAATTTTATGGGTTGGTAACATGAAAAGAAATCTAGACATGCTTTTAGTTTCTCGGTGCTTAAAATAAAAGGGTCACCACCTGAGAAAATGATTTCATTAATTTCTGTATGTTTCTCAATATAGCGGTCAATTTTTTCAAAAGAAGCGTTGAGATTCAGTTCTTTGTTGTGAAGATTATTTTTTCTAAAGCAATAACGACATTGGACGGGGCACACCGTTGTGGGAAAAAAAAGCGCGCGGTTTTCGTAACGATGAATGAAATAAGGTAAGGGACCAGGTTTTAAGTCACCGATTGGATCAAGGAAACCTAAGTTTTTATTTTCGTCATGGTGAGGAAGAAACTGCTTTCCTAGTGGAGAGTTTATACCATGCTTTTTTATTTCGTTTGCAAGTCGTGTTGGTAGAAAAACGGGTTGTGATGTTTTTGGAAATGTTGTTTGAAAAAAAGTTTCGAGTTCATCAATCGATTTAAAGCTTTGGCGAAGTTCATCTTGCCAGTTAGTCATTTCTTTTTTCCTGTTCGGCTTTATCTAATCGGTAAAGCCACTTTCCCCATTCTGCACAGCCTTTGATGAGGGCCGTTCCAAAAACGCCGATGCCGACAAAGTGATAAAAAACATATTCACTTTTCATATGACCTGTTTCTCTTAGGGCATAGAAAATCCAATACAACAAAAGTAAATGAAGAATGACAATAACAACTTGTTGTAATCGATAAGACCATTTACTCATTTTCTTGTTCCTTGATATGCGGTCTCACTTCGGCAACTTTACTGAGGGCAAACGACTTATAGAGATCAGATACTAAGCAATGAGCGTATAAAATAGTTCCTTTTGGCATAGGAAGAATACTGATAGGACGAATTGGCCGAAACTTTCCTTTCATACTACCACCTTTATACTTAATATCGATGGTGTTTTGTTTAAATATATTTTCCTTTATGAGCTCTAAGTGTTTTGGAATTTCAAGATCAAGGCTTTTCTTAAAATCAGTCAGTTTAAAAAGGCGAGATTCTTTTGGGTTGCTATGGGCCCGCATTAAAGACTTGCAGAAAATCTTAAGTGAAGCGAGGCCATCGTCGAGAGCATGATGGTGAGACTCTAGAGGAATTTCCAGTTGTTCTGCTAAATCGTTGAGGCGATACTTACTAAAATGAGGATAGCTATTGCGTGCCATTTTCAAGCTACAGTAGACATCAATTTTTGGAAGTTCAATATTGTGCTTATGGGATTCAAAAACAATAAAGCCAGCATCAAACTGAGCATTATGAGCCAGAAGTGGTAAGCCTTCACAAAAGTCGTAAAAATCTGTGAGAAAATTTCCAATGAGAGGGCTTCCAACAATTTGATCATCTCGGATGCCATGAATTTCCGTCGTTTCTGGTGGAATAGGTCTTTCAGGATTAATAAGCTGATCAATTGTCTTACATTTATAAGGAGTAAGTTTTATGGCGCTAAGCTCAACAATTTTATCGAGTAAGGGTGAAAGCCCTGTTGTTTCCAGATCAAAGACAACGATTCCCTCTGGAAAGTGCTTAAACAACGCCTCACGCTCTTTAGCATCGAATTGATTCGCGTCAATTGTTCTCTTGACTCTTTGCGTATCAAGATTTGACCCTTGAGTATCATTTTCAGCTTTAATTGACAGAATAACCTACCGATTCTAAAAAGTTCCTACGTAATTCTGAATGTATATACAACAGATAATCAGGGGAAACAAATCTCATGAAGAAGTTCGACGTCGTTGTTATTGGAAGTGGTCCTGGTGGTTATATCGCTGCCATTCGTGCTAGCCAGCTTGGAAAAAAAGTCGCCATCGTAGAAATGGATAAGATGGGCGGTGTTTGTTTAAACCGTGGATGTATTCCCACCAAAGCAGTTTTAAAATCAGCTCACTCAGTTCATGAAATTGCAGATTTTAAAGACCTTGGAATTGATGTTGAGGTCAAGGGACTTGATGGTTCTCAGGCGATCAAGAGATCTAAAAAAATTAGTGATCGGATTTCCAAAGGTGTGGAATTTCTGATGAAAAAAAATAAGATCGAAGTCTTTAATGGCATCGCCACGTTGAGTGGACCAAACTCTGTCGCCGTTAAGTCAACACGTGGTCATACAGATACTATTGAAGCAACAAATATCATTATAGCTACCGGAGCAAATTACCGAACCTTTCCTGGACTTGAGCATGATGGTGATCGTCTCATTGGCGCATGGGAAGCAATTAAAATGGAAGAGATGCCAAAGAGTATCGGTATTGTCGGTGCCGGAGCAATCGGTGTTGAGTTTGCTTACTTTTGGAATGCCTTCGGTGTAGATGTACATATCTTTGAATTACAAGATCATTTACTTCCTATTGAAGACGAAGATAGTTCAAAAGAAATTGAACGAGCATATAAAAAACTAAAAATTAAGATGAGTCTTGGGGTAGAAAAAGTTTCTGCTTCTAATGACGGTAAACACGCCACGGTTACTTTTACGAAAAAAGGTAAAGAAGAGAAAATTCAGTTTGATAAAGTTCTTATCGCTGTAGGTATGACTGGAAATATCGATAATATCGGACTTGAAAATGCAGGAGTCGAAACAGATAGAGGTTTTATAAAAGTAAACTCTATGTATCAAACAACGACTCCCCATATCTATGCCATTGGTGACGTCGCGGGACCTCCATTACTTGCCCATGCAGCTTCACATGAAGGTGTCGTGGCCGCAGAACATTTAGCGGGAGAAAATCCTCACGCCATCGATAAAATGAATATCCCTGGTTGTACTTATTGTCAGCCGCAAGTGGCTTCTGTTGGTTACACAGAAAGAGCTCTTAAAGAACAAGGAATCGAATACACTGTTGGAAAAATGGGCTTTATGGCCAATGGAAAAGCAGTGGCCAGTAATGAAGCGGTAGGGTTTGTGAAAACTCTGATGGGGAAACATGGTGAAATGCTTGGGGCCCATATAGTAGGGACTCATGCTACTGAACTTATTCATGAATACGTTCTCTTTCGAACAATGGAAGGGATCGATGAAGAAATATTTGCAACAGTACATCCACATCCAACTTTAGGTGAGTGGTTAGCGGAATCTGTGATGGCCGCAAAAGGTAGAGCTTTAAATAGTTAGTTAGGAGTTAGAGATGGCAAAACATGAAATCGTAATGCCCCAAATGGGAGAATCTATTACCAACGGTACAATTACCAAATGGCATAAAGAGCCAGGTGATACGATTGAGTTAGATGAAATACTTTTAGAAATTTCTACGGATAAAGTAGAGTCGGAGATTCCTTCTCCTTTTGCCGGTAGAGTAGAGGAAGTACTTTTTCCCGAAGGTGACACTATTGATGTTGGTGTTAAGATTGCCGTGATTGAAGATGATCTTTCAGTGCCTTTTGCTGGTGGTTCTTCTTCGGCAGCAAGTGATGCCCCTCCGGCACCTGCTGCAAGTAATGATGCTCCCCCTGTTCCTGCGAGTCAGCCACCTGCTGCTCCAGCTCCAGCTGCTACAAATGCTGAAACAACACGTTTTTATACTCCACTCGTAAAAGCTATGGCGAAAGAACATGGTGTCGCTTTAAGTGAACTTGAAGCTATTCAAGGAAGTGGAGCTGGTGGAAGAGTTAATAAGGCTGACTTTCTAAACTTTTTAAATAATAGAGGTTCTGCACCTGCCGCAACAACTACGGCTGCTGCACCAGCAGCTGCTCCGTCTCCTGCCCCATCTGCACCTGCTACACCTGCGGGAGTTGCAAGTGTGACGGCCAGTGGAGAGAGAGTTGAAATTATTCCAATGGATAATATGAGAAAGGCCATTGCTAAAAATATGGTTGCCTCAAAGCTAACTTCACCTCATGTGAACTCGATTGATGAAGTTGATATGAGTCACTTAGTGAAATTTAGAGAAGGTATTAAGCATAAGTTTAAAGCTGAAGAAGGCTTTAGCATTACCTACACTCACTTCATTATGTACGCCATTATTCAAGCTTTAAAAGAACATCCCATGGTAAATGCTTCTGTTGACGGAGATAATATCGTTGTTAAAAAAGATATAAATCTTGGTTGTGCTGTTGCTGTCCCTGGTAATGGTCTTGTTGTTCCTGTCATTAAAAATGCAGACTCTCTGAATATGAGAGGGCTAGCGAGAAAAGTTAATGAGCTTGCTATAAAAGCAAGAGCTAAGAAATTGACTCTAGATGAGCTTCAGGGGGGAACATTTACTGTAACAAATGTTGGTTCGTTTGGAACATTGATGGCGACACCTGTAATTCTACAACCACAAGTTGGAATTTTTGCTGTTGGTGTGATCAAAAAACGTCCTATGATTACTGAAGATGATGCTATTGCGATACGTCATATGATGTATGCTACTCACACTTACGATCATAGAATTATCGATGGCCAATTGGGAGGCCAATTTCTTGATACAGTAAAGAAGAAGCTAGAGACAATGGATCCAAGCTCTCTTTTTTAATTCTGTAATTTCAAATATTTAAATATGAGAGCCCTTCTTGATGAAGGGCTTTTTTTTGCACTGTTTCGTATTAGTTAAATCTTTTATTAGAATTAGGTTGGCCTTAAAAAAAGTATTAGCAAAACTGATTTAATTGGTTATCATTTTCTAATAATTGAATCTTTCAGGGATATGGAGTTCAGAAATGAAAAAGGGAATTATTCTAGTTTTAGCTTTAGTTAGCTCTTTCGCCTTTGCTTCAAAAGATATTTATTATCCAACAGAGTATAAAACACTCTTTCTTAACTCAAACGTTTCAGAAACAACTTTTAGAAATAAATTATTTGATCTCTTTCACAAAGGTCACCTAAAGCAAAATGGTAAAGCCGATGTTTTAGTTGATAGCTGTAGTGGTCATAAAAATTGTTATTATCAAAAAAGACTAAGTTATAAAAAAGCGAGAACATACGTTTTTAATAAGCTTCACCTGGTTATTGAAAATAATCTTAAAAAGGTAAAAGACGTTTACTGTGAAAAAACTTTTACAGAAAAAGAGGTTGCCCTCGGTGGAAATAATATTCCTCACCATACCATCGTCAATGTCGAGCACACGTGGCCTAAAGATAGGTTCACTAATAATTACCCATCAGCTTACCAAAAGTCTGATCTTCACCACCTTTTTCCAACGGATCAAGGTGCCAATAGCACAAGAAGCACAAGAATGTTTGCTGATGTTTATTATGGTAAGCCCGTAAGAAATTGTGATCGATCACAATATGATGATAACTATCCTTATTTTGAGCCACCAGCTCAGCATAAAGGTAATGTAGCAAGAGCAATTTTTTACTTTGCTGTAAGATACAAAGGCCAGATCTCAAAAAGAGAGGAAGATGCTCTTAGAAGATGGCACGAGCAAGATCCAGTAGATGAAGCTGAAAGAATCCGTAATGATAAAATCTATGAGCTTCAGGGAAATCGAAATCCATTTATTGATTACCCGGAACTCGTTTCAAGAATTAGCGATTATTAATAAATTTATTCTCTCCTTGAGATAAATGCCGTCTTTTTGCTTATGGATGAGCAGGAGGCGGTAATAATAATTATTTGCTTATCTCATCCTTTCTCTTAGAATAATTACACAACAATAATTTTAGGTGATTTTCTGAAGCTCTTTTTTATAACGCTGACAATTTTCTTTATGCTAACGGGTTGGTACTTTAAGCAAAAGGACATTAAGCAAATTGTTCAAGAGTATATCCTAGAAAGTAGCACAACTTTTCCAAAATCATTTTATTTGTTTTATTTAAAAAACTTTTTACCAATCCACTCGGATCAAAATATTCTTCACTACGTGGCCCTCTCATGTCGAAAAACTACGGAGAAAAAGCGTTGTTTAGATATGGCAAATACTCTCGTTAAGAAAAGTTATTTTATCAATTGGGATTCAGAGGGTGTTTTTAACTTAACTCCTTTTCAAATTTCACTAATCTATTGTGACAAGGAAATGATCGATTACTTTTTATCTCTTGAGCAGCTTTATACGGGGCCTGTGAAATATGGTCAGTTCAAAGAATACCAACCTTGGCAATTGGTTGAGAGATCTCGTAATTGTAGTAATGAGTTAAGAAAAGAAATACTAGAGACATTAAAGTCTTATGGATTAGAAAAGTCTTATTTCTAATCATTCCAGAGTTTATTCAGCCTATCTTTTATTTTAGCTTCAACCCCAATTTCTGTGGGATAATAAAATTTAGGGCATTCTTTTGGACGGTACTGTTGATGGACAAAATGTCCTTCATAAGCGTGGGAATATTTATAATTTTTCTTATCCGGGTGATGATTACGTAAATGTGTTGGAACTTGTTGAGTTGGATTATTTTTCACATAGTCTAAAGCAGCATCGATGGCTTTGTAAGCGGCATTACTTTTTGTTGTACTCGCTAGATAAGTTGTCACCTGAGAAAGTGTGATTCGCGCTTCTGGCATGCCTATATGCTGAACAGTATGTAGTCCTGAAACGGCTAACGTTAAAGCCGTTGGATCACTATTTCCAATATCTTCTGACGCAAGAATTACCAAACGACGGGCAATAAAAAGAGGATCTTCTCCTCCATCTAACATGACAGCAAGCCATAATAACGCCGAGTCAGGATCACTTCCTCTTACACTTTTGATAAATGCTGAAATGACATCATAATGGCGATCTAAATTTTTATCGTAATCTCTAGCTTGTCCATGGATGAGCTCTTGAGCTTTCTCCAATTCGAGGGAATCTTCTCCAAATTTCTCTAGGGCTTCTAGCGCGTTGAGAGCATTTCTCGCATCTCCATTAGCATAACGAGCGATATAAGCTTTAATCTCGTCGTTGATTTGTATATTACCTAGAGAGCTCGCTCGATTGATAATGGTGAGAATACTTTCTTCACTCAAACTTTCTAGTCGAATAATTTGAACGCGAGAGAGAAGAGCTTTATTAATACTTGTTCTTGGGTTCTCAGTTGTGGCACCGATTAGAATAAATTCACCTGTTTCGACATAAGGTAAAAGAGCATCTTGTTGGGCCTTATTAAAACGATGAATTTCGTCGATAAAAATGATGGACTCTTTTTGAAAAAGTTTCTCTGCTTCTTTTGCCCGTTCAATAATTTTCTTGAGGTCGGCAAGTCCACCCATGACAGCATTAAATTTATAAATTTCTTTATCTGCGTTTGCGGCCAAGAGACTTGCTAATGTCGTTTTTCCTGTACCGGGAGGTCCACTTAGAATCAAACTCGGGAAGTCCTTTCTTGTTAAAAAAGGGTACCTTTTAAAGATTTTCTCTTGGCCGATAAAATCACGGAGAGTTTCGGGACGAACTCTATGGGCCAAAGGCTTGATTTTATTAGACTTTTCTTGTTCAAAAAGGCTTTCTTGCAAACTGATCACTCCTAAAGTTTTGATTTGACATTAAAGCTGCCACATTCTACTTTAGACGCTTCGAATTCAAAAGGTTAGGGAGTAATTTTATGGTTAACAATATTAGAGTCGTCATTGATGAGCGTGGAGGAGTTGAAAAAGGAATCCGTCGTTTTAAAAGAATGTGCGAAAGCTTTGGTGTTGTTAAGGAATACCGTAAAAGAAAAGAGTACAAAAAACCTTCTGTCAAAATGAAAGAAAAATTAGAGAGTGCTGTTAAAAGAAGAAACAAGCTTGTTTCTAAAGGTAGAGCACGCGTCGCTAAAATCTAGTTTCTTTTTAGTTTAAACCCCATCTTACTTCAATTGAATCTCTAGGGTCAGAACCAAAACTCTTGTTTAAATAGATTTCAATCATATCTTCCATTTTAATGGACTTATTTTTCTTAATACGAATTCGCTTATTCATATACTCATTCCAAACTTCCATGAAGTTGCTATTTCTTTTATTAATTTCAGCAATATTAGCAGCTCCAGAGACAAGACCAAAAAGACGATTGTCTCTTACGGGTGTACTCCACTCTTGCCAACCTTCTGATCCAGGAGCGCAATTAATTTTTTGGCACTCTTCAAAACCTTCTCTTACCACTTTTGCTCTTAAGTCGAGTTGCTTTTTTAATTCTTTAAGTGTCGTTCTAAACGCTCCTTGTGATACTCTTTTCTTTCCAGAAAGTCTTCCTTTAATAGCGTAAGCAAATGACCCATACTCAAGTGTAAAATTTGATTCGTACTGCTCTTCAGAAAAGTAAGGGTGGTCCTCGGGATAAGTAAGCTCCCAGTATCCATCAATTTCAACAGGCCATCTCATTCTTAAAAACCCTGAACCGTACTCAGGAGTAAGGCCATATTGGTAACCTTTAACTTTAAGGTTTCTCACTTTTCTTGGAAGCGTAGAATCCATTAAGGTAAGCTTTGTTCCACCAAAAAGCCCTCTTGTTACTTTTACGTTTTGTAACATCATGGCGTGACCACCTTGTGAATGAAATTCAAGGTGATGAGCACCTGAATACATTGCCTCTTGATTAATTTGAATTGAGTAACTGTCTTGTTTAAGTGATCGAGTATAAGTATTTCTCATCACATATTCTAAAGCTTGAAGAAAGACTTGATCTTGATGCCATTGATCAGCTCTTATTAAGCCTCTCCAGTCTTTTTTCATCGACATATTTCCAAAGAAGTTTCCAGAACCTGAGAGAGTGTTCATTGCTGGTAGACTATTCATTCTTGCGAAGATCCATCGTAAACCAATAACGACATCGGCACAGTCTGTTTGAATATTGTACTCAGAGAAAAAATCTCTTTTAAGATTTTCTTGAATCCATAATCCGTATTTCTCTTCCCATTCTGTCGACCATTGATTTTTTGCCACCCAAATATGGGTTTCTGGAGCTTCAGTAACATATTCAAAACCGATCACATCACTGACAACAACAGCTTCGACGGGAATATCTCCTTCTTCCGTGACTTCAATGATTGGTGATGCTTCTAATGGCTGAGGGTATTGCTGATGAAATCTTTCGATATATTCATTTTTATAGGCCCTTGCTTTAGAGAAGTCATCGAACGTTCTTTCCTCTTTCAAGTCCTGCATTTCTCCGTGATTTTCACGATATATTTTTACACTCCAAACTGAAGACTCCTGATCGACGATAACGTATTCATTAAAATACTCGTTTGATAGGAACTCATAGAGTGGCAATGATTGAGCAAATAAGCTATTGCTAGAAAATAGTGAAATTAAAGTTAAAACAATGAAAAGTTGCTTCATCGAAATCCTCTTGGTCATTAAATTTTTGACGTTTATATCATTAATGAGGATGCAGGTGGGGCAAGCAGTTACTTTTACAGGGTGGTGTAGTTTTGCGGATTGTAATTTCAGTCTCTTAGGATAATTTTAAGGACCGAGTTCCAGCGATTATGCATGATTTTAATGAGGTTTTTCACTTCTCTTGTCGGCTGATGGTTACCTTTGGTCATCTTCATATGAAAAGTATTCCAAGAGAGGTTGAGCTGCTCAAGTTGAGATAAGAGGTACTTTTTGTTTCTTTTTTGGATGACGTATCTTTCAATACTTTTAAAGAAGGTAATTCTGGCAAAGTTAAAATCGTTTTGGATACCTTTGTCGAGTAAGGACGTTAAGATCGTTTCAGAAGCCAGGTCCATATTGTGAAAGATATCATTCATATCATAGCTAGAGTCATGAAATTCAAAGTAATTTGTATTAAGAGTAATTTGAAGTTGCTCAAGTTTGTGAATGAGACGATAAACGTGTCCCGATATCTCGTCTATAGAATAAATGAGCTTGAGAAGTGGTGCGACTTCTTCTGTTTTCTTATTCTTAAAGATGAGCTGTCTCGATTTTAACTTGAGCAGTAAACTATCGAGCTCTCTCGCCTGCTTATACATTTTATCGACAATGTCTAAGCAGTCGATCGTATCTTTTCTACATTCCACAAGAAAGCGTTGATAATTAATATTCATATCAATAATTTTCACTTTGATTTGAATGATTGAATTATTAATGGGGTGTAATTTTCTTAGGAGGTGATAGTACTCTTGCCCCATGGCCCGAATTTGAGGAATAACATAACGATTAAAGGTAGCATCGTTTAGTTTTAATGGCTTTTGTTCATAGAGATAATAACTGCTAGGCACGTTCGCCCAGCAGGTATTTATAAATATGAAAAGAGTTAAGAGTAATTTCACTTTTTTGTTATTGAGAGCGAAAGAGATTCTCCTTCGATATCAAAATGTATTCCTTCTACTGATTCCATGATATCAAGGCTAGTCGCCAAAGTCTCGCCGCAAATATAATCTTTATTCGACTCGATGGCCTTTTTAAGTTTTTCTGAAGCATGGCAAGTGATCGAAATTCTATCAGCAACATTTAAGTTGATATCTTTTCTCGTCTTTTGAATTCTATTGACGACCTCTCTGGCAAGACCTTCGGCTAAAAGTTCTTCTGTAAGCTTTAAGTCCATGTCAATTGAAATGAGCCTATTTGAAATCGCTTCAGTACCTTCTTTGGCCTCTCTAAAAATGAGAAAATCTTCTTTTGTAAACTCCTCTCCCTCTAGATTTATAGCGCCAGATTCTTCGAGTTTTTCTACTTGCTCAGATGTCAGCGCCTTGATGGCCTTCATAAATTGACCCATTCGTTTTCCAAGCCTTTTTCCAAGAACGGGAAGATTGGGTTTGGCGTAGAGATTGATATAGCTACTTTCATCTTGAGAGTAATCAATAGATTTAATATTAAGCTCAGTTTTTATATAAACTTCCAGCTTTTTTATCTCATCGAGAATTCCCTGATCCTTGTGAATAATAGTGAGCTTAGATAATGGCGTTTTCACTTTTATCTTGGCATCAGTTCTCTTTTGACGTCCGAGAAGAATAATTTGTTGCATTCTACTGACGGCATCTTCCAACTTCTCATCAATAAGTGATTCGTCTGCAACAGGATAGTCACAGAGGTGAACGGACTCAGGCAGATTCTTGTTAGAAGTAAACTCTTGAAGCTCTTTATAAATATGCTCTGCTAAAAATGGAGCAAAAGGCGCCATGGCAGTTCCTACTTCATTGAGGCATTGATAAAGAGTTGAATAGGCTGCTTTCTTATCATCAGTTAATCCATCTCCCCAGAAACGTCCACGGTTTAAACGAATATACCAGTTTGTAAGATCTTCAATGAAGGTGAAAAGAGCAGGTACCACATTGTACAGGTGATAAACTTCCATCTCTTTTGCGATGTTTTGTTTTAACGTTTGAAGATTAGAAAGAATCCATTGATCAGTAATGTTTTTAGAGACGACTTTATGTTCATCGTAATTAAATCCATCAACTTTGGCATAAGTCGATAGGAACTTAAAAGAGTTAAACCAAGGAAGAAGGGCCCTTCTCACCATATCTTTTACACCACTATCGGCAAATCGCATTTCTTCTGCGCGCACAAGGCCTGAGTTGATGAGATAAAGCCTCATAGCATCAGCACCGAACTCCTCCATTAAAACATCAGGAGCGGTATAGTTTTTAAGACGTTTACTCATCTTCTTACCGTCTTCGGCAGCAACAATTCCATTAACGATAACATTTTTAAATGCAGGCTTATCAAATAAGGCCGTGGCCAAAATGGTCAGGGTATAAAACCATCCTCTTGTTTGATCGAGTCCTTCTGCAATAAATGCAGCAGGGAAACCTTGTTCAAAGACTTCAGTGTTTTCAAAAGGATAGTGAAGTTGAGCGTAAGGCATAGATCCAGACTCAAACCAGCAGTCTAGTACTTCGGGAATTCTTTTATAAGAACCTTCTTCTCCATCAACACTAAAAGAGAGATCGTCTACAAACTCTCTATGAAGATCATTAATTTCTTTTCCTGTATATTTCTTGATGTCTTCAAAAGATCCTAGGCATAAATATTTATCTGTTGTTTCGTTATACCAAACAGGAAGTGGTGTTCCCCAAACTCTGTTTCTTGAGATAGACCAGTCTCTGGCACCTTCAAGCCATTTACCGAAACGTCCGTCTTTAATATGCTCAGGAACCCAGTGGATTTGTTTATTTGAATTAAGTAAACGCTCTTTAATTTTTTCAACATTAACATACCATGAAGGGATGGCCTTATAGATCAGTGGTGTATCAGAGCGGTAACAAAAAGGATAACTGTGAACAATCGTACTTTGTTCATATAGTTTGTCTTCAGCCTTGAGCTTTTTGATGATTTCTTTGTCAGCATCTTTTACATAGAGACCTGCAAAGTCACTGACTTCTTTTGTAAACTTACCTGACTGGTCTACCGGACAAGTAAAAACATCTTTCAATCCAGCTTCTTTGATTACCCTATGGTCATCTTCACCAAATCCCGGAGCAATGTGGACAAAGCCGGTACCAGCGTCAGTGGTGACATAGTCATCGTTAAGGATTTGGAAAGCTCCCTCTTTTTGTTGGCTTTCAAAAAATGGGAAAAGGGGAGTATATCTTTTCCCTTTGAGTTCAGAGCCTTTTAATTCTTTGACAATATTAAGCTCTCGCTTTTTTCCATAAGCTTCAAGAGCAGCTTTTGCGAGATAGATTTTCTTCTCTCCATCTTCAACGAGAACATAATCTATTTCTGCTCCTGCACAAAGAGCGAGGTTTGATGGAAGAGTCCATGGAGTGGTTGTCCAGGCGGCTACATAAGAGTCTTCATCTTTTAGCTTAAAAAGAACAGTCACTGCGGGATCTTGAACATCTTGATAATTTTGTCCGGCTTCAAAGTTAGAGAGTACAGTTCCAAGTGCAGTAGAAAAAGGAACGACTCTCGTTCCTTGATAAACGAGATCTTTTTCCCAGAGTTGTTTAAAAACCCACCACACGGATTCCATGAACTCTGGATCCATTGTTTTATAATCATTTTCAAAATCAACCCAACGTCCAATTCTAGTAATAGTCTTTTCCCATTCGGAAACGTAGCGGTCTACAATTGAGCGACATTCTTTGTTGTATCCAGCAACTCCCAGTTTCGCCACAGCTTCATGAGCTGGCATTTCTAGTTTTTTGTCGATTTCATGTTCGATAGGAAGACCGTGACAATCCCAACCGAATCTTCTTTCGACATAAAAACCTTTCATGGTGAAGTAGCGTGGAACAATATCTTTAAGAATTGAGCCAACAAGGTGACCATGATGGGGTAGGCCCGTTGCAAATGGAGGACCATCATAGAAAATATAGGGCGGACAATTTTTAGTTTTCTCTAGGGATTTTTTGAAAATATCCTTCGCTTTCCAGAATTTGAGCACCTCATGCTCAGCTCCAACAAATGAAAATTGGCCATCGTTATTATCTACTGTATCTGACACGGTTTATCTCCTATAGGCTATCTAATCTTGGTAGATTTTTGCCGTACAGTATAACAATTTAAAGGGATTAAAAATAGGAGTATTTTGCCTCTTTCGCTAGTTCTAGCAGGCTTTTTCTAGCTAGTTTCTGTAAATCCGATAAGATTTCCATGAGATTATTAATTTTATGCTTATTTATGTCATGGAGCTGTTTCGCTTCTGAGTATGAAGAGGTCTCCATAGGCTCTTATAACCAACTAAAGTTACCTGACCGCTTGGAGATTAAAGAGACTAGACGATCGAATTTAGACTGGGAAAATCTTGATCCGAAAGAATGGCTCAGTTACCAGAGGTGGAGAAACGTTCTTGAGGCAAGAGAAAAGCCCAATGATTACGGTCTCGCTGATCCATTTAGAAAAAGATTTAGAGAAGGTGTCGGCAAAGTTATAAAATGTATTGGAAGTTGTAAGCTCTACCGAGGTCTTCGTTATAATCAAATTGAATACCGTTCTCCAATTAAAGAAGGAGATGACCTTGTTACTGAAAGTAATAGTTACGTTTGGGTTTTCTTATTTGATGGAACACTGGTAAGGATTTCTCCTAATAGTTCAATTTCTTTTCGCGAACTTAATATATCAAAAAAGCACAACTTCCTTCATGCCAGAATAAATCAGGGGAATGTTCTTTGGCTTAGTCGAAGTGTTAGTAAGTATCATTCTCTCAATATGAAAAGAGAGACAGACTCTCTTTTTGTACCTCTTTCTGAAATTTATGAGACAGGTGTTACCGTAACCCCTATGAAGAAAGACGAAAATGATCTTCTCGCTATGCTCGATGAGTTTGACTATGTGAGTGCTCAATACAAGAGATTAAATACGATGATTGAAGAAAATAATGAGTGGTTTAATAAACCTACTTACTCATACATCGTTTTACAAAATGGAACAGTCTTTGGAAAAAATATTAATATGGAGTTTGTTACTTTAAATGGAAAGGAGAGTTATCTTAAGGCCCGTAAATATGATCAATTAGCATTACAAGGTGAAACACCTGATGACTTTCTAGAATTTTATTTTAGAGGTTTTGAAAACAAAGATATGAAAAATATTGAGAAGGGTTTTTGGTACGAGATAGATGCCAAAGGAAGAAGCCTTAAGTCAGTTTTGGATCAAAAAAGGTTTGCCCTAGGAGAATATATTACAAAAAACATACCCACTGTTCTTGTAGCAAGAGAGTTTTTGCTAGGGAAGTATGGACGCTTTACTCAAGAGATACAAGATCCAAGAGAGCTTGCTAGCAATCATGGTTATTATATGTGGGGAGATCTATCTGAAGAGAGATCGGATATCAATAGAAGGATTAACTTTTTAAAAGAATACACACGAAGAATTGAAACAACTCAAATGCTAGTGACAAGGCAAATTCGAAAGAATTTAAAAGATGAAGATGCCGTTAATAAGTTTAATTATTATGGACCTCATTTCTACTCAAAAGCAGCTAAGGATTTACTGATAGAGAGAGATCGTGTTTTTGATGGTCAATCTGGAGATGGTTCGTTAAATAGTACAAAACGACCACTTTGGAAACGAATGCATGGAATCTATTAAATATAATCTTGTGCTTGGTAGTGGAAGCCCTAGAAGAAAAGAACTTTTAGGGCATACCGGGCTTTTTTTTCAACAAATTACCGCAGATATTGAAGAACACAGCAATAAAGAAGACCCTTGTGAAGTTGTCATTGATCTTGCCACTCAAAAGGCCGAAGCATTATTTAATCATAAAAGTCTTCCATTAAATCCATTGATTATTACTTCAGATACTATTGTTGTTCATCATAATAAAATATTAGGTAAACCGACGAGTAAGGAAAATGCTAGGGAAATTTTATCTCAGCTTTCGGGTTCTTCCCACCTCGTCTATACAGCTGTTAGCTTTCATCGAAAGGTCGACCATAGGTGGTTATCGCACTCTTTCTTTGCTGAAAGTGAGGTAACCTTTGCAAAAATTTCAGAAGACCTCATGAACTTATATTTATCCTCTGACGAGTGTATGGATAAAGCTGGCGCTTATGGTATTCAAGGCAAGGGCTTAATTTTTGTTGATTCAGTTAAAGGCTCATATTCAAATGTTGTAGGTTTTCCTCTTTCAGAGGTTATAAGAGAATTAAAAACATTTTTAGAAGTATCTGAAAATACAGATTTAAGGGACTACTTCTACGGGCCATAGGCAAACGATTTGTATCCTGATAATATTCTTGCATGACTCTTTTAAAAATCGTTCTCTATGCAATTATGGCCTTTGGTCAGTCAGAAGTTGACGAAGCACCTAAAACACCTTTTGAGTATACAAAGAAAATCTATAATGAGCTTGAGGAAATAAAAAAAATTAAACCTGAAGATTATTTCTCAAGAATTGATGAATATCGAGTTGGTCTAGAAAAATACATTGATCATAAAAAACGAGTTTGTGAGGGGGAGTTTTCTTTTATCATTTTGAATGACCCGAAGGTGTCCAATAATAAAAATATGAGTCAAAAGAAAAACAAGCTTTCCAAAGAAGAACAAGCACTCTGCTTTAGAGAGCTAAAAGCCTTACAGATTACTTTTATTAATAATATGTTTGTTGCTCGAAAAAAATATCTCGACTATCTCCATACTCGTCGAATTGATGAGCTTCAAAGTACCCGTGATAAAGCTGTGAAAGAACTAAATAAGCAGTTTAATAAACGAATTGTTAAAAAGCGCCGGTAATAATGTTATTCTCGCTGCTCCAGAGCTAATCCCGAGATATTGAGCTCGGCTGAGGCCCCACAAACCGATGAGCAGTTCGCATTATTTGCAACTTGAATGTCGAGAATAGTATCCCGGTTGATTACTTTGACCTTGCAGCCTTTTTCACTTTGATCTCTATAAAGATCTTCAGCTATTTTTTCTCCTTCGAACGTACAGCCATGCCCTGTTTCTGGGTCTTCATGAAAAATGGTTAGTGAGAAGTCTCCTCCACTAAAAACCGCAACGCTTTCAGCAACGTTAGCATGAACTTGACTCTGAGTTTGCTTGATAAAAGCTTCAATTGAGTAAGAAGAAAATTGAAACAGTGCAAGAGTGATAAGAACTAAATTTTTCATAAGATACCTCAGTGATAGAGGTATAGTTTAGCGTGGAAAGAGCGCGTTTTTGCTCAAGCGAGGAACAATTACAGAGGGTGTAAAAGAGATGGTCGATTAATCTTCAGTTTGTTCTGATTTAGAGTAGTTAAACCCTACAACCATTGGTCGAACGCTTTTCATTTTAACAAGAGAGCGAATAGGTCTCGCCGATCTCGTTACTTTACGAGTTGAAATAGCTTTTTTAACTCTGTTGTTAATAATGATTTTTGCGTTGTCTGTCAGTGTTTCGCCCGTGGGCTTTTTGTTGTTCATTGCCAATCTCCAGTTCGTTGTTGTACTTAGTAGCTTTTAAGCGACCACTCCTCAACTGAACTCGGCAATGCCTTTACAAGTGATGGAAGCGATCGTCAGTCTTGTTTTTGTAAGCCTGACTTCAATACTTACTCCTCGATAGTCGTAATACGCACTAGTCGGTCAAGAAAGGTAAATTCTTAAACAACTTGTGACGAGTGTGATCATTTTAACATAATTTCAGACATTTTGGTAGGTACGTCCACACTTTTGGGACTATGTGAGTCATGAGATGACACTGTAAGTCCCAAAAGTGTGGACGTACCATTGTGCGAACAGCATTGTAATGTCTAGAAAAATAGGGCAACCTGTCGGAATTATTAAGAGAAAGGAGCCGTTTTTCGATGAGCAGCAGACAGTTAATTTTGTTGGTGTTTTCCATTTTATTGCTGGGGTCATGTAGTACCGTTAGGAAAATGGGCCTTGGAGTAGCCTCTCCAATGTTTGTCGATGCTCTTCCTGTGATGGAGCAAGAGGCATTATGGGATACTTTTCGTGATAGCACTTTGGGGAATTTAAAACTTGCTGAAGGTCTTCTGGCCACTGACCCTGAAAATAAAGATTTACTTGTCTCTGTGATCAAAGGATATGCGGGATATGGATACGGGGTTTATGAGACTCAGTACATGGTTGAAAAGTATGCAGAGGTCGAAGAGCCTCAGTATCGTAATATGGCAATCAATACTTACTTAAAATCATTTAATTACGGTTTAGCATTTCTTGAAATTAACGATATTGATTTTGATGGTTTGAAAAAAAGAATAAACGATAATGAAGATATGATGAGTTATCTCGATGATAACTTATCAAACAATAGTCTTACGAGAGAAGCGATTTTATTTACGGCCCAGTCATTGGCAAGTTTGATCAATCTTCAGCGAGACAATATTGCCCTTGTTTCTTATTTACCGATTCCTAAGGCAATGTTTGATTGGGTTTGCAAGCGTGACCCTGAAATAGCCCATGGAACCTGTGCTGTTTTTTACGGCAGCTATGAAGCCGGAAGACCTGCCATGCTCGGGGGAAATCCAGAAAAAGGAAAAGCGATTTTTGAAAAAGCTATCGTAAAGTATCCATCTAATTGGCTGATGAGAGTTGCCTATCTAGAAAGTTATATTGTCCCAATGATGGATGAAGACCTGTATGCAGCAGAAAAGAAAGTTATGAAAACATATGAGAAACTTTTTGAAAAAGAGATCACGAGGTTTCCTGGAAATAAACCAGATCAACATTTTGAAAATAAGCAATTGAGAATTTATCAAGCAATTGCTCTTAAAAGGTTTAAAGCTATTACAAAATATGAAAAAGATATTTTTTAAAGGATAAATAATGAAAACGTTGGCCCTTGTAATTATTACATTTCTTTTCTCAATGAATATTTGGTCGTTAACTTTAAAAATTGGTGTGCTTGCTCCAGAGGGAACAAACTGGGCAAAGAACATGAAAAAAATGGCCAAAGAAGTTCGTAAGGCAACGGACAAAAAAGTAAAGTTTAAATTTTACTTTGGAGGCTCACAAGGAGATGAGCACGATGTACTAAGAAAAATCAGAGTGGGGCAACTTCATGGTGGTTTTTTTACAGGAAAAACTCTTGGCGATATCAATGGTGATGTAAGAGTTATGGAAATCCCCTTTAACTTCGAAGGAAATAGAGAAAAAGCATGGTCAACCTTGAATAAGCTTTCTCCTTATTTCAACGAAAAGTTAAAGAAAAACGAGTTTGTTAATCTTGGTTTTATTGAAATTGGAATGGTTTATTTTGTTTCACAAAAAGAGACAGCAAGTTTAGATGCCATGAAAGGAATTAAGATTTGGTCTTGGGAAGGAGATAAACTTGTCTCGACTATGATTCAAGAATTAAATCTTGTTTCAGTTCCTCTTGCTCTACCAGATGTTCTTTCTTCTCTTTCAACGGGAATAATTGAAGCTGCGTATGCTCCTCCAATGGGAATGTTGGCCTTACAGTGGAATACAAAAATCAAGTATATCGTCGATTTTCCAATTGCTTATTCTGTGGGAGCTTTTTTACTTCATGAGAAGGCTTGGAAAAAAATTAAACCAGAACATAGAAAAGTTGTAGCGGAAATCTCTAAAAAATATATTGATAATGTGAGTAATGCTAATATTGCAGATAATCAAGCGGCCTTAAAAGCGATGAAAGATGCTGGAATTAAATTTATCAATTTTCCTGCTCAAGATGTGAATAAAGCAAAAGCGGTGAGAAATATCGTAGTGGATAAATTAAAAGATAAGCTCTTTTCAGCTGACTCTTTAAGTAAGCTACAAAGTACTCTTTAGTAAAAGCGTCAGTCTTTAGGTGGGAGGCAGAAAACTTATCTCTATTGTTTTGTCTTCCCCCTGCCTTATAATAATTATTACAACCATTTAAAGGTTAATTTAGTGAATGTTTTGAAAAAAATAGATTCTTTTGTTGAGTCTTTCGCCTCTTGGTTTTTGATCTTTGCCGTATCAGGGATGTTGAGCTTGGCCATTTTAAATATTGTATTGCGATGGTTTAGTGTAACGTTATTATGGGTTGAGCCTTTGATTCGCCATCTCGTCTTCTTGAGTGCTTTTATGGGTGGGACTATTGCTACTGGCCGAAAAACTCATATTGGTATTGATATTTTAGGAAAATACTTTGAATCAAAAAAAATGATGAACGCCCATGCTTGGATTGGAAGAATAATTGCTTTAGTTTCTTTTTTTACTCTCGTTGTTTTAATCAAAGCTGGAATTGATTTTGTCTCTGTTGAAGCACAATACGGTAAGGTTGTTTTTCTTGGTATTCATGGTAAGTACCTTGTATCGATCATTCCTTTTGGATTAACTCTCATTGCTTATCGATTTTTCTATTTGTTTGTGAGCTCTTGGACAAAGGAGCCTACAAATGCTTGAAGTCGTATCGTTTATTTCCATTATTGTTTTTGCATTGCTGGGAACGCCACTATTTATCATTATGGCCCTCGCCGCCTTAACTGCGTTTTTCTTTAGTGAAGTAGAGTTGTCTGCTGTTGCCATTGAAATATATAAAATCTCAAGTCAGGCGACGATTCTCACTATTCCTCTTTTTACATTTGCCGGCTATATGATGGCCGAATCGGGTTCACCAAAAAGGTTATTGAGATTAGCAGATGCCGCTCTCGGCTGGTTACCGGGTGGGGTCGCAATCGTAAGTTTGGTAATCTGTGCTTTCTTTACGGCATTTACGGGCGCTTCAGGTGTTACGATTATCGCGCTTGGGGGGTTACTTTATCCTATCTTAATAAATGAAGAGTATTCAGATAAGTTCAGCTTGGGACTCATCACCACTTCAGGTTCGCTAGGACTTCTCTTTCCGCCAAGTTTACCAATTATTTTATATGGTCTTGTCACTGGTGTTGATATTGATAAATTGTTCTTAGCTGGAATTGTTCCAGGAGTTCTGCTCATCGTGATCTTATCTGCTTGGGCAATCTATAACGGTAAGTCTTTAAGTACGAGAGGAACTTTTTCAGCAGGGGAAATTTGGCTTGCGTTCAAGGGCTGTATCTGGGAAGCACTTCTTCCTGTTGCTATTTTATATGGAATTTATAGTGGAAAAACGACAACCACAGAGGCTGCTGCCGTAACAGCGTTCTATGTTTTTATTGTTGAAGTCTTTATCTACAAAGACTTGAAGCTTGGCAAAGATATTCCTCGAATCATTTGTGATTGTATGAGTTTAGTTGGAGGAATTTTATTAATTCTTTGTTGTGCACTAGGGTTTACTAATTATTTAGTTGATGAGGAGATTCCGACACAATTATTAGAATTAATGAGAACATATATTGATAATAAACTCGTTTTCTTATTATTTCTCAATATCTTCTTACTAATCGTTGGGGCATTAATGGATATCTTTAGTGCCATTATTGTTGTTGTCCCACTAATCGTACCAATTGCCGCAGAGTTTGATGTTCATCCTGTTCACCTTGCGATTATTTTCCTTACAAATTTAGAGATCGGCTATATTACACCACCGGTAGGGATAAACTTATTTATTAGTAGTTTTAGATTTGAAAGGCCAATTACGGAACTCTATAAGGCGTCTTTTCCCTTTTTACTCTTACTTCTTGGAGCATTGATTATTGTTACCTATGTTCCTTCGTTAAGCTTATGGTTAATACAGTAAAGTTTCTATTCATCACTCTTTGCTTAATTGTTCAGGTCGGAGCAAAAGATGATTATTATGAGGATTTTACTCTTGGCGAAGTTCGCTGGGATCATTATGTCGGGCCACTTGATCCGGCATGGTATCTCGATCAATACAGTGGAAAGGTCATCTTTGAAGACGATAAGTTTCTAGATAATTATTTTAATTATCTTACGGAAGATGACGTTTCACATTGGGAGCAAATTTGGTTTGAAGAATTGCCAAGTCTCTCAGCGTGTCCTCCATCTTATCTCAATAAGAACTCACAATATATTCGTTATCTTTTTAGGCTTGTGACGATTAGTTATTTATATGAGGGAATTAAAGATCAATCTCAACTGCTTAGCATTCTTAAAGGAAATGAAGGTAAGTGTTCTTACGAGTGGAATGAAATATTTAGCCAATGTAAGCCAAAAAGTTTTGATATGAAGACTTTTTTAAGAAGAGGAAGAAATAAATTTTTAATCACGGAAAAAGAAAACCTTCCTGATAGAATTACAGACTCTGACTTTAGAAAATTTCTTGGTGATACTGATTGGAGTAATCAAAATACATATGCTCTGGCCCGTTTAGCAAACAAATGCTCTGGTCGATGTGACAAGTTATCACGAAAACAAATGACAACGATCATTGGAAACTCCTGTGTAAAGGATAAGGCCCTCATCCAAAAAATTTGCTCTGAGAATGATTCACTATACGGTATTAGTTATTCTGAAATTCCAAAAAATCTTTTACTCAAAGCAGATATTATGAAGGCCATCAATGAAGGTGGTTTTGCCAAAAACTGTGTAGAGCAGTATCAAAAAATGTTAAGTAGAAAAGAAACGAAACATGATCATTTGTCTCTTCTTTTCTCGAAAGTTTTCCAAAAGCTTCAAAACACCAATTCTACCTACCAACAAGGGGAGTTGTTTATTCCTGGTGCTCTCAAAGAGTTTGACGATAAAGGGTTGAAGGACTTTTTATTTGTTGAGGTTAAACCTAAGCCAAAGCCCAAACCAAAGCCTGTTGTTGTCGTGGCAAAACCTAAACCAAAACCAAAGCCACAACCGAAACCCGTTGTTGCTGTTGTTAAACCAAAGCCTAAACCCAAACCGAAGCCCAAACCTAAACCGAAAATTGTTTTTAGTGAATTTGAGAATGCATTTTTAAGAATGATGAAGGCTGGTAAAGAAAAAGAGATGGTGAGAATGAACGTCTTTGAAAAAGATTATGTTTTTGATAAGACAATGATCTCAAGACTTGAAAAACCGCTTAAATTATTTCAGACACAAAATGCACTCAAAGATATGAAAGTCTATGATTACCTTGGAACAAAAAAAGAGCCTATCAGATTGAAGTTTATAAAATACTTTATTGATAGAGGTCACCACTCAGGTCTGTGGAATATAAAAAGTATTATCGGCGAACCCTTCTATGTGGTGAATGATATTGACTCTAACAAGAGAGTAAGTCTTGTTAAAATTACGAACGATAAATCTACTGATTATAAGTGGCAGATTGTCATACTTGATGAAGTAAAATTTAAACCAAAAAAGAAATAAAAAAAGGCCCACCGAAGTGAGCCTTTTCGTTATTCTTTTTAATCTTCTTATTCAATTCTCTTTCTTAACATCTTTTTAACAGTTGAGCTCATGTCTAATAAGAGAAGGAAACCTGAATTTGTTCCTGAATCGTCAGGTCCAACAATTGAAAGGTTACCAGCTCTAACTTTGTTTGAATAAAATCTAGCTGTCACGATATTGTTTGTACCGATATCCATTGGTACTGGTATAAAGATTCCAAAAAACTTTGGCCCTAGATAAAAAGTCGTTTCTCCTCCAAGGAAGTCAAGAGTGAAAGCGACAGCTGGAAGTCTTCCTGTTGAAACACCTGGTAGAGGACGTCCACCTGGTAGCTCTTGAGGTGGTAGTAATTGTAGGCGATCATCAAAGAGGTCAACAATATTTACCGAAATGGCCATTAATGTTCCACTAGAAGCAAGATCCGGAGAAATTTCAATATATGAATTTTCATATTCGGGAATGTTGTAGCGGAGTCCACCTTCTAGTTGAAGATTTTCTAAAACCATCGAAATTAAAACAGTATCCTCATGTAGAGTTACTGTTGGCCCTTTTACCCCAGGAATAGTTAGGTTGTTTTCTTCGTTCTTACATGAGGTCGAAAAAGCTGTCGCGAGTACTAAGGCTAGTGATACGACAAGTGTTTTTGTGTGTTTGGCAATGTTCATTTTTAATCCACTTAGAAACGATGTTTCATTTTTATTTGGTGACATAACTTTTTAACTTACGTACTTATTCCTCAAACGTGCACAGTTGTTATGTAACCGACTTAGTTAGTTATCAATTTGCTTGTACAAACTAGTCGGGGTTTAAAAATGGTTCTTTAGGCTTTTTGTCAATTGACTAAAACTTTTTAATCAAGTTCTTGTGATATCAATGACTTCATAAAATTTATGTGATTCGAAATAAAAAGGCCCACTATGATAGTGGGCCTTGGAATTTTAAAGGATCTTTCTAAGAAACTGATATTACATACGTTTCTTAAGTTGTCTTTTAACCGAACTAGATAGGTCAAGTAATAGAAGGAAACCTGAGTTTTCACCATTGTCATCTTCACCTACGATAGAAAGGTTACCAGCTCTGATTTTTCCTGAGTAAAATCTAGCTGTAACGATATTATTTGTTCCGATATCCATTTTCATTGGGATAAAGATACCAAAGAACTTAGGTCCTAGATAAAAAGTTGTATCTCCACCAAGAAAATCAAGTGTAAAAGCTACTGCTGGTAATGCACCTGAAGCTACGCCTGGTAATGAACGTCCACCTGGAAGCTCTTGAGGAGGAAGTAACTGAAGGCTGTCATCAAAGATATCAGCAATTTTTACAGAAATAGACATTAAAGTTCCAGATGACTGAAGATCTGGAGAAACTTCAATATAAGAGTTTTGATACTCTGGAATACTGTAACGAAGTCCACCTTCAAGCTGGACGTTTTCAAGCACCATTGTAATTAACATGGTGTCGTCTTTTAACGTTAGTGTTGGGCCATCAACACCAGGAATTTGAAGATTTCCCTGAGTTTCCCCACATGATGTAGAGAATGCTGCTGTTAACACAAATGCCAGGGAGACTAGAAGTGTTTTTGCACTAGATACTGGGTTCATTTTTTTTCTCACAAAAGAAACGTCGTTTCTCTTGTTGGTTTCACTACTTAAAGGACTTACGGACAACGACAACATACGTTCAGCAAAGCGGTGTAACCAATTACTCTATTTTGCGGCTCCACTATTTTAGCAGTGCCAGTTTTCATTACAAAAAATTTGAACACTCATCGGCATATTTGGATAAATACTTGAGTCTTTTTGTCCACTTAACGTGTGTCACGTATCTAAAAACACTTTTTCAAAATATGTTAATTTTCTGCCTTCTTTTCTCGGCAGAGCATGTGCGTTATTATGGTAATATGACGATTGATTCAATGTTTTCAACATTTGATGCCAATAAAAATAAAACGACTTTTAAAAAGAAGGGAAGCAAGGGTAAACCCGTTAGTTCAAGGCCTGCTCGCATGAACCTGAGTCCTCAGGAGATTAGAGATAAGGTTGCTAAGGGCCTAGGAAAAAACCTTGTGGATAAAACAGAGTTATCCAACTCTGGAAAAAAGTGGGGTGATGGCTTCATGGATAATAACCCAGAGGCTGCTGCTGTAAAAAAGCCAGCGAGTGATATCAACTCGAATGATCCGAATGATGTTATTACTCAAGAGAAGCTAAGAGGGTTGGTCCAAAAAGGTGGCTTTAATTTTTCTGATAAAGAGAAGCAAGTTCTTGCGGGTATACTTGGCAATCAGTAATGCTACTTAAGCATAGCGCTTATTTTTGGTATGACTTCACTAATAATTTCTTCAATTTCACCTTCAATAATTGTTGCTGCTGAGTGATCATGACCTCCGCCACCAAGGGCCTGAGCAATGACACCAACATCAATATCTCCTGCTGAGCGAAAGCTTATTTTTACCTGTTCTCCAACTTTTCTAAACATACAAGCAACTTTAATATTATTGAGAATGAGTAAGTGATTGATGAAGCCGTGAGTGTCTTCAGTGTCGACATCATATTGTTTTAGTTGATCTTCTGTTAATTTTATCCACGCAATTTTTCCGTTATCTACACTTTGAGCAGAGCTCAGCACCACTCCTAAAAACTGCATGTAACTTATTTCTTTCGTTCCATAAATAAAGTTATAGGCTTCTGGTGGTTGAATTCCAGTATCGAGTAGTTTGGAAAGAATTCTATGAGTATCTCCCGTTACGGTAGGATAGCGGAAGGAGCTTGTATCAATAAGAATAGCAGTGTAAAGCGGAAGCGCCATTTCTCTGGTAAAGCTAACTCCTAGGCTTTCAATTAAAGTACCAACTAATTGTCCCGTCGCCGCTTGAGTTGTATCGATACAATGAATTGCCGCGAGTTGCTTAGGAGCAGGGTGATGATCAATAAATAAAAGGTTCTTAGAGTGAGGTGTAAGAGTTTGCATCTTTGCCCCAATTCTCTCAAGAGAGTTGGTATCAGTGACAATAAAAAGATCAATTTTATCTTTTTTACTTTGATATTCCTCGAAAGAAATAACAACATTGTCGGGATCGAGATAACGATAGCGATCCATTAATTTTTCTTCATTTACACAGATGGCATTTTTACCAATACTTTTTAAGGCCATGCAAAGTGCTATTTCACTACCAATGCCATCTGCATCGGGATGAATATGGGTGGTGATCACAATATTTTGTGCTTTTTCCACAAGTGATTTGAACAATTGAATTTTACTCATACCATGAATTATCGGCGGTTTAATTATTTGAATTTAAGAATTTATACTTGATGAGATTACTTTCTTGTTAAGGAAAAATACCTCTAAGAAGATGAAGAGCTGCGATCACAGCTCTTCACGTTTTTTTAAAGAAAGAAGTCTAGGAACTCTTTTGAGGTATCAAGAAACTTATGACAATGCTCAGTGTTTTTAATTCTATGGCGACGGTCTAAAACGATACTATCAACCATTTTTCTTCCCAGACGTTTTTTTAGGATATCAATATTATCTTCGATTTTTCGGTAGTCGAGGATGGGGTCACATTTAGCATATGAAAATAATGATTTCGTTGTATACACACTTCTTTCAATAATTTTTGTCATACCAGATGCGTTTGAATAATGTGCCCCTTTAATCTTATTAGATCTGGTTGATAGGATTGAATAAAAAGAGACAAACCCGCCACCATTAGAGTGACCTGATAAAAAGATTTTTTCATTTGGAGAAACTCCAAGGCGAGCGAGTAGATCATCTACTCTTTCAACATCTTGGTTATTCATAATACTTCGTGTATCCCATCTTTTAGATTTTCTATTTTTACTTGTCGGACAGACAAAGGAGATTCCATTGTCTTGTAAGTTTTCTAAATACATTTTTTTCTCAGCTTGATTGATCCAACCCGTGGCACTTCCGCCACTACCGTGAAAGCAAAGAACAAGCCCTTTTTTGCCTTCAAGATTGAAGATATACTCGAGACCATCTTGGCTTACTGCTTTTTCGTAGTCGAAGGCCCAGCTGGTTGATGATAAAATTAAACAAATAATAAACGTTAGTTTTTTCATGTTGTCCTCTCATTTGTTATACCTTTGACGGGTGGACAAAACGAATTGTAGACAACGTATTTGTTCGTACTTCCAGACGTTTATAGACTAATTAGCAAAAAAATTCTGAAAATCACCATAAATACAGACCGGAGGAAGACCGTATTGGCTTAGGTTAGAGTAGTCTTGGCTTCCTGTTAGTTGTCTTAAGAGGTCCGCAAAAGGTAATACTGTTCCGCTCATATTAGGTGTCGCAACAGCATCGTTAACGTATTGGTTATCAACCCAAATTGCTCTTACAGCGGTACCAAACATATAATCATCAAGCTGGTTTATCGATTCCATAAACTGCATCTGAAAAAACTCATCTGCGGTAGGAAGCTTCCAACCAATTGACTGGCAAAACGTTTGGGCCTCACTGTTTGATCTTGCACCTTCTTGCCAAACCATAACATAGATACCGTCTCTATTTGAAAAGGGGGTTGCGTTTCTAAATACAGTTTTTACTGCTGGTAGTGCAGCAGCGTCTGTATAGGAACTATTTGTTGTCACAGTACCAGGAATATTCTTTATTGATCCATTAACAGAAAAGTAACTTTGCTCATCGAAAGCTTCAAATCCAGCTTGTTGATCTAGATTCGCAAAAGCAGAAGTCATAAGTAGTGTCGTCAATAGAATAATCGTTTTCATTTTCGTCTCCATTTGATGAATGGATAACTCCTATCACTATGAAATCTTTTATTCAAATCAGTCTAGATTTATTGTAATTATTCTGTGGCAAAACAGAAAATCGAGTATTTAGTGAGCTTCGTCGGCAAAAGGAAGAGTTATTTCACAGTTAACCTTACCTTTTTTATTTTTGAGTCTAAAAATTAGTTCAGAAAAATCGCTTCGAGACTTTTGGACGAGGGGAGAGATCCGCTCACCTTTCGTTTTAAAGTAGTTATCGTGAGACTCAAATTGATAAGTGGCAAGGCGTTTCTCGGTATCTTTTTTCACTAAAACGATATCGAGTGAGAAGTCCACCGCCTCTGGAAACTTTGATTTCGGTAAGGCCAGGTGATCAAAGGTGCCATGGACAGACCAAGTGGAGGGAACCTCAAAGTAGTTTGAGCGCATAATCCACTGTCTTTTATTATTCATATCTTTAAAGTACTCCATACCTCTAATTTCTTTGGAGCAGTTATTCGCTGCTTGGGCAGGAGCTAAAGAAAAGAGTGAAAGTAGTATTATTAGCTTCATCATATAACCTTAAAACTCACTATCTCTAATAGAGCGTACTTCATCAGACTCAAGAAAATTATACAGCATGGGGCATCTATTGTAATCGGGCTCTAGATCACGACATGCATCTTTGACATTCACGTCGTTACGAAAACAAACATGAATATGGTTATCATGCCCGGCCCAATCTGTTGCTCCATTAATTTGTGGATCATTAAAAAGTACAGCTGTTCCACCTTTCTCTTTTAAAAGGTTAATAAGCTGCTGAGTACGTTCTCTATCGTAAGAATGGTGGCGGTAGGTTAGCGGTCCCCCGCCTGTATTTCTGATAGGTCTCATATCGATACATTCACCGCCAGTATGCGATCGGTGTCCATTAAAATAAGATTCTGTTCGGTGAGAAATATCTCCCCAGGCCAATCGACAAGCGCTATCAAAACCTGGGCAGGCCTCATTCCATTCCTGTAAAACAGCGGCAAAAGCACAGCCTGTGTGAGGTGCTATATACTGATCAACCCTATTACCATCGGGGTTATAATGTCTCGATTCACATGGTCCAACAGCAGCAGATTCAATCGCTGTTGGAAACTCAAGCAATCCTCTGCTCGGTCCTCTGGTGAGAGGTGGAGATTCTTCAGGTGGCTCTAATATTTCATTGAGACTGATTTCTCTGTTACTAAAGGCCAGAGGATCTACGCCATTACAAGCTTCATCGCTTGGCGCTCGTGTAAAGTCATTGATATTTTCAGCAACTTCACCTCTTTGAAAAAAAGTATCAGCAAAAAAGTCTCGTATGCGAAGTAAAATATTATCTGAGGCAAATGAATTGGAGGATAAAAGAGTCATTAATATCCATCCTAAAATTGAAAGTTTTTTCAATCGTTTTAAATTCATCATAATTCCTGAGTACTTAACGACAATTATAAGCTTAAGCTAAAGAAATCATTGATGAATTTCGGTAATGTATTGAATTTATGTAGCTAGAGGGCCATTAAGCTATCAATTTTCTGAGGCAACTCTATTTGGTTACTTTAAAAATCTTGCCACTATCAGTTGAGAAGTAAAGGTAGCCGTCTTTTCCGTTGCGCACTTGTCTTATTCTTTCGTCGAGAGAATTGAATAATTCTTCTTGTTCAATAACTTGATTATTCTTTAAAACAAGTCTTCTTAAATGCTTGGAACTAAGATTTGCCAGGAAAAGATTATTTTTCCACTTCGAAATTTTATCACCAGTATAAAAAGTCATACCAGAAGGAGAGATACTTGGAACCCAATAGGTAAGTGGCTGCTCCATTCCTTCTTTATGAGTTGGACCTATGGAAGGTCCCCAGTATTCTTTACCATACGTAATAACTGGCCAACCATAATTTTTGCCGGGCTTAATAAGATTGAGTTCATCTCCTCCTCGTGGACCAAACTCACAACTAAAAATATTTCCGGATACGGGATCGACTGAAATGCCTTGAGGATTACGATGACCGTAGCTGTAAATTTCTGCAAGAGCATTTTTGTTTTTTATAAAGAGATTATTTGCAGCAGCTTTTCCATCGAGCGTAAGTCTTAAAATAGAGCCATCATGAAATTGAAGTTTTTGGGCATATTTTCTTTCTCCACGATCACCGACGGTCATATAAATAAGGTCGTCTCGAATGACTAAACGTGAGCCAAAATGTCTTCCCGTATTACCACCAAGCTTCGTTCTAAAAATAACTTTGGCATTAAAGATTTTTTTATTTTTATAATTTGCTTTTGCAAGAGAGGTTATGTCTTTTTGATTGTGGCGTTCTACGAAGGTGTAATAGACATTATTTTTATGGAAAAGAATATCGAGAAGTCCACCTTGCCCTCTGACTTTGACCGGAGGGATGGATTGCTTGATTTTTTCTTTTGTCTTTAAGTTATAATAGAAAAGCTCTCCACTTTTGTGATTGATAAGCATTTCATCAGAATTGATAAAGTCAAAACCCCAGACTACAGAATCACCACCGTAAATTTCTTTTGCTTTAAACTCTGCATAAATTGAAGTTGAGAGAAAAAGAAAAATAAATAATGACTTCATGCTTTTTCCTTTTTACCTAGGTAGTAATCATAATTTCCTGGGTAGATGGTAACTTTACTTTTATCTATTTCATAAACTTGGCTAGCGAGTTCTCTCAAAAAGTGACGATCGTGACTAACGAGAATGATCGTTCCCTCAAACTTCTTTAAAGCATTTAGAAGAACTTCTCGAGAAGCAATATCGAGGTGGTTGGTGGGCTCATCAAGAACGAGTAAATTATTATTTTGTGAAAGAAGAACGGCGAGGATTAATCGACTTTTCTCCCCTCCTGATAGGTATTTAACTTTTTTATTAACGTCTTCTCCACGAAATTGAAAAGCAGCTAATAAATTACGAAGGTAGCCATCACTAGCTTCTTGTAAAACAGATTGCACTTCATCTAAAACTGAATTCTCAGGTTTCAATACATCAAAGCTATACTGGCTAAAATAACCCATTTTTATACTAGGGCCGATCGTTGCACTACCTTCACTAGCATCAGTTTGATTGGCGATAATTTTTAGGAGAGTTGATTTTCCCGCCCCGTTAACACCAACAACGGCAAGCTTCTCCATTCGTTTTATTGTTGCTCCAAGGTTTTCAAAAATTAATTTATCGCCTTCTTCGGTAGACCATACTTTTTTTAGATTTTTTAAAACAACCACATCATCACCACCCCGAGGAGGTTTTGAAAACTCGAAGTCAATGCTTTGTTCTTCTGGAGGGAGTTCTATCATATCAATCTTTTCTAGTTTTTTTACACGAGATTGAACTTGAGCCGCGTGTGAGGCCCTCGCTTTAAACTTTGCGATGAATTCTTGATCTTTGGCGATACTCTCAAGTTGTTTTTTATGCTCAGATTTCATTTGAGCAAGACGAACATCTTTGTCTTTTTCATAGAAGTCGTAATTTCCACTGAAGACAGTTACTTTGCGGTTCGCTACTTCAACTATTTTTTTACAGACGTTATTCATAAAATCACGATCGTGAGTGGTCATAAAAATAGCACTTTCACAGTTTTGTAACCATTCCTCCAACCAAAGTATCGTTTCCATATCGAGGTAGTTTGTTGGTTCATCCATGATGATGAGATCAGGGTTGATAACAAGAACTCTCGCTAAAGCGACTCTCATTTTCCAGCCACCAGAAAACTTTTCAATCGCTTTATGATGATCTTCTGGCATTATTCCTAGACCTGTCAGGACTTCCCTCGCACGAGTTTCGAGATCATATCCACCTCTTTTTTCAAACTCTGTTTGGACATCACCCATCTCTATTAAAATATCATTCATTTTATCTGGATCAAGCTCAGGATCGCTTAATTGATTTTCAAACTCGTGTAGCTTGCTTTGGAGCTCTTTAATCTTTTCATCACCAGAGAGCACAACCTCAAGTGCGCTGGCCCCTTTCATTTCTCCAACGTTTTGAGAAAAGTAGGCCATTCTCATTTTATCGGGAAAACTTATTTGACCTGTATCGTATTTTTCTTCACCAATAATCATACGAAAGAGGGTTGTTTTTCCTGTACCATTAGGTCCGACTAATCCAACTTTCTCACCTGGATATATTTGAAGATTAACGTGAGAGTAAAGGGTTTCTCCCCCTTGAATTTTGGATAGATTACTTATACTTAGCATAAGCTGCTTTGTACCATATCAAGGAATGTTAACCACGATCCGCTGCTTCATTGTTAAATATTTTGATCTCTTTTAAACTCAGCTTATGAACAGTGAAGAAAAAATTTGTCAAAATTGTGGACGTCCATTTGAGTGGAGAAAAAAATGGAAAGACAACTGGGATGAGGTTAAGTACTGTTCCAAGTTTTGCCAAGGGGATCGATCAAAAGAAAAGCTTAAAGAGAAAATTCTCTCGCTTTTAGCGTTAAGAGAGAGAGGTAAAACGATTTGTCCAAGTGAAGTATTAAACGCTGAAAAGAAAAAAGATAAGAAAGAAATGGAGCAGGTAAGAATGGCCGCAAGACTTCTTGCCTATGAAAATAAAATCGAAATAACTCAAAGAGGAAAAACGGTAGATCCTTTAAATTTCAAAGGACCTATAAGGTTAAAGTTAAAAATTTAATTTGTTCTGAGATGACATTGCCCATCTTCACATTTTCTCTTTGGTAGTCTTGGTCTGATATGTTTAGTAAAAATATTATAGCTACTATCAATGAGCGGACGAACTTTTTGATTATTAAAAAGAGAGATAAGAGGTTTGTAGCCAGGTAGCCTTTTCCAAATTTCAACGAAAGAATCGACACCTTTGTAAACTTTGCCCTCATCATCCATGGTGTGCATGTGAAGGTTTACTTCTTCAGTTTTCAACCCCAAATCTTCTGCATTAAAACTCGCTGAACTTATATCGACCAATTTCAATAAATTGTACTTATCTCGCTTTTTATAATGTGATATTTCTCGATGACAAACCATACAGGCACCATCGTAAAAAACGGTTAAGCCAGACATTAGTTATCCTTTGTTTTTTCAAGCTCATCAATTTCTTTAAGCAGTGACTCTGCCTGAAAAGTTAATTCACTGTAGAGCTCAATATTGCCATTTCTCTGGGCCTTCATTGCCTCCTCAGATATCTGCTGATACTTCTTTTCTAGTTTCTTGATGGGGTCTTGTTTTAAAAATCCGAACATATTATTCCTTTTTGTCTAACTTTAGCACAAGTTTAAGCTAGCCTAAAGTACTAGATTAAGTATAAGACAGAGTTTTATCACCATTTTGTCTTGCTTTTGTTTAAAGTTTAATATATCTTAAACTTATCGAAGGCTTCTGAATTCCGTTCTGTCCGCATATATCCTGGCCTTCAAAATTTAATGTCCTGTGCATAAGACCCTGATTTATCAGGGTCTTTTATTTTTAATTTTCCCTTTTTAAATTCCGATAAGTTAAGAATGAAAAATATCTTAATTTACCTTTCTCTTTTTATTATCTCTGCTTGCGGATCAACTTCTCTTAAAAGAAATCTTGCTAATGTTGGTGAGTATAAAACATTCGTTTTGAATAATGAGTATACTTTTAGAGTTGAGGACCAAAATCAAAACCTTGAACCGCTGATAACACTCGCTGCTGGAGATATTGTAGAAATTCGTATTGATAATCCCACTGGACCTCGAACCTATATTAACGATGGAGATATTTTTCAATCTAATGGTGGTTGGTTTCAGGATGTAAACATTTTAGCAGCGAAAGAACTAAGTGATGAACAAAGAGAGGATCTTAACGAAAAGCAACTGTTCGTTTCGGTTTCAATTGTAAATAGAGCAAGTGAGCTAAGAGAAGGGGAGCTCGGTTTAGACTGCCAATCGCTTACTAAAGGATGCTTGCTTAAAAGAGGTTCTGATACTGTCATAATCTTTTTTAGAGGTTGGGTTCCAGACAATCGTTTTGGCTCAAGAAAGCAAGTTCCAAGTAGGCATTGGACGACTGCTGCTAGACAAATGATGCTAGAGGGAACTCAATTGGGTTGGAATATAGATCAATCACTGGCCCAACTTGATTTAGAAAGTAGTATCTTTACCATGGCGTCTTCTCATTTAAGTTTGAGTATGGATGAGATGGATAGAATCTTAGAGCTCTCGGGAGCTTCTAAGTTAATCTTTGCTTCTCATTCTGGAGGGCAAGTTGGGCTAAGGCAAACAATTCTTGCGGGTGACTATGAGTACTGGCAACAAAAAGTTAAGGCCATTTGGATGTTAGATAATTTCTATAGTGCTGCCACAACTTCCGCCGTCATTTATCGAAACTTCTATACTAATCATCCTGATAAAGATTTTCTTCGAGAAAACTGTTTTGGTTTTGTCACCGATCATAATTTATCAAATTATCGTGGTCACTATAAATCATTTTGTCCGAACGTTCTTGAAAGAGGAGTTGGACATTCAGATGGAGTGGTTCGCTGTCTACCTGATTTTGAAAAAGGTGAAGCGTGTTCGCCTTAATTATAGGAATTTTAATCGAAAAACTGTTCCATTTTGTGATGTTTTAAAGCCAAGGTCTATATTATTAGATTTTGCTAGAGTATGACTGATAGAAAGACCAAGACCTGTGCCTTTATTTACATCTTTAGTCGTAAAGAAAGGATCGAATATTTTATCTTGAATATTTTCCGGTATTCCAGGTCCGTTATCAATTATTTCTATGATATTTAGATTGTTTTCTTTAGTAAGAATGAGCTCAATGTGAGCAGAAGGTTTGTTATCAAGTGCATGGGCTGCATTTGTTAATAGGTTCGTAATGATTTGTTGTATTTCACTGGCTTTCGCCTCATGAGTATAGTTATGATATTTGTCATTGATATTTAAAGTTAGGGTAATGCCGTCATTTAGATAAAGTTGGCTGAGGAAATTAAATGTTTCTGTAACAATTTCTTTTAAATCTACTAAAGCCTTTTCATCGCTTTTTTTATGAGCAAGTTTTCTCATTCCCGAGACAATGTCTTTAATTCTGCTAAGGTTTGTTTTAACGATTTCTAATCTCTTCTTATTTTCAGTATCTTCAGGTAGGCTTTTTTCGAGTTGAGAGATGTAACCTTGAATGATGGTCAGAGGGTTGTTGATCTCATGGCCAACACCAGCGGCCATTTCCCCAATTGAAGCCAACTTTGACATATGAAATGATCTATTTTTTTCTTCTTCTATTTCTAACAGTAGTTTCTTTCTTTCACTTATGTCTTTTATAAGGAATATAGTTTTAAATTCACTCAATTTAGAATCTAGTGTCTTAATTGTTATCTCTACTGTTTTAGAATTAAGAATTAACTCTTTTGAGTCTAGGTTCTTAATAGATTTTAAGTTAAATGACTTCTTTAAAAGGTTGTCTAAAAAAATAGGTGATTTATTTTTTTCGAACTGAAACATTGTACTAAATTTGTTATTATAAAGAGTCATAGCTCCAGACTCGCTAAATATGGCGAGAGCTTCTGGAAAATTGTTTAATAAACTTATATATTTATTGATTTCGATTTCAACTTCATTTTTTCTTTTATAAAAGCGATAGATGTAGAAAAGCAATAAGATTAGAATTAAAGAAAAAGTGAATGAGAGGAGTTTAAATAGGGTGTTTTGCTGTTTCGCCTGTAGGTTTTTATAATTAAAAATATACTTCTCTGAATTTGGTATTGAGCTAATGACACCAATTAACCTTAAGTGTGACGCAATTTTTTGCCAGCGATGTGTCGAAGTATGACCGATTTCAACATTAGGGTAATTCATTAATTCTTTTATAATTTTGTAAGAATGAATGTTAAATTGATAATCATCGGTATATTTTTCTCGTATCTCTGGATATTTATTAACGATTAAATGGGAGATTTCTTCAGGGTTATCTAGAGCATATTGCCACCCTTTGATAGTTGCTCTTCTGAAGCGTTCAACTAATTCAGGGTCTTCTCTTACTAACTTTCCTGTCGTAATCAAGGTGTCTCCATAAAAATGAAGTCCAAAATCTGAAGCTGTAAAATATGTTGGCTTAACTTTTTGCTCTTTAGTCCCCCATAACTCAGATAATACATAATGGGCTTTTAAGTCGACATCGTCGTTATAAATGCTTAAAGGATTAAAGCTCATAGGAACTTCGTTAAACACGTTTTCGTCTTTTAAGCCTTCTGCTTTGATTAGTGCTGCTAGTTCAAAGAAAGAGAAGTCATTCTTTGAAATCATGACATTCTTATTTTTTAGTTTTGCAGGATGATCAATATTTTTAAGACTAAAATAACCGAATGGACTTTGTTGAAAAATAGTAGATACAACTTGATAGTCTTTTCCTTGGTCTATTTCTAAGATGACGTCAGGTCCTCCAACTGAAAAGTCTACGGTGCCATTCTCTAGAAGTTCATAAAGACCATAGATTTCTCCATTTTTTTTTACCCTATTAATTAAAGTTGTCTCTATGTTTTGTTCTTTATAGTACCCTTTCTCAATTGCTGCGTAATAACCTGCAAATTGAAATTGATGATCCCACTTTAAAAACAAATTTACTTGATCAATCGCGAGTGCCTTTTTTGCAATAACTAATACAAAAAGGGCTTTAAAGAAGAATTTCATTTTATTTTCTAATCGTAGAGCGCTTATTTTTCTCTAGCACTTTTTTACGAATGCGCACGGTTTTAGGTGTGATCTCAACCCATTCATCGTTGTCTATCCAGTTCATAGCAAAATCAATACTCATTGCTTGAACAGGGGGAAGGATAATATTTTCATCTTTTCCTGCTGTTCGCATTGAACTGAGGTGTTTTTCTCTCACGCAATTGACGTTAAGTTCGTTGGTTCTCACATGTTCACCAATGACTTGACCTTCATAAACAGTTTCGCCAGGAGTGATAAATTGTTTTCCAGAAGAGAGAAGGTTGAAAAGCGCATAGGGTGTTGCCTTTCCATTTCGGTCTGATATGAGACTCCCGTTTTGACGAGATAACATATCTCCAGCGTAGGGACGGTAACCAATAAAACGAGAGGACATAATTCCTTCTCCTCTGGTATCGGTTAAAAATTGTGAGCGATATCCAATTAACCCTCTTGAAGGCATTTCAAACTCAACTCTATTTCGATCGTCCCCGAGTGGATTCAGACTTTGCATATGTCCTTTTCTTTTTGAAAGAGTTTCGGTCACTGTACCCACACAATCAGATGGGACATCGATAACGACGGACTCATAGGGTTCACTTTGAACACCATCAATTTCTTGAATGAGAACTTGAGGTCTGGCAACCATCAACTCAAAACCTCGTCTTCTAATTTCTTCAAAGACGATCGCCAGTTGAAGCTCACCTCTACCTTTTAAAGAAAATTCTTTAGGGTCATCACCGGGGGTATATTGGAGAGATACATTTATCTTACATGCTTCTTCCAACATTTCTTCAAGCTTTCTACTGGTAAGGTATTCACCTTCTCTACCAGAAAGGGGAGAAGTATTAACAGAAACGGTGACAGATACTGTTGGTGGATCAACTTCAATTCTCGGAAGAGGATCGTTAAACTCGCGATCACAAATACTGTCACCAATTTTTACTTCATCCATTCCAGTAATAAGAACAATTTCACCTGCTTCTGCCGTATCGATTTCGTGAGTACCAAGAGCATCATAAATTTGAATACTTGATGCTTTAAAATTCTTTTCTTTCTCTTTTCCAATCAGAGTATAAGTTTGGTTCTTATGAATTTGCCCTCTTTGAATACGGCCGATGGCCTGTTGACCGAGGTAAGAGCTATAACCGAGATTGGTCACAAGAATTTGTAGGCCTTCCCCTTCATTGACGATTGGCTCAGGAAAAAAGTCACTGATCATAAAATCGAGAAGAGGGTGCAGATTTTCATTGGCATGTTCGAGATCTGTTTTTGCGTATCCTTCTTTTGCTGAGGCATAAAAGATCGGAATATCGAGATCATAATCCTCGATTTCAAGAAGAGTTGCGAGATCGAGAAAAAGATCATCTATCTCAGCTTTTACTTCTTCAATTCTCTCATCAGGTCGATCAATTTTATTAATGACGACACCAATCTTTATTCTTCTCTCTAATGCCTTTGAGAGAACAAATCGCGTTTGAGGAAGAGGGCCTTCGGCAGCATCGACAAGAAGACAAACGCCATCAACCATCATAAGAGATCTTTCAACTTCTCCACCAAAGTCGGCGTGTCCCGGAGTATCGAGCAGATTAATTTTATGATCTTTCCATCTCAGAGCACAGTTTTTTGCTGTGATGGTAATACCTCTTTCCTTTTCAATATCACCGGAGTCCATGACTCTTTCAGAGATTTCTTCTCTTTCAGAAAGTGTTTCCGACTGCTTGAGCAGTCCATCAACAAGTGTTGTTTTTCCGTGGTCAACGTGGGCCACAATAGCGATGTTTTTTAATTTCATGGTTCCTCTAAGATAGTGACTGAATGCATTCTAATGCTAAAGGGCCGCTATGCAAAGGACTCCACGGTTATTTTTTGATCAGGGTTGAGTTGCTGTGCGCTAGTGGTAAAAGTATCCTTATTTTTATAGAGGATAAAGATTCCCATAAAGATGAGAAAGATTCCAAAAGCCCTTTTTAATTGTTTTTGGGAAACAAATTGTACTAACCAGGTACCTAGAAAAATACCGGCTCCTGAGAAAAGGATGAAATAGGCCAAAAAACTCCAGGGAATTGTAACCATGCCTAAATAGCCAAGAAAGCCACTAAATGACTTAAGTGAAATAATAAGAAGGGAAGTGCCAACCGCTTTTTTCATGGGAATTCCCGTCAATAAAACAAGTGCTGGAACAATTAAAAATCCGCCACCAACTCCGACAAGTCCTGTGATAATTCCTACGATAATTCCTTCAAAAGCGATGAGAAAATAATTTAACTTTTTATCTTTTTCGCCCTCTGAATCTTTTCTTCCTCTCAGCATAAAAAACGAAGCCGCAAGCATAATAAAAGCAAACATAATTAACTGAGTTTGTCCTGAGAAGTATTGGCTTAGTCTTGCCCCTAAGAACGTACCCAACATGGCCACAGGGCCAAAAATAGCCGCTATTTTTAAATCGACATTTCCTTTTTTGTAATGCCCGTAAACACCAAGCAGACTGGTCGCTCCCACAATGGCGAGACTTAAGGCGATCGATAACTTGGCATCCATATGCATGACATAAACCAAGATGGGGACTGTGAGAATTGAGCCTCCTCCACCGAGAAGCCCAAGTGATAATCCGATTAATGTCGCTAAAAGATAACCAATCATATCAATCAGTGTAGCTTAGTTGTGAAATGTAAACCTTGATAAGGGTCACACTTCTTCTTTGCTTTTTAAAAGGAGCTTGTCGGTATCGAGAATATTGAAGTTTCGACCTTCTTTTTCGATGAGTTTCTCTTCGTCAAGTTTTGTCATAACTCTGACGACTGTTTCAAAAGTTGTGCCAGAGAATTCTGCGATTTCTTTTCTTGTCCATATGTGCTCTGGATATTTTAGTTTTAAGAAGAGTAAAGATTCGATTATACGAGAGCTGGCCGTTTTATCCTGAAGTCCTGCTAGTCTTAACTCTGCATGACCCAGGTTGGTGGCAAGCATTTTCACCATTGTGGCCATCAGTTCTGGATGGTGTTGGCAAATCTCTTGGCATTGTTTTTTCGAGATTATGACTAATGTTGTTTTTGATAGAGCGATGGTCGTGGCATGGTAATCAGTCTCAGCAAAATAAGAACGATGGCCAAACATATCGTCTTTACCGAAGACTCTGAGAAAAGTTTCTTTTCCGTTTTCTGAAATATGAAAGAGTCCAACCAGGCCATCTTCAATAAGGTAAAGGCTTTCTGGAGTGTCACCCTCGTGATAAATAATTTCACCTCTTTTGACGGTCTTTCGATGTGAACTTTCAATAAATGGCTTTAAAAGTGGATAAAACATATATTTTCTCTGCTTTCTTCTTGATCTAGATCAAGGAAAAATTATTAGCCTAAGACTAATATTAGGATAACAAATAGTTTATCTATGGAGAAGTATATGAAATTAAAAGTTGAAGCATTTTATGACCAAGCAACCTTTACTTTGACTTATGTCGTCTTTGATCCCGAGTCGAAAGACGCCATTGTCATTGACCCTGTGATGGATTACGACCAAGCTTCATCGCAAGTTACATTTCATTCTCTTGAAAAAGTCTTAAATTTTGTAAAGCAAGAAAACCTAAACTTGCAGTATGTACTAGAAACTCACGCTCATGCGGATCATTTAACAGGTGCAGCAGAAATCAGAAGAAGAGTTGATGGTGTTAAAGTTGGAATCGGTGAAAGAATAACTCAAGTGCAAGATTTATTTAAAGGGGTCTTTAACTACGATGGTTTAAAAACGACAGGTGAGCAGTTTGATACGCTCTTGAATGAAAGCGAAAACTTAAAAGTCGGAACCATTGAAGTGAAAACAATTTTTACTCCAGGGCATACCCCTGCTTGTGCTTCATTTTTAATTGAAGATATGCTTTTCACTGGTGATGCACTTTTTATGCCTGATTTTGGAACTGGTCGATGTGACTTTCCCGCTGGAAGTGCCGCTGATCTCTACGACTCTATTCACGGAAAACTTTATCAGCTTCCCGATGAGACCAGAGTTTTCACTGGACATGATTATCAACCTGGTGGTCGAAAACTAGAATATGAATCAACTATTGGTAAAAATAAAAAAGAGAATGTCTGGTTAAAAGTAGAAACGACAAAAGAAGAATTTGTAGCAAAAAGAGAGGCCCGTGATAAAAATTTAGAAGCTCCAAGATTGTTACTTCCAAGCGTGCAAGTTAATATTAACGCAGGTGACTTACCACCAGCTGAAACAAACGGAACCAGCTATTTAAAGATTCCGATTCAAGGAGCAAAGTAAAAAATGGAAATGTTTTTGTATCCTCTTGTTGGGGGAATTCTAATTGGATTATCAAGCTCCACCATGCTTGGAGGAATAGGACGAATAACAGGCATTAGTGGAATTATTGGAAATCTTTTTCAAAAACCTAATAGTGAGCTCGCGTGGAGATATGCTTTTTTGTTTGGTCTCTTAGCAGGCGGGCTATTACTAGTTCGCTTAAAGCCTGAGTTATTTCAATATTCTCTTGAAGCACCTCTCTATAAAGTCATTTTGGCTGGTCTATTAGTAGGCTATGGAACTCGCTTAGGAAGTGGGTGTACTTCAGGTCATGGAGTGTGTGGGATGGCAAGACTTGCAAAAAGGTCTTTCGTTGCCACAGGCGTTTTTATGTTTGTCGCTATTATAACTGTTGCGATTAGAGGAGTGCTCTAATGGGAACATTAATAAGTTTTATTGCGGGAATTATTTTTGCTGTTGGATTGTCCATCTCAGGAATGGTTAATCCAATGAAAGTTCAAGGCTTTCTCGACTTATTAGGCTTGCATGGAAAATGGGATATCTCATTAATGTTTGTTATGGGCGGAGCTGTTGGCATCAATTTTTTCACGTTTAAATTTTTAACTAAAAGAAAACCTTTCTGTTCTCCTGAGCATTTTCTCCCTGAGAAAAAAGAAATTGATCGCAATTTACTAATAGGATCTGCAATGTTTGGAGTCGGGTGGGGAATTATGGGTATCTGCCCAGGACCAGCATTAGTAAACTTGGTAACAGGTCATAGTAATGCCATTTTATTTGTGGTGAGTATGCTAGTGGGAATGGTTATTTTTAAATTTACAGAAAAGATTTGGAATTAATCTAATTATTGAGAGGAGGATATTTGTGAAACTAGGTTTAATGTTTTTAACTTTTTTATTATTTTTTTCAGTTAAGGCAAACGAAGCAGTAAAATTAGATATGAGTGAAGTGAAAGAAAACTTCGAAGCGCTTCCTGAAACTCTTATTGATCTTAAAAAAAATGCTAAGCTTATTTCTCTAGGAAAAAAACTTTATCTTGAGCCGCGTTTATCTATCAATAATAAGATCTCATGTAATAGCTGTCATCGTCTTGATAAATTTGGTGTTGATAATGAGCCGACATCACCTGGTCATGAGGGAAAACGTGGAGATCGTAACTCACCAACTTCGTTTAATGCAGCCTTGCATACAGCTCAATTTTGGGATGGTCGAGCAAAAGATGTCGAGGAGCAAGCTTTAGGTCCGATCCTAAACCCTGTTGAGATGGGGATGCCAAATGAGGCGAGTGTTGTAAAAAAATTAAAGGGAATAAGTGAATATACAGCAGCATTTAAAGCAGCTTTTCCAAAGCAAAAAGATCCCTTAACTTATAAAAATATTGGTGTGGCGATAGGGGCTTTTGAAAGAACCCTTATAACTCCATCTCGTTTTGATAAGTTTTTAAAAGGGGATGTGAAAGCCTTAAGCTTAAAAGAAAAGAGAGGGCTAAAAAAGTTTATGGAGATTGGTTGCACAACTTGCCATAACGGTGCCGCCGTTGGTGGTTATGATTATCAAAAAGTAGGGGCCGTTAATGAATATAAAACAGAGGATCTTGGCCGTTATAATGTAACCAAGGATGAAGATGATAAATATGTTTTTAAAGTTCCTTCACTAAGAAATATTGAAAAGACGGCTCCTTATTTTCATGATGGAAAAGTTCAAACACTCGATAAGGCCATCTCACTCATGGCATGGCATCAGCTAGGTGAGAAGGTTGATAAGGCTTTTATTAGTGATGTAAAGGCTTTCTTAGGAAGCTTAACAACGACGAAGAAGTTTAATTAAAGTCTACCTTCGTTAATAATTTTAAGGTATCGCTGTCTAATAATTTGAAAGATATCTAGGGAGGAGTCCTTTTGAATTGCTTCTCCCTGGAGTGGGCTTATAAAATCAGATTTTTTAAAAGAGACATTCTTTAGTCTAGGCTTTGATTCTTTTCCTTGCAGGTGATGAATTAATGCAACTTTGTTTCTCAATTTATCTAGAAGTTTTTGATTTTTGGGGTTCGTTGTCTTTGCTAACCTTGGTTTTGCCTTATTTGAGTTATAACTTGGTAGCCCGGTATGAGCGAAGTAGCCATTAAGGGCAGGTGAAGTTGTTTGGTGAAGCTTTTTTACTCCCGCTAGTAGTGAGGGTTTATTTTTATTTGCGAGTAGGGATTGGGTATTCTTTTCTATTATTGGAGCAAACTTTTGAAGCTTTTGATATCTCGCAAGACCTCTTTTTGGCGACCCCGTAAGGATAAGTTGATTTGCTTTCATTATTTCATTAGCAAAAGCTATTGTCTGGGCGCCACCTCTTACTTCTTTAACTGGTTTAAGCTCAACAAAGTTTGCTTGAGTACAGCTTTTCTTTTGAATACACTGACAACTCTTATCTAATTTTAAAAATTCTGGCCTCAAGACAAAACAAGATGGCCTAACTTTATTCTCAGGAGAGCTCATCGCAAAGGCCTGAGGGATAAAAAAGTCAATGAGAGATGGTGAACTTGGTCTTGAATAATGTGATACAAATTCATCTATACCAAATTCTGAAAGGTCAGTATTTTTAATTTCATCAATTTGTGATTGAATGTCTTCAACGGATTCTCCCGTTTCATTTTCAACGATTTCATTTAGTTGATCAGGACTTATTTCTTGAATTTTATCTTTGTTCTCATCAATTAAGTTTCCTACAGATGAAATGACTTCGTCTGCGGACTCAAGTGCATCTTTACCTTCATTGTATTTTTCAACAAGTAAAAGCGCTTTAGGAATAATTTGATTTTCAGCATATTCAATGAGATCAATTGGCGTATCGATGAGATTAATTCCTTGTTTCAATCTTTTATCAAAAAAGTCTGTAAAAATTCGAACTTCTTTTGCTTGGGCATCTAAAAACTCAGTTGCTTTTTTAAGCTTTGCTGAGGCGTAATAGGCATTGCCGGCCATAATTCCAAAGATAAGTGAGCGACTCCAACCATTAGCGTAGATTTTATCAAGGAACTGTCCTTCAAATGCTAAGTAGGCAGCAGCACCGCCAGCTCCTAGAGGGATACCTATTTTATCAAGATCTCCAATGGAAACAGAAAATGCAAAACTTTCTGGAAAAAGAAGTTCAAGAGAGTTTCTAAAAAGTTTGTACTTATTATTTCTTGCAGTTGAAAAACAGTTTCCACCGCCTCCAAAAGCATTAAAACTTTCCATCACCGCCACTGCTGAAGCTGCAGTAAAACCTACCGCTGCTATTTTGGCGTTACGTGCTTTTTTCTTTGTGACTTCGGTCGCTGCTTCTAATGATTTTGTTAGTGATCTTAGCGCTTCAATTTGATTTGAATCCAACCTCTGCATGAGGGTCTTAAGGTCTTCAATATTTTTTCTTAGTGCCGTTAACTGAGTTCCTACTCCGGAGATACCTTCCTCAAGAGTGTCTTCATCTTTAAGTTTATCTGCATGAGGTTTCAAGGCCTTCACGTCATTTTGTATTTTTGCAAGAATCTTTTCTAATTTTGCAAATTCCTGAGGGGCAGCTCCTAGCTCTTTGAGCTTATTCATTTCGAGCTTGTAGTTATTCCAATTCATAAGTTCGAGACCAACCCATGCTGCACTTGAACCAGCAAAGGCGAGCGCTGAAGGTTGAGTACGACACTTAACTCCGATAACGATCCCCATAAAAGAGGCAAAACCTAATCCGATGACCGATGAGGCAAGACCTGGAATACTATCTTTAAAAATTCCTTCGCGAACTTCTTTTTCTTTATTGGTTGAGTAATCAATAAAACCGTCTCTTAATTTTGTCGTATTTTCTTTAAGAAGAAAGTTTTCTGCTCCCATTGAATTCAGTTCATCTTCAGAAAAGCCCATTAGCCTTAAGACTTCTTTATCCTCCTCTGAAAGAGCGACGAGTTTATTTTCTTCGATAAAACTATTAATCCCGTCTGTGACTTGAATTTCTTTTAATTTATCAATTTCCTCTTGAGGGAGACCGCCTAATTGTTCTTCAATTAGACCATTGGAGAGGACAATATGTGACCATAATAAAATCCAGCTAATGAATAATGTTTTTATGACGTTAAACATGAAAATCATCCTCTTAGATTATGATAAAGCAGTCTTGAGAGGGCCCAAAAGCATATTTAAATGCCTAGTTTAAGTATCTGATATTACGTTAAGAGATGCGGTAAATGATTAATTTTAATGGCAAAAATGTATGGCTATAGATCACTAGTCAATAAAATCAGTGTATTTACTAGAATTATTCATTGCTTTAGCGATGGGGTATTTTTCGGCATTTTTTTTCATTTTATCAAAGCAAGCTTCGTTTAAATCAATGTCGAGTTTATCAGCGATACGTAAAAGATAAATAAGAATATCAGCTAGTTCATCTTTTGTTTGAAGGTATTGTTTGCTGTTTTTACTAATTTGATTTGATTCTTTTTCTGTTAGCCATTGAAAAATTTCAACCAATTCTGAAGTTTCAACGGAGAGGGCCATTGTTAAATTTTTTACAGAATGAAATTGATCCCAATTTCTTTCATCGCTAAATTTTTTATGAAGGTCACGAATGTCTTTTGAATTAATTCTTTCCATTGTGAGACTCTATGAGTTGTTTAGAATTTTGTCAAAAAAGAGTTCATCTATTAATCTACTTCTAACTATATGAGGAGTGTCTTTGTTTAATTATTTTAAAAAGAGAAAAGAAGTCGGGCTATTTAGGACGAAGGCTAAAACGGACAGTCCTCAAGGGTTGGCTAAGGGTGTTTTTCAAAAAGATCTTTATTTCTTTTTGATGGAAGCATCGTGGACGAAGTTGTTCTTCTTTGTTTTTATCATTTATCTTATTTCAAATATCTTCTTTGCCCTTTTATATTCGCTTGATCCTTCCGGTTTGTCTCATCCAGGTGAATCAAACTTTTTAAATTATTTCTTCTTTAGTGTGCAAACCATGTCGACAATTGGCTATGGGTCCCTTTCGCCTCAGAGTATCTATACAAATTGGATTGTCACAATAGAGGCTGCTTTTGGATTGATTGGTGTTGCAATCATAACAGGAGTAATTTTTTCAAAACTATCTAGGCCTTATGCCAAAATTCTTTTTAGTAATAAAATGATTTTTTCTCTTTTTGATGGTCAGAAGTGTTTAGCTTTTCGTTTAGGCAATACTCGTGGCAATGAGATTGTAGAAGCAAAAGTGACAGTCTCTGCACTGATTGATTACAAAACGAAAGAAGGGAAGGATTTTAGACAAATACTTAACTTACCACTGAAGCGAAATTATTCTCCTTTTTTTACTCTTACTTGGACTGTTTTTCATCCCGTAGATGAGACTTCTCCACTAAAAGATATTGGAGTTGATTCAAAAAAATTGAAAGGGTTAGTTGTTACTGTTTCGGGACATGATGGTACGTATTCTAATACCGTCTATGCTCGGTATGTTTATTATCCTGATGATATCGTATTTGATAAATACTTTATGGATATAATGGAAGAGTCTTCACAAGGCGTTATGGAAATTGACTATCAAAACTTTCACACGATTGTTTAATTACCAAGGAATCATTTTTTTATCGCGAAAAAACTGACCAGTCGCAGAATCTTTACCAGCATTGGCAAGCCAGATAGCGGTTTCTGCTCCTTGCTCAGGTGTTCTTGGTGCGGTATCACCGCCCATTCTTGTTTTAACCCAGCCGGGGCACATGGAATTAATTTTAATATTCTTAGGTAAATTCTTGGCTGCTGTTACGGTGAAAGCATTGAGACATGCTTTTGAATATGAATATGAAAATGGACCTGTGAGTCCATCACTGAAAGATCCCCAACCAGAGGAAATATTGACGATACGTCCATAGTTTTTTTTGATCATCTCGGGAATAAAGAATTTTATCAGTAAGTAAGGAGCTTTGACATTAACTTGATATGTATATTCGAAGTTTTCTGTTGTTACTTCTAGAAAAGGATCTTCTATCAACACACCGGCATTATTTATCAGACAATCAAGATGCTGAAATTTATTTTTTATTTCGTTACAACTTTTTAAAATACTTTGATCGGAAGAAAGGTCTAGTTTTTGGATCGTGATATTACTTTTAGAAATATCTTTTACTTCGTCAGGGTTTCTACAGCCTAAGATGATTTGATCATCACTTTCGGCCATCAACTCGACAATGGCCCGTCCGATTCCACGATTACCCCCAGTCACTAAAATATTTCGTTTCATAATGAGCTCCGACTTTAAAATAAGTTATGGTCTAGTATATACTCTTGCTATGGAAAAAGTCCCTTTTTGTGTTCTTCCTTGGATTCACTCTTATGTCGATGCAGAGAGTAATAGAGCTTTGTGTTGTATTGCAAAGCCTTATGAAAATGCTGAAGAGTTAAACGCAATGTCGATTGAGCAGTACGGTGTTTGGCTTGAAAAAAAGAGAGCTCAAATGTTGGAAGGGGAAGTTCCTAAAGAATGTTCTCTTTGTGCAAAAGGCGAAGCATTTGAAAAACAAAGAGAGGCCATTAATGAGAATTTGATCGATGATTTTCAAAAAGTTGCACAAGAATCAAATATGCCATTAGTGAAAACATATGCTCCCGTTTATCTCGATTACCGAATTGATAATACTTGTAACTTAAGTTGTCTGAGCTGTAGTGGATTTTTGTCTTCCACTATTGCAGCTAAGGCAAAAAAAGCAGGGGTACCTTATCAGAATCAAAGTGGTGAGAAAGAAAAGTTTGAAGCAGAATATTTAAAATTAGTTGAGAGAAACCAATATGGTACCGTTTATTTTGCTTCGGGAGAGCCATTCGTCAACAAGACTCACTGGGAAACATTAAGAAGACTTGAGGGGAAAGAAAAGCAGTTTAAACTTTTTTATAACTCAAATTTAACAGTCAATAAATATCAAGGAAAGCCAATCGACTTTTATCTTAAGAAGTTCAAAAGAATCGATATCTCTTTGAGTTTAGATTCATCGGGACAAATTGGTGAGATGCTGAGAATTGGCCTAGATAATGAAAAGTGGCTCAATCACTATCAATATTTATCTGAGGCGGGTTTACTTGATACTAGTAAAATTTACTGTGTTCTCTCTATTCCTGCCTTGGTTAATTTAAAAAACTTTCTTACGTTCTGTGATGAGATTGGAAGAGAGGTCATCTTTACACCTGTCCTTGGTAATTCTCACGAGTATTTATTGATGACGAGCACGTTAGATAAAAGCACATTGAACGCTGTTGTTGACTCAGTAGGTGTAAAGAATAATCTTCCTGATTTTACAAAAGAATCTACCCCGATAAAAGAGCTTTCAAAAGCGAGAATAAAGAGTGCGATAGGTTATTATTATAAGTTATCTATGGCCGGACACCGAGAAGGTGAATTATTGGAATTTTACCAACAACATCATCTGCTAAAAGAGTGGTTTTATGAGTTAGTAAAACATGCTTTTCTTGAAAGAGAGAATGTACTTAAATTTGATGAACTGGTTGTTGATTTTGTTTTAGATTTCTTAGTTGATGACATCACCATTATTAGCTGTAATAAATTTGAAAAAAATGATTTCGAAACAATCGAGAGGGTTTTAGTTAAAAAAAAAGACCTCATAATCTTCTTTCTACAGCCATCACGAAGTTTTCTGAGGAAAGTGCTGATCAAAAATAGTCTAAATGCTCGACTCTTAAAAGAAGAGGTTGATTTTTTCAATCGAACGTTGATTGAGTTAAAAAATAAATTTGAAGTAAAGGTCATTCACTTGCCCCCCGAAAAACAAGAGTTTTTTAAGAAAAGTGGCTTTATTCAATTCGTACTTTTTACTTTAATAAAGATAATTTGGTTTGTTATCCCACAATTGGTTTCAATGCGTGAGAGTTGGGAAATCAAACATAAAACCAATTCTATAGACCAATTTTAAAGCATTTCTCGATAGTAATTTTGGATAACATCCGTTCTTAATTGAGTGGCATGACCGGCTGATGTGGGCATAGGGTGATTAACCGTTATGGATTGTTCATCTCCAGATCCTCTTGAACGGTAACCGGGATAGCCAAAACGAGGGCTAACATAAAGAGGCTCCATTGCATTAAATCTTCCAAAGTTCATATGTCTTGTTACATTAGAGGGGGTTTGAAAGTCTCCATTCATTCGGGTACGAACACCGTTCACTCTTTCTGTTCCTCTAAGGTCAACAGTAAGAAGGTTGTTGACGATAATTCCTCTTGATCCATATTGTGTTTTTTCGTTTAGTCTTTCTGCTAAAACTAAGGCTTCTCCAGCTCCAAAACTTAACCCAACAATATTGAGATCTAAGCTTGGACCTATGATATCGCGATAAATTTCAACACATTCTTCAATCGTATTGGCCCCATCATTTTCTGATAAGAGTAAAAAGTCTGCGTGACGATAATCTTCGTGTAGATTCGGAGTTATAAGATCTCTACCGACATTTGAGCCCATTCCTGTTAGTCTTCTTCTAGGATCACCATTCCATAAGTCGTCATAGTAGTCATAAAAATTATTTGTGAAACTATCATTGTAAGTTCCAAGCCCCTCAAACGAAATAACAAGTTTATTAATTCCTCTACTACTCGCAACCTGTGCTCTTCTTCTACAAATAGAGGCATTTTCTCGAGCTGAATTACCACGTTTGGGTCTTCTTCTTTCTAGGGGCAACTCTCTTGTAAAGACTGTTTCTTCGGTAGGGGGAAACTCTCTTTGATTTTCTTCGCAATTTTCTTCAGCACCGATTGCTGAAACTTGGGTATTGATGGCCTCTGTAATTTGTCCCTGCCTTAGCTCTTCATTAGCTTGTTCTCTTAGCCCCGCTTCTCTCAGCTGACTTCTCGGACAACCTATGAGAAGTAAAATAAGGGGAAGGAGAAAGTAGTAATATTTTGGAACAACCTTTTGCATAACGTCCTCAAAACTAGTTTAAGTAGTTTTTCTTTCTTTCAGGAGTACTTAAAAAGAAGATCTGCCGAATGGTCGTATAATTAAGAGTTTGTATGCTCACTAAATTGAGATATTTAGCTTCGCTCTGCCAATTAAATGGGGCTAATTTTAGGGTAACAATTTATTTTCGATGAGTTGTATACGTATAGAGAATTGGAATTAAAACAAGAGTGATAAACATTCCCACAAAAAGTCCCCATCCCATAGTGAGCATCATTTCGGCCAGCATAGAGTCATAACCGGCCATGCCGTAAGCTGTTGGTAAAATACCAACAACTGTTGTGATTGTGGTGACGAGAACAGGTCTTAATCTTGTTGAAGCAATTTTAGCTATCAAAGACCAAGTCTTGTGATCATCGTGGTTGTTTTCGATTTTATCAATCATCACAATAGAATCATTGATGACGACTCCAATCATCCCCAGTGCACCAATCGCTGCAAAAAAGCCGTAAATAATCATTCCATGAAGTAGTAAAACAAGAACAACACCAGCGATTCCAAATGGGATGACAGAGAGAACGAGAAGTGGTTTGAAAAGTGAATTGAGCATTATAATGAGAATGAGGTAAATGAGAACTAAAACCATGAGAATTGATTCTAAAAATTCACCCTGACTTTCTCTGGAGTCTTCAATTTCTCCTCGAAATTTTAAAATAGTTGTAGGAAATGAATTTAGAATCTTTGGAAAAATATTTTCTTCAATATCTGAAGCAATTTCTAAGGGAGTTTTATCTATGCCTTCTTTAATATTGGCATAAATCATAGTAGAGCGTTTGTAATCTGTTCTTTTAATATTAACAGGTCGTTCTATTTCTTTTATTTCAACGATGTTTTTTAAGTAAATAAGTTGGCCGCTCGAGTTTTCAACTCTTAGGTTATAAATCTCATTTAAGTCTGCTTTAGAACGATCAGGAACAGTTAACCTAACATCAACTTCTTCTTCTCCTTTATTAATAGAGTATAAAATACTACCTTCAACAAAAGATCTAAGTGTCGATGTTACTCGAGAAGGGGGGACATCAAATTTTATCATTTGGTCTTGTCTAAGCTTAAAGAGGTATTCTTTTTTTCTAATTGGTTTATCAATTTCTACATCAACTAAGGTATTGAGCGATTTCATTGCTTCTGAAATTTGCTTAGCAATTTCATCTCTATTTTGATCATTATTCTCTTGGATTTGTAGCTCTATGGCGTTACCTGAGCTATGTCCCCATCTTCCTCTGAGAAACCGTACTGAATCTAAATTTTCAAAACTTTTACTTTTCTCTTCCCAGTTTTTTAAAAGTTTATTGAGAGGTGTTGGGCGACTATCTGCGGGGTGGAGTTCTACCAAGATAGAGGCTTCATTTTCTTTTACTTCACCACCACGTCTCGAAAGACCAATACTGGAACGAACACCAACAACATTTTTTTTGTCTGAATAGGCAAGCTGCTCAATAGGAGCAATAGCTTTTGCTGTTTCTAATCTGGTGAATCCAGGTTTTGCTTTTACCTTTATAAAAACTTCTTTACTCTCTTCTCTTGGAAACATCACAAATCTCATGTTTTTATAATAGACATAAGACGCACCAGCTAGGAACAGGATAAGCATACCTACAAAGAGATTCCTAAAAGGAAAGATCTTCGTTAAGAAAACCTCATATTTGGCTTCCCATTTATGAAACCAACTTTTGTCATGTGATTTTTTGGCAAAACGATCTAACAGGGGAGTCTTTCCCGACATATGAGCAGGTAAAATAAAGAGAGATTCAATTAATGAACCTAATAACATCAAGATAACAATTAAAGGAATATAACGAACTAGTTTTCCAAAAAATCCTTCGAAAAACATCAGGGGAATAAATGCCACACATGTGGTGATAATACTTGCCGTGATAGGTTTAAATACCTCTAAAGTTCCTGTTAGAGCCGCTTGTGAAATTGGGAGGCCTTCTTCTCTGTGTCGAGAAATATTTTCAGCGATAATAATCGCATCATCGACAACAATTCCTAAAACAATAATGATTCCCGCTAAGGTCATATTATTAACGGTATAACCAAAAAGGTTCGCAATAATGAGAGTAAAGGCCATGCTAAAAGGGATACCCATGGCAACCCAAAAACCAGACTTCACATCTAAAAAGAAAAGTAAGACAAGGATAATAAGAAAGAATCCCAGGAGACCGTTTGAACTAATTATATTTATTCTATTAACGACGTCATAAGATTCGTCATCCATCATAATGATTTCTATAGGAGCATCTTTATTATTTTGTTTAAAATCCTCGATCAGTTTAAAGACTGCATCTTTAGCGCTTAGAATATCAGTGGAGACGCTTTTTTTAATATTGAGAAAGACACCTTCGTGACCATTGATTTTGAAAATACTATTACTTTTTTCAAAGCCATTTTGGATAGTTGCGATTTCTCCTAGCTGGACGCCTTTACCACTGTAGTTACCTCGTAAAATTAGTTCATTTAACGACTCAACATTTTCAAGTTCATTAATTGCCGTTACTTTACTTTCACCTCGATCTTTCATTGAACCAATAGGAACTCGAACATTATTATTTCTAATTTGCTGTTGAATCTCTGATAGTGAGAGTTCCATCCTTAGGTTCTCTTTAGGGTCGACTAAAATTTGTAATTCTGGTTTTCTGTAATGTGACCGATCAATTGAGCTAATTTCTTTTTGAGAAAGAAGTTGAGATTCAAAACTTAAGACATATTTTTGCAATTCATAGCGAGTCTGTGCATCTAAAAACTTTTTACTTTTGTGATAAATACCAATATCAAGGATTGCTTTTTCAGCACTTTTAAATTGTCTGATTTTGGGAAGATCTCGAACCTCTGAAGGTAGGTCTGCTCTTAAAACGGCATCTTTAATTTCTCTTGTGACTTCGTCTTTGTCCGGATAGTCGTCATCAATAGTAATTCTTAAACTACTGACCCCAACACTTGAAGTGGTGACGACTTCTTCTAACCCAACAACACTTTTAAGTTCCTCTTCAAGAGGTTTGGTCACAAAAAGTTCGACATCTTCAGCTGGTGCACCAGGATAAATTGTCGTGACACGAATCCAGTTACTGGCGAACTCGGGCATCTCTTCTTTTCCAATATTATGCCAATTAAATATGGCCAACAAAATTGTTCCAAAAAACAAGACATTGGTAAGAAGATGACGTTTTAAAAAGTAGTTAACTAAGTTTTTCATATATTTGATAAAGTACCGTATTTTATGAACAATATATATTGAAAACTTTAAATGACTTAATACAGTCAAATGTCTTGGAATTGGAGAGTTTATGATTAGTTTTATCTACACAGGAATACTAGGATTAGTATTATTTAAGCTTTCACTGGATACTATTGCAGCACGACGAAAACATCAAATATCTCTTGGGACAGGGGATAATAATGAAATCTCCTCAATTGTTTCAGCCCATGCAAATTTTATTGCTTACACCCCAATCCTTCTTATCCTACTAGGGATAATTGAGTACTCTTCTTTTCTTCCTGAATTATTAATCCATGCGTTTGGAGTGGTGATTGTTTTGGGAAGGGTTCTTCATTATTATGCGTTTAAAGGAGAAATGTCTTTTAAGCCACGTGTGGTTGGAATGCACTTTACTCTTTGGCCATTACTATTAATGTCATTGGTCGTTGTTTATTTAGGAATTAAATCTGTAATAATTTAGCAGCTGTTTTTGGCCAGATATTATTGCTATTGAGCCAAATTTGTTTGCCCCATTTTCCTTCGACTAAATTACAACCAACATCTTTTTTTATAATTTTAAAGCCTTCGTTAAAGCTGATGGGTCGGTTGAGTTTTTCTTTTTGCTTAAAGCAATAAGGTTTTTTGGGATCTAAAATGACCAAGCAATCTGTATCTCTATCGATCAGTGAAGTGAAAATCCATCCTTCGAAATCAACACCTTTTACTTTGGTCCACTGGTCTTGTTCTTCGAGAACGATAAGGGGAGTGTAAATAGGTAGTTTCTTAATGAGAGGCTCATCTCCGGCAGGACCTTTTCTAACATTATTGACTTGCTTGATGGTGCAAGCGTCATTTGCATAGAGAGAGACTTGGAATAAGAGGGCAATGATTAAAATGTGTTTCATAAGATAACCTGATATCGAAATTTAACAATTTCATTATATAGGAAACGAACTTTTTGGTAAAAGAATTTAGAAATTGGGATAGCGTTAAGATTCGTTTTTTTCGTTTTCAACTAGCCAGCGTCGTACATTGCTAATGAGCTCTGTGTCACTTGAGTCAAAATCGAGGTACATATGGTAGTAATCGTCTTCAAGCCAGTTTTTTGAAACATAAAGTGTTTCAACGGTATTTTGTTTTCCTGTAATTTCATCAATCATTTGACCACTAACTTCAATCTGAGTTCCCTTTGAGATAAGACTTTTTGAAAGAATGGTAATCCCTAGCTCATCTACAGATTGAATATCAAACTTCGTGGTGACTTCACATTCACCAAGAGTTTCAGAGACTTTTTTAAAGGTAAATTTAGGGGTGTCGTCTTCATATAAGTTGAGAGCAAAGCCAATTTTAGATACTAATATTGCCTCGTCGATAGGTTTTTGAATGTAATCAGTCGCTCCAACTTGCATGGCATGGGAGATATCATCATTACTAGATCTTCTCGATAAGACGAGTAGGGGAATGTCGAATCCTCTTTTATTTCTGATGGCCTTAATAAGCTGGAATCCCTCTCCTGAAGTTGTGTCGAGGTTTAGGTCAATTAAACAGATAGAGGGTGAGGTTTTTTTTAGTGTTTCGAGAAACTTATCAGGAGTTGTCGTGGTGATAACTTTAAATTTATTTTTTTTTAAAACGGCCTCAACGATTTTATTAAAGTCAGGATTATCGTCGATGGTTAAAATAAGGTGTTCTTGTTCCATAAGTTAAAAGTCCAGTCTTCTAATATTAGTCGCAATCTGATTATTGACCCCGAGTATTTTTGCTTTGTTTTTATAGTAACCAACATCTAATGCCTGAGCGTCATTAATGGTTTCAAATTGACAAATTTCAGCACCAATATTTTTAATTAAGGGACCATTGATATCAAGTTTTGTCCCTTGGACAAACTTCATTTGAGAAGTAATTTGAAGGCAGTTCTCACTAATATGTGAAATTTCGCCTTTTAAATTCGCTTGTACACTCGGTCTTTCGTTTTCGTTAAAAGTGACACTTTTAATTTCTTCTGATTGAAAGAATTTCTTTAACTTCGCTTGAATTACAGCTGCATTAATAGGCTTTGGTATAAAGTCATCTGCTTTTAATTCGATGGCCTGTTTAATATGCTTTTTACCACTGTGCCCACTAAAGACGATAAAAGGAATCTTTGGCAAAATGGCATCACCCATTCTCACTTTTAAAATATCATATCCGCTGATTTCGCTTTCATTGAAGTCGAGATCGAGCATGACTAAACTTGGCGCACCTAACGTTAAGGTTGCAAGACCTTCTTGAGGATCAGTGAACGTCTTAACTGTTACACCTTTATTCTCAAGGATTTTTGTCAGAAGAAGAAGGATACTCTCATCGTCATCAATAATATAAATTTCTTTGTCTTTAAAAACACTCATCGTTAAATGTATTTTACCTCAATATTAGCCAGGTAGTTCTCAATATTATTGATAGACTCTGAAATCCCCTCTGAACTACCTTCAGAGCATTTATTTTCAATTTCCTTTGCATATTGTCCCATCTCGTGAAACCCATAGCTACCCGAGTTCCCTGCAATTTTATGGGCCAATTTTCCAAGTGACGCTAAGTCACCCTTTCCATACAAAACTTTTAGCTCCTCTATTTCAGAGGTCCTATTCTTAAGATAATTAGGGATAAGTTCCTCTAACATTGAATCAATTTCGACGATAATTTTTTCCATATTCTCCATTGTATAGGAAGAGGGAATATTTTAAATTTTTTTCTACTAGGCAAAGTTGAAATCTTTAACCAATAGTTTTCGTTTTTGAGTAAAATATGAAAACGGAGAATAAAATGGCGTCAAAAGAGAAGCTTGATGAAGAACTTGAGAAATTAAAACTTGAGTATTTAACTAGTGTAGAAGAGAAAGTATCTGACATAGAAAGCACAATCTTAAAATTAAGAAAGGTTTCGCAAAGAGATCGAGGAGCCTTATTTCGAGAAATTTTACGAGAGCTTCATTCGATTAAGGGGACTGCAGGATCTTATGGCATTCACTTTGTTAGTAAAGTTTGTCACAACAGTGAAGACTTCCTTCAGGAAGTTGATATTGAGAATGATTTTTCAGAAGAACATGAAAGTATTATGTTGAAGTTTATTGATCTCATTAAGTTTTATGCTTCAAACGTAATCAATAACTCTGAATTAAATGAGTCAGAGCTTGAGAATAACCTTAAATCAATATACGGGCATCAAGATAATAAAATGAAAATTTTAGTTGCTGAGCCCACAAGAAGTTTTTTTAATATCTATCAGGCAACGTTAGCTGATTTTGACTGTCATTTTTACTACACGGCAAACGGCCTTACCGCCTTTGAAAGAATTTTGAATATACAATATGACTTTGCCATTATTTCTAAAACCATTGACACTCTCTCCGGTTTAGAACTTATCGGCTGTATTAATAGTGTTAAAAGTAGAGTGGGTAATTTAAAAACCATTTTAGTGAGTTCAAATAAGTTAAATCTAGAAAATAACAACTCGAAGCCAGACTTTTTTTTAGAGAAAAATAAAGATATGGCAGAAAGCTTAATGAGTATTGTGAAGGAACATAAGTGAGTGAATTAAAAAAAATAGTCATGATTGATGACGAAAAGGCCATCCAAATTCTCGCTAAAATGGCCTTAGAAAAAGTAGCTGGCTTTGAAGTCACGGTTTTTGATTCAGGAGCTCAAGCTCTTTCCGAGATTAAAAATGTTATTCCCGATTTAATTTTATTAGATGTGATCATGCCAGAAATGGAAGGTCCTGAGGTCTTTGTTGAGCTAAGAAAAATTGAAGAATTAAATAAAGTTCCCATTTTTTTTATGACCGGAAAAAATGGGGAAGATGAAATTAAACTACTCCTCGCCACTGGAGTTAACGATATCGTTAATAAGCCATTCGATCCTCTAAAGTTGGGAGCGCAAATTAAAGAAAAATATGATGGGGTTATCGGTGATCTATGAATATGAGTTGGCTTCTTTTTATAAGGAGCTAGTTGAAGAATATCTAAAAAACAAAAATGAAGAATTTGAAAAGTTAGAAAGAGCGATGAATGAATCTGATTTTACAACAATCAAAATTATTGGGCACAACCTGGCTGGAACAGGGGGGAGTTACGGACTAACATCATTAACAGATATTGGTGATAGAATGGAGTCTTCCGCGGAAGAAAGTAATTTAGAGGAATGTAAAAATCAAATTAATGAGTATCGTCAGTTTTTAGATACTGTTAAGGTAAGTTATAAATAATGCAAGAGATGATAAAATTAAAACCAATTGAAGGAAAAATCCTCTTAGTTGAAAAGAATCCAACGAATCGTTTATTAACTTTAAAATTTATTGAAAGAGTGGGATGCCTTGGCTATGCCATTAATGATCTCAAAGAAATAGAAAACATCAGTATTGATGAATGTTATGATTTACTTTTAATTGGAAACGATCTCCTTTCTGAAGAGGCTTTTGAAAAAATAAAAGAATTTAACCCCGTCATTCCGATTGTTAGTATCAATAATGACTTTCTCAATCAAAATAAAAATTTTGATAAATACGGTGTAAGCGAAACTGTCGAACGCCCAATTAATTTAAAAAAGTTTCACAATACTTTAAACTCCATTTTAAACCCTAATATTGAAGAGAGTGTTGAAGAAGATTTATCCTTTTTAGACCAGAATGCCCTCGACAATTTAAAGATGGCCATTGGTGAAGAAGGTATTAAGGAATTAGTTAAGGTTTATTTGGAAACACTTGATGACAATATTGAGACAATTGTTTCTCAACTTGAAAAAAATGATATTCAAAATGCCTCAAAGTCGGCCCACTCTTTGAAATCTTCTAGCTTAAGCCTCGGTGGAGTTAAGCTTGGAGAGTTGTGTAAGGAAATTGAGCTTCTTGCCGGTGATGAGTCTAACTATACACCTGAGATGATTCAAAACTTAAAAGATAATGCGAGCGAATTTCGGGGCTATCTAGAAGGAATTTTAGCCACTTAGCCTGTCTAAGTTCGTATAATTTTGATTGCTCCCCCACCGATTTATGCTAAGATTTGTAAAAATATTTACTGGAGTAAAGCATGTCAAAATTATTAGTTATTCTTGCGCTATTATTTTCTTTTGGAGTAAGTGCTCACTGCGGCGGTTGTGGTACCGGTGGTAGCGAAGATCATTCACACTCAGAAGAAAAACAAGATGAAAAGAAAGATAAGAAAATGTCAGAAGATGATGAGTCAGATGACGAATCTAATGATGACGACGAATAGAGTTAATAGACTTCTAAGATAATTTCATGATACGAATCCCCCAATTGGGGGATTCATGTTTAAAGCACTTTTATTTCTTTCCATTTTATTTCATTCATCTTTTGCTACAGATAAAGCGTCTTTTGGAAGTGATGATAGAAAAGATGTCTATCAGACAGATCAAAAGATAAAAAAATACTCTACTGGTGTAGCAAACTGGCAAAGCCCCGTTTTTTACGAAATCAATGAGCAAGGTTTACAACTAGACTTTCCAGTTTTAGGTGAGGAGTGGGGACTTTGTGAAAAAGAAAAATTTAGAGATCAGCCTACGGCGATGATTTCTTGCACAGGCTTTTTGGTCGCCCCTGATTTATTAATGACTGCAGGTCATTGCATGGTAAATATCGGTGAAGCAAAAGATGAAGTAACAGCACAATGCTCAGATTTTAATTGGCTCTTTGATTTCAAGTACAATCGTAACGGGAGAGAGAATTTACTAGATAATCAAAATCCTCAATCCGTTGTTGGCTGTAAAAAAGTTATTTATGCTATTCATGAAGAGTCTGGACAAAGAAGGGATTTCGCTCTTATTAAATTAAACCGTAAATTGCCAAATCGTTATATTTTTCCACTAAGTGATAAGGTGGTAAAAAAGGGCGATCGAGTTGCACTTCTTGGCCATCCTTCAGGTTTACCGATGAAGTTCTCTGGGCCAGCTAGAGTTTTACGAACAAGAAAAGATGCTCAGTTTTATGAAGCCAACCTCGATAGTTTTGGTGGCAATAGTGGTTCTCCAGTCTTTGATATTAATGGATATCTTAAGGGAGTTCTTGTTAGAGGCCCTGCTGATTTTGTAAAAGATAAAAAACAAAATTGCGATCGCTGGAATAGCTGTGGCATCACGGGAAAGAATTGTAAAGCAGACGATCCAACCGATAACACAGATGATTGGAACTCTGGTATGCACGTACAAAGAATTACTCAAGAGATCATCAACCTGGTTAATCAAAACCTCTAAAATGGCGCCTGGAGTCAGACCTTTCTAAATATAAAAACAAATAGTTAATAGGTGAATGAAAGGAAATAAGTATTGTTGCTCTTTTCGTGATTTGCTAGCGTAAAATAGTATTAATCAGGGACAGATATGAAAACAAGTACACTTATTTTAAGTCTTCTTTTTTCCCTCAGTATTTTTTCACTAACTGACCAAGGTTATGAAGACCTCGTCAGTGAACTCGTCGCCATTAAAAATAAGCAGCTAAAAGAAATTCAAGTCGACTTCTTAAGTTTTAGAGGTGCTAAAGATAAAAGAGTTAATTTTACAAAGTTTTCAAATGAGGCGTCTGGAGTAAAGGGTGCACTTGTTATTTCTGTCGGTAGGGCCGAGAGCTCTATTTCTT
>JAUHVL010000060.1 GCA_030425045.1 bacterium
ACCCCGCGCCACTTTTTTTAATGAAATACCTATTGATACTATTTTTACTATCGGCATGTGCAACAAAGAATTCTATGTTGGAATACCCAATAAAAGTAAAAACATACTCAAAAGATCTCATCAGTGTGCAATCCGCAGTAAACTTGGCCAAAACGTCTTATGTCAAAGGCTGTGTCGAAAATGGCAAGAAGTTTACTGAGAAGAAGCTTTTGGGTGATTGTTTAAATATGGCCGATGATCATATTGAAAAAAATATTCTCTTTATTCTTGATCAAAAATAAAACTTGAGTGAAATACATCTGGTATAAAGTAAGACATATTCTTTCTCTTCTTTTCTTCATTGAGATACAATTTAAGGATTATGATACACGAGGATCATTTGAAAATAACTCTAATTTTTGTTTTTTTTATTACATCTGTTAGTGCTTTTGACCTTACAGGAATCGAGTTCTATGGCAGTCAAACAAGTGATCAAATTGATGTCATCGTTGGTGATGTTAAATATCAAAGAAATGCTCATGAGCTTTTTTGGCCTTATCAAAATCAAATAGAGAAAAACTCTTGGGGTTTAAATTATTTTTATAAGGAAATTGACGGGCCAGCAGTCGATGCAAAGTTTCAAGAGTTTTTGGGGAATTTTCAGTACGTAGAATTCGAAGCGATAAATGCAAAACTCATTTTTGAGGGGGGCTTTTATCAAACAAAAGAAGAGAATCTAAATCACAGTAAAACAAACGTAAAACTATCGGCCCATTACCAAATTTATGAAAAAGGATATACGGTAGAAGGCCGTTTTGCTCGCGAAAATGCCTATCGCAGAATTTTATTATTAAACGGTAATCCCATTGATCTCAATTCTTTTTCTTATATGTTGAGAATTCATAAAAAATTCTTCGAAGATAAAGTGTCACTACAGGGGAAGTGGTTGGGAGATCACTTAAGAGATGATAATCGAAGAAGGGATTCGGACTTAGAAGTCATGTATGCTTTTATGACCTACCCTCATTGGATAAGGGCCGGGTTTGGTTACCAAAACCTAAGTTTTAAAAAGAATTCAAGTGCTTTTTGGTCTCCCGATAGCTTTTATTCTTACGGTCCTCGAATTGATATGAGTGTAGATTTAACTCATTTAAGTTTTATTCTAGGCGGTAATTATGTCTGGTTTGAGGAAAATAAAGTTTTTGATGGTAATGGCTATTATCTGAGAACTGGTCTTAGTTATGGCAACCGAGAAGAACATCAATTGAGACTACTTTTTGAGAAAAATGAATCTTTGCAAAATAATAATACTTGGACAAATGAGGCCATTCGTTTTGTTTTTAATAAAGCTTGGTAAATATTTACTGATTAGTTTTTTCTTAATCTCGTGTACCTCTAATGAAAAGAAAATTAAAAGTATCGTATATACTGACTACGGTTCACAGAGCTATTTTAGAAAAGACTTTGATAAGTATAAAGAAATCGTTGATAGCTATAAACTTAATACAGCATCTTTTTTGTATACATGTTATTTGAAAAATAAAAAAGCTTGGGACATCGATTGTGCTGGAAACGACTCACCGAAACTAGAGAATATTCAAAAACAATTACAATACTTTAAAAATAAAAAGATTCAAACTTCTCTGCGTTTTTATCTAGATTTGAAAACTCAGAAATGGAGGGCAAGGTTATCACCACATAAAATGAAATTGTTCTTTAAAAATTATGAAGAAGAGTTGGTGAAGTTTGCAAAATTTGCTCAAAGTGAAAAAACAGATATGTTAATCATTGGTTGTGAACTCGAAGATATAACCAAGCCAGAATTTACGAGATTTTGGAAAAAAATGATTAGCTCGGTTAGAAAAGTCTATAAAGGGAAAATAAGTTATAGTGCAAATGGTAACAAATCCCTTACGAATGATCGAGAGTATGAGTGGGTTTCGTTTTGGCATGATTTAGATTTTGTTTCAATAACCTATTATCCTCCTGTCTCTAAAATACTTAAAACGAAATCAGAGTTTAAAGCACACCATCTCAAAAATTTGAGTAGATTATGGCGTTTTAAAAGAAAAGTTTCAAAAGATTTAGTATTGGCCGAGGTTGGATTTCCTCTAGCGAAAAGTGGTTATCAGAAGCCATATGAATGGTTATGGCCAAATACAAAAAACGATAGAGGTGAGCAAGTAGAAAACCTTGAAGCTTTTTTAAATGCTTATAGACAGTTTGATTTTAATGGAATTTATCTATGGCGGTTTTATCCAAGAGAGCTTCAAGAGTATCCTGCTGGTTATGATCTATTAGATGAACAGATTAAAACATTAATTAAAACTAAACTTTAGTATGAAGTTGTGGAAAATTTTTAAGAATGAGCTGATACTGCATTCGCCATAGGTTGTATTTATAATCACTATGACTTTGTAATACATAGATACGATAAGTTAATCCTGAAAACAAAATAATAAAAAGTATTTGATAACCATACTTTAAGAAAAATCGTTGATCTTTTGTTCTTGGGGTAGTTGATTTTTTATGCCTGAGATAACAAAAAATACTAAAATTTAAAACTAAAAATGTTGTTATCCCAATGATCTGGCTAAGTATGAAGGCAATCATGAGTTTCTCACCTCCATAATGGAGTTTTCGAGACCATTTCTTTCAAGTTTATCCCAAGACATTTTTTTACTAGTCCATTCGTCTAGTAATGAGATCATCTTCCAAACAGAAAGAATATTGGTGAAAGTAAGCCTTGATAGAAATGAGTGAAAGTAATACTTTATTTTTTTGGGCTCTTTTAGTGTCGCACCAAAGACAAAAATAAAATCTATAATGAAGATATAGAGAAAAAAGTAAGAGTAGGTATGTCCCGTTTCGTTGATTAAAAAGTAAAAGACAAAGACAATCAAAAGAGCAAAGTCGATTATTGGTATAATGGCCTGTTCCCACATCATATACATAAAAATGAGTATATTTGATGGCCTATCTGATCCTAGAAAAAGTTGAGAGTTTTTTACGAGTGCTTGAAAAATCCCACGAGTCCAGCGATAACGCTGACGATAGAGATTGTTAAAAATTGTTGGAGCTTCTGTAAAAGCAATCATTTTATCTTCACAAATGATATCATGACCATTTGCTAAGAGTCTTAAGGTAAGTTCTGTATCTTCAGCAAAAGTGGTATCTTCTTTTTCGTAACCCCCAATATTTAACACTAGATCTTTTTTAAATAGTCCCACAGGACCAGGAACAATAGTTACTTTTTTAAAAACAGAGAGCATTTTTCTTTGAAAGTGACCAAGTAAGTAATCAAGAGATTGAAGTCGCCCTAAAAAAGTATTGTCATTTGCCACTTTGACAACACCAGCAACCGCAGCAAGATTTTGATTATTTTGAAAATGTTTAATTCCCTCACGAAGAGAATTGGTCGTTAAAATAGAATCTGCATCCATACAAAAGATATACTCATATTGAGAATGCTCAATGCCATAATTTAGTGCAGAGGCCTTCCCGCCATTTGGTTTTGAATAGACTTTGATATCGAGATTGAGGGAATGAGCAGTGTCTTTAGCTAAGTTAAATGTATTATCACTACTTCCATCATCAACAAGAATAATTTCTAACGTAGGATAATCTATATACATGAAATTCTTCAGTACATCTTTTATGACAACTCCTTCATTATAAGCTGGGATAATGATGGATATTCCAGGTGTAAAAGACGGATCAAACTTCTGCTTTCTTTTTAAAGCCGAAAAGATAATCGCTCCTGATACATGAAAGAGCATTCTTAAAAAAGCAATACTACTAAAGCATAAAAGGGCAAAAAAGAGTGACTGCTCAACAGACTCTTTGTTTTTAGCGATGACAATAAGAAATAGAAAAACAGCAAAGATAAATGCTGTTCCAAGTAAAAAGGTGTCGTTATACCTTTCTTTTCTTAAAGTTATTTCTGGATTCGTCTGCTGGTTACTCAATTTCTTACCCGTTTGTGTTGTGGTGTCAATTTGATCTTAATGTAAGGTTTTGGCAAGAGATGCTTGAAATTGGGTAAAAATTACAAGTATGTAATTATTATCTTACATTCCATGCTGCGTTGACCATATCTGCTCAAGAGGTCATAACCATTAAATAATGCATATTCTTAATGGGATGACCTTTTATGAAGTTTAGCTTACTCGCTATAACATTTTATTTATCGATTTTAGGTATTAGCTTCGCCAATGCTCAACTCGACCTTCATTCTTTTCACAATAAATGGAGTGGGAGTGTTGAGTATAGTGATGAAAAAATAAGTATTTCAAATATTGCAGAGGTTGGACCAAGTTTTGTAGAAACGAGTTTCGATAAAGGTGTTAATTTCTTAAACAAATTCATTTTCTTACAAATGAAAGTGAACGATGTCGCAAAATTATCAGGTATAGAAGTAAGAATCACTTCAGATGAATTTGGTTATGAAAATTTTACATCCATTGAACTTCCTCTTTATACAGACCCTGAATTTAACGTTGTTCAGAATAATGAATGGTTTAATTATAGCTTCACCCTTGGAGAATCTAAATTAAAAGGAAAAGTTGATCTTAACAAAATTAAACGAATTGGATTTTACATTCAAAGTAAAAATTCAAGAAAGTTTTTCCCTTTAAAAGTAGAGTTAAGAAACATAAAACTGGTTGATAGTATTGGTAGAGGTCGAGTTTCATTTACTTTTGATGACAGTTATAAAGAACACTTTGATATTGCCGAGATCATGTACAAGTACAGTATGATCGGTACGGCCTATGTTATGACTAATGAAATAGGACAAGAGGGATATCTTACAAAAGATGAACTTAGTACGATGAAGTATGTATACGGCTGGGAAATTGGGAGTCACCACGCAAAACCGTTTACCTTAATGAGTGATCTTGAAATGCTCGATGAGTTAAAAAGTTCTTTTAACTTCTTAAAAGATTTAGGTATCGATGAGGATCCTTTTCATTTTGCTTACCCATTAGGAAAGCAAAGTCATCGACATACTTTGCCGATTATTCAATGGAAGCTTAAAACGGCGAGAATTGCTGGTGGTGGTGCCGAAACTCTTCCTCCTGCCAATTGGCATCTTTTAAGGGCCTTTAATGTAACGCCTGAAATGACTGCTGAAAAGATTATGAAAAGGATAGAAGTCGCCAGGCAAAATAACGAATGGCTTATTTTGATGTTTCATAAATTTGTAGAAGATAACCCTAAAGATGATCTCACTTATAGCAAAAAAGAATTTATTAAATTATGTGAAATGATATTTAAAAATGGTGTTCAAACATGGCCCATAAACAAAGTATATGAGGAATTTAAAGATGAAAAACTTATTGATTAAAACTATTATTTTGAGTTCGCTTTCTGTGAGCTCTTTCGGTATCGAATGTACCAACAGATTAAACAATTCTCTAAGAGAACTACCTTCATGGATGTTATCGACTCCTTCTCAAGATAAACTCCATAGTCAATGTGTAACTGTTTCGATGAGACAATTTTCGGCATGGACTGATTATTTTACCAATAAAAGAGCTTCTCAAGGGAAGCCGACTCCAGGTCATTACTTATACTGCGAAGATGGTTTAAAAAATAGAAGTAATAGTTCTCCTTGTAGAACTGAAGCTTACGTTAATTCTATTCATAATTCTTATAACACAGTATTAGAGTGTTTAGATTTAAGTAGTGATGATTTATTACCTCTTATTGCTGTAGAGAGTGGATTTCACCTCAATGCTGTATCAATTTTTGGTGTTGATATCGGAATTGGCCAGTTAACTCCTCCTGCAATCACTGATGTGAATACGAATTGGGAAAACTATAGTATAGAGCTTAATAGTGGGAAAGCGTCTTGTAAGAAGATTATTAATTTTATGAATAATCAAAATGTAGAAATGCCTGTTACAAGTAATTACGAATGTGCCTTAACAAAAACACCAGAAAACCCCATGATGAATTTACTTTATACCGGTTTATTTTATAAGACGATTACAGGTTATATTGAGACATTCTTTGCTCAGTCAGATGTAATTAATAAAATGCAAGTTTTAAAAGGAAGAGAGCTTAAAGACTCTGAGCTTGCGAGAATTAAAAAGAGAATTATCGCTTTAACGTATAATATGGGTTACCCAAATAGTGGTGAAGCGTTTAGCAATTATCTCGACTATTTATCAACACGTATGAATTCAGTTTCTGATAGTTTTGATTTTGTTGAAGTAAACAAAAACTCTACTAGTTTTGGTGGTTACTTGAAAAATAAAGGTCTTTCATCGTATTTAAATCTAATTATTGATCGTCTAAAAACGTTAAGAAGAAAAACTGATAAAAATGTTAGTTGTTTTAAAACTTTTTAAAATATTTCTCATACTTTTAGCTTTATCACCCCAAAGTTTTGCTTGTAAGAAGCTCTGGGGTGATTCTCAATTTATAGATACATGTGAGATTAAAGCGAATACAAAAGGGGAGCCCATACTGCTAAAGCATGTAATTTCCAAATTCTCTTTGAAAAAGAAAAACTTAAGAATCAATTTTAATGTCAATAGTATCGCAAGTCTTCAGGGCGTAAAGTTCACTTTGAAAAATGGAACGGAGGAAGTTGGTTATTTTGAATTTCCCATGTTTACCGATCACGATTTCGGTATAATTAAAAGTGATTTGGTGACAGAGCTAACTATACCAAAGTCATCAATTACAATGACAGATAAAAAAAACCATGTCGTAGATACGATTGAAACTTATATCGCACCAAAGAAATATAAAGAGTTAACGTTTAAAGTTTTATCTGTAACGTCTCAAGTAAAAGCGAAAAAGGGGAAGGTCTCGATTACTTTTGATGATGGTTATCAAACAAACCTTTTGGCGTCTCGCTTAACGTCTCAAAGAGGACTGAATGCGACGGCCTATATTATTCCTCAGGCCATAGGGCAAAAAGATTATTTAACTGATGATAATGTTAATGAACTTCTTAAAAACGGCTGGGCCCTTGGAAGTCATGAGGTTACTCCTGTAACAGAAATTAAAAATGACGAGGTTGAGAAATATTTGTCTCAAAGTGTTCAGAAGTTAAACGATAAGTTTAATCAAAAAGACACTTCGAGACATTTTGCCTATCCTCTTGGCAAGACTTCTAAAGAAGTTATTTTAAAGGCAAGAAAAGTGTTTAATAGTGCACGAATTGCTGGTGGAGGAATGGAGACATTGCCTGTGGGTGATAGGCATAGATTAAGAGTCATAAACGTATTTCCTCATATGAGTCCTGAAACACTATATCAAAAGGCCAAAATAGCTGTGGATAATGGTGATTGGGCCATCTTTATGTTTCATTACTTAGATGACCCGAGTAAAGGTAACCTTAACTATTCTGTAAAGTCATTTACACAGTTTTTAGACCTTATGAAAAACTTAAAAGATAGTGTTTTGCCAGTTCACAAAGTTCTCTCAAAAAATTAAGTGATCGAGTTCTTCTATAATTTCATGATAGCTTATAACTTTATCAATTGTTTTATTATCTAAAAGATCTTTAAAGTCATCAGGCTCTTCTGCTTTTGTTTCTTCCCATTGACGAAAAAGCCTTTCATTTTTTCCAAGAAGACTTTCAATGATTTTTTCATGCATAATCCCAACCTGAGAACCTTTAACAATATATTGAAAGTCGCCACCAAAAATTTTTGGTAGTGATAGGATCGTTGCTCCCCCGTAGCTTCTTCCAATGATAAAGCCACCTTTTTTATATGGGTACTCAATAATTTTTTCTGCAATATCTCTTATACAGATAATGATTTCTTTTTTACTTTCAACAAAATTTAAGGGAGACGCACCTGGTGTGTCTAAAAAGGAAACGATAGGAATCTTAAGTGCTTTGAAAAGTTGTAGTGATGATTGAAATTTTTCTAAGGTTTTAATGTTTATAATATTATTTGGGTTACCAGGAGGATTAATAAAGACTCCTGCCATCTTTCCATTTCTTTGGATCAAGTAAACCTTAATCACAGCATCTAGCTGAGGATAAATCTCATATCTATCATCACAAAGAGATTCTAGTAATGTCTCAATTCGCTCACTTGGTTTATTCTTTTGCGTATAAAGATTTTCTACTTTTGGTTTTTCCAGCCCATGAAAGCTTATATCATTACTTATAAAATCTAATGTCTTTGCTATTCTTTTAAGCATATCACTTTTTGTCTCAAAGACTTCATGAACCAAAGATGAGTTTTTTTGATGAATTTTTGCATTTGAAATTTGATTAAAGTCATGTCCTTTTCCAAAAAACATATTAATGACTTCAGGCCCTGTTAAGTTTATAGGAGAGTTTTTATTTAATGAAAAGCGGTAATGCCCCATTGAGAAGATGATGGCCCCTAAACCTAAACTTCTTCCTAAATTAGCGGTGATAAGGAGATTGTTTTCTGCAAAACTGGCAAGCTCTGGGATTAAGCTAAAAGCTGGAGTAAAGACTTTACGTCCATCCATGAGTCTCGCTCCAATTGAGTTGGTTAAAAAGATGAGTGGAAGTGATTTTTCACGGCAGTATTTAATAAAGTCTAATGTTTTTAAAGAGTTACTTTTTCCAAAGCTTCCTCCATTAACTTTGAAATCGTTATAGATGACAGCGTAGCGATAATGCTGTTTTGTTACGATAAATGAGAGAAGCCCATCAGCCGTTTTTCTATCGAGTGGTAAATTTTTTAAGGTTGAAATGTGAGCTCCACTCCATAAATCTTTTATTTGATTTAACCATTTATAATCATCTGGGTTAATATGAACTTCTTTTGATTCTTGAAACTCTGCCTGATATTCACCAATTGAATATTGATTCATGACTTTCACATGTTACTCCTATCATCCCCCTGTATTGTTTAAGAACGTCATCTTATCAGATTATAAAATTGAACACCCTTCTTATAAAAAAACAGTTTGAAATACTCATTAGTTTTAACGATTTAGATAGAAAGCTTGAGATATTACAGTTCACTTTCATAAATATAAAAAATTGCCACCGTTTGTGGGCTATCGAAGCTTTTGACAGACCTTCGTGAAATTATCTTTAGTCATTGCGCTAAAACGACAGTTATCATTTTGATTATGTTTCATTTGACAGTCACGAATAAGAGCTTCCTTAAACTTTGTGGCCAAAAACCATTCGTACTCATGAAACTTTTCATTAATATCTCGTTTTAATTTTAAAATTTCCTCACAAATAACGGGTGAAGCTGGTGGAAGATCCTGTGTGTTTTGATTGAGCCAAATCATTCCGTGGCGAGTGAAGTTACCTGTTAGTCCTGTTGGTGAGGTTGTCGCTACAAGTTGATTAATATCATTTAACATTTTCGAAAGAGGTTTGATAAAAATTCGATCTGGTGTTTTTGTATGATCTTTTGGAGCGAGCCTCGGTTCGATGAGAGGGATAATTTTAGTTAAATACCATTTTTCTTGACTATCACGTATGGGAAACCTTCTGGTCTCTTTTCCCTTCACTCCGTAAAGAATTTGTTCATCACTATTACCCAGATAGATCGCATTATGTGGAAGAGTTCTTCCAATAGCGTTGCTATAGAGGTCAATAAGAGAGGGTCCACTCATATCAATTAATGGCTTTAAGATAAACCCACCCACAATGATTGATAAGCTTAACAAGCTATTTATTAAAAAGTGATATTTCTTTATTTGATCTAAGCCTAGCCCTAATATGATGATAAAAAACGGAGTTGAAATAATGGCATAACGTCTTAGATAGGTAGGCCAGTATTCATTTCCTGCTGTTGGTTGGTAATTAAAAAGCGTAAGCACTAAAAAACTAAATAAGAGAGAACCAAAAAGCGGTATATCTCTTTTTTTATGTCTAACTAAATAGGTAAGTCCGATAAAAGATAAGAGAGTTGGTACAAAAAGGAAGGCAAACTGGCTTTCAAAAAAATAACTGAAAGCACTGACGTTATCGGCATGAAAAAAACCAAATAGTTTTTTATCGATGGAGACCCCTTTTCTTGCAAGGTGGTCGAGTAGATCTCCAAAACTCTGCAATTTCCCCCAATCAGGATAAATCCCTTCTCGAGTTAAAAGAAACAAACTGCAATAGAGAATGATGACTGTGATCATTAAGATGACAAAAGCAATTGCCTTGACTTGATTTTTATTATGTCTGCTAAATAGAAATTGAAGTGATAGAGGAAATAAAATTAAGGCCAAATAATGATGACCAAGGGCCAACCCCCAAAAAAAGGCAAAAAGATAAATCATTTTAGCCTGATGATGTTCATGCCAACTTTTCCAAAGCAAAATAGGGATCATCAAAACCGTTAATAAAAGCGTATATTTCTCAACCTGAATGGCCATAGTCCATACCACGGGTAGTAAGTTATATAATGTTAAAAGAGATATTTTAGTGACCAAAGAGAATGAGTACTTATTGAAAATCCAAATGAGAAGAAAGCAATTGAGCACATGAAAAAAAAGATTTCCAACTAAAAGGTTAGTATGAAGATCAAAGGGTAAAATGTGATAAAAAAATAAGTTTACCCAAGATTGTAAAGGGAAGCCTGGTGGATGAAGGACTCCCCCTTGAAAGGCGGTCAGTAACAACTCCCCACCATCGGGGTTGAGTGGACCACCGGCGAGAGTCGGTAAATAAAATACGATAAATAAGAGGAGAATTGATAATAAGGAAAAAGCTTCTTGCTTAATTAACTTCATTTTTTTCTTTTTTAAGTAAACTTATATGATCTAGTCCAAGAACATAAAATAAATAAACGACCCCTATTATAATTTGAAAAATATAAGTAAACAAACGACTGATGATCACCATGGCCAATGCTTGAGAGGGGGTAATAGGAGCAGTAAAAAATTTTGCAGCTGAGACCTCGGCCAGTGCTGAGCCTCCCGGAGTTGGTAAAAACATACTATAAGAAAAATATAAAAGGGGATAAGCAAAAGCTGTAATACTCTCAACATTAAAATGAAGACTATAAAAAATGAGAGGGCAGGCAAAAAGAAAGTTCACCATAAAACTACAAAACATTACGGGAATAAGAAGAAGTTTGGCGTTTTTTATCAGGTAGGAGAGATTATCAAGAAGACCTACAAATCCTTTAATGATTTTATGATCAGATTTTAAATATTCTCTATAAGGAGTAAAGCACATAATAATTTGAGCTAGGAGGGTAATAAAGAAAAGTGCTGTTACCAGGTAAATCAGATTTAATAAGATTCCTTGTTCAAAGGGTAACTCAATTCCACTAAAAATAATCAAGACAGCAATTGTAATCGTCGTAAAAGTTAAACTGCCTGATCGTCCCATCGCGATGGCAATGGCCCTCGGGGTTTCAATTTTTCGTTTATGAAGAATATAAGCGCCCGCTGGGGCACCAAGAGCTGAACCTGGAGTTAGCCAGGCAAAGAGTAATGTCGCTGTGACAGCTTCAAGACATGTTTTTATGGGTAGTTTTTCACCGAAAGCGAGTCCTAAGAAATAATACCTTAATGATTCAAAGAAATAGATAAAGACATTGAAGCCGAGAATGATAAAAAAGTGAGTCCAGGTGAAATTTAAAGTCGCCAAGGTCTGGCTTAATTCTAAATCAGAAAAATTAGCAGCAAACTTTATCCCCACTAGGGTAATAACCACAAACAGAGCTAGTAATAAGAAGACTTTAGATTTTTTCAATCAGATCTAAGCTAGGGTTAGGGCCCCCAAGTCGACGAGTCCCAGGTCGCTGAGTCCCATAAGGCGGCCACAGCTCCTCCTTTAGAGGTTATTATTCCAGAATAGACAGGAAGAGTACAATTACTTTGATTGAGAGTGATATCCACAGTTTTCTCGGCCGTCTCTAATAAGACTACAATTGAGCCACAATAGGTTGTTCCTTGCCATGGCCCAGGCCCATCCCAACCTACGAGGAGAATATTGTATTCCCCATAGGGGATCTCCGCCTTGAATTCTGAGTCGAGGTCAGCAACGTAATCAGGTAAGCTGGGATCAAGGGATTCTGCAACCAGAGTCACACCACCTTGAAGGTTACTTGCGCCAGAGGCAGCGAGTCCCAACGTTATATTAAAATTCGCTCCACCGGTATCTGTGGTTTTCCCAGAACATGCGCATAAAATTAATGTGATAAATAAAATACCGTATTTCACAATAATCTTATCGTCTCATAAGTTTGTTTAGTTTAATCAATATGAATAGCTAAGTGTTTGAAAGTACTGCTGTTGTGTTAAGTAATTCAGACTTAAGCACGGTAGACTAGTTTAAATTTTGACAAGAAATTGTGCTAGAGGAGCTCTATCTGATGATTTCACATTCAAGCTCTCTTTCAATGAGAACTTTTGAACGAGTCATTTTGTTTTTAAAAAGTGTGTACGTTAGCTGAGCTGATTTCGTACTTTGTCGGCTCATCACGATGGTTGCCGAACGATTGGTTCTCGTGTCTTGAAAGAGGGCCCCAAATTGACCACCTCCACTTGAGGTTTGATATTCAGTGGACATGAACTTATTGGCAATATCGTAGAATACAATTCTTTCAATACTTTCTTCAAACTCACTTCCGTCGTGATCAATAAACTCATATTTATCGTTAATAATAAAAGAACATAAGTAAGGATCTTTTGGAGCATTAAGTTTAGGAAAGAGCGTCCTCGTATCTTCTGGTTCTCCTATACATTGGTAGAGAGTTGTAAATTCAATTCCTTCAGATTCAGCTAGATCGAGGCACAAGTCTTCGGCTTGATAACCAAATGTGATTTTGGCAAAAAAGATAAAAGTAATACAAAGCGCCAGTTTCATAGATGAAATATTCACTTTCGGTCCTCGAAGTTATGGTTCGAGGGGATCATACATTTATTTAATGCTGTGCGCTATAAGTGTGTAATTTTTTTAAACTGATGCCTTTAATTGGAGATAGGCTATCAATGTAAAGTTGTAATATTTATAAAGTTCTAAATACTTACAAAATATAAATTAAAACTTCCATGTTTTGCGATAACCAATATCGGGTCATCCTGCCCCGACCCTTCGGGCAAGTATTGGTCATCTCCTAATTAAAAACTATGGATGTTTAAAACTTGACCACGAAGTGGGTGCGACCACGAAGGGAGCATTTTAAACGTTTAAAAACAGGGATGTTTT
>JAUHVL010000089.1 GCA_030425045.1 bacterium
TGATATGGCCCTTTATAATGAAAAATCAAAACAAGTTTATAGTAACTTTGTGCCCGTAGCAGATGAGATTGAAATTCTCGACGAAGAGTCTAAAGTTCTCAAAGGTTGCGGAGGATTTAAGATTCCCCCGCGTGAAAAAAATCCTGGAGGAACCTTTAAATTTGGACGCTGATCTCTAGCGATTGAAAATACAATTGAGGGCATAAGAGAGTTTGTGACCTTTTCGGTTTGTAATCGTTAATAGGTCGCGAGAATTTTCTGCATGGCCCATTTTATGGAGATAAATCTCATAGGTCTTATTTTCAAAACGAATGGTCTTCTTATAAGTCTTTCCCTCTTCAATTTTTTGAACAGAGGCAAATGAGCGAAGAATCTCGCGATTTCCCTCTTTGAGAAGCTGAACTTGCTCTCCCTTAATTTTAAAGGCCTTATTTCCCCAATGTGTCTGACAGAAAACCTCTTCCCCTGAAAACGCTCGTTGGGAAAGGAAGATAAAAAGTCCAAATACCAAAAGTTTCATAATTCCTCCTGGTATTAAGGAAGCAAAAGCAATGCCAGTTTTTGAACCTATTTTTAGGTGGTTATTTAGGCTTTTTAGTTGGGATACATAAGAGTGTTAAAAAAGTAGACAAAAATGTGTCCCTGTAACATTTTAGGTTAAGTCCTTAAAAATTCATTGGCACATATTTTGAGTTCAAGAATCCACAGACTTGGAGGATCTTGAGTTTAAAATAAGGCATATTTCGATAACCATATCCTCTTCTTTTTAAGGTCTTTATCACGTTATTCTGCCCCTCTGATAAAGAAGAGCTCACAGGGTAATAAAAGTAGTTTTTAAAAGTATTCCAACCTTGGTTGAAGTTCTTCCACCATTTCTTTAATTCATAAAAATGAGGGCATTGCTTGATCCATTCTCCCAGTTGATTAAACTTCTCCCAGGCCTCATATTCATCTTGAGAGTCATAGAGTTGGTGCATGCCCTCTTTGATCAACTCTAGATAAGCAAATTCTTCATTATCTTTCAAAACGTCATTTATATGCCTGTTCTCCAATCTTGTTCTGTTAGTCGACTTTTTCACAAAGAGCCTCTTGAACTTGCCCCTCGTTAAACGCTTCATCTCTCCTGAAGTCAGATATCGATGGATCCATTTTCTATCTTCATCAACTGCCTGATTAAAATTTTGCATAATATGAAAGCGATCCCAGACAACAGTTGCCATCGGACAATGCTCTTCAACGCTCAATTTGTAAGAGTCATGCTGGTCCATCGCCACCACTTCAATTTCTTGGCACCTTTTTGGGCCTATCACTTTAAAAAATTCATCAAGGGCCGCCTTCTCCCTTGATTCAGAGACCCAGATCACTCGCCGGGTATCAAGATCACAGATTATAGTAAAAAACCTCTTATCTCTAGATTCATGAGTAGAGTACTTCTTCCTTCGAGCATACACTTCATCCACTGATATCCTGTGCACATTTGGGATTTTATAATTTTGAAACATTCTTCTAAGCCTGGAAAAATCAAGGCGCCACATAGTCATTTTATCAATTCCCACAAGTTCACCAACTCGAGAAACAGCAGAGATCTCACACATCCGACCAAGCCACCAAGAATACTCTTGAGTTAAATGGGGAGTCTCCGGTGAGATAAAATCCAAGTATTCAGATCGGATTTTGTTACAACTTGGGCAATTTCCCTTCCTGCGCTTTAAAATTAAAAAGGTTTTGTATTTAAAAAGAGGCATCGTTTGAATTTTTTGTGGATATCGTCCTGTAATGCCCTTCAAAAGGGACTTACATCGATGGCAACGCGGTTTATTTGATTCTTCGTGATCAATATAGATTTCAATGAGGTCCTTTTTTAACCACTCTTTAAAATCTTTCACATAAAATCCAGGGATGTGTTTTGATAAAAATCTTGGTAATCTCATATTAGACCTTCCTTGCTAATTCAGAGAATTTATTGATGTTTATGATTTGATTTTACACAAAACTTGGAAGGTCTACTTTTCTAGTCAACAACCTGATTTGTTAATGAATCCAAAAAT
>JAUHVL010000013.1 GCA_030425045.1 bacterium
CTCATCAGATCAAAAAAACCCATATATGACACCAATGGTTAAAGGTTGCTCACTATTATATCCCTAGAAAAAACATCATGAAAATGGTTTGAACTGTCTTAATCACTTTTTCTAAACAATTTAGAATAAAATAATGTATGACATTATTTCGATGACCTGCTTAAATACTATTAGTTATCACTTATCGAGAGAGAGTATTGTTAGCAAGTCTTGAAATAAATAGATCTCTATTGTCTAGCCTTCTTATCGTTTTTTTTATACTCGTTGCCGGCGTCAGCACCGTTATCAGCGAAATTTTTCAAGAAAATCTTGAGATTTCAAAATATAGAAAACTTCTTAATGCCGATGACCTCACTAATCTAAAAAGCCTCGTGATAAAAAATAATATGGGTGAGTTTGTCTTTGAAAATGATCTTTCAAGAAGTGGTCGCTCCTGGAGAATTACTTCACCAAGAAAGCTTCTTGCAAATGGCACCATAATTAACTCAATTGTGGAATCACTATCGAAACTCAAAATCAGGTATGTTTACCAAAAAGATAAAATTAACCTCTCAAACTTTTCACTAAACAACCCACTTTTTGAAGTATCCATTGAAAATGCAGCTGGTAGCAAAACGAATATCTCTTTTGGTTTAATAAACCCCATTGACCGCTCAACCTATGCCATGCTTTCAACGAATACTGCCATTTATCATATTGATTCAACCTCAATACCTTTAAACTCATTAAATCTAACTGACCTCATCGATACAAGAGTCTTTCCTCATGAGAATAAAAGTGTCACGAGTGTCGATATTTTTAAAGGTACAACTCAAAATTATCATCAACTTGCCTTGACTAAAAAAGAGAATAATTGGTTTGGGAAAAATGATAAAGAGTTAGACAACCCAAAAGTTGTCGAGTACTTAAAACATCTTTTTGAACTCAGATCTCAGCTAATCCTCGACAGAATGACTCCAGAACAATTAGAAAAAGTTCAAACATACTTAAAGAAACCTCAGTACACAATTAAAGTGAGTAATCGAAGTAATGAAAGTTATCTTTACTCTGTCTCCCAACCAATCCCCGATATTCCAGAGATGAAACTTAAAAAGTGGCAGTATGTTGTCGTCTCCACGCCAGACTTTCATCACGCCTATATACTTAATAAAAATTTCTTGAAAAAACTCAATGTTACTGAAAATCGGCTGAAGTATCTCGATATTAAGAAGCTTTTTTATTAACAACTTTTGAATTTGAAGGAAGAACATAATTCTTGGCAATTTTTGCGGGGTCAGCAAATACTTTAATTAAGTTCTCGACAACTCTTGAGTTATAACGTGTCAGCTGATCTCTTCTTGTTAATAACTCTTTTAATGCATCAATTGGCTTTAACTCTTCGTCTTGAATAATATGGGCAAAATCATCGGCCAAACATACAATATTAGCGAGAGTTAATATCTTTGAACCTTTTTTCCCATAGGGAAACCCAGTGCCATCAAAATATTCATGATGCTGAAGAACAATTTGTTTAACAGAATTATTGAGCATTGGGTTGCCATCAAGTAACTCATAACCTTTTTCAACATGTGTTTTATATACTTCAAGCTGCTCTTCTGACATATCGTCACTATTCATGTGTAATAGCTCTTCAGGTAACGCCATCTTGCCTATATCATGAAATAAGCAAGCCAAGGCCGTACACCCAATTGTCGTTTTAGACTGCCACTCAAATTGTTTAATAATACTCGTTGAAAAAATTGATACCAGATAGGAGTGTGTGAAAGCATTGGGGTCGAAGTCTTGATAAGAACGAAGAATCTTATAAAGGTCATCTTGCTCTTGAACGAGGTTAAATACATTTTCTGCGATTTCTTTTCCTTGATCGAGAATCTGAGGCTTCAACCCTTCTTGAAAGCTCTGCTCTAGAAACTTTTCAGAGACGTTTTGCAATAACTTCATTTTCTTTTCACCGGCAACCTTATCACTGCCAATGACTTTTTTTGCAAAGTAATTATTAAACTTTACATACTTATAAAGATCTTCTCTTTTGAAATAAAAGTACTCTACCTTCTTTTCATTTTTATATTTATTGATTCGCTCTTCATCAAGCTTATCTCCAGCATGAAGAATTTTAACATAACGCCCACTTCTTAATTGAACAAAGAGATCAAAGAGAACTGGCTGAGAGGTATAGAACTCACTTATTTTAACTTTGGTAAACTTACTATCTTCAAGGTCCATTTCCTCTTCAGGGCCCAACTCCTTTCGACGAGGAATATTTGAAACCATCTCGCCGACAGATTGATGTCCCTCTAAGAGTTGTTTTAAATCTGGAAATTCAAACGGCTTAACAATTGTTTCTGTTGCTCCCATCTTTTTGATGACAGAAGGAGTAAGTGCATCTTCATCAGCTTCTTCACTATCATCTACATCTGTTATGCAAATAACTTTTTGATTAGCATGACGAGTTTTAATAAATTTTAAAACCTGAGGACCTGAATGATTCTTGGTATGAATATTTAAAATGACGGCAAAGAACTTTTCATTACTCAAAGCAATCTGAGCATTCTTTCCATTATTAACGATCTTAACGTTATAGAGAATATTCTCAAAAAAGCCTTTAGCGGCCATGAGCCATTCTTCATCAGGATCTACAATGAGTAAGTTTAAAGCCATTTTTTAACCGTAAAAATTAGTGAGATTTCAATCTCTCAATAGATCTTTACGGCAAAAATGTATTGAAAATTTAGTTTTTTAAGAAGAAAGAATGGTAACCCTATGAAATTACAGCGATACTATTTAATTTCTTTATGTACAGTATGACGTCTTAAAAAAGGATTGTACTTCTTAAGCTCAAGACGATCAGGAGTTGTCTTCTTATTTTTAGTTGTAGTGTAACGTGAAGGTGGTTTTCCCTCTTTTCTAGCTTCAGTACATTCTAGTGTTATGATTACTCTTGGACCCTTGGCCATGACAAACTCCTAAATTATTCACTTACCAAAATTAATGTTGATTTTGGACTCAGGGAAGCAATTTAAACCATTTTAGATTGCTCTGACAAGTATAAACTGTTAGAAAATACATATGTTTACCATAGATAATTGGTCATATTCATGCTTCAAAAGTAGCTCTCTTCAGGTGATCATTTCACTCGGAGGCTCATTTGACGAGTCCAGCAGTGAACCAATCGTTGAATACCTTGTGACGGTACTTGACGAAAAGCAAAATGAAACATTCCAGCAAAATTTCAATAACTTAGAGAAAGCCGTCGACTTTGTTAATGATCGCTATGGTCTGTGGAGTTTTGAAGAATTAAAAGCAAATGACGGTGATGGCTGTGGAAGCTGCGAGGCTCACTAAGAGTAAAAAAGGAATGTTAGGGATGAAATCGATAATGAGAAATAGCTTTAGCTTAAAAAAAATGTTTCTTATTTTGTGTATAAGTCTGAGCTCAACCACTTTTGCAGATACGGACGCCTTAACCTTACTTTATTTTATTAAACAAAATATTAGCTCTCAGGCCATTTGCCTTTACCAAGGAGTGAATAATCTCCAGGAGTGTGACGATGTAAACTCGGCCGAAGCAATCTGTATGTTAGGTGGTCGTAATAATTTATTAAAGTGTAAAGATGTTAAGCTACCCCAAGCACTCTGTATGTTAGGAGGAGCTTCCAGAGGACGCTCATCTTGTTCAAGTGTTACAAAAGTAGCTGAAGGTTTATGCCTAACAGATAAAAATAATAATAAAAATACATGTAAAGATGTAACTGAAGCTGAAGCGATCTGCCTAGCAGGTGGTCGTAATAATGGAACTTGCAAAGGGGTAAATTTGGTTCAAGCCTTATGCCTAGCTAATAGCAATAGCTCGAAAACTTCTTGTAGTTATAATAACTAAATTTCACAAGGAAATTCAAAGAGGCATTTCTCTTTCACTTCTTTTGCAACACATGCGGGAACCATTTTCTCCCAACCTTTTTCATTATTTTGAATCATTTTAAGGACAACTCGAGACCAAATCTTAAACGCATCCTGATTAAAGTCTTCTATGTCATGTATTAATTTCTCTTCTCTTAAATATTTTAATAATAAGTGTTGGTTGTCTGTTCTCTTAACTTCCATACTTGATAAGATCATATTATTTTTTTCATTTAGCGCCGGATAAACAAATAGTCTCGTTCTTCTTGCAAGGAGGGCCCCCAAACTTCCAAGTATTCCACCAAAATGTTTTGAGTAGTTTTTCTCATCAAATACTTCCTGAAGATTATAAAAACCCATAGCATAGGCAATATCCATTTTCGTACACTGAGCAAGGTAATAATTTAAATCTCCATAAGTTTCATAACTGGTGATAAGAGCGTGGTGACCGAGACTTCCCAATAAATCGACCCGAGCGAGAAAATCTTCAGAAATCACTTCCCCTCTTTCTTTGAGTTTATTCATCGAAATCTCAGGAAGAATAATAATATTATCCTTCTCTTTATCACCGAGTAATTCTGAAAATTTCTTATGCCCTTGTTCAAGCATATCAATATTAAACAAAGTTGGAGGTCGGTATGATCCACGACTTATCAGAATATTTTTTTTGTAAAGCTCATCTTTTGGCTGACAGGCATGTCCTTCTTGGTCGAACATGACTGCACCACAATAAGCCTGCTTCACCAGCTCTAGAAGCCATAAGCGCGTATCTGTTCCCTCAAATGCAGGACCTTGCGTATCGATAAAGTCGATACTTAATCTTTCTTTTCCGAGGTAATCTAATAAGGCACTTATAAATGTTTCTCTATCTTTAGAATAGGTAAAACAAGAGTGAATTAAATTCGTTCCCAGGATTCCTAAAGCCTCTTGTTGTTGCAAATTGATCTGATCGAACATTTCAACATGAATAACAATTTGGCTCGCTTTTGCGTTTGGTTTGTGTTGAAAACGAACACCTAACCAACCATGCCCTGAAGTTTTATACTTAAAACTTGTGGCGGCGACAGTATCAGCAAAAACAAAAAAACAGGTTTCGTCACCCCTTGCCTTTTCAAGTCTTTGAACAAGCTGATCAAACTCACGGGCCAACATCCGCTCTAGTCTTTCTTTAGCGACATAACGATCAGACTTTCCATAAATTTCATCACTAATGGCCATATCATAAGCCGACATCGACTTTGCAATGGTACCGGCCGCTCCTCCTGCTCGAAAAAACTGCCTGGCAACCTCTTGGCCGGCCCCAATTTCAGCGAAGCTTCCGTAAATTTCCGGCCTTAAATTTATTTCAAATGCTTTTTGTCTTGGATCTAATCGCCTTTCCATGGACTGACCTTCCTCTTGCTATGACAGATTTTCAGGATGTTATTGAGTTTCTATTTTAAGTGTAAACTGAGCCGGTGAAAAGTATTAGACAGGTAAATATCTAAAATCTCGTAAAACTGAGTAAAATAACTTAAAAAAGCCTCTCATCACTCCGATAAAGTAAGAATATACGCTATAATATAGTGTATCCCTGCTCTATCAGGAGGCATTTTAGATGGGAGAAAATTTCGTAATTCAAGTATCGTCGATTGGGATTATTGTTGGATCACTACTGATTCATCTCCAATGGCAAAAACACCAGCTTAAGAAAGCTTCAATTAAGGTTAAAAGTAACTCGAGAAAGTAAAAAAAAGAGTCACTTCTTGTAAAATTTTTGTTTTTCATAACACTTATTGCGCAAAGCACATTTGCCTGATATTAATGTGTTATGAATAAAGCTTACTCCTCACTTATTCTATTCTCTCTTTTGTGTGCAAATAGCTTTGTTCATGGTTTAGATATTATTCATGATCCTGTTATTTACGGAGAAGATGATCGAATTGAGGTGACACTTCACCCAAATCTTACGACTCAAACATTAGCTGCAGGTGTGGCCGGTCAAGTTTGGAATAGACAGTTAATCGAGAAAGAAAACTCTAGTGAGTTCACTTTTGTCAAAGAATCACTCTCATCAGTTTATAATATTTGCCCTACAGAAAAGTTTAGCGAACAGGCAATACTACCTCGCTGTACAGGTTTTCTTGTGGCCAAGGATATTTTAGTCACTGCTGGCCATTGTTTACAAAGCAGTAGTCAATCGAACCTGCCCAGTGATGTTTGTAGACTCACCTCATGGGTATTTAATTATCACTCTGGTAGTGAAACATTTCAAAAAGAAGAAATATATCAATGCGATAAAGTTCTCGCTTTCAATGAAAACTTAGACTATGCCGTTATAAAGCTTGAAAAAAGTGTGAGCGAGAAACAAGTTCTGTCATTAGACTATTCAAGCCCAAAAGATAATGAAGAAGTGTTTTCTATTGGCCATGGTCTCTTCCTTCCTAAAAAAGTTTATGAGGGCGGCCGTTTATTTACAGGGACTGGACTCGTTGAAAACGACTACTCAACTCAATCTGAATATATAGTGAAAGGTGGACTAACTCCTATTGGAGAAAGTTCTCATCAAGGTAACTATGTCGAAGAAGATGAAACACTCAATATTCAATCTTATATCGCAAATCTAGATACTTTTATGGGAAATTCAGGTTCTCCCGTTTTTTCAAAAGAAACAAATAAAGTAATCGGAATACTTGTGGGTGGTGCAGAAGACTTTACTTACGATGAACGAAATAGTTGTTACTTGTATAACAAAAAAACAAATGACCGTGAAGTTGCAGAAGAAGAGATTCTTCCCATCACCGTTTTGAAAGATATACTAGGCGCTCTTTAGAATTTTTTCTCTCCAATAAGCTGCAGAAAAGTCGGTGCTTTCTTTAAGTTTCTCAAATCTAAATAATTGTTTCTGATAGGGATCACATTGATGATGATAATCTTGATTTCTATAATCTATAAAATTATCAAAATAATGATATTCAACTAAACCTTTCAGAAAGTATCTTAATTCAGAAATATTTCCAGGCCATTTATAAACTTTCATTTTTTTTAAGAAAACTTCAGAAAGTTCTTTTTCTGGAATATCTTTTTGAGAACAAATTTCTCTCAATAAGAAATCAACCAAAGCTGGTAAATCTTCACCTCTTTCTTTTAGGGCCGTGGTTGTAATACTGTCACCTTCGAAGTAAGAAGGAGTATTTTCTTTTGATATAAAAATGTATTTATTATTTTTATATAACTTAACAAGCTTTTGCACTTTGATTTCATTTGATTCTTCTAAGAGATGCATATTATCTAAAATAATTACTTTTTCTTTTTCTGAATTTTGACAGGTTTGCTCTAATCGATCGATTAAATCCTGTTGATTATATAGAGAAAATAGAAAATGAATTTCATGCTCACTTGAGTTGAAGAACTCTTCTGAAATGACTTTTGCAAGTAGAGTTTTGCCACTTCCGAAAGGTCCGTGAATCCATAAATTACCTTTATTAACTTTATGAAACTGAATCGACTTTCTCATCTTGACGACGGGAGCTGAATTGCCAACAATTTTATAGGTTCGAAACTGATGCTTTTCTGGACTTAAAACTCTCCCCTCTTCTTCATTCATTTTTAAAGAATAAGAATTATCGAGGAGAAACTCTAAAAAGTAACATAAGATATACATTTCTTGTTTTCTATCCTCATCAACTTCCCCCCAAGCTCTTAACTTATAACGATTGTGCTGATCGACAGAAATGGAGAGGTCAGGGAGACCCATTTTATCTTTTTTACAAGAGAATATCTTTGAATCATATTCCGTATCAACTAACTCGAGCCCTTGAATATTCCAAAGAGAAATAAAGCTTTCTGTAAACTCTTTCCATTTCTCATCAGTTACTTCAATGGTATCGATCTGACCTAATAAAGTGGAAAGGTCCTCAACATTAAAAAACTTTGTAAACTTTCTAGTTTTAAGAGAATGCTCTAACTCTTTTTCGCTTAATGACTTACACCAAGAAAACATAAAGGAAAGGCATTGATAATAACTCGAAAACTCAATCTGATAAAAATACTCTTCATCTCCATACGAATAAAGTTGCTTAAGCTCTTTATCAAAGACTAGGTCAAACTTTCCAATTTTAGCTAAAACAGGTGGTTGAATAGCATGTCGAGATTTAAATATTATTTTATCAGGGTGAATTTCAACTGGTGCTCCAATATAGACCCATTCACCAGAGAAGTCTTGTTTTCCCCTCAACCAAACTTGATTTATATTAATAATTGGATTTATTGACATACAATCTCCAGATTCCTTATCGGATTATTTTATTAATTTATGAAAAACCTCCCCTGTACCTGAGTATTTTGATTAATCACGATTAAGCTAAATAAATCATCGATAAATACCGAAAATTATAAGAGTGATGACAATGAGAAAAAATAAACAAAAACAAATCGAACTACTACAAGACTTTTTTTTAACTAAAAAAAATTTAGTTTTTCAGGAAATTGATTGGGGTAATATCTTTTCTTGGTCAAAAAACCTCGACCTCAATGCTGAATTAAATCATCTAACTGAAATATTTAGCTTGAACTCTCTTACTCTTTTTGATCCTTCAGGGAAAATTATCTCCTACGCGAAGTCTCCATGTGAGTGGGATAAATTAAAAGTAAAGTTTAATACTTTCAACGAAAAGTGGGTTAAATCTTACAATCAAAGTGAATTTCAAATAGGGATAAGCATAGAAAATATAAGAAAACAAAACTTCTATATTTCAATGCGTGCTAACAAAGAAAATTTTAAATTTGAGAATATAAAAATCTTAAGTAGTATTCTCGTTCTACTATCACTGTCTACTAAGCAAAAAGAAAGGGAAGATGAAAACATTATAAAAATTGATTCTCACCAACATACGGCCTTTCCTGTTATAGAAGAAAGCAAACTCCATGTTGTCAGAACGTCGAATATCACAAAACACAGCGCTAATATAAAAGAAATTACCCAACAACTTGGATATAAACCGCAAGTACTTAATCCAAGTAATGTAGAATTCAAAAATAATGAAAATGAAATTTATATTATCAACAATATTCAAAACTGGGATCACTTACAGCATGACTTTTATGACAAGTACTTAAAAGAAAGTACTGAAGGAAGAAGCGCTCCCACTGTTTTACTTTGCTTTGATTCAGATCCTCTCTATCTTTATAGAAAGGGAAAACTTATCGAACAAATTTTCAACCTTATTTCGAATGTTCAATCCTACGAGTATTCGTTAGAGACAATAAAAGAGTCCGTCCTTGATGAAAACAAACTAAAAGAAATTTTTGATACAGTTTGGTCAGAGGCAGAAAATAAAGCTGCTTAGGAATAAACAATGGGATTATTTTTTTTACGAGTCATTAAGTTTAAAAAAGTAATCTTAACGATCATTTTTATCTTCACTGCCCTGTCTCTTTTAGAGTTAAAAAATATTAAAATCGATACGTCGATGGATGGCCTAGCAGCAAAAGAAAGTCCTGAAAAGATTCTTCACACTAATGCTGTCAATGAATTTGGTGGTGAAAAGATGGCCACTATATTTATTCAAGACCCAGAACTTTTCAGTAAAGAAAAGCTAGCTCAACTCCAAGAGCTAAGTTGGAAATTACTTGAAATTCCAGAACTAGTTTCTATATATTCTGTTTTCACAACGCCTTATATTTATAATGATGGTGAAATACTTCATACCTCACCTCTCTTTGAAGAGCTTCCAGAAAGTCCTGAAGAAATACAAAAAAAACTACAAAACATTTCTGAAGATAATAGTTATCGAAAGTTTATCATAAGCCCAGAAAACAACTCAATGCTCATTACAGTTCAATTTGATACATTACAACGCTCTCTTGAAGAGGTATCAGAGCAAGTTGACAATCTCATGAAGCCTTACCTTTCAAACTATAAAACAATTTATCAAGTTGGTACTCCTGCACTAATGAGCTTTACCAAAGATAATATTATCAAATCATTTATCATTATCTTACCTGCGATTATTTTAGTTATCTCTTCTTTGATTTTTCATGGGACAAGATCAATGAATGCTGCTCTTTTACCTTTCATTGTCGCCTCCATATCACTTATATGGACATTCGCTTTTATGAGCCTAATCAATATTCCCATTCAAATCCTTACATCATGTGTTCCAGCAATTGCCTTTGTCCTTGGTTCTACTGAAATCACTCATCTCCTCAGTAAGTATAAACAGTTTTTAAATCGTGGGTTTGACCATAGAGAATCAATTACACTGATGGGTGATAAAATTGGATTGGCCATTATTTTAACGGCGGTAACGACAACACTGGGGTTCCTAACCATTACAGTTAATGAAATTGAAATGTTAAGACAATTTGGTCTCATCTGTGCTGTCGCACTCGCTTCAAACTTTATCTTGATGATCTTCTATCTTCCAATCCATCTCGATTTGTTTAAAGATAAAAAAACAAAGGTTAAAAGAAATATCATTCTTGAATCTATACGGAATCGTTTTCTAGAGACATTTGAATTTCTTATTACCAAAAAGTATCTTTTCGTGGTCATTCTTCTCGTCGCTACTTCATCTCTATACTTTAGCAAAAAAATTAAAATCGAAAATATCTCATGGTCTCAGATAAAAGAATCTAGCTATCTCAAGAAAAACCTCTACCGAGTAAATGATATTTTCCCTGGTACGAATGTTATGTATTTTATCGTAGAGGCAAAGAACGGTAACTTTAAAGACTCAAAGAACCTCACCTACCTAAGCACTATCCAAAATAAAATATCTCAATTTAATCAAGTTCATCATACTCAATCGCTAGCCGATAATATTGAGTTAATACATAGAGAATTTAACAAAGACTCTATTATTTTAGAAAAGGTACCAAAAGATAGTGCAATGATTTCACAATATTTACTTTCTTTTAGTCGAGATAATCTCGCCCCCTTTGTCTCAGCAAACTATAAAAGGGCCCTTATTCAAATGAGGCATACCAATTACGATACGCCAAACTACAATAAACTTGTTGGGAGTCTAGATAACTTTATTGAAAATGAAGTGAATAAAGATGAGTTTCATGCTTATTACACAAGTTCTGATAAAATATTAAATAAAGCAACAAACAGTTTAATTATTTCTCAGATTAACTCTCTATCAATCATTATCTTAATTATTATTGCAGCTGTAACTTTTCTTTTTAGAGATATAAGAATTGCACTCATTGCCGTACCTTCAAATTTAATTCCTATCATTATGCTCTTTGGTCTTATGGGGGCCTTTGGTATCCCCCTCACCACAGGAAGTGCTATGGTCGCGGCGATAACAATTGGCATAGCCGTAGATGATACCATTCACTTTTTTGTTCAATATAGTAATAACCTAACACGGGATTCAGATCCAATTATTGTTGCTAAGAAAACAATTGAAGACTCTTCAATGGCCATTGTTACAACATCAATTGCCCTTGCCACAGGGTTTTGCCTGCTTGCCATTTCTGACTTTATCCCGCTATTTCAGTTTGGTCTTCTTTCTTCTTTTGTCATCATACTTGCTATGTTTTGCGATTTAATTATTACTCCAACATTAATTACAATTTTTCAATTAAGTAATGTCGTTTCTTATGATAATATTTTTCTCACACAAATTCCGATTAAAGAAATTTTAAATCAACACCCTTTCAAGGGCATGAATGTTAAATCTTTAAAAGACCTTGTCAGGCAAATTGGAATTACTCACCTAAAAAAAGACCATACATTTGATATTAAGAAAAATAATTTTTATCTTATTCTTATTAAAGGGCAAATATCTCAACTAACAACGGCAAAGCGCTCCAATGACAATGATGAGCATCTCGTTTTAAATGAATTTAGCGAGGGGCAGGTAACAACGCTCAATCAAAACTCTCAAGTATTCTACCGTGCTAAAGAGAATTCCAAGTATATTCTTGTTAGTGAAGATTTTCTAAAAAAACATATCTTAAACGAGTAGTTTTTCCTTCGACAACCAGAGTTATTTTCTACAAATATCCTACTCTTTTCCGGAAGTTATGCGATAATAATTTGTACAAATATTTCAGGACTTATCATGAGAACTCTACTTTTTATACTTAGCTTTTTTATCTTTTCTTACTCAAATGCTAACTGTGAGATGGATGCCAAAACAATTATGGATAAGGTTGTTAATACTCAATCAGCAAAATCTGAAAGAGAAATTCAACAGCTATTTCTAGTGGACGTGAAGTCAAATACTAAAGAAAAAAGAACCATTGAAAGATATTCAATTGATGATAAAAATGGCAATACTAAGTCTCTCATTAATTTTACGGCCCCTGCAGATATCAAAGGTACAGCACTCCTAAGTTGGAATACAAGTGGTAGCAAAGACCAGTGGCTCTATATTCCCGCAAATAGGAAATTACAGCGCATCGGTTCAGGAAGTAAAAAGAACTATTTTATGGGAACGGATTTCACCTATGCTGATCTAGATGGTGAAATTAGATCCGAAAACAAGTATACATGTAAAAATACCACTAGCTGTAATAAGGGAAAAGCAAACTGTTTTGTCATAGAGGCCCTCCCCGCTTCAAGTGCTATTAAAAGAAAAACAGGATATAAGAAAAGAATTCTTTTCATTGATAAAAACAAGTTCGTTACTTACAAAATCGATTACTTTAATCTTGCAGGAAAACATTTCAAAACAGGTCGATATCAAAACTGGCAAAATTTTGGAAAAACGATGAGGCCTGAAGTCGCAAGTATGGACCGTCATGAAAAGCATAAAACATTTATCAAAATCGTAGAGAGAAATATAAACAAAAAACTTGATGATGTTGTTTTCACAAAAAGATACTTAGAAAAAAATATGCATCAAAAATAAAGTAATGGTTTTTTTCATTGATTAGACAAATTTTTTCGCTTCTATTTTTTCTCACTTTTAACTTTACTCATGCTGATACGTTTTTAAATACTGACGTTAAAAAAACTATTGGAAAAGTCGATTCTGTGAAAGGAAATGTTGTTTTACATCAAAACCAAAATATACTTATACAATACGCCAAAAAAAACACTCCCATCACAAATAATATCTTCATTAAAACCAGAAGGAATTCAAAAGTAGTTATCAAGTTTACCAAAGGAGAATTATTAACACTTGGACAAAACTCGAGAGTCTATATTTCTTTTGCCAACAAGTATGGAAGAGTCTCTGTAAAGTTATTAAAAGGAAGGCTTCTTATTCAAGACTATGGACTAGGTAGAAAAAATATTATTGGAAGTGTCAAAAAATCAAAGTTTGCCTACTCAGGTGAATATTTGGCCATGAGCTTAGAGAACAACAAAGAGAGAATCTTCACTTCAAAAGGTAATAAAGTTTATAAATACACACTTTCTGGAAAACAAAAAACTAGTTTTGAGGAAGCTGACTTGAATAAACTGATCAACAAAAGAATTCATGGTGAGAAAAAACTCTATTCTCTAAAAAAAGAGACTCAGCCAGAAGAGAAAAAAACTAATCTCGATGAGAAAAAAATTGTTGATAACGATAATACTAACTTAGAAGATGAAATAAACAGCCTATTTGGAGAGGAAGGTAGCGTCTCAGTAAGTAATAATTCAAATGAGAAAACTGATATAGAAAGTGAAATAGAAAGTTTTTTTGGTGAAGAGCCTAAAACGACAAAACAAAAACCAAACCAAGTCTTCATCGATGATGACTCCGAAAGGTTTAAAATTGATGTCGACTTTATGCTAAGAGGAGTCGGCTTTATTCAAGACCCTAAAGAAGAAGACACCGTTGATGATACATCCTTTGGTCTTGAAGGAAGAGTTGGACTCGGAAACAAAACAGTCATAGGTTCGAAGAGTTCTGTTACATCAGCAGGATGGCTAGAAATTGGTTCGCGAAAACGAACATATGATGATCTTGATAATTTATATGACAGTAGGAAAGAAAGAAGAGGCTACCTCAACTTAAATGAAGCCTATTATCAACTCAATATGGACAATAGTGATTTTACTATTGGGAAAAAAGTTTATCGAACGGGAAAAGGAATGATCTTTTCACCATCTGATCGAATTACACCAAAAGATACTCTTATTCCTTCCGATCCTCTTTTTCTTGGAAATTATCTCATCAATTTTGATCTTTACTTAGGTAAATTTGATTTCTCTTTCGTTTTATTACCCCTCTTTAAACCAAATCGAACCCCTCCTCCCTTCAATAGGTGGACTGTTCTACCTCAAGGAGCTGATTTTAATGTCACCTCAGAGTATCCCTCAGGTCTTGCATGGAAAAATCTTCAATCATTCTTTAAAGTTGAAGCGACTTTAAATGGTTGGGATTTATCGCTTGGTATTTACAACGGACCAAACCCAGAACCTGTCGTAAGAAATGATATCGTTGATACTTCAAATGGTCCTTCCTTTACTCTCGTGAGAGAATATATTCCTGTTACAAATATTAACTTTGGTTTTTCTACAACCTTTCAAAGGCTTGAAATTCACGGAGAAATTTTAAAACAAAATGCTAGCGAAGGAAGAGACGATAGCTATACGATGTATATGATCGGTGGTTTTTATACCATCGATGAATGGTGTAAGCTCATCGGAATCGATCAGATTACAACGGTTCTTGAGTTTACAAACGAAAACACCCATAAAAAGCAAAGCTATCCTTATTATGTTGCGAGTTCTTCAACCTCTCGCCTTTTTCAGAGAAGTTTTATTGGTAGTACAAATATTCAATTTAATGACAGAACTTCGTTTACTTATGACTTTCACAATGACAATAAGAAAAAAGGTAGAGCTCAAGCTTACAGTATTAACTACACCTTTAGAAATAGCGGAAAAATAAAATTTAAATATGAAGACTTTTCAGGTACTGGTACGTCAATCTATTCCATTTGGGACCATAATGATAATTTCTCAGTAGAATATCGTTATAATTTTTAATCTCCAATAAGTTCACCATTGTTTCGATCGAGGTTGACTCCCTCCTCCTTTGCTCTTTTTAAGAAGAAGTTTATTTTATGCTCTTTGCTTTCAAATGTATCTGGTACGTAACCTTTCTGTTTTTGCAACTCTTTAACTTCTCTTTCTTTTTCTTCTGAAATTTTCCTTTGAAGTTTTTGGAACTGAGTTTCCTTTAGCTTTTTCAAGTCAGATGAAAAGTTAGACCCAAATTTTTTCAGAGCAAACTCATAGAGAGAGTTAACTTGCATATAACCAGCGTCTCCTCTTTCCATAAAATTTATCATCTCAGCAAAAAAAGAAGATCTCTCCATATCATGGGTCCAGGCAGAGTATAGATAGATCATCCCCTCTTGATTAACTTTTTTATGGTAGGGAAAAGTATTATATTCTGAGTAAAGCATGATGGCATTTTCTTTATCGCTTCTTAAAAAAGAGACTTCATTGAAGAACTTATTTCTAAAACCTGTTGCAGCTATATCATTTAATTTTGACCTTAAATAAAACTTATATATTTTATCTTTTGCCAAATAGAAAATCACCTCTTGTTCATACTGCTGAGGTTTTCCTAACTTCGTCTCATCATCAATTGTTTTAACAACCCCCATTTTTCTTTTACTCCAAAAATTTACACTTCTTAACTCAGTTGTATTAAATACATTCATTCGCAATTTCAAAATGTAAATATTGTATAGCATTTGAAAGATTACTTTATCTGGATTATTTACCAGGTTAGAAATTTTAAAATCATCAATCTTTCTTGATTCTTTAATGTCTAATATAAATAAATCTTCCCAAATTTTTTCAAAGCTAAGTCTCGCAAAACGATTTTTAAAAAATGGTAACGTAAATACTTTATCTTGAAATTTTGTATCTAAAGAAACTTCTTCTTTTAGCAAAAGAGTGACCATTTCTTTTTCTTTTTGATCCAACAACTTAAAACCAATACTCGGCTCCTCCCCCTTTAGATCGATATAAGGCAAAGTTATAAATAAAGGATGATGAACTGGTAGTGGTATTTCAAAAGTTTTAAAATGTAGACCTTTCCAAACATTATTATCTGATACAATTAATCCATCGATTTCTTCAAGGTCATATTCTTGACCAACTCTCACAACGGAAGTTGATTTTTGAATTTGCAGATACTCATTATCCATACCATGCAAAAGTGCTGTATCATAAAAAGAATTTGGTGTTGCCAGCGCTAGATAAATAACAGCGACAATCACTAAAACGAATACAGTAAAAAAAAGTGTTAGTTTCACAATAACTTTATCGTCATTGTATTATTAACACTTTACCCTGAACTACCCGAGCTTTTTACTCCCCCAAAATTATGAATTTTCAAGGTGCTAGAGACTAAAATTATTTCAAAATACTTCGATAAGAATAATGAGGTGATTTTGATGAAGATAAAGAATTTATCAATTAGTTTAGTATTACTATTCATTGTTTCTTGCCAGCCAGATTCAGACGCAAGAAAAACGAGAAAATCGGGACAAGGAAGTTCAGCAAATTCTGTTCCTAATTTATTTACAACAACGACCCCAACATATAATCCAACACCCGTTGAGGACAACCCCTATGACTCAGACGATACCGACACCTTTTTATCTATTCCAAATGGTGCCGCCACCTGTACTTGGTCAAGAGATGGGATGGCCGATTGGCAATATAAAGGAGCTCATTTAAGCTCTGGAGAAAATGACTTAAACGATGGGATGTATAATATTTGTATTTCATCTACTGACCCCACAACCATTTACTTCCAGATGAAGCACCCGCCGAATGATCATCAAGTATGTTTTGTTCCTACAATTCACTCTGGAAGCTTAAAGACTTATATCGGTGAACCAAGATGTGAATCTGTTACCACATCTCAAAAGATTTATACTCTGAAGCTCTATGCAAATAGGCCTGGCTATACAAGCAGCATCTTTACAGGTGTTATGATTATGCGAGACAAGGCCTATTTTTACGCTCCCCCCTTTAATCAGTTAATTCTATCACCAGATGCCTTTATCTACTGTAATCAGTGGCTTGCTGCCTATAATGACTCATCTTACTGTGAGAGCTTTGCCTCTGGTGGCCATTACGAATATCACCAATTCAGCCGCACGGGGCTTTAAACCTCTTTATCTAGAATACCTAACAAGAATATAATATTAAGTAAGCTTTTTTGCGCTTCCCGTCATCCATTCATAATGCTAGAAAATAATGATACTTCAAATGAAAGGATTTACATGAAAAAGTTAGCATTGATTTTATCACTCGTATTTTTGGGACAAACTTATGCCGCTTCTTGGAAAACAAAGGCCATAGAGGAAACAGTTTATGCTGAGTTAGAAAATACTGTTCAACTTAAAACTTTTTTCATGAAAAAGAAAAAAAGTTCCGAATACTTTATCAACTCTTTAAAACAACTTACCTATCGAACTTTTTGGAATGAAAAAGTGGTTCAAGGAAGTGTTGATATTGAAGAGATTGCAACAGATGAACTGGAGTTCATTCTCGATAGAGAGTTTTCAGAAATCAATATTTCAACGTTAAAAACATTACCTGAATTTGATAATCTTAGTTTTTATCTTGGTACACATGAGACGGCAAAAGAAAGCTGTATTGATTTACTATTGTTTGAGTGGAATACAAAAGAAGCTGCGTTGTATTCAGAGTGCTTTGATAATTAATTTTTAACGACACCTTGAATTAATTCACCAAGTTTATAATTTGAGTAAAGTTCACCATCCAATGTGGGAAAACTTAATATAGGGATTAGTGTTTCTTTGTCCTTAGAGGGTCCCTGCTTCAACGAGTAGCAAACGACTAAGTAATAAAATGAAATCGTATCTTTAACTTGGGCCTTGATATAGGTAAAAATCTCGTCGCCTTCATCATCTTTTAATTTAAAAATTTCATCTGGGTTTTGCATTGTTGGGTCTAAATACTCTTCATATAAATGAAAACTTTCAAAGGGTATATCTGCGGGCGATCTTTTATCGAGCATTTCGGCCAAATAAGAAGATTTTTTACTTTCAAGTAACGTCAGAGTCTCGGCATCAATTTCAAGAACACTAGATGACGAAGAAGATTTACTTATGCTCATTTCCGTTTTCGTTCCAACTTTAAACTTTTCTAATACTCTTTCATCTTCAGTGGCCGTCATAAAAAGAATAAATGAGGGTTTATCTGCATACATAAAAGATAACACAATTAGTGAGAATGACTTATCATGATCAATCTTAAACCTTTTTATTAAGGTGTAGAGTTTATCTTGAAACTCATTTTCTTGACACCAAATTTCATCTGGTGTGGTTAATAATTCATCAATTTTTTCATCATCACTTAAAAAATCAACTAAGTGTTTTTCATGTAAGTCTAGCTCACTTCTAAACTTTTTTTCTTCCGAATCATAATAGTCAACGAGCGGAGAGAAAAAACCTTCGATGCATTTATCACTGCAAAAGGACTTATTGGAGTCCTCTTCGACAAATAAAAACTCTGATAAGTTATGACTAATTTTTTTACACTGATAACAATAGAATACGAGTTTATTAGATAGCAATTTTAACCTTTCTTATAGTGAGACACCAAAGTTTGCAAAAACCGAATTTCCATAAGCACCATGAAGAGACCACAGTCTGGCCCCCAGCAACTCAGCATCGTTTATTCTTCTAGTTCTAAAACTTGCACCGAGTTCAAGTAGCACAATAGGGCTTAAGTTTAATCCTAACTTAGGAATTACGGTAGCAAATTTTACTTTTTCTTCAAGCTTATTAGGCTTATCTGAACTTGAGCTTGAAATTGAATACATGTGGCCATCAACGGAGAATCGAATTTCATTCGATGTCATCCAACCTAAACTTGCTGAAAGTCGACTGATATTTCCAATTTCTAATTCCTCTTCAGAGTCAGCGTCTCCCGTTAAGCGAAGTTCGTAACCTAGACCTAAGGCCAATTGATTAAACCTTTTTGCAGTTGTCACTCCAACAATTTGATCTGTCCGACTATGAGCGAATTCAGACTCTTGACCTAAACTCACTCCACCGTAAAAATCGACAAGAGCAACTTCTGATGGGGGACCGAAACGAAGCCAATTTAAACCGAGGATCAGTTCGGGATTTCCTTTTTGACTTGATCCCCCCTCTGTCAAAAGCTCACTTGAAGAATCGGCCTGCCAGTATGAAGCATCAAGATACAAATTATAAGGAGTGTGAAACTTTCCTTTCAGACCCAGAAAATGAGCTTTCCCTGAGCCTTCAGAGAACTTTGCTTCTACTGTTTTATACCAAGTCGACATACTCAACACTCTCTCTCCAGATCGTGCCGAACCTCTTCTGCTAACTTTTCTCGTACTTGTAGCTGCGGGAGCAGATTCTCTTGGTGCACTAACTCTTGATGCTCCTGAATTTTTTGGCTTGTATTCTGGTTCTGTATAGTCAACTAATGCGAAACAATTTGTGATAGATAAAATTAAAGTGATAAAAAATGAATTGAATGCAGTTTTTCTTTCCATGATTGCTTGCTCCCTCTTCCTAATGGACAACAATTCCTTCATCTATTCTACCTAAGTTTATCAATTTATCCAATTGTCCGACTCTTTCAATCACCTTTAATTGCAGTAAAACTTACATACCTTCAATAGCTTAGAAAGGTCTTTTTGAAAGATAGAAGTTTTAAGGAATTTTAGACACATTTCGTAGGTAAAGCTTACCCGACTTATTCTTAATACTGATGATTGATAGGATTAAAGAGAGAAGAAACAAGTTGTATCACGGAGGTTCATTTGGAGTTTTTTCACAAAGACAGTCAATCTATCAAATCTTTAGTAGAATTAGGTGTACATGGGTTTTTCCCCCTGTTTGAAGATCACTGGCAAGGTACTATGGAATTTTCCAAAAAAAGTCTCACTGGTAAAGAAAAAGTACAAGCAAAAAAACTCTTCTCTAGAATTGCGGGCCACCGTGGAATTAATAGAAAAAAAACTATCGTCATGAGCATGAGTGAAGATGAAAGAAACCTTCTTGCTAGGGCCTTTATGAAAATGGTTGAAATGAAAATTTTAGACTCCAAACCAGGACTTCAATGAAAGTATTAACTCTCATATTAACAAGCGTACTAACATTAAGTGTATTCGCTGAATATAGGGTTTATCAGTATCACATCAAATCAAGAAACATTTATAGTTTTGATCAAAAGTCATATATCGTCACATCAAATTTAGATCCTGTAAGTTACCTCGCCTACCACGGTGGAGAAGGTAGCTTAAAAATAGACCTGCTAAGAACCTGGGTTTGCTATGGACAAACTTCAGGAAGAAACTATTGCAACCCGCCTATCGAGTCCAAAGGAGATGGTGCTAGCCCTTGAAAGTCGATCAGCAGACTATTGAGTTAAACAAACAAAGGATTGAGGATCTCAACCGCAATCAAAAGAATTATATCAAGGCAAGAGAAAAAGAACTTGACGGTGTTAAGCTGTTCCACCAAAAACGTATTGCTGATACAAAAACCTCTAATGAACTCGACCTCATTGATGTCCGTAATACTAATGAACAAAAGTTCATTAAAGAAAATGAAGGCCATCAAGAAAAGTTAACAAAACTTAAAGAAAATCAAGATCAGCTCAAAAAAGTTCTCACGAGAGAGAAAGAACAACTTGAAGGTAATCAACGAGAATCGTTAAAAAATATTAACGAACAATACCAAGAAAAGATTATTGATGCCCACTACAAAGGCAGAGAAAAAGAACTCGAAGTTAATAATAAAATCAATGAAACCATTAAAGATTTTGAATCTGATCGCAATGCTAGTCTTACAAAACTAAAAAACAAAAATCTTAATACACTTGTCTTAGCTGAAGCTGATCAAAAGAGAAAAGTTAATGATGTTCAAAATGCTCTTGATAGAGAGCTACTCCAAAAGAGACTTGAGTTTACTAAACAAATATTAGATCAAAAATCACTTCACAATAAGAAAGTTGATCAAATTACAAATGAAAATACGTGGGAAATAAAACAACGAGAGGACTCACATAATTATAATTTGAAAGATCAACAGAATAGACATGCAGAACACCTGAAGTCAGATAAAGCGGCTTTTGACGAGAAATTTAAGAAGCTTGTCGAGAATCAACAAAATGCTATCAATGAGCTAGAAACAAAACTAGCTAAACAAACACAGAGTCTTAAAGAATCACATAGTAATAACTTTAAACATAGCCAAACAGTTCTTACAGATCCTTTTTATAGGATTACAAAATTAAATCCTAAAGTTATTGAGAAGCCAGACTCGTATATAATTAGTATAGAAACTCCAGAACATGAAAAGGATAAGTTCACTGTTTCAGTCAATAAAAGAAAGATAAGGTTTAACCTGGCCCGCAGAATGGAGGACAGGATTGAGAACCAAGATAGCAAAAACAATAACACGGTCTATACAGGACATCGAACAGAAAGCTATACCAAAGAATTTCATGTGGATCATATTCTTGAACCACGAAATGTAACCCATAAATGGGAGAATGGTCAGCTTTACTTTAAAATCAAAAAAGCTTAAAACATAAGATATGAAACGACCTCATATCGTTCACTTTTTATCCGTTATAACAGAAGAACATCTTCATATCAGATGCTCTGTTACCTTAAAAGACTCCCCTCCTCTCAATGAAGATAAAACAGTTCAGAATATGGCCATTGGACTTGTAAAAGGAATTGAAAAAGAATTACCAAAACCAAGTTTTCCCATACAAGCCTATCAACTTCTTGGAAGTTATGAGTTTCAAATAAAAGTGATTGGACTCAAAGATACTCATCAGGAAGTTTATAAAAAAACATTGGAAACGGACTCTTTTGGAAACTTGAACTTTAAAGTTCCACTCAATGAAGCGAGAAGAGAAATTTCTGTGTTACAAATTTATGAAGTGGGCCATCTGTCTGGAGTGGAACTTCACCTTGGAACTTTTATACCTCTTACGATTCATCATCCTAAAAAACTCGTGATCAGTGACTTTGATAAAACACTTGTGGATACTCGTTATTCAACGACAACTGAACTTTATACCTCTCTCACTAAACCTGTAGAGTATTTCCCAACGGTACCCGGAAGTGTAAGCCTTATTAAAAGTTATATTAACCGTGGCTATCACCCTTTTATACTTTCAGCATCTCCGCATTTTTATGAAGATGCCATGAGGGACTGGCTCTATAAAAATCAAATTTTCACAGCAGGGATTTTTCTCAAAGATTATAGAAAGGTTTTTTCAATACTCGAGGGAGACCTAACCCCAAAAGATCTTAAAGTTCAGGGTATTTATAAATTTAACCACCTACTCGATATAATTTTGATGACAGGGCTTCCTGATAAACTCGTCCTCATGGGTGATAATTTTGAAGCTGACCCTATTATCTATTTAACATTAACAAGAATCATCATTGATAAGATCGAACCTTTTCATATGTGGAACCTTTTAAAAGGCCATGAGTCTTTTCAAATGAGTCAAAAGCAAAAATCACAGTTCTTAAGTAAGCTTTATCAAATAGCGACAATGGTCAAGGCCAGAAGCGCAGCCGAGAAAACAGAAATTAAAATCTATATCAGAAAAAAAGCCGGTGATGATCGCTTTGAAGCGCCTCACTTTTTAAAAGATTTTCAAAACTATGTTGAGTTATACGAAGGTAATCCCGAGTTTAACGATAAAAAAGTAATTCCGGAGCAAACAGAACCACAAAACCAATAGAAAAATACAAACCCATTTTGTGAAAGCGATACATTCTTTCAGTTCCCACTTTATTTCCCAGACTTTTGGTCATTGGCAACATGCTCCAATTAAATCCAAGGATCTCCAAATAGATTCTTGCTATAGCCAATAGCATTAAAGCGATAAGAATCGATGTATCAAGGTTTGTCGTTAAAAGGTGCGACATATTTGGCCCTCCTTATTACATCAACTTATCGGAATTGAAATCGTAAAAATTAACCCATTACGTTATTAACGGCTTGCGATACTCTACGAAATTTATCAGATTTTTCTTTTTGAAATATTCTGAAAATGGTAAAAATCTGCATTGCACGAACTAAAAAGGACACACACAAATATGCAAAATCTTTGCTGGACCATACTCTTTGTTTTACTGCTCTCAGGTTGCCATAATCAAGCTCCCTTAGGAACTATCGACAACCCTATTAAACTTTATTTCACTCCATCAGTTGATGCTGATTCAATTGCTTCTAACTCTGAAGAATTTATTAAGTATCTTGAGAATCAAACGGGATTAATTTTCAAAACAGGAATTCCAACGAACTATGTTGCTGTTGTTGAGGCGTTTGGTTCAAAGAGGGCCGATATTGGAGTGATGAATTCTTTTGGTTATATTATGGCCAATCAAAAGTATGGAGCGAATGCATTTCTAAGAGTTATCAGACATGGAAACGATTATTACCAAGGACAAATTATTGCTCACGTTGATAGTGGCATAAACAGCGTCAAAGATATTGATGGAAAAAGGTTTGCTTATACCGACCCTTCATCAACTTCAGGTTATATGTTTCCTCTAAAGATTTTACAGGACAACAAAGTCACTCCAAGTAATACAACTTTTGCCATCAAACATGACAATGTTGTTACCATGATCTATCAAAAACAAGTTGATGCGGGATCAACTTATTACTCTCCCCCTACGGAAGAAGGTGCCATTAGAGATGCAAGAGATCGTGTAAAAACTCAATTTCCCGATGTAGAGGAAAAAGTAAAGATCATTACAACAACAGAAAAAATCCCCAATGATCCTTTTGTCTTTAGAAAGGATTTACCACAACCCATAATTGATAAATTTATTAAGGCCGTTAAATCTTTTCTCCAAACAGAGACGGGAAAAAACGTCTTCAAGAATATTTATTCTGTTGATGGTGTGGTGGACACAACTAACACAGACTACGATGGGTTAAGAGAAATGATCAAGTCCATCGATATCGATACTAGTAAACTTATAAAATAAAGAAAAACTATGAATGAAATTCTTACCGTCGACAATTTAGAAAAGGTTTACCCTAACGGAACAAGAGCTCTTAACGATGTTAGCTTTAAAGTTAATAAAGGTGAGTTTCTCGTGGTTATTGGTCTTTCAGGATCAGGGAAATCAACCCTACTTCGCTGTATCAATAGGCTCCATGACCCAACTGCAGGTAGTATTAGGTTTAATGGTTCTGAAGTAACAGAGCTTAAAGGCTCTCCTCTAAGAAGTCTTCGAGCAAAAATTGGTATGATTTTCCAACATTTTAATCTCGTTCCAAGAAAAACGGTTATGACCAATGTCCTAACAGGAACACTTTCTCGAACAGGAACGATTGCTTCAATTTTTGGAATCTTCTCACAAGAAGATAAAAAAAGAGCGAAGGAACTTATTGACCTTGTTGGTCTTACAGGCAAAGAGCAACAAAGAGCGGACAACCTTTCAGGTGGACAACAACAGCGTGTGGCCATAGCAAGAGCACTCATGCAAAACCCAGAAATCTTATTAGCAGATGAGCCGGTTGCTAGTTTAGACCCCTCAACCTCTCACTCAGTTATGAATTATCTTAAAAAAGTTCAAGAGGAACTTGGAGTTACCGTTATTTGTAACCTCCACTTTCTTTCTCTTGTTAGAGAATACGGTACAAGAGTTATTGCATTAAAAGATGGAAAACTCGTTTTTGAAGGTCCACCTACTGATATCGATGAACAATGGTTTCAAACAATTTATGGTGAAGACGCAGTAGAAGTTACCATCAACTAAAATAATCGAATAGGATTACATATGACTGAACAAACACTAGAAAATAAAGCGGCACTATCTCCAAACTTTGCATCACCGACGAAGTTCGTCAAAGCTTTAATACTCGATACTCTAATCTGGGCCTATATCTGCCTTGCTTCGTACAAAATTGTTTATACGAAATTAATTATCGCAGACCGGTTTGCATCCTTTTCTTGGTCTCAACCACTCACTTGCTTGGGGCTTGGTTTTGTACTAGCGTTAGTAATCTTCTTTACTCCTTTATCAGTTGGTAAAGAAATGTTTCTAGCGAACAAATACGATAGAGATCACAAAAATCCAATGAAAATGCCTTTCGCCTTTGTGATCTACTTTACAGTTTTTCTTACATTTATTTCAGGAATTTATGTTAGCCAGGTTTCTATGCGTGAATTCTTTTCAGAGGCCGGACTACTTGGAGCTCAACGAATTTTTGGCGCTCTCCTTGCTCCCAACTTTGCTATTATTGATCAAGCTGTCTTTGCTGCTGTCGAAACTATTTATATGGCCTTTATTGCAACAACAATTGCTCTTCCCTTTGCTTTTACAATTGGCTTTTTTGCAGCAAGAAACCTCATGTCAAGTTCAATGTGGGCATTTGGTGTTTATAATATAACTCGTTTCTTTCTCAACACCACAAGATCAATTGAGCCACTTGTCTGGGCCATTATCTTCTCTGTTTGGGTTGGGATTGGCCCCTTTGCTGGTATGTTAGCTCTTTGTCTTCACTCTATATCTTCGCTAGCAAAACTTTACTCTGAGCAAATTGAAAATATCTCGGAAGGACCAATTGAAGCAATGAAAGCTACGGGTGCTTCCCCTATTCAAGTCATTTGGTATGGAGTCGTTCCTCAGATTGTTCTCCCTTACCTGTCTTTTACAATTTATCGTTGGGATATCAACGTAAGAATGGCGACTATTATCGGTCTCGTTGGTGGGGGTGGTATTGGTACAATGCTCATGCAGTATCAAGGCCGTGCCATGTGGAACGAGGTGGGTCTCTTGGCCATCGTCATTGCAGCTATTGTCTGGGTAATGGACTGGAGTTCTTCAAAAATTAGGGCCGCAATTAAATAACAATGAATAGACCAACTCGATTTAAAGTAGAGTCACTTAAGGCCATTATCGACTTCACATTAGAAGGCGAATTTAAAGCACAGTATTACGCCGTTGTCGTCAATGAGTCTTACACCGGCTGCTGTCTAGCCGCGAGAAACGATGGTCATATAAAAGAAAATACGAATATCCGAGTGAAGGTTGGAGAACTCAAAGAAATGAAGGCGAATATTCGTTGGCTTAAAAAAATTGATGAAGATATTATTAAGTTTGGTATTGAGTATCAGGAATAACTTAAAGGTCTTTTCTTAAAATAATTCGTAGTTTACCACTAGAATTTATCACTGTTCCTAAAATTGAAAATCCCGATTTAATATTGAGACAAATCATTTCTTTAAAATTATTACTCGTTTTTGTTTCAACAGATCTGTAACCTTTCTCTTTTAAATACTCATGTTGTTGAGTCATTAATTTCTTACCAATCCCCTGACCTCTCAATTCAGGATGGACTCCTCCAAGCCAACTGTAAAAAACCGTTTGTTTTTTTTCATACCCCATCTTAAAACCGACAAGTTTTTTATCTTGATAAGCAAGTATTGTGAAAAGGTTATTTTTGGTGGAAGATTCATAGTGAAATGAATCTAGACTTTCAGGGCTTTCGTTAAAGATTACATTTTTAAAATTAGAAATCTCATCAAAAATATCTTTGTTATAACCTTTTATATTTTTAAAAGAAAGTTCCATTACAGTCTCTGGTGATAATCTTGCCAAAGGTTTTTTGCCCACATTTCAGCAGTGTCTTCACAATACAATATACCTTCAAGAGCACATTCCACATCTTTAATTCTTTTTTCTAAAGTTTTGAACGTGTATCGTGGAATTAATTTTTGACTTTTATACTGAGCTTCAATACTTGTTAAAATATCGTTTGATAAATAGTAAAAATGTTCAAAGTCTCTCAACTCCATTTCACTAAAAAAATAATTGAGACCTGGAATCTTTTGAACCTCCCATCCCGTTTGCCAATAAGTCGCATAGGTTGAAACATCACGAATATAAATTTGAGAGTCTTTGATATTCATATCATTTACAATATCGTGATAGACTTTTGGATCTTGATCAGAATTATCTCCAAATAAGAACAACTTTAAATCATTTGAGTTTTCTTTTGATAACACACTCTTAAGGCTTCTATATTTGTATTGATAAGTTTTACCATCTCCAATTTTTCTTAAGATCGTTCTTCCAAACGGAAAATCGTGTTTATCTAACCATTTTTCTTGATTAAAAGTAGCATCATAAGCAGCACTCAAATAAAGAAACTCCACCTCTTCACCTTGAGACTCATAATATGTTTTTATTTCGTTATAAAGCTTGGACATTTCCACATAGGGATCAGCTTTTAAAAAATACCAAACAACAGAAACACTGTTTGTTGAGTTTGCTTTTTTGATTGTATCGTCAATATCACTAATGACGAGAACTTTGGCCTTAACACTAAAAAAGAAGACACTAAGCGCCATAACTATAATCGATTTCATTAACTCACTCCTTGAGAATACTCTTTAGCCTATCCCTAAACTCACCTCTTTTCGATCGCCTAGCAGCTATTCCGACAGGCATAGTCAACTATATAGACGATCACCATCTATTTGGTTAAATTAGCTAACCTATGGGATTACTTTATCAATTTCCAACCACAGACAACGAATTAGACGATCGTATAACGATCTCCAACGAGATGGTTGTCTTAAAGAGTTATGGTCTGCCAATGATTTTTTGGGGTTATTTGGCAGGGATCCTATTTATGTTGGCCATTATGTATCTTGCGATCTCTGGGCCAATTCAAACGATATTTAGTGGTGAAGATGAGATAAATAAAATGATCGCCATGGCCGTGGTGCTTCTTTTTATCGCTATACCGCTCACACTTTTTGTTCTACTTTTTTATGAAAAAATTATCATCAAAGAGAAAAACAAATTTACGATTGTTCATAAAGTTTTTTGGCTTCCCTATTTTAAAAGAAGCTTTATTGCTGAAAAAATTCTTGTAGAGAATATGGAAGGAACTCCAAATGTCGCGAAGATGGAAAACCGTCCCGAACTAAAAGGCTTCCAAAATAGAGGTTATTTTAACTTATTTGCTTATGATCAGAATAATCGAAAGTTTCTACTCGATCGAAGTTCTCAAAAAAATACTATCGATAAAATCGCTGAGCTTTTAAAAATTTAGCTCGGTTTATTTTTGGATAGAACAACATTAATATCTCTTTCAATTTCTTCCATTGATTTACCTAGCTTTAATCCAAGAGATTTAATTTCGTCATTTTCTTTTGAGAAACGATCTGTAAGCTGAAGAATGAGCTCTGAATAACGGTACTCAATTTTCATTCTTTCTTTTTCTTTAGGTGCCAGAAAATGAGCTGCTACAAATAGAATTATTAAGATAGCGGTCATTGAAAAAGCAATTACTTTCAATTCCATATAAACACCTCTTGTTGCTAGTCTTTTTTGATGAGCTCAATAGAAAGCTTACCTTCTACCGGTAGCCTGCAACAAAGCCTTTCTTTTGTAATATAAAAAACATTACCGAGATATTGGTTCTCTTCTAAAGTAAGGGCAGGCAGGTGTTCTTTACCTTCTGTAATTTTGATAACACACTCTCCACACTTACCGTAGCCACCACAAGAAGATCGTAGTGGAATTTTATGCTCATTAAAAACATCGTAAAGGTTTTTACCTTTCTCTGCTTTTATGACTTTACCATCAATTGTCAGCTCAATTTCTTCCATCAAACTTTGCCTTTTAGCTCACCTTCTATTCTTGAAAGAACAGTTTTTTTGAAAGGTCTCAACATCATCGATAAATTTAAATCTATCAAGACATGATCTTCTTTAAAATTTAACTCTAAGTCAAAACCTTTCCCAGAAGCCTTCATATTTGCATTAGAATCATCGTAAGAAACATCTGCTTTTACTTGAAACTTCGCTATATAGTCGTCTGTAATTTTACTTTTGGCATAAGCATAAGCTTCATCTGCACTCGAACATTTAACGTACTGAACTTTTACACTCATAAAGACTCCTTAAGAAACTCCAGTAGAGCCAAATCCACCGGCACCTCTTTCTGTTTCACTGAGATTGGATTCTAAAGAAAAAACAGCTTGAGTAACCGGGGCCAAGATTAACTGGGCCAAACGTTCACCATGACTAACAGTTACTGCTTCATTACCAATATTGGCCATGATGATTTTAACTTCACCTCGATAATCACTATCAATTGTTCCTGGACTATTCACAACCATAAGAGATGTTTTAAGAGAAAGTCCAGAGCGCGGTCTTACTTGGATTTCGTATCCGTGAGGAATTTCCATCGCCAGACCTGTCGGAATTAAAACTCTTTCAAAAGGCTTAATCGTCAATCCTTCAGATCTAAGCTCTTCAGGAAAAGAAGCTTTAATATCTGCTCCTGCAGCACCTTCCGTTTGATAGGAAGGTAGCTCAAAAGCAGAATCAAAATGTTCTAATTTTAAAACATTAACTGTTACTTTATTCATACGTTGGCCTCAACCTTTTCTAAAGGTCCAGCAGCTTTAATTGAGAATTTAAGACGACCCATACGATCAATTTCAAGAACTTTGATTTTAACTTCTTGTCCTTCTTTTAAGTAATCGTTTACATCCTTAACTCTTTCTTCTGCAATTTCAGAAACGTGAACGAGTCCAGAAACACCAGGAGCAATATCAACAAAAGCACCGTACTCTTTTATCGTGACAACTTTTCCTGTGTAAATATCGCCTTCTTTAGGTCCATTGATCTGCATATCAATTAGTGAAATACAGTCATTGAGAATTTGAGAGTCTGATCCAAGCACTTTTACAGTACCGTCTTCTTCAATATTAATTTCTACTGCATACTCTTCTTGAATAGCTTTTATGTTCTTTCCACCAGGACCGATGAGAGCTCCAATTTTATCTGGCTCAATTTTTGTACTAACAATACGAGGAACACCATCTTTAAATTCCTGTCTTCCTACCGAAATTGTTTTCGCCATTTCTCCAAGAATATGTAAACGACCTTCCATCGCTTGGCCCATCGCCTTCTCTACAATCTCTCTTGTAAGACCAGTAATTTTAATGTCCATTTGGATCGCCGTTACACCTTTGTCTGTACCAGCAACTTTAAAGTCCATATCTCCAAGGTGATCTTCGTCCCCTAGAATATCTGTTAAAATCTTGAAACGATCTCCGTCTGTTACAAGACCCATCGCGATTCCCGCGACTGGAGCTTTAAGAGGAACACCGGCATCCATTAAGGCCAGAGAAGCCGAACATACCGATCCCATTGAACTTGAACCATTTGATTCTAAAACTTCACAGACGACTCTTGTTGTATAAGGAAAAGTTTCTTCATCTGGCATAACGGCCTTCACACCTCTTTCAGCAAGGTTACCGTGACCAAGTTCACGACGACCAACACCTCTTACCCCTCTAGCTTCACCAACAGAGTAAGGAGGGAAATTATAATGAAGGTAGAACTTCTGATAGTCTGTTCCAACAATACGATCACTCATTTGCTCACCTGTTTTTCCACCAATCGTAACAGCGGCCATAACTTGAGTTTCACCTCTTGTGAATAATGAAGAACCATGAGGAGTATCGAGAATATTTGTTTCTGTCTCAATTGCTCTTACTTCATTAACTGCTCTTCCTGCGATTCTTTTTTCTTCATCTAAGATATCGGCTCTCATCATATTATAGAGGAGTTCATCGACCCCTTTATAAGCTTCTTTTCCAAAAGCATCTTTCTCTGTTAGCCCGTAAGCCTCAGGATTTGCTTCCATAGCTGCTTTAGCTTCAGAGATAATTGCTTTTACAGCTTTTTGACGTAGCATCTTATCGTTAATGCTTAAGCTTTCACGAGCCTTACCTGAAAACTCTTCTGTTACTTTAGACATTAATGTTTCATTTGGTGCAGCTGACTCGAAAGATCTTTTTGAGATATTCATTTCAGCAGCAGCTTTATTTTGTAGCTCAACAAATTCTTTAATATGATCATGCCCAAACCAGATCGCTCCTAGAACTTCATCTTCTGGAACAATATCGGCTTCACCTTCCACCATTAAAATGGCATCACTTGAAGCAGCAACAGCAATTTCCATATCAGACTCTTCCCATTGAGAGATTGTTGGGTTTAAAACGTATTGCCCATTAATCCGTCCAACTTTACAAGTTCCAATAGGTCCTTGGAATGGAATATCAGAAAGAGTAAAAGCCGCTGATGATCCAAGACCAGCAAGAACTTCAGGGTCACCACCTTCAGGGTTAAAGGAGACAACTGTACATGAAACAACAGTGTCAAACATATACCCTTCAGGGAATAATGGTCTTAAAGGTCTATCGATTAATCGAGCATTTAATGTTTCTTGATCTGAAGGTCTTCCTTCACGTTTTCTAAAACCACCTAAAAACTTTCCAGCGGCATAGAATTTTTCTGTGTACTCGACAAGAAGAGGAAAGAAGTCCTGGCCATCTTTCATTTCAGTGGCCGAACAAACTGTTACTAAAACTTGTGTTCCTTCACAGCTTACTAAAACAGAACCATCAGCTTGTTTTGCCAATCGCCCAGTTTCAATTGTTACCTCTTTGCCGCCATAGTTAAGCGACCATGTCTTTTTGTTTTCGTTCATATTTTCTCCATAACAATAGCAACCACCCATGTGGCGGTTGCAAAAAATTTAATGAAATATTGGTGGGATTCAAAGAATAGTTCAAACAAACCTCAGGGTTTGTTTCAAATATCCCCTGAATTCTCCACAGCTCTATTTCGGGTCTATTTTAAAAGATAAAAAAAGAGGAGGCCAATAAACCTCCTCTATTTTTAATCATTTTTTGATTTTTTATTACTTTCTTAGGCCAAGATCACCAATAAGTGACTTGTACTGATCTTCACTTTTCCCCCTAAGGTACTTAAGAAGTGAACGACGACGACCAATCATTTTTAAAAGTCCGCGATTTGAATGGTAGTCATGGATATTTTTCTCAAAATGTCCTTTTAATCCATTAATGCGCTCTGTCAAGATTGCAACCTGAACAGCTGTACAACCAGCATCTTTCTCACCAGAACCATATTTGGCCCCAAAAGTTTTTACAATTTCCGCTGTTTTTTCTGTAGTAATCATTTTTTCTCCTTTACTTGCCAACCACCGAGCCGAAACCCAGTTGAAGGTGCTGGACGTCAATTTACCGAATATAATCGGCCATGTAAACCTTTAAATTCTTGAGTAAACGCTCTTCAATTTGACGAATTCGCTCACGAGAAACGCCGTATTCATCAGCAATTTCTTGTAAACTTGGAGGAATATCTTGGAGTAATCTTTTGGTAAAAATATCGCGATCTCGATCTTTTAAGCCCTTAAGATAGTCCTTAAGATGATCTTGTAGAATTTTAAGATCATTCGACATGGCCACTTGTTCCTCAGGACCTTCTGCTTCATCGGCTAATATATTACTTAAGGCACTAAAATTACTCGAGTCATTATGAGAACTTGGGGCATCTATACTGACCTCGCCACCAGTTGAGCTTAAACGTTGATCCATCGTCATCACCGTTTTCTCAGAGACCCCCATATTTTCGGCCAAAAGTTTTGTGTCGGGTCTGATTCCCTGGGCCTCAAGCCGGGCCTTTTCTTTCATTAAATTAAAAAATACTTTTTTCTGTTCATTAGTGGTTCCAATTTTCACAAGATGAAAATTATCAAGAATAAATTTTAAAATATAAGAACGTATCCACCAGCTTGAGTAATAACTTAACTTGGCGCCTTTTTCGGGATCATAATTACTCACGGCCTTCATCAATCCGATATTCCCCTCTTGGATAAGATCCATGATGTTTTGCCAAGCCGACCGATATTCCATAGCAATTTTAACAACGAGTCTTAAATTGTGGACAACCAACTTTCGAGCAATCTCAATATCACCAGATTCTTTTAATGCCTTAGTTAAGGCTTTTTCTTGCTCAATTGATAGAAGCGGATAACGGTTGACCTCTTTCATATAACGAGTAAGCGGATCAAGCGCACTTGAACTATCATCATAGACAACGAGGTCCCTCTTATCTGTTACGATAGGTAGACTTTCGTCTTTTAAAGAATCATCTTCCTTACTCATGGGGGATTTTTATCATATTTTTAGCGACCAGGTAACAGCTCTTCGAGCTTTTTGATCCGTTTGTTTCTCTCACCAGCGTCCTGAGCAATTCTCCATCTCTCATGGGTGTAGCGCAACGCAAAGATGCCATAGTGAAGGTTAACAGGAATACTCATCATACCTTTTGGTTCCTGAAAATAGTTTCCAATATAACGGCTAACTTGCTCTAAAATCTCAATCGCGACTAACCTCTCTAGACCTTGTTTCCAAGGGGGAATTTCAAAACGAAGTCTAGCATCTTCAACTTGATCTTTAATAATAACTTGAAAAGGCTCTAGTACTTTTTTCATTTCTTTTTCGTCATTGATATTTACATCTTTCCAGTTTTCTCTCGCCCAAGAAATAAACTTTTTACTGACGTTGATATTAAAAGTACTTTTAATTTTATCATTCATGGCAATAGAATTATCAAACTCACCAAGAATAACATCAATATTAACTTCAAACTCAGGTAAATATTCATTAAAGAATTTTTTTCGATCAACAACCTTTAAGAGAAGTCTTTCTTCATATAAGAGATCTTGCTGATAGTTTTTAATTTGGTTTTCTGCCCACTCTCTCCAGGATTTATCCATGCTAGCTTTGAGAGCATCTTTCATCACATTATATTTTTCAACTCTATTCATGAAGTCAGGCACTCCCGTAATGAGGGCCACAAATTGTCCTGCTTGAGCATTCTGATCATCAAAGGTCATTGTTTTAATAATCTCTAAAATTTCTGGAACTTGACCGTTATATTGAAAATCTGAGTTTTTAAAATCAGCACAAAAAACCCTATCAAAATCATCTTTATAACTCTGTCCCCCCAAGGATAATCTTAACCTTTTAAAAATTTCAGAGGTTTCTCTTTTTCTACAAATTAAATTTTCACAAATAACGGATGCTGTTTTTGTACTCTCTTTTAGTTTTGTTTTGTCTTCTGAAAGATCAAAGTCATAACCAGATAACTGGCGGTTAATAAAGCTCATAATCATGGGATCTTTTACAAAAGGAACCATCAATCGAAGATTATCCACATCATTTCCCCATGAACAAAAGGCCTTAAAAAGATCAACAGTTAATGACATCTCTTGTGTCTTCGACGTGGTCTCTCTCGTTGTTTGCCAGAGTGCTTTTGGAAAGTTTTCATCACCCTCTACACTTGGCAATGATATAGACTCATCAAGGGTGTAATACTTTTTAAAATTTGCTTTGAGTTGCTTAATACTAATGACTGAGAGGTTTTGAGAACAATAATTCCCGACCAAACCATCTACCATATTATTAAACTCGTCTTCACTAAACTCAAAAAACTTTGAATATTCCGTTAAGGCCCTGGTTGTGAGATCCAAACCAATATACTGAAGAGTCGAAAGTAAGGATCTCTTTACTTGAACCCTACTCCAATTATCAACGTAGTTAATTTTAATATTATTTTGACAATAATTATTGAGGTTATATCCCTCATCTGCAAAGGCTATATAATTACTCAACTTTTTGCCTTTTTGAGACTCTTTTTCCTCAAATATATAGCTAACAGGGTCGTTCTCTTTAAAATATTGTTTTGATAAATCCCCTAGCATTAAGCTTTCAAGTGGTACCAAAGCATACACTTGATTTCCGAGGATAAGTATCAACAAAATGTAAAAAATTTTTCCCATTTATCGTTATCCTTATACCTTTTTTAAGTTATCGGTCTCAATTCCGATTCAATAAGTATGAGTTTAAAGATACTTACTATTGAGAAATTTTTTCTCATTTTATTTACTCTGCTTTCGGGCCCTGTCTATCCGGATAGACTCCCTGATGGTTTCGATTGGTCTGGCTATAACCAAAGTAAAGTTAATCAATTGATTCAAGTTGAACAAAGAGATAAAAGATATAACGAATATCTCCATATGCAACTCAGTAAGCAAAGTTTGATCAATGGAAACTTGGCCATGGCGAAGTTTCATTTAACTAAAGTCAGAAATGACGAAAATACTCTTTATCGAATAAAATTGCGATATTTGGCCTTGATTAGTTTTATCGAAGGTGAATTTGATACCAGCTTGAAATATCTAAACAATCCTCTACTCTCTGGTGATATTAAATACTATGCGAGAGTTTGCTCATTAAAAATGGCGATTCATTTGGCAAAAGCAGACAGTAAGGCCTTTAGAAAAGATCAAGCTATCTGTAATGAATTAAATAGTCGTTACGGAAAAAATGATTTCGTTTGGACTGAAACTCTTTCCTTAATTCTCTTAGGATTTGAGAACATTTTAGATAAAGGAATCATTAGGTCACTCAGAAGAGTTTATGGCACCATAGAATACATTCAAGTATGGATGAAGCTTGCCCTATTCGTTAATCAAGAAGACATTATCATTGATACCATAGATGAACTTCCTATTCGTACCTATCAATCTAAAAAGATCAGAGAGCTTATTGCTTTTGCCTTTTATCGCAAGCAAAATTACGAAAAAGCTCAAGCCTTTATTGAAGATATTAACACACCCAATGCCGATAATATTCGTGGTAATATCATGCTTAAAGACAATAAACTTGAACTTGCCTATGGGCATTTCCAATTGGCCCTTTCAAAGAGAGAAAACTCTGTAAATGCCCTAGAGCGAAGCATACCTTTATCCTGGAAGCTAAAACAATGGGAAAAAGGTTTTAACTTTACTCAACGACTATTCAAAAAAAATCAAGATCAAAATAAAAAAGATGCTCTTCTAGCGGCTTTTCAAATACAAAAAGATGATTTTAAAGGCGCAGGCAAAAAGTTAGAAAAACTGAATAAGACCTATATCAATTTTCCGCCTCGAAAAATTCAACTAATGAATAGCTATAACTCTCTTAGGCAGCAAGATATGAACTCTTTACTCTTTTATAGTAAAGTGGCTTGTAATAAAGGAGATGGCACTAACTGTTGGATATATCAACAGCTACTACGTTGGGAAAACTTAGGGCAAACTATTGAACGTGATGAGAAAGTCATCACAAAAGACTTTAGTGTCGATCAGTTAAAAAACACACCCAAAATAAAACCCCTTTCTGAAAGTATTATTATTGATCAATCTGATATTGAAGAGATCGATAGCCAAGACACAAAACTAAATTTCTAACTCAATGACAAAACATGTATTTAGATTTTTATGATCGATATACATTTTTCCATTTTGTTGCTCTATCAAACTTCTCGATAGGCTTAAGCCTAAGCCTGTCCCTTTTCCAATAGGCTTCGTTGTAAAAAAAGGTTGAAAGATTTTTTCTTCTAAGGCCAAATCTATTCCTTTTCCGGAGTCAATGATTGAGAAAACCATATGCTTTGAAGTTTTTTCAATTTTTATAACTATCCATTTCTCCCTTTGTTCTTTTATGGCGTCGTAAGAGTTATTTAATAAATTTAAAAGAACTTGTGATAACTGAACCCTTAAACAGCGAAACATTGAGTTCAGCAACGTTTCGGAAGCCTCAACTTTTAACTCAACACCATTCATTTTCATTTTTTCAAAACATAGACCCGTTACATCGTCGATAATATCTTGTACTTTTTCATATTTTGGTTCGGATGAGGCATCTCCTCTTGAAATGGTTCTGAGGCCAGTAATAATTTTATTAATTCGATGGACGGTCTGTTCAATAGTTTTACAAGAACTCAGAATAACCTCTTTATCGAGTTTTCCGTTTTCTACAGTTCTTGAAATATTACACATAGCCAAACTTATTATAGTTAAGGGATTATTAATTTCGTGGGCAATTCCTCCGGCCATTTCACCAAGAGATGCCATTTTCGAACTCTCTATTGCAACCGCTCTTTGTTCATCTAACTCATCTGTTCTTTTTTGTACTTTGTGCTCTAATGATTCTGCGTGATCGTGTAATTCCTTATCTCTCTGACGAATTGTCTCTGTCATCGTATTAAATGCGTCAGCAAAAGCGCCCAGCTCATCACTTCTAGACACTTTAACCTTCGTCTTAAAATCACCCGAGGTTATTTTTTTTGCTGCGGAGTAAAGCTCTTGAATAGGCTGACTTACTTCTTTTTTTAGAACAAGCCAAATCATTGTCACTTCTAATAAGAGTGAAATGATCGCTAATAAAATGACAAAAAGAATACCATCAAGTGCCGAAGATGTGATGAGAGACTTTGGATAAACAACAACAAAATACCATCCTGGACCTTCTATTTTTCCAAACGCCAATAAATCATTGCCATCGGAATGTTCAACCACCGACAGACCATCTCCAGCCCCCAGAATACTGTCTTTTAAGCCTTTTAAAAAACGATCACCATCTTTATTGATATCAAAATATCCACTTCTATCTTTGAGTTCTTTAACTTTATTAGGATGTAAAATAAGTCTTCCATCTTCTCTAAAGATAACATTGTATGCGCCAGGAAGACTTACATGGCTTGCCCTTTCAAGAAGTTCCTTTAACATGATATCGTGACCAATGGTCAGAAGATGCTGATCATTTTTATAGACAGGAGTTTCTGCAGAAGTCATCCAAACTTGTCCAACTTTATCGTAAAACAAACCAGTCCATACCATTTTTCGTTCAGGATTATTTTTTTCATCAGCTATCCAAACATATTCCTCTTTTGTCATATCAAAAGATGCATCCATTTCCATAGTCCAGTTTGGAACTTCAGGCCAGTAAATCACCATTACATTTTCGGGCGTTGTGAAGTATGTATCTTGAAAATTACTCCTAAAAACTGGCCCATATTTTTCAGCTAAATCTTTTAGGTATGTAACGAGGTTTTTTTTCTCTTTTGTAAAACGATAATGTGGAGGAATAAAGACACCTGCCATTGTCTTCCCATCGTAGGGAAGCTTATTTCGAAATGTTCCATCTTCTTTTCTTTCTACAAAGAGATCAAATTTATTTTGAGAGTGTTGTAATTCATCAGACTCAAGAAATTTTTCTATTTTTGTTTTTAAAAAAGCATGACTTTTTTCGGCTTGCTCGAAAACAAATGTTTCTCTTTGAGTTCTTTCATCAACATATTTTTCGAGAGTATGAATTGTACTTTCTTTTAAATTTGAAAAGAGGTGTAAGTAACTAAAGACGGAACTTATTAAGACGATAATCGTTACTCTGACCGAAAGAGATCGAAGTATTCTTGTGGCCAAACTTTGAACGATATGAATTTGATTCGATTCACTCATCTATTTTCACAAAAAGATAAACTAAAGAATAAAACCAAGGTTAAGCCCATAGCTCGAACCTTTTTGAACAGCGGTGGTAGAGTAATTAATATTTGAGACACTATATTTTTCGACATACCGACTTGCACCCAAACCGAGCCACCATTTACGACTCCACCAGTACTTGGTTGAAAGTTTTGCCTTAGCACCAATTCCAGAACCAATATCAAAATTCCCAGGTGAGCGCCCTAGGGAATACATAGCTGAGAGCATACCATCGAGACTCCATCTTCCTTTTGAAAAAAGCTCAGTATCAAATACTAAGTGGAACCTTGGAAGTGTCACTCTTTTCATTGCATCATTACCTGAGCCTGCGTCTGTTGTGGCGTTATGATCTAAAAAATACAATTGCTCTAGCCCACCAATTAAAGCAATATTCCAATCTGGACTAGCGGAATAACGATACCCTAGTTTCATTTTAAACAACCTCTCACCGTCTTGAGGTGCTCCGGATAACTCCGATAAAGGATAAGATAAGTTCTGCCATGAAACTTCCATTGTTGGCTGCCACTTTAAGGAAGATTCATGATCCCAACGTAAGGTGTACTCCATTGAATCTTTAGACTTATAATCTCTATCGGCAGCAGCTGTATCATTTGACATACTCAAAGTGTGATCGACAAAATCAACTGATAAGCTCACAACATTCTTACTAATGAGCTCTCGTTTACTTAATATTCCTAAAGTGTAAATGGAGTCATTTTCCTTCCCCACTACGATATTTTCATGAAGTGATACTTTTAGTTTTTCAAAGTTTTGATCAATGGACTGTTTAAGTTCTTCTTGGGCACCTTTTTTAAGTTTCTTCTTTAAAACACCTTTATTAGGATCAAGTGTTAAACCAATAGGTGCAATATATTGACCGGTAATGCTATCGAGATCACCAATTTTATCTGCGACAAATATTCCTGCAGGCTTAAAAAAGACACTCTCTTTTGCCGGGGGAATATAGAGACCAGATGAAATATCCCAAAAACCACCTGCTTTTGGAGCATATTTTTTATTGGATAAATCGATGAGACCCGAAGCTGGTGTATTCGGTATTTCAAAAGGAATGTCCGTCTTATTTTTTTTAAGAACAATTGTCGCTTTATTTAACTTTTCTTCATCATAAATATATTTCAAGTTAGCATTTCTAAATAAAATATTAAGTTGGATCGGTGATATTAACGTTGGCATACTCGTTCGTTTTATAAGCCCAACAGTTTCACTATACTGACCGGCGGCCACAGTAACGGCTTCGAATTTATCCAGCGCAAGCTCAATTTTCTTATCATCTGGAGCTTCTTTTCGTTCAATATTTTTCAATCTAATATTATTATTTTCATCTCTCTCATACTCTTTTTCGAGTTTAGAGGAATAGAGCTTTTGTTTTCGAAGTTTTGATAAGTTTATACGAGCAAATCTAACAGCACCTTTAAAGGTTATAACCGTCGTCTTTTTATTTTCTTGGTTATAATGAACAAGAAACTCTGTACCCTTAACTCCAACTAATCCCGTTGGAGTCAATACGTAAAATTTCTCCATCTCTCCAGTAGACTGATCTTTTTCAATCTTAGGTCTAATGATTCCTTTAGTTAGATAAATGATCGTGGCCGATTTTTTTTCATGAGACTCAATTTTTATATTTGTATCTGGACCTACGACAATTGTTGAGTTGTCATGAAAACGTAATCTCGCATAAGAGTCTTTTCTGGAGTTAATAATAACTCCCTCGTTAACTTTACTACCCGTTTCAAGGATACGAGCTTGAAAACTTCCGGATTTGTCCTGTAAAACTCTCCCATCAATTTTATCTATTTTGATAAAATCGGCGAACGTGTCTGTGAAAAAAGTAAGTAAAATTAAAATAAAAAAAGATCGATGTCTTAGCATGAGTAATTCCAAATAAGTATATTTAGTATTGTCTCTAAAAGTCTTAATCAGGTCAATCTAGGCGAATTGAGTCTTATTTGAGTGGTTTCATTTCTGTTCCATCAAAACAGAACGTCACTTCTTTATCTTCTTGTATCGTGGTCAAGTTTACAGGTCTCGTCCAAAGAGCATACAGGTTTCTCAATGTCGCTGCTGCATACTCCATATCAAGCTCTACACCTTGAAACCTGTGGACAATATGAAGTTCACCTCTATTAGCAAAATTACTAGACTCAACTTCAATGATGGGATTACCAAAATTCGTAAGAGAAATGAGCAGCTTTTGCTTAATTGCCTCAAAGTCTCTGGTGTCGATCTCAAACCTTCCCGTTCGAGAATTGTATTTATAAGTAAAGAGCTGCTGTCTTTCGCAAAAGTCTCGAGTAAAAAACTCATCTATAAAAGTAATATCATTGTGGCTTTTCCGAACCTCAAAAATCTTTTCTCTACCCTTCCCAGCGTTTGTGTTCCAATTTTCTCTTACAACCATATCAGTACATTCATTGTACTCTTTACCAAACATTCCTCGATCCCAGCGGTATTCAATATCTCTAAAAAGTTCTATACCAATTTTATAAGGATTAATTTGCTTACGACTCATGGCCATTACACCCGCGTGTTTATCGGCAAAATCGATAATTTCGCTTGATCGTAATACATTTTGAGTCATTATTTTGGAATGCCAATAACTTGCCCATCCCTCGTTCATAATTTTCGTCATTCTTTGAGGAAGAAAATAATAAGCCTCATCTCGTAAACAGCCTAAAATATCTGCTTGCCACTCTTTTAAGGGAGCGTTCTCAACGAGGAACATCATAATATCTCGATGAGAAGCAGAACTTGGCTCAGGTGAAAGAGCGTTATTGTTTTCTTCGAGGAGTTCACGCTTCATCTCTGACTTTTTGGCATGGTTTTTCTTTGACCTAATAAAACTATCAAGATGTTTACTTCTACCAGAATCATCATCTTCTTTGAAAAACTGCTCGTAATATTCATTTTCTTTTTCTTGCCTAGATCTTCTGACCTCAGGTGTTTCAAAAAGAACATTAATATCCATCAAGTTTTCAATTGAATGGACTCTATCAATAAATTCTTCAACTTTATCTTGTCCAAACTTTTCCATATAACGACGAATTTTCGTACCATGATTTGCCATGGTATCCATCATCGATCTATCAGTATTTGAGAACCAAGCGTTATTCTTAAAAAAATCAGCATGACCATAAACGTGTGCCATCACAATTTTTTGATCGACAAGATGGTTGGCACTTAAAAGGTAAGCATAAACAGGGTCTGTATTAATTACCATTTCATAAATTTTACTCAACCCATAAGCATATGATTTTGAAAGCTGGTCATATTCCATCCCAAACTTCCAGTGTGGATAACGAGAAGGAAACCCTCCTTGGGCCGCAAGAATATTAATCGTATCGTAGTCACATACTTCAAAAACGACCGGATAAAAATCAAGTCCATAATCTACGGCATGGCCATGAATTTCTTCTTTTAGCTTTAACAACTCTCCATCAATTGGCTTGGTACGGTTGTTCATTTTCCCTTCCCTAGAAACTCTTTAATTGAATCAAGAATTGCTTCTTTATTTTTTATTTTTGACAAAATAATAGCATCTTCTTCTTCACCATAGTGAGCACTGAGATCCTTATAAAATTGTCCTGAGCCATAGCGACTCTCTACTTGGCCATAACAAAAAACATTTGAAGCCGGTAAAATATCTTGATCTAAAATATTCAAGCATAATTTTGTATCATCCGTACTCCAGTTATCACCATCACTGAAATGAAAGGGGTAAATATTCCATTCACTAGGATTGTAATCGCTTTCAATAATTTCTCTACAAAGTTTGAAAGCTGAAGATATTAAAGTCCCACCAGACTCTCTTGTTCTAAAAAACGTATCTTCATCAACTTCTTTTGCTGTCGCATCGTGGATAATGTATCGAATCTCAATATCTTTATATTGACTCTTAAGCCATAAGTTAATCCAAAAGGATTCTGTTCTCACAATCTCTTTTTGCTCATCACCCATTGAACCTGAAACATCCATCATATAGATAACAACTGCGGAGTTCTCAAATTCAACAACTTGTGAGGAGGAACGATATCTCATATCACTTTTTGTCGGGACAATAATCGGATTTTTATCGTCGTAGACTCCACTAGCGATTTGCCTTTTGAGAGCTTCTTTATAGGACCTTTTAAAATGCTTAAGAGAATCCGGACCAACAGTTCCGATAGAAGAATATCTATTTGTCGTCGACTGAAGGGTCTTTTTTCCTTTTGGTTCAATATTGGGAAGCGCTAATTCGTCACCTAAAATACTAGCCAACTCTTCAATAGATAATTCTACTTCTAACTCTTTATTTCCCTCACCTTCTCCTGCTTCACCTTGCCCTGGTTGTTCCTCTCCTTGTCCATCGACAGGTTCACCAGACTGGCCATCACCTTGACCGACACCACCTTGTTGTCGGTCTCCAAATTTAAATCGAGGTGTATCAATTGAAGGCATGGGAACTTTATAGACCCCATCTCCCTTCGGAACAGGCATCTCGCCATTAGAGACATACTTTCTTAAATTATCCCTAATCTTTCCCTTTACAATTTTTCTAAATCTAGCGAAATCCTTTTTGATAGGATGACTCATGAGTTCTCCATTTCTTTAAGATTTTGCAGAATCACCTTTGGCAAAAATTGAAGCAACAAAGTTCAGTGCATCAGTTGCACAAATTTCACAGTACCCGAAGTTCTTAATAAGTCTCGACTTGACCACATCAATTTTTTCCTGAGTTTCCTTGTCGACAACTTTTGAAATAATTGTCGTTAACTTTATTGAATCTTTTTGGTCTTCAAATAATTTTAACTCGAGTGCACGGTGAAGTCTTTCATTCATCTTATAGTCAAACTGCTTTCCTTCAATGGCCAGAGCACCGATATAATTCATAATTTCTCTACGGAAATCATCTTTGCGAGATTCAGGAATATCAATTTTTTCTTCAATCGATCTCATGAAACGCTCATCTGCATCTTCTAGCTTATTAGAATATTTATTTCTAATTTTTTCTCTTTGAGTATAAGCTTTTACGTTATCAATATAATTACCACAGAGAGTTTGAATAGCATTCTCATCGACACTAATTGCCTTTTGAACGTCATTTTTTACAATGTCTTCATACTCTTGTCTGGCGGTAGTGAGTAGTTCTCTATAGTGATCAAGTTGTTCGGGCGAGTTAATAAGTGAGTGATGTTTTAACCCCGCTTCTAGTTCATTAAAAACCATAAAAGGGTTGAGGCAACCTACTTCATTATTTTTAACGAGAGCATTAGAAATTTTATCTTGAATATAACGAGGAGAAATTCCTTCAAGACCTTCTCGAATGGCCTCTTTACGTAGTTCTTTTACATTGTCTTCATTATAGCCAGGTAGAGTTTTTCCATTATAGAGCTTTAATTTTTGCATCAATGTAAGGTCAGCTTTTTTAGGTGGCTCTAATCTCGTAAGGACAGACCATAATGCAGCCATATCCATCGTATGAGGAGCAACATGCATATGAGGTATTTTCTCGGTGTTAAAATCTCTTTTATAAATTCTAACTTCGTTATCAAGTCTGGTTATATAAGGAACGTCGATTTTTACCGTTCTATCCCTTAGCGCTTCCATAAATTCATTATTTTGAAGTTTTCTAAACTCAGGCTCATTCGTATGACCTAAAATCACTTCATCAATATCTGTTTGAGCAAACTTCTTAGGCTTAATCGATTGCTCTTGAGAGGCTCCTAGTAAGTCATAAAGAAAGGCAACATCAAGTTTTAACATCTCGATAAATTCAACAACACCTCTATTGGCAATATTAAATTCACCATCGAAGTTAAAGGCCCTTGGGTCGGAGTCAGAACCATATTGAGCGATTTTTCGATAGTTGATATCACCCGTTAACTCTGTCGAATCTTGGTTTTTCTCATCTTTCGGTTGGAACGTCCCAATTCCTATTCTATCTTTTTCAGAGAGAAGAAGTCTCTTTACTCTAATATGCTTAATAACCTGGTTCCAATCGCCATCATACTGTTGCATGAAGTGATTTAAAATATAGCGATCAGCAGGATTCACTTCCCCTTTGATCTTAATTTTATACTCACCCATTTTACGGCCACGGTTTATTTCTTCTAAAAATTGTCCTCTCACCTCAGGTGGAATTAGCTTTAATGGCTCTTCATGCATTGGTGAGGGAAAAGTCTTTTGACCACCAAATAATTCGAGCTCAGTTTCACTCACCCATTCGTAGGTAAACATGGCACCTTCATCTGTACGAGAATAATGTTCTAAACCTTTTTTAATAAGACGAGCGATCGATGACTTAGCCGAACCTACTGGTCCATGTAAAAGTAAAACTCTTTTTTCCGTTCCATAACCTGCGGCAGCTGATTTAAAAAAGTTAACTAACTTCATTAAGTGAACATCAATTCCAAAAACGGCATCTTTACCACTACCTATCGGATCATCAAAGAAGTGATAGCGTGTAATATCTTTTTTATATTCTCTATAGTTTGAAGTCCCAAAGCCAAGAATCATATCGTGAACACGTTGAAAAGAATTTCGTGCAATACGAGGATCTTCAGCAACCATATTTACATAGTCTTGAAAACTTCCACTCCAATGAAGATGAGAAAAGTCCTTCGCTCTAAAGTTTTCTTCCATAAAATTTGAAATATCGATTGTGGCCATTAGTCCCCCTGACTTTGTAATTGGAATTAAGCGCTCACCATGCGCATAAATATTATATCTTACCCGCACGTCTACCAAAAGACTCATTTCTCATAAATTTTCAAAACTTACTTCATTGACATCAATCACAATAATACTGACAATGAAAAAGTCTGCTTTATATTTAAGAGGATTAATGGGACTGTTTTGCTCAGGTATAACTGATATTGGAATGACTCGAAAGAGTAATCAGGATTCCATATACCTAAACCCAGATATACCTCTTTTTGTTGTCGCCGATGGAATGGGTGGCCACAACGGCGGTGATATCGCCTCTGCCCTGACGGTGAAGCATTTACCCAAATTCTTTTTAGAAAATATTTCAAAGTTCAAACCAGATGAGTTGCAAAGAAAAGCAATCTCCTACGTCAATAAAACGATCAAAAGACACGGAGAAGCAGATCCCAAACTCGTAGGAATGGGGACAACTGTCGTTTCTCTTTTTTTTAGCGGCGCACATCTTTATCTGGCCAATATTGGTGACTCTCGAACTTATCTTGTAAATCGATCACAATTATTTCAATTGACTCGAGATCACTCCTTAGTACAAGAGAAACTTAATTTAGGACTTTATAATAGAGAACAAGCTGCAGCAGACCCTCAAAAAAATGTTTTAGTACGTACTGTTGGTTTTGAAGATGAAGTAGAGGTCGATCTCTTTACTTACAAAGTTCAAAAAAATGATATCTTTATTAGCTGCTCCGATGGACTGCATAGTAAAGTTAGTGATCACGATATTCAATCAATTGTTAACACCATAATACCCGACCCTTCCAGTGTGATTCAAGAACAGGTTGACGCAGCTGTACGTTATTTAGTTGAGCTCGCCAATAAAAATGGCGGTAATGATAATATTTCCGTTATCATTGTCATCGCTCAATAGTATGATATTTAGCCATGGATCGTTATTTTACTATTATGATAGTGCCGGAACGAGAAAAAGGTGTCCATTCAATTAGGATCCCTCATATCCTGTTTCGCGCGATAAGTTTTCTCATTGTTGCCAGTGTTTTTATACTTGGTATCTTTGCTTATGATTATTGGAAAATCTTAAGAGAGATTCACCGAAATAAACACCTCACTATTGAAAACCGTCAACTCAAAGAGCAAATACAATTATTTCAAATGAAAATAAACTCCCTGAGTGACGACCTAGAGAGAGTTCATATTTTCGAAAAGAAACTTCGAATTATCACAGGTCTTGAAGACGTCGATATGACGAGACATTTAAAAGAGGAAGATAAAATTCCCGCTGAAGATGCTAAAGACGTAGAGCCCAGTCAATCTTTTTATAAACCTGTTCAAAACGAACTCTATAAAAACCTCGATGAGCTTAAAAACTTTTCTGATAATGAAAAGTATCTCGATTTAAAAAACTTATATGAACAAAAAATTGCTACACGCTTTGGCCTTCAGACGGGCTACAACTACACCAAAGAATGGAGTTTGCTCACAAAACAAAGTTTTGAATTAGCTTCCCAATTCGCTGAGTTTGATTACAAATTTTCTTTAATAAAAGACTATGTAAAAAGCCTTGAAGTGGGGATACACCATCTCGATAGTTTTTTACTCGATAAAGATAGCTTTTTAAAATCAACTCCTTCCCTCTTACCGACAAAAGGTTGGATCACAAGTTATTATGGTCCAAGAATAAGTCCAACAGCAAAAAGATTAAGAATGCATGAGGGAATTGATATCGGAGCAAGACCTGGTACTCCCATTGTGGCCACTGCTGACGGACGTGTTGCCAACGCTGGAGTGAAGCCGGGATTTGGTTACTTTGTTCAAGTAGATCATGGATATGGAGTAGAAACTTTTTATGCCCACGCAAAAAAACTTTTTGCGAAAAGAGGACAAGTAGTTAAACGTGGTGACCTTATAGCCGCCATTGGAAATACAGGACAATCAACAGGACCGCATTTACATTATGAAATAAGAGTCAATGGTACACCTGTAGACCCACTTTATTTTTTATTAGATCGATAGCTAGCGGAAGATCAGGAGTAGAATCGCATGTTAAATTCACTAAAAGCGCTGTTTGGTACAAGAAACGATCGCGAATTAAAAAAGATGTTACCACTTGTTAAACAAGTTGGTGCCATGGAAGAGCAGATGAAAAAAATGAGTGATGAAGAACTCAAAGCTCAAACCGAAAAGTTTAGATCTCTCTTAAAAGATGGTGCCACACTTTCAGATATTGTTCCTGAAGCCTTTGCTACTGTTAGAGAAGCTTCACAACGTGTACTAGGCTTAAGACCTTACGATGTTCAGTTAATGGGTGGCATGACTTTATTTGAGGGAAAGATTGCCGAGATGAAAACAGGTGAAGGTAAAACCCTGACTGCTGTTTTCCCTCTTTATTTGCACGGTATAACAGGTAAAGGTGCTCACCTTGTAACAGTCAATGATTATCTCGCAAGTCGAGATGCTGAAGAAATGGGAGAGCTCTATAAATGGCTTGGCCTAACTGTTGGTTGTATTGTTGCCGATATGGATGATGAAGAGAGGCAGCAAGCCTATCAAGCAGACATCACTTATGGAACGAATAATGAATTTGCTTTTGATTACCTTAGGGACAATATGAAATTTGACCTCGAGGAATATGTTCAAAGAGGTCATAATTACTGTATCGTCGATGAGGTCGACTCTATTTTAATTGACGAGGCGAGAACTCCCCTTCTCATCTCTGGTCCCAGTGAAGGAAATACTGATCTCTATGCCGTTGCCAACAGAGTTATTCCAAAGCTAACTAAAGAAACTCATTTTACTGTGGATGAAAAATCATCGACGGCCATTTTTACAGATGACGGGATTACCAAAGTTCAAGAAATCTTAAATATCGAAAATTTATTTGACCTTCAACATAACGAACTTCTTCACCACTTAAACCAATCTCTTAAAGCACATAACCTTTTCAAAAGAGATGTGAACTACGTCGTTAAAGAAGAGAGAGTTATAATCGTCGATGAGTTCACTGGCCGATTGAAGGATGGCTCACGATGGAGTGATGGTCTTCACCAAGCAGTGGAAGCAAAAGAAGGCGTTCCTATAAAATCAGAAAATCAAACACTCGCCTCTATTACTTTTCAAAACTACTTTAAAATGTACGATAGCTTAGCTGGTATGACTGGTACAGCGGCCACAGAAGCAGAAGAATTTCGACAAATCTACAAGTTAGATGTAACGGTCATTCCAACTAATGTACCTATTGCAAGGGTTGATGATCCCGATGTTATTTACAAATCAAAAGCTGCCAAAATAAAAGCAGCCACGGCATTAATCAAAGAATTACATGAAAAAGGACAACCCGTTCTCGTTGGTACAAGTTCAATTGAAAGTTCTGAAGATTTTCACAATGCTCTTACCAATGCAAAAATTCCTCACGAAGTTTTAAACGCTAAACAACACGACCGAGAGGCACAGATTATTGCAAACGCTGGCCACAAAGGTTCCGTGACCATTGCCACCAATATGGCCGGTCGGGGTACCGATATTAAACTCACTCCTGAAACAAAAGAGTTGGGTGGGCTTTATATTGTTGGTACTGAAAGAAACGAAGCGAGACGAATTGATAATCAGCTGAGAGGTCGATCTGGACGACAAGGTGATCCAGGCCATTCTAAATTTTACTTAAGTCTTGAAGATGATTTGATGAGAATTTTTGGATCTGATCGAATTAAAGGAATCATGGGGACATTAGGTATGGAAGAAGACGAGCCTATTGAGCATCGAATGATCACCAATGCCATTGCCAAAGCACAAAAGAAAGTTGAAGGACATAACTTTGAAATAAGAAAACACCTTCTCGAATATGATAACGTGATGAATGATCAAAGAAAAGTCATCTATCGTATTAGAAAAGATATTCTCTCTGATAAAGGAAACAGAGAGTTCGTTGATGAGATCATTGAAGATGTAGCAGGTATGTTAGTCGAAAACTATCGGCCACAAAAAAAGGTTCCTCTTGAAAACTGGTCTTGGGATGAAATGAAAACTGGTTTTAATAATACCTTTTATAGTTCTCACGATGTCAGTTTTGAAGATTGTGTTAAAAATGGAGGAGCTGAGCCTGAAGTTTATCTAGCAGAGACAGCAAAAAATATTTTAAAAGAGAAATTCCAACCATATGATGACGAGCAGGTTAAACTTGCGACTAGAGAAATTCTCCTCTCAACATTCGATAAGTTTTGGAAAAACCATCTTCAAGCAATGGACCACGTAAAAGAAGGGATTAATCTTAAGGCCTACGCTCAAAAAGATCCTCTTACTGAATATAAAAGAGAGGGATTCAACCTTTTTGAACAGATGAGAATCGATGTAAAAAAAGCCTTAGTTGATAACTTTTTCAATGTTAAACTTTATTCTAAAGAAGAGATAGAAGAATTAAGAAGACAACACGAAGAAGAGCTACAAAGACAACTAGAGGCTCATAAAAGAGCTCAAGAAGAAGCGGAAAGACAGGAAGCTCTAAGAAAGCAACCTGTAAGAAGATCGACAAATAAAGTTGGTAGAAACGATCCTTGCCCTTGTGGAAGTGGTAAGAAGTTTAAACAGTGTCATGGGGCTTAATGGGCGACGAAAAAAACGACCTTACAAGAATTGAAGACCTCTCAGAATACCTCCATCCTGATGATCCGGAAGCTGAAGCTGTTTTAAATAACGCTTCTTTTTCTGAAGAAAATAATCAAGAAGATTCAAGTGAAACATTTTTAGATGAAGATGAGTCAGACGTTCTTTTAGAAGACGAGCTCGAAGAGGATAATGAGCTTTCTTTTGCAGAAACGGAAAATGAAGATGTTTTCAATGAAACTCCAGATTTAAATAGTGATGAGCTACTTGAAGAGGAAGAGGAGCTTGAGGATGAACCAGACTTTTCATTATCCCAAGATAGTGAAAACGAAGAGTTTGAATCTGAAGCAATAGATCTCGATGAAGACATCCAATTTGATCAAGATGTGACAGAATTAAGTGACTTGAGCGCTGATGAAGAAGCTACGACTTTTAGCGAGCCCGAAGATATCTCAGAAGAACTTAACTTCGATATCCCCGAAGGACCCAATGAGGAGCAAATTGAACAGCAAAATGATGAGGTTTCTCTTGTAGCGGATGAATCTGGAGAACTTTCTTTTGGTGGAGTTGAAAAAGAGTCTGATCCAAACGATATAATTGAACCACTTAATGTAACATCACCCCCAATGGTGGAATCAGAAGTCATTAAAGACGATGAGCCAATAAAAAGTACAGAAGAAATGGCGAATACAGGGCCATACCAATACAAAGAGAGAGAAAACTTTCAAGAAATTCGTAACTTTGGAAACAATCTAAGTTATGGCATTATTTCAACACAAGCAAATCCTCCCTTTAGTATATTGATTGAAAACATCACATCGAGAAGAGATGGAGAATACTTTATTTCTGTCCTTAAAGAGCACGGCCTCGTCAATGAATCTAATGAACAAGATTTTTTAACATCTCTTGAATATGGCAGACTTCTTATCAGTCAAATTAGTGAGTATAGCGCAATTTATCTTGCTCATAAATTTAGGGCCTATCCTGTAAGCTTAAAAATGGGACTCGCCGATGATATTCATTCATCAATTAATTATGATGATGAAGGGCAAGGTAAAGTTTCTTTCCAAAATATTAATCAAAATATTTACCAAGAGAAAAATTTAGAGCAAGGTCCCGAATCCCATATTGTACTCAGTACCTCATTATCCCTAGAAAGTTATTTTGTTGAAGAGTATCTTGATATTCTGACGGTAGAAAAAATAATTTCTGAGGATGAATTTCTTAACGAGCAAGAAAATATTGTTCAGTCAGAGTATTACCAACCGATGATGGACCGGCTCAAGAACAAAGCTCGAAATATTGGGGCGAATGGTGTTGTCGGTATTGACTTTCAACACTCATATTTAGAGAACAGGGCCTCTTACAAGATTCTCTGTACAGGTAATGCTGTCTTTCTCAAACAAAAGGTATGATGAAAAATAATAATGACTCTCATTGGTCTGTAATTATCGTCGGAGGCGGCATTGTCGGTGCCGGTATTTTCAGAGATCTCTCTAAACATGGAGTGAAAACACTTCTCATTGATAAAAATAAAATTTCATCACAAACGAGTAAATCTAGCTCTAAAATGCTTCATGGGGGAATTCGCTACTTAGAAAACTTTGACCTCGGTCTTGTAAAAGAAGCATTAACTGAAAGAAATCTTTGGTTAAAAATTACTCCTCACCTTTGTTATAAAGAGAATTTTCTCATTCCTGTATACTCAAATAGTAATCGCCCGCTTTGGATGATACTTGTAGGAATCGGAATCTACCACTACCTCTCAGGGCAAATAAGTAAACTTTTAAGTTTTAAAAGTAGAAGTGAGTTAAAAAAATCTTTTCCAGAACTAAGAACATCAGACTTAAGAGGTGCTGGACTTTATGAAGATGCTGTTGTCGATGATGAGCAGCTAACCATCGAGGTGGTAGAAGATGCACTTCATAATAAAAGTTGTGATGTCCTTGAAAATCATGCACTCAAAAGTCTTGTTAAAAAAGGTGATCGTTATTTCCTAACTGTTTATAGTGGTGAGCAAAAGTTGGAACTTAGTTGTGACGAACTTGTTTTTGCGACAGGACCTTTTACCGATTATTTATTACAAAATCTCAACTGCTTTCCTTGGACATCTAAACTACTTCTTTCTAAAGGAAGTCATATTTGGATAGATAAAAAATCTTTAACATTACCTAACCCCGTTGTTCTCACGCCTAATGATGGAAGAGTTATTTTTGTCATACCTTATCCCGACAAAATTTTAGTTGGAACAACTGAGGTGAAACTAGATGGTCCTCCAAAAGAGATCAAACCGAGTGAAGAAGAAATTGATTATCTCATCTCAAACCTTAATGAGTTTTTTTCAAACACAACGATAACCAGAGATCAATTAATTGGCTCTTATGCTGGAATTAGACCTCTCGTTAAAGAAGGCTCTTCTGATTTAGGTAATACAAGTAGAGAGCATCATATTTACCAACCAGATCGAAATGTTTATGTCATTCTCGGTGGTAAGTATACGACGTTTCGAGTGATGGCCTCAGATGTAGCGTCAAAAATTATTAGGAAAATGAAGAGGCCTTATATGCCACATTTATCGATGGAGCCTTTTAAAAGCGAAAAGAAAGACCCAGAAGTGCTCTAGGGCCGCTAACCTTTTTCGTATACTCATCTCCGGTATCATCAAACTTATACTTTTCACTTCTCACGTAATAATCAATGACACCTCTAAAGCCAATTCCGTTATTCAGGTAATATTTAGCACCAAGGCCTATCTGGAAAAAGGTATTTGAGCCTTCGATTGTATTTGTAGAAGAACTTGATGATGAAATTCCTTCAGTGGTATCTTCAACTGAACCGACACCAGCTCCGATTTGTCCAAAGTAAACCATTTGATGAGTTCTAGGGTTTTCATTAAAGTGAAAATTAAAAGCACCACCATATTCAAATACGCCAATAGTGATAGAAGTATTAGCAATAGATGTAACTTTTGCAACGTCTCTATGAATAAAGGCACTGAAGGAAACGCTTCTAAAAAATCCTGTCGATTCGGTGAAATACTTTTCAAATCCTAAAGTTGCATTAATATTTGAATCACCACTTGTATAAGAGCCTGAAGCATTCTGATCAACAGTTGAGCTCAAACTACTGAAGTGTAAGAGGCCAAAAATTTCAAGAGATCGATAATCAAGAAAAGACCTTTCCATGTCATAATCCATCATGGTCCCCTCTTTAAAATCTTTCAAATCAACTCTTTCATTTTTCGATAAGTCATCCATCTCCGTTTCATTGACAATATTGCCTTCAGCTTGGACCACTTCAACACCTTGGGGAACAAAGTCTGGCCTTAATGCTTTTGAGGCATCCTCTGTTACTTTTACAGGTTTCGAAATTTTTATATTCACAACTTTATTAGTAAAAACTTTTGTACCATCTACAATTCTGTATAGTGACCAAATTGTTCTGGTTGGTGATGCTTTGACAACAGTTCCTCTTGCAATTACTCCTGTCGTTATAAAAAACTTAGCATGATCTCCAGCAACCAAACCATCCTCTAGCCCTCGATTAAGAAGAACCGTTTTTCTTGACTCGGAAACTTTTAAAAATCGAGCTGTTAACTTTTCATCGATTTCGAGTGCTTGAAGAGAAGACATAAGAAAAATAAATAAAATCAATCTCATAAACTATTTCCAAACTTAAAAATAAATATTTAGTCCAATTCCAACTTTCAACTCTCGAGTAGAAAAAGTTGAATAAATATTATCATCTAAAAAGCTAGTATTCGTGTAATTGTACTGATCATACTGAGCGACAAAGCTTGCACCAAAGCCTAGTTTAACAAACTCTCCCGAAGTATCTCCTGCTTTAAATCGGTACTTAACTCCAGCTCTAACCGAAGGGAAAGTATTGTATTCAAACTCATATTCTTTACTTAAATTAGGAGAAAAAACATCTGCATTTCCTGCTTTATAACCAAAACCAATAAATGGCATATATTTATGAAGAGAAATGGGAGCATTCATAAAGTAATAATGAACATAAGCATTTATACTTCCAAAACCAAAACGACCATTTATCGTATTGATATCGTAATTCCCCACCCCTCTTTCTAACTCGATACTAAAAGTATAATTTCTTAATCGCTCACTTGTTCTTAGTAGATAGAGTTCATAGGCCAGAGAAATGGCATAGTTAGACCCCTGGTAACTGGGGTCTTCTGTTGAGGTATGATTGGTCATATTATTGGAATACACGAGAACGAATTCATGATCTAAACTTTGTTCTAACGATTTTTTCTGACGAGCTAATTCTCTTTCAATTCCTGAATTAATAAAAAATTCTCTTAATTCTTGGTCAGACATCTCTCTTGAAAAAAGAGCACCTCTATCCTTGATTAAATGAGTAGCGGCAGGATTAACAAGATTATCTTCTTTTTGCTTACTTTGAAATCGATCATAAATACTTTCATCGCTAGACTTTTTTCTCGTTTCAGTCGCCCCATCAACAAAAGACTCTGAGTATAACTCTTCAAGGCCATATTTTTGAGCATTCACTTTTGACATTGAAAATAAGGCCGTCGAATCAAAGACTCCTTTTTCAATATTTCTCTTCACCAGCTCTGTTTTCTCTGGTTGCATCACTCGCGGTGAACGTAAAACAGCGCGAGAAGTTTTAAGCCGATAATCGTATTCTCCCGCTCCATGCTTTTTCCAGTTCTTTGCTTGATCTGTTGTTATATCATCAGTACGGTAGAGCTCCGTTTCCACCAGGTTATCATCAATGAGGTACTGATCGTCTCCAAAAATAAGTTGCATGGGGACTTCTTCACTCTCTTCTTCTTTAAACTGCTGTAATCTTTTCCCTCGAGGGACAACTTTATGAACATGTTTAGCATTGAACGGTCGCCTAGGATCTCTTCCCTTCATAACGAAGGCCAATCTCTTTCCTGTTCTGATATGAAACTGTCTTCTGATTCGCTTAAAGTACCAATAACTTTTTGAGTCCTTTAATTTGATGACCTCACCTTCAGCAACGTAATAATACTTTGGCTTTCCCACACCTTTTTTATCATCTTTAAAAAAAACATGGGCCGTTTCTCCAAGTGTAAGACCCTCAAGCTCACCTCTATTTACGATGACGCTTTTACCACTACTGCTGGCCTGAAAGATTTCAAGCTCGTAAACATTATTTGATAGGATGTTCCTTTGACACCAAGTCTGCTGAATAAAGAATATTGAAATAAAGAGAAAAATCCTTTTTCTCATTTCCACTTCTCTCCTAAGGGTAAGATTACCTTATCTTTTCAATATTTTAGCACATCACAAAAAAATATTAGGGCGGCAAGAAGGTTCATGACTAACAGCGCAAATCTTAAACGTGATCAAGCTCTTGCTAACAAACTGACAATTCACTATAAAGGTAGAATTAAATCTATTAGGGAGCGCCAGATGGCAAAGAAAAGCTACAAACAATACTTTAACTATAAGTGCACTATTACTGAAGAAGAGTTTAGAGTAACAAAAAAATCAGAAAACCCTGAAGAGCTCGTTTCTGTTAATGCCTATTATGAGCTTCATCCTGATGAAGATGACAGACCTGAGGCCGTTAAAAAGCAACTAGGTTTATTAGAAGATTAAAAACTGGAGAATAAAGTGGAAAAGTCAAAAGTTATCATTATTGGTTCAGGACCTGCTGGCTATACTGCCGCCCTATACGCTTCAAGAGCGAATTTAAACCCGATTTTGATTGAGGGAAGAGAACCAGGTGGTCAACTCACGACAACTACCGATGTTGAAAACTTTCCCGGATTTCCAGAAGGAATTATGGGGCCTGACCTCATGGTTAATATGAAAAAACAGGCCGAAAGATTTGGAACGAAATACGTTAATACCCTCGTTTCAAAAGTCGACTTCTCTCAAAGGCCATTCAAGCTTGCTTGTGAAAATGGTGATCAATACGAGGCTGAAACAGTGATTCTTGCAACAGGAGCCTCAGCTAAATACCTAGGGCTTCCCCACGAGCAAGAGCTTATTGGTAAAGGCGTAAGTGCCTGTGCAACTTGTGATGGTTTTTTCTACCGTGAAAAAATTGTTCATATTGTAGGTGGTGGAGACACTGCTATGGAAGAAGCGATCTTTCTTACAAAGTTTGCTTCAAAGGTTTACGTTCTTGTAAGAAGTGACAAACTAAGGGCCTCAAAAATAATGCAAGACAAGGCCATGGCAAATGAAAAAATAGAATTTCTTTGGAATACATCAACAGAGGAAATTCTTTTTGACCAAAGTGGTGTTACGGGAATTAAAGTTAAAAACAATCAAACTGGTGAATCAACAGAAAGACAAACTGATGGTTTCTTTGTGGCCATTGGTCACACTCCCAACACAGGTTTCCTAGAGGGACAAATTAAAACTGATGAAAATGGTTATATAATTCCTCCTAATCCCCCTCACCCAGATACAAATGTCGAAGGTGTATTTGCCTGTGGAGATGTACAAGATCACTACTATAGGCAAGCTATTTCAGCGGCAGGTAGTGGCTGTATGGCGGCCATTAGAGCGGAACGTTTCCTCTCAGAAAACGAATAATTTCGAATATACTCTTTCTACGGAGGAAAAAACTTCCTCCGTCAGCTTTGTAAAAAGTAATCTTTTTTTAGTGATTAACTTGAGTAACTTCCTCAGCCTCGCTGCTTTTTTTTGACATCACATGATAAATTTTAAAAAATATTTATATCGCTGATTATCAAGGACAAGGTATCGGCTAACTCAAACACCAAGGAAGGTGAATCGTGATTTTCAACTACAATACCCTCTCAGTAGAACTTCAAAAAGAGACAAAAAGCATCTTTGTAACACTCAACAGACCAGAGGTTCAAAATGCTATTAATATCGAAATGCTGTTTGAACTTGAGGGACTATTTGGTTGGTTAACCTCTCACTTAGAAGTGAACACAGTTGTTTTAAGAGGATCTGATAACTATTTTTCGAGCGGCTTTGACCAAAGAGAACTCGAATTAATGGGACAAGAAAAGTTAATAAAGTATCTAAATCGATTTCATAAACTCATAACGGGAATGCAGTTTCTACCACAAACAATTATCTGTGATATGGGTGAAGGTGCCCAAGGAATGGCCATTGAGTTTTGCCTAGGAGCTGATATCAGAGTCTCAAGCGATCACTCATCTCTAAAGTTTAACTGTCTTCAAAATGGATGGGTTCCATGCAGTGGAGGAGTCTCGATCCTATCAAACTTAATTGGAACATCACTAGCGAGACAATGGACCCTAAGCTCATCAGAAGTGGGTTCTCATCAGTTACTTAGCTCTGGTCTTGTTATGGAGCTTTATCGTGAAAATGGAGAAGCTCTGGTTAATAAATTATTACAAAATATTTCAAAGCAAGCACCTATTGCTAGGATTCAAACAAAAAGATCATTTTTAGAAAAAGAACTTGAGGCCCAACAAGAAGTTCAACATAACGATACTCGATTTGCTTATGCCGGTCTTCACTTAAGGGAGTGGTCAAAGAAAGACTACAAAGAATTTATTTCAGCAAGAGAAATGGCCTACGCTCTCCAGAAAGAAAATAACACTGAAGAAAGAACAGGTCCTAAGCTCGTTTAGGCCAGAGACCTTTCCAATAATTGATAAGCTTTAAGAAAATTACCTTCGTCGTACTTTGCTTCCAATTCAGCTAAGACAATACCCTTATTCTCAGGACTCATCCCCAAATGATAAATCTTATGAATGAAGTCGTGTGCCAAAATAAAGATACAAGAGAGTGGTTTAACTTGCGTGCTATCGAGGGCCTTAGGAAAACCCTTTCCCCCTGGTCTCTCACCCTGCTGAAGTACAATGGTATGAGCGTCATGAGGAAAAATTTTACACTTTAATAAGATATCAGCAGAAACCTCTGGGTTCTTTAAAAAGATTTTCTTTTGCTTTTCATCGAGCTTTTTGAACATTGTAGACGATTGGTCTCCAATCATTCCAAGACCTGTCCCAATCAAGCTAGCATCATGTAATAAAGCGGCAGAGCAGATCTTTAAATGGTTTTCAGGAGTATTCCAATCACTAATATTGATCATCGCCATTCCAATATAGGATGCCATTACACAATGTTCTGCCTCATAATTCGTAGACTTGGTGAGCAGCTCTAATAATTTATCTAGTTTCTTTTCCTGAGAGAAATTGCTGGCCGTACTCACTAATGTTTTATGCCCTAGTTCTAACGTCAGAGGTGAAACACCTAGATTTTTTAAATTCTGTTTAATCGTTTCATTAGAGACAATTGATAAAAGATGCTTATCTTCGGAGGTTAGATTTTCATCATCAAATTTTTCAACCAATTTCTGAGTGGCGAGGTTAGAAAACTCTCCAATCGATTCTTTATCGACATAGAGTTTTTTTACTTTTCTTTTAACGAGATCTTCAATAATCTCTCCGGTAAACTCACTTCCCTTTTCAATATACTTTATATATTTTGTGGGAGAGAGCTTTACAAAGATACTACACACCGCTTGATCGAGATTTCTCAAGTGATCAATCTTTATTTCTCTGTACTGATCATTCAACCTATTTCTAAAGACATCTAACGAGCTGGCGACAATTCCCTCAAGAACCTTCGGATCAATCGGCGTTGGAGCTCTCACAATATCATCTTGAGCTTCTAAAAAGGTCTTGGCTTTTGCCGACGTCACTTCCCCTTCAGATATATCGATAAAAGGAATGATCGAAAAAGTCTTCTCTAAGAGATCGATTAACTCATCGATTGAATCAACATTTGAATCACCAATAATGAGACAGATATCTTCTTCTTTTTCGAGAAGGACTTTTGCTTCCTCTCCTGATTTCACATGGGCCATCTCCGCGCTAAACTTAAGTTTTAGCATGGTCCGAATACGGGAGTTAATATCTGTTGCTAAGAAAATAATTTTCATAGAATCTCTATTCTATAATCAAATCAAAAAAAAACAATTGAGAAAAAAAATCTTATTATTAACAAATATTTAGAAAAAGTGATCTAAGACAATGAGTTGGAAACCTGTGTACAATTTCAGTCAAATATATCCTTTTTGCATTTATTCATACAACTAGACTTTTTAGATCGATCATACTTACCGTACTTCATATTACATTTTTGTTCACAAACTTCCATTCTCTTATCGTAGTAAACATCCTTAGCTGTTCCACAACCAAATAATAAAAAAGGTAAAACAAAAATATATTTCATAAATTCCTCCAAGGTATTTTTTATTATACATAACTTTTACTTTTTATTTTTTTGTTGTGTTGATTCTGAATTTTGTTTTTAGATCATAGAAAAAAAAAGGGGTCCCCCTGCAAAGGACCCCTCTCTTTTTGGCTTCCTGCCACGAGCCCAAGAAACATCCTGTCTCTTGTTAATATAATTATAAACCCTATTTTTTTCTGCTCCAAATAAAAATAAATCAGGAAAAGATTTCCACAATAATTCTTTATGAATGGTGTGTCTAATCAATTGACTTCAATTATCAATAACAGCAAAATAAACATGTATACCCCTTATAATGAACCAGAATAAAACATGAAGAAGTTAATATTATTTTTAAGAAGAATTGGTTTACTAAAATCACCCTTTAAAATTCAGTCATTTACCTTCTATATTCCTGCTCCTCCTCAAAGAAACACTAGCTATAGGGAAAAGCAATTTGATCAAACTTTTTGTGATTTTATTAATCATGGTTTCAAAATTATTTCTATCAATACCCAAGGTCATGTCGGGGGTAATCACTCCGGAATGTGGTTTATTTGTGTTGTTCAAGCCTTAACAGAGGAAGCAGATCAACTTAATTTATCTGAAATTTCTGATCGTAGTGAAAAAACGGAAGGACTTTACCATCTTGAATACTAGATTCCTTTCTTTAATCCTTTCACTTTTTTACTTATCTGGTTGCTCTAGCTTCCTTAATCTTTTTAAAAATGAGCCTAACTATAAATTAAAACCTACTGTTGAAAAACAACACTATTGCTTCAAAAGAAACAAACTTAATATCGCTCATCAAAATAAAGATATAGTGAAAACGTTTGAAAAAATTCACCTCAATATTTCCAAAAAATATCGTTTTAGTTTTAGTGAAAAAGCAGTTCTTTGGAGTTTGCTTCAACTTGCCTTCTCACCGAACAACACCTCCCCGTCATCTAGATTTCAAGTGATCCTTGGAAATAAAGAATCTTATAAAATTTTTGACTTTAATAAAAAGGATCCACGGCTCAAGCTCAATCAGACTTTTCTTGATGGCCTTCAAATGATTCTAAAGTCAAGTAGAAGTAAAAGGTCATTACGACAGATACTTTCAATAGCACAAAATGAATTTCCCTTAGATGTCGAAGTTGATGATACGCTCGCACGCTTTATTCAAAATAACAGAGCTCAACTTCAAAAAAGTCGCTACACAAGAAAAGCTTTTTTTAAGGCAAAAAACCCATTACAACCGGGAGAGACTTTTCGAAGACTTAATTTTGATAAGCTCAACAAACTCATCAAGAAGACAAATCATAGATCACAACAAGCTCCTTTGTTTCAAATAGAACTCCCTAGTGAAATAACACAAGGATCTGAAGTCGATTGCAATATGGACTTAAATTTATATGCGAGATCCATCTACCTTCTAGACAAAGGAAAAAAGAACAATAATATCTTTGCACTTTATACTGACAGCGGTGAGTTCTTCATAGGGATCACAACCCTATCTCCAAACTGGAAACCTCTCTATAACAATTACCTCATAAGCTCAGAGCAAGTCTCCAAGCCACAACCAATCTGTATCCTTAAAAATGAATTTAATAAAAAAGCTGTCGTTATTAGCTTTAAAGACCGCGATCCAGGACAACATATTTTTCACTTACTACAATACGGACTGACAAGTGCACGAGAAAATAACGAATTCTTTGAATTTATAAAATACCCTAGACATCAGTTTCTCCTAAGTCCACCACGGCTTACCTTTGAGTCCTCGAGAGGATCAACAAAACAGCTTCAGTCTTTGTTAAAATTAAATTTTCCCGTTTATAATGCATCATCATTAGCTGAAGTGTGGGTATTCAATCAAATGGGATCATCTTCACTCATCACTGATGATCGTAATCACACCTACCAGTCATGTCATATCAATTAATCATTTATGGGCGCGCCTCCCAAAAAATAATAAAAAAGATCACACTACCAAATGAGAAAGCCTCACTGGATTTACTAACTCTTCTGAGAGAAGAAGGTATTCCCATTGCATCTAGTTGTGATGGCGAAGGTGTTTGTCATAAATGTCTTGTCAACTCGAACTTAATTTCATGCCAAATAACTCTTCTCGACTTTTTGAAAGAAAACGAAGCTGTGATAGATGTTGATTATCTCTAATAATAAACCTATCATTTGAAGATGCGTTACCTATCCTTTGACATTGAAGCAACTGGTCTTGATGAGCATGACTTCATGATTGAGTTTGCTGCCGTCCCTTTCTGTACTGAAAGTAAAACAATTGAGAACTCTTTAACATTTCATCACTATATTAAATGTCCTAGCTTTGAAGAACTTAAACCAAAACTCAATCCATGGGTAATTGAAAATAATGAAGGCCTTATAAAGAAAGCGCATTCAGAAGGGCTTGAAATTTTAAAATTCAAAGAGAACTTTGAAAACTACCTCCAATCAGAGCAAATTCAAAATTATTTTAGTTGCGAAAAAATCACTCTTTTTGGAAAGTCTGTTAGTGCAATCGACCTACCCTTTATGAATAGAGACCTTGGCTGGAACTTTATGCGAGACCACTTTGTTCACAGACAACTTGACCTTTCAGCGGCCACTTATGCCTTAATTGACCTGAACAAACTGCCAAAAGAGTGTACCTCTGGAAGTGCCCTTATGAAGCACTTTAATATGGGAGAAGTCGCTCATACGGCCCTAGAAGACGCTATCAATACCGCTAAGCTTTATTTACAAATACTCAATAAGTTCGCCCAGTAGACTCACAGCAGCATCTCGCCCCTTATATACATGGACAATTATAAAATTCTATTGGATACTGCCCCCCAAAATCGTAACGTTATGAATTAATAGGAGTTCAATGTGACCACGAACGCTCCCAAGAAGTACTCAATTAAATCAACTGACAAAAGTACATTAAAAGCTTGGTACCAATTAATGGCCCTTGGAAGAAAAATTGATGATCGAGCACCCAATTATTTAAAACAAGCAATTGGCTGGTCTTATCACGCACCCTACGCTGGTCACGATGCAATTCAACTTGCAATTGGACAAGTCTTTACGATTGGAGAAGACCATCTCTTTCCTTATTACAGAGACATGCTTACGTGTTTGGCCGCAGGAATGTCCGCTGAAGAACTTATTTTAAACGGAATTTCAAAAGCAACAGACCTTGCCTCAGGTGGACGTCATATGAGTAACCACTTCGCAAAGCCAGAGTGGAATATTCATAATGTTTCTTCGTGTACAGGTAACCACACTCTTCACGCTGTCGGTGTTGGAAGAGCGATGAAAAGATACAACCATAAAGGTGTCTCAATTTCCTCACAAGGGGAATCGTCAACATCAGAGGGATATTGTTACGAGGCCATCAATGGTGCCTCAAATGAAAAACTACCAGTCATCTTTGTCTTTCAAGATAATGGATACGGTATCTCTGTTCCAAAATGTGATCAAACGGCAAACGAGTTTGCTGCAGATAATTTTAGAGGTTTTAAAAATCTAAAGATCATTCACTGTGATGGAAAAGATGTTTTTGATTCTATGAATGCGATGACGATGGCAAAGGCGCACGCAATTAAAAAACAAGAGCCTGTCATTGTTCACGCGCAATGTGTTCGTATCCATTCACACTCTAATTCTGATAAACACGAGCTCTATCGCGACGAAAAAGAGAGAGCGGAAGCTTTAGCTCAGGATCCTCTAAAGCACTTTAGAGAAAGTTTGATTAAAAATAAAATTTTTACGGAAGCGCAGCTAAATAAGATCGATGAAGAAGTTCAAGGGCAACTACTTGAAGCTCATACTGCGGCAATGAAAGCACCTAATCCAACTCCTGAGTCAATCTATGACTATGTTATCCCTGAAGCTTACCCAGCAACGAAATATCAAGATGGATCTCACCAACAAAGTGGTGAGGCAATCAAGTTTATCGATGCATTAAATTCAACTCTTAAAGCTGAGTTTAGACATAATCCAGATACTTTTATCTGGGGACAAGATATGGCCAACAAAGACAAGGGCGGAATCTTTAATGTCTCTAAGGGAATGCAACAAGAGTTTGGCAAAGAGAGAGTTTTTAACGCTCCCATTGCCGAAGACTTTATCGTGGGAACAGCAAATGGTTTTAGTCGCTTTAAAAAAGAGGCCCGCATAGTTGTCGAAGGTGCGGAGTTTGCTGATTATTTTTGGCCAGCAATGGAGCAAATGGTAGAGTGCTCACATGACTACTGGAGATCCAATGGAGCCTTCTCGCCTAATATCACGATAAGACTTGCCTCTGGTGGTTATATCGGTGGTGGTTTATACCACTCTCAAAATATTGAAGCCTCTCTTCTACCTTTACCAGGGATAAGAATCGTTGTTCCCTCCTTTGCTGATGACGCTGCTGGCTTGCTGAGAACCTGTATGCGTTCTGAAGGTATATCTGTCTTCTTAGAGCCTAAAGCTCTTTATAATGCCAAGCAGGCCATGACTGTTGTGCCTGATGATTATGAAGTTCCTTTTGGAAAAGCAAAAATAAGAAAAGAAGGTTCAGATTTAACGATCTTAACTTATGGAAACCCAGTTCACTTCTGTTTAAATATTGCTGAGACTTATTCTAAAGAAAAAAATATTGAGATCGAAGTTATCGATCTTAGATCTCTCAATCCATTAGATGAAGAGACAATTTTAACTTCTGTTGAAAAAACAAACCGCTGTTTAATTGTCCACGAAGACAAAGTCTTCTCAGGCTTTGGTGGTGAGCTCTCTGCACTTGTTATGGAAAAAGCGTTTGAGAAACTTGATGCTCCTGTCATGAGAGTGGGATCTGAGTTTACTCCAGTCGGATTCAATAGAATTTTAGAAAAAGCTGTCTTACCTAATGAGCAAAAAATTACGGACGCAGTTGAAAAGGTTCTTAACTACTAATGCCTAATCTGATCTTTTGGAGTTCCTATCTCTATGTTGCCATGATGGGCTTGATTGGTTCTATTTATATAAGTTACCTTATAAAAAAAGCTGTCGCCGATAGAGTTCGAGATTACGAAGAGTCGAGTCGCTGGGGGGTACTATCAGATATTCTCATGTACCCCATTCTTTTAATTTATGCAGTGGCGACCTATACCCTATCAACCTTCTCTTAAAAGTGGTTGAGCTTTAAAAAGCTCATCGTTAACTTTTTTAACCACCTCAAACTTAATCTCTTGCCCAACATTAGTTTCTTTTATGACCTTTTGTTGTTTTTTCGAAAGACTCTTTTTCAGCAGTTGTATTTCTACAATGGACTCTCCCATACAAACTTTATAATCAAAGCTAAACTTACTTTCTCTTAAGAATTGTATAATTCTTCCTTGATATAAACCTGTTCTTTGCTCTTTTGAATAAACGTGAAATGTAAGAGGCATTGTTCTTCTATCAATTTTTGCCTTTTGAGAAAGCCTTTCAATTGAGTCATGATGTTTTGTTCTCATCACTTGGTGACACCAATCATTTTTTGTTATGGGACAATCTTTATCACCAAGACAAGGATAATGAGTCATATACCCTTTTTCATTTAATTTTTTTCTTAAAGTTATTAACTGTTGATAAACAAGTTTCGTTCCCGGCTCAATAAATAAAACATGATCAGGCCGTACCCTTTCAATAATATCGTGAGCATCATCGAGAGATATTTCGTTGAGACTGTTACCAAATAATAATGTTATAGGCCCTTCAATGAGTGGAATAGTTTTTGAAAAGGTAGCTTCAGTATTGGGATGAAAGAATCTCAAAAAGGCTTTAGCCTGTTTCAGCATTAAATCACTTTGATCAATAAAAGTTACATTCCCTTTTTTAAAAAACTCGAGCCAAGCTAAGCCAAATGTTCCGGGACCACAACCGAAGTCTATGAGATGAGTTTCTCCTAGTTGCTCTACAAAACTTTCAGGTAAATGAGAAAAGCCCCACTCAAGTTTGACAAAATTAGTTGGAAAATAAAAAGATGAATAAGCACTAACAAGATCCCTCTCTGAGATATACTCATCTCTTCGCTCTAGCTCTTTTGTGAATGAATGCTGTATTTGATGAATTCCTTTAATGAGTTTTCCCTCACTTAGATTGGAATTAAGTAATAACGGCTTTAATTGATCAAATGAATACATAGTCGAGTAAATAGGTTTATCGAATAATATCAAAAATTATTCTTGATGTACTCAAGAAACTGGCAAAAATTTCCGCAAAGAGAATGAGGCAAAATTTTTATAGGCAAAGAGTGCCAATTTATTTTGTCTGATTTGTAGGGAAACAGATCAACTGATATCCACGGAGAAGGATTTTTGAGCTATAAGATTAGTACGAATCGACATTCGTTGATTGCCCAGCGCTACTTGGGTAATTCTACTAGAAAAGTGAACCAAGCTTCACAGCAACTTTCTAGTGGCGATCGTATTGTTAACTCTGCAGTAGATCCCTCTGGCTTGGCCATCTCAGAAAAACTCAAAGCAGGAATAACAAGCTTTGGACAAGCGAGAAGAAATATCAATGATGGAATCTCATTTCTTCAAGTAGCGGAAGGTGATCTCGGTAATATCATGCAAATGGCAATTCGAATGAAAGAGCTTTCAGTTCAGGCGGCCAGTGATACCGTTAGTGATGATGCCAGAAGAGCGACCAATGCTGAATTTCAATCTCTCAAAACAGAGATTGATCGTACCGCAAAAATATCAAACTTTAATGGACTCAAACTTCTTGATGGCTCAAGTAAAAGGTATGAGTTTCATGTTGGAATCCATGGCCAGAAATCTTCTAATACAGTTGTCTATAATACTGAAGAGCTTTCTGCCACAACAAAAGACTTAGGAATTACAAGGGCCGAGATAGGAACGAAAGGAGGTGCTCAATCAGCACTTGGTAATGTTGATCGTATGATCGAAAAAATTAATGCCAAACGAGCAGACGCTGGAAGTTTAGGGGCTAGACTAATCAGCTCTATTAATAATAATCAAATTCAAGAAGAAAGTTTCGCTGCAGGTAACTCAAGAATACGTGATACTGATGTCGCCACCGCTGTTTCTCAAAGGGCATCACAAAAGATCATTCAAAGTGCAACGACGTCTATGCTTAAAGATGCAAATAATAAAAATAAACAGGTAGAGAGATTACTTTCTTAACGAGCACTTAGCAGAGCTAGTTTCATACAAAATACTGAGCCCCCAGATTTCATAAATTCAGAAGTATCAACTTCTATGATATTGAGACCAAACGATTCAATTTCTTTTTTTATCTTTTCACTCGTAAAGTTAGTGACAACATTTTTTCCATCAGGACAAAAACAGTTACCGACAAAAGACTCTTTCGCCTCTGCTTCAGTAATAGCGATGACATTTTTAAAGCTATCTTTAATAATTTGTCTTCCTTCATGATCAAACGCATCTTCCACAAAAAGAACAGTCTCGCTATTTAAGACAGAGAAACATGTATCGAGATGATAAAAATGAGGTGAGACCAATTTCAATCGAACGACCTTATGACCTGTGATTTTTTCGACTTCATCATAAACTAAACAGTCAGTTCTATAACCAAATCCACCAAAAACTCGATTATGATAAGGATCCCAAATCATATCTCCAGTACCTTCAAGGTTATGCTCTGAAGACAAATGAAAGATATGAAGACCCTGCTCTTTTCCCCACTGCTCAATAAGGGCCACTTCACCTTGCCGGTGAGAAGAATTCATTTTACTCATTAATAGAGATGGTCCCTTTTCAGAAATAAAGGGAAAAGACTGGTTGGCCACAAAAACCATATCAGGATATTTTTCATCTCCTTTTATGGTTTTTACGTTCATCTTTAGGCCAACAAATACTGACAATAACGCGTCCCATTGTTCACGTGCCTTCTCTTTATTGACCTCATTTAAATTGCCATTTTCATCGGTCATATAGGGGTTTATCCTATATTCGACCCTAAAATAATCAGGCTCAACCATTAAAATATCGCATGGAAAGACGTTTTCGCTATGCATAATTAATAATCTCCTAACTTTACCTTATGAATTTACTCGGGATACTATTCCTAAGTTCATAACAATGACAACACAATTCAACAGAATTCAGACAAGGAGAATAAGTTGAAAACATTAAGTCTAATTTTACTACTCGCGGCCACATTGTCGGTAAATGCTGCAGCACCAAGAAAGCTTCCAAGTGATCAAATGCAAAAGATTGCTGAAAAGCAAAATCAACTTGTTGCCAACTATTTTGAAACATCAAAAAATACAAGTGGTGTTGAAGTAACTCCTTTTGCTGAGTATCTCGATGCAGGTTACTTAATTTTCAGTGATACATTTGACTTTGACTCTGAAAAAGCAAAATTAAAGATGGCCGAAGAGTTACCTGCTGGCATGACACTTGTTATTTACACACAAAAGAAAACTCGTGCTTACCATCAATGGCTTTTAAATAAGTTTCATAAGGTTATAGCTCCTGAGAGAATCAAACTTATTTACTTACCTGACTCAGACAAAGGTTTCTGGGCTAGAGATGGTGTACCTGTTCCTTCAATTGCTAAAGATGGATCATTCTATATTACAGATGCTCAGTACTATCATGAGTTTGAGCCTGATGAGCAATTAAGAGAATACTTTAATGCTGGTATGATGGATCATAACTTCTTCTTTGAGGGTGGTAACTTTATGGCCACATCACTAGGAGACTGTGTCGTTATCAACAATAACCTTGTTTACAATATTCCTGATGCTGTTTTTGAAAGAATGTATGGGTGTAATCAGCTACTAAGACTTCCTCATGTAAAAGGAATTGGACACGCTGATGAAAGTGTTAAATTTATGGATGATTTTAATGTCATCACTGATGAGCCAAGTTATAAAAAACCTCTTGAGGACGCTGGCTTTATCGTTCATATGATGCCAAGACCAGACAATCACTATGAAAACTACGTAAACTCTCTTCTTGTAAATGGAACAATATATGTTCCTATTTTTGGACAAGCTAACGATCAAAAAGCAATGGATATCTATAGAAGCTTTGGTTATAAAGTTCATGGAATCATTACTTCTACTCTTTCAAACAAGGGCTTGGGATCACTTCACTGTATCACCATGACTTATCCAAAAGTTCCTTTTAATGAGTTACTTGGAATCCTTAATGGTTCAGAGTTAAATACTAATAATTAATAATAGATTCTTAGTTTTGATATTAAAGGCGATCCTGTGATCGCCTTTTTTTATTCATTTACTGCTTCCACAAAACCGTTGATATAATCAAAGTAGTCCTGAATAGAATTAAAATATGCAGATGATTCAAAGTCAGGATCGTTTAGCCTTTCTTCGATAAGTAATAGATTATTTTCATACTCTACAAGTTGATTAAAAAAGTCCCTTCCAACCTCAGCACTAATTTCTGCTTCAAGCTCATTTGCCATTGTATCGTCTTGATATTCTCTCGCCTCGAAAAAATCATACACTTTTCTCGCTAATCTTCTTCCACCATCATGATGTTCAATTATGATTTCTTCTAAAATCTTATGGGCCATCAACCTTGAAACCTGAGCGCTTAATATGGCCTCTTTACCATCAGCATGTGTTTCTAGCGATCTATGCTCTTGCGCCCTCTCTCGACATTCAGCAAAGAGATCATTTCTCAAACGAATATACTCTTGGCTTTCAAGGTGATTTGCTTCCGGCTCAATTCTATCGAGGGCCACATAACGTGAAAGGTGCGCATTAATTATTTGGCTTTGAGCAACTTCATTTCTAGTCCAGGTTCTCTCAGCTTCAAAACAGGCCCTCATCGCTTTGGTCGACAAACCTAATGTATTAAAAAGAAAGTTGTTCACACCATCACTAATCATACCTGTGTAGTATTGATAGTGAGGATTATCTTCATAAATATTGGAGACTAATGTTTTAGCAGTCCCCGCTGCTACGAAAAATAGTGGAGTAATCAAAGCAACAGGTGAGATAGAAGATGCCCTATCTAACATAAACTTCGGCATTTCAAACTCCATATCTGCTGCTACTCTATTTGACTTCCAAAGTCTCATGGCCTGCCAAAACTCAACTCGTGCCTCTTTTTTCTTAACCCACGTCATGGCATCTCTTCGAGGAGCAATATTAATTCCCTCATCATTTGTTGCTCCAATAAGAAGTTGTCTTATCTCTCTCATTAAAGACTTTTGTTTATCCGATAATTTATCAATAGCCACACGACCGAACCTTTCATTAACTAACTCTAACCTTCTCCAGTGAAGTGCCTGATCCAACATGGCTTCATATAACTTACTTTTCTTTCTCGCCTCTCTTGCGAAGTTTCCAGCAAAGATTGTACTCGTTTCATGTTCGAGGTTTTCAATCTTATAATCTATATCAGTTTGACTTGTTGGAAAAAATCGACTCTTTCTTATATCAACATCAGTCGTTCCGTCTTCATTTCGTGAATACATGACCATGGGAATTTCGACACCTTCTCCATCAATATCACTCATCCAAGGCTCCCATCTTAAAGTCCTTAGACCATCAATTTGCTGGTGATATTCAACACTCCTTTCAAGATACCCATCTATTCTATTTTGATATCTCTTAACATGACCTATCCAGGCTTCTACACTTGCTATTGCTTTCGTTTCATCTTCTGTTTGCTCGGCAGAGTCATCAACAACTTTCCAAATCGTACTCATAGTATCGACATCTTCTCCATTTAAACTTTTTACAAAGTTATTTTTGGTTTGAAAAAGAGCTGGAACAAAAGTTGATTGATTTCTTCTTCTTAGCCATTTCGTAAAGCGAGAGGAGTGAATTTTTTCAATGACTCTTTCAGCACGATGACTTGACCAGAATAACTCTTTTATTCCTTCGATATTTCCTTGCTTAATCAGATTTCTAAATTGTCTTCCTCTTGTATTTCTTTTAAATAAATAACGTATTCCACTTGTACAATTACCGCCTGTAACAGTATTACTCGGAACTCTTTTGTTCACACCCTCTTTAGAGTAATAATTCTCAAAGACACCTACAGATGCAAAGAAAAAAACATAAACAACAACTGCGAGTTTATTCACAAATCACCTCGTTTTAAAAATAGCTCCTCTTCTTATCGGCCAAACGACAAAAAACTTGAGTAAGGGAGACGGGTTTATTTGTCTAAATTTTAGACAGCTAAAAATTACATAAACATGCGAACTTTTTTTCACCTTTCTAACTCGTTAAGAATTCATAAAAAAGTTGGCCTTATTCTTGAAGCATATTCATCAAAATTAATTTGAAAGTGAGATTATGACTAAACACTGGACACTTACATTTTTTATCTGCTGTATTGCCCTCATTGGCTGTGGCGACAGTACAAGAAAACAATTAACTGGAATCAAAAGACCTGTTTCTGTTAGTAATCTTGATATTAAAAGTATTGAACCAGTAAAAACAAAAGTAGAACACCTTCTTGAAAGTGGAGAAATCACAAAAAAGTCTCAAATGGATCCTAGTGATGTTTCTTTAATTCTTTTAGGACAATTTAATGAAAAAAGTGTTTATACCGGTTATATCATTAATGGTTTTGATGCAAATCCCTTCAGAGGTTCCATATTAACGTTAAAAATAGAGCCAACGGGAACAGCAGATCAGTCGTTAGTAGAAATCATCTCTGGTAGAGGTGATATATTTTCAACAACTGCTTTAATTAATAGAAGTCCTGAGATTCAACTAAGCGAATATAAAATTACTCTTCATAAAGAGATGGACTGTCTCATTATTAAAAAGATTAACTTTGATTATAGCGGAGTTGTTTGTAAAGCGAGTCCAATACAAAAAGTTGAAAAAACAGAAATTGAAACAGAAAACGAAGAAACAAATAGAACAAATATAAATATTGAATAGGGAGAGAGAAATGAAAGTATTTAAATGGTCAGTTGCCCTTATGGCACTAGCGGCGATTGCAACATCATGTGGCCAGCCAAAAAGTAATCGAAAGCAACTCACGAATAATGATGTGGATCCTCAAACCGCCCTTCTCATGGAACAAACATCATCGGAAGTAAATGTAGATGCTCTTATTTCTAGAAACGAAGTTTTTAATGAGTCTTCTATCGACACCAGTGATCAAGGCCTTATCATGCTTGGTCATATGAACGCTGGAAATAGTTTTGTCGGTAATATTTTTTACGGAACAAAATCTAATCCCTACAAAGGTGAGCAAATGACTCTCTCTTTTGATAAGAGAGAAGGTAGTAGTTATATCTATGTTAATATCATGTCGGGAAGAGGTAATGCCTATGCAGGTGTTCAGCCTTCTCCAACATCTGAGTTAAATGTTTCATATCATAAGATTAGTCTACATGAGAACACGAACTGTTTGATTGTAGAGTACACCATTAGTGCATATGAAGCAGTTGTATGTAAGCAATAATAATGCGACACAAATATTTCTAAAAAAGGAGAGACTTTTAGTCTCTCTTTTTTTTAGTTAAAAGTTAAATGGCCTAAAGACATCTAGCCCATGTCATGACAAAATTACTCCATGGATAGACGGATTTTTCTTAAGGCCATCGGATCGGCTAGCATATTTCCCATAGAGCAGTTAATGGCCTATGAACATTACACGACTCATTTCTCAATTGCTTTTGGTTCCTGTAATCGACAAAACTTACCTCAAGACTTTTGGAAAATAATTGCAGCGACAAAACCAAATGTTTGGTTTGGTATTGGCGATAATATCTATGCAGACACAAACAACAAATCCATTTTTCAAGATAAGTATAAAAAGTTAACCAGTTCTGAATATAGAAATTTTCAAAGTAAATTTCAGATTGAAGGAGTTTGGGATGATCATGATTATGGAATTAATAATGGCGGTAAAAATTATAAATTAAAAGAAACAAGCCAAGAATTATTTCTCAACTTTCTCAATGTTCCTAAAAATGATGAAAGAAGAAATAGAGAAGGTATTTATTATACTCGAAGTTGGACGATCAATGGAAAAACGATAAAGGCTTACTTTTTAGATTGTCGCTTCTTTAAAGACAGACCTTATAAAAGCTATAGCGATATTTTAGGTGAAAACCAGTGGGGTTGGTTGGAAGATGAACTCTACTCACACTCCGGGGATATTAATATTATTGTTAGCCCAATAGGAGTTTTGAAAAATAAACTACATTTTACTGAAGACTGGGATGACTACAGAGTTGCAAAGAGAAGACTTATCGACTTACTTGAAAAATACGATCCTCCTGGGCTCTTTTTTCTTTCAGGTGATAAACATTTTGGAACTTTTATAGAGGAGCAACTTCCACTTTCTAGTGGAAGCTCGCCCTTTCTCGAATTTCAAAGTTCAGGATTAACTCATGGACTCAAACGTTTTCTGATTAGGCCAATCCAAGCTCTTTACGGCAAACATAATATGATTCCTGATAGAAACTTTGGAAAAATCGAATTCACCGTCAGAGAAGACTCTACAAGAATGTTATGGAAGCTTTACTCTCTAGATAACCCTAACAATATTAGAATTAGGCAATTTACTTTAGATGAAAATAAAAAGTGGCTCAAAAGCGAAATAATGGTCTGATTTCGTGTTCTTCTAATTGTTTTGATACTTTTTTAAAGTCATCACAAAAGCCCAGAAGAAATCCACCCCCGCCAGCTCCACATAACTTCAATAAGAATTCACCTTGCTCAAGACCTTGTCTCCATACATCTTGATAGAAAGTAGGAATCATAGGTAAGAAAAATTCATATTGTAAGCGAGAAAGGCGTTCAAAGGGTTTAGACAATTCTTCAAAACGACCCTCTAAAAAAGACGTAATACAATTATTTGTAACTGGTAGAATCTGCTCCATACAGTCTTCATTAAAAGCTTTGGATTTACACTTTTCTAGAAATAGATTTACTAAGGGTTCTGTTTTTCGTGACCGTCCAGTATTTAACAAAAAGATAGCCCCCTTTCCAATACTTCCTCTGCCATATTCAAGGTTTGATGGAAGCTGTACCGGAATGAGTTCTCCTTTTTGATCTATCAAAATAGGTAAATCAAGGTAACTTATCAGCGGATCTATCCCACTGCTTGCACCATGAAAGTGTGACTCAATCACTGAAAATCGCTTTTTTAAAACCGCTGTACTTTCTTTATTGAGGTCACTTCTTTGAGCATAGCGATCGTAAATAGAGGCACATAAAGCCCCACTAGAGCCCACTCCAAACCCTTGAGGAATAGAAGAATCAAAATAAAGACCTTGGCCTATATCAAACTCAAGTGAGCTAATATCGAAGTCAAAGTCAAACTTTCCTTCTTTTTCCATCTTCTTTAAAAAACGCACAAAAGCTTGAAGTTCAAGATCTTTACTTCTCTCTTTTCTAGCAAAAGTTAACTTCCCCTCAAACAAAGGATATGGAACAGAAAGTGCCATCGAGTTTTTAATAATACTATATTCACCAAATAATAAGATTTTGGCCGGGAATGTTTTATCAGACATCATAATTCGCTTAATCTCACAGGACCACTGCCCATTTCATCTTCAATATATTTTTCTTCTTCACAGAATTGAAGTAAGTTCTCTTTAATAAATCCTATGACATCTTCTTTTGCTCTTCTTGGATAAAGAAGGTGAACATTTGGTCCTGCATCTAATGTAAAGCAAAGCTGAAGTCCCTTTGCTCTCACGCTTTTTACTTTCTCAATGACATTAAGAGTATGCGGTTTCATGAGAACATAGCTTGGGTTTGATGTCATCATCGTCGCATGTATGGCCATCGCCTCCTGCTCTACAACCTCAGCAAAGCTATGAAAATCATCAGTCTTTAAAATACTTTTAAGTTTCCCTAGGTTTTCACGAGCGTGTTGATATCTAGAATGTGCGTAAATATTATTATCAAGTAGGCTATGTCCAAGAGAACTACTGACCGATTTCTTATCACTTGAGATAATTAAAACCGTATCCTGAAAACCTTCATAAAATGAATTGAACTGAGAGAACTCAACACCATAAAGATCGGAGCCCTCTTCACCATCATCACCCCAAAGAGACATTCCTTTGTAAAGTGATCTACAAGCACTCCCCGAGCCAAGCCTGGACATCTCACTGGCCTTTATAAAAAAGTCTTGATCATGATAACTTTTTTTTATCTCTAAAAAACATAACGCTAATGCTGACATGGCACTAGCACTACTGGCCATCCCTGAACTATGAGGAAATGTATTAGTAGATTCAATATTAAGACTATAATCATGTAAGAATGACCACTCTGAGCCTAACCTAGAAATAAACTTTTCAATTTTAGGGATAAAGTCATCTTTTTTCATCCCCTCAAATTTAAAATTAATCCAATTTTCATTTTTTGACGTAAGCTCTAATGATGTTGTTGTATAACTCTTGCTTAATGTAATACTCAAGCTAGGATTTTGAGGAATCTGATTTTCTTTTTTGCCCCAATATTTAATAAGAGCAATATTTGATGGAGAACTCCATTTAAATTTTTTATCTAAAATATCAGTGGAGATACTCATGCTTTGCCCCTGAAGGTTTGTCATCAGCATTTAAGATGAGCTCATCATAAGAAAAGCAAATATTATAACCTTTTTCTTCAAGATATTTATACAACTCTTCTGGACTTCTATCATTGGTCATCATTACAAAGTCACCACCCCATGCGCCTAATGACTTCACCTCTCCCCAGTAATCTTTAAAATGTAGATCTTTGGCCGTAGTAAGGTCTAAACTTTCTGAGACGATACTCTCATGTTCAACAACTAATTTATTAAAGTCATCTAATTTTGAGCATGTCATCATACTTTCAGTAATTTCATTAATACTTTTTACAATTTTTGGACGATTTAAATTCTTTTTTAGGTAAAAAGAAACGGCCTTACGACTATCTTGCTTCTTACCAAGATAAACGAAAAACAAGTTATTTTTAAACTCTGGATTGAATGTAACGAAACTCCAATGAGGTTCACTTTTTATTCTTTGATAGAGAATGGGGCCTTCACTTTGAGCACAGGCAATATCATACCCCGATCCTCCACTGGTATTAAAAGATAACTCAAACGGAGAAACATAGGCCCATTGAGCGATATTATAAATAAGCGTAGAGCTACTTCCCAATCCCCATTCAAGTGGAAAATCGAGGAACGTTTCAACAAAAACATCCACTCCATCTCTTAAAAAATGTTTATTTTGAGCTCTCGCTTTTTGTAAAATTTTTTGCAAGAAAAGGGCCTCAGGACAAGGATTTTTATCAAGGCAATCAAAATGCCAAAATTCGAAGTTTCCTTCGAACCAAAGCTTCCCCTCGAGATCATATGACTTCCAAGTAAGTTTCGGATTGAAACTTGGCGAAAACCGTACTCCGAGAGACTGACCTTTTTTTGTTGGAAGTGCTATCGACTTAGCACCATCGATAACAAAGTACTCACCAGAAAGTAGCAGTTTTCCATGTCCACTATAAAATAAATCAAAACGATCAAGAAGAGGTGCTTCTGATGATTTTAATTTATTTATAATTTCACTGTTTACCATCATTCAATCAAACCTATTGATAATCTCTCGCATCACTTAAATATTTTTTAACTTCACTAAATGAAACGATATTATCTTTAAAGTAAATTTTAGCGTCTTCTCTTTCTTCATCAGTTGCACCTAAATGATTTAAAATATTCATTAAGTGCATTTTCATATGTCCCTTTTGGATTCCTGTTGTAACAAGTGATCTTACGGCACCAAAGTTTTGAGCAAGACCAATTGTCGCAACAATTTCCATCAACTCTTTTGAAGAAGGTCTTCCAAGAATATCTAAAGAAAACTTTGCTAGCGGATGTAATGTTGTCAGGCCACCAACAGTACCAAGGGCAAGTGGTATATCAATAGAGAATGTAAAATAACCATTCTCAACTTCACATTTAGATAAACTACGATACTGTCCATCTCTGGCAGCATAAGAGTGTCCACAAGCTTCAATCGCCCTAAAGTCATTTCCTGTAGCAATGACGACAGCATCGATCCCATTAAAAATTCCCTTATTATGAGTCGTCGCTCGATAAGGATCGATACAGGCAATACGAACAGCTGTTGCAAACTTTTCAGCAAACTCTTCTGCACTCATTCCAAGACTTGGCTCTGCTAAGTCCGCTACGGGACAACTCACTTCTACATTGACGAGGCAATCAGGAGTGTAGTTTGAAAGAATTGCCATAATAATTTCAAGCTCACCATCATAAGATAAATCGTCAAAGATACATTTTAATTGAGCACCAATATTTTCCAATACGGTATTAATGAAATTAGCACCCATGGCATCACAAGTTTCAAATGTAGCTTTTAGCTGAAAGTAATTTTCTTCGACATCCGTTTTATCAAGAAGTTCAATGTCTTTTAGACCTCCGCCTCTTTTTTCCATACTTTCAAGAACAGGAGTTAATTCGTCTCTGATTATTTCTTTACTTTCTTCGAATACATTAAAGAGAGTTTCTTTTTCACCACTCCACTTAAAGTGAACTTGTCCAACTTTTAACGTATTAACAACTTTTGCTTTAAATCCACCTCGAGTGAACCAGAACTTTGAAGCTTTAGCTGCTGCTGCAACAACAGAGCTTTCTTCAATGGCCATGGGGACAAAGTAGTTTTGGCCATTAATTAATACGTTCGGCACAATCCCATAAGGAACGGGAAAGTTACTAATCGTGTTTTCACTAAACTCATCTAAATTTTTTTGAACTTCAGAATCTTCATGCCAAAAGCTTTTTAATATTTTTTCAGCTTCTTTAGGTGTCTGATGAAACCTCTCACAAATAAATTTAAGTTTTTCTTCTTTTGTTAATTTTGAAAAACCAGGTATAAGCCCGATGGACTTTTTTGAATCACTTGAATTTTCACTTTGATAATTTTCGTTCAAGTAAGCCTCTCTACTATTTATAATCTCTATATAGTTTTTTTCGATTAATTCCGAATTCTCAGGAATTGTTTCGCAAACTCTAAACCTCTTAACTGCTCAACAGCGTAGGCCCTCAACTCAGAATAATCTCCACGGGCAAACTTAAGAAACGCGTTAGCTTGACCATAGATCGCCGGCAAAGATAACTTTTCTCTCAAGTAGTATCCATCCAAATAAGATGACACCCCTCCAGATATAATAAACTGGCGACAAAGGGCCTTTTCTTGCCCGAATTCATCCCATATTGAGTTGATGAGATGTACCATTTCTTCGGCGCTATGGCCAACAGTAGTCATTTTTTCATGACAAGATATTAACGGATTATTTCCTCTTAAAAGCTCTAAATAGCTAAAATTAGTGCCCCCATAAGCACCAAATTCAATCGCAGCGAGAGGCAGAGAAATAAGATGCCTTAAGCTTTCTGGTCCCATGCCCTGACCGACCTCTTTGACAATCACTGGTAAGTTGTAAGTACCTATAAACTCTTCAATGATACTGAGAGCATTTCTATTCCAACTATCCCCTTCAGGTTGAAACCACTCTTGTGCTGGATTGATATGAATTATAAGACCATCAACTCTCAGCCTTTCCGACATCTCGTGAAGCTCATCGACTCGAGACTCATCTAAGTACTGAGCTATTTGTGCTACACCTAGATTCGCGTAAAAAGGAAGATCATCTCCTAGAAATTCTCTGACATTAAAGTCGTCAAAAAAATCCTCGCTATCAAGCAATGGTCGACAAGAGCCTAACCCCATACCAAAACCAAACTCACCTGCCATTTTGGCGAGATTACGATTAATATGTGCTGCTTCCTTAGTCCCACCAGTCATACTCCCAACCCAAATAGGAGCTTTAAGTTTTTTACCTAAAAAACTTATGTCTTCTTGATATATTTTTTGATGATCTAAAGTACCGAGAAGAGGCTCATAGAAAAACCGTGAGTCACTAGCAATTTTAGAAAACTGCGATTTCTCTGTTAGATCTAAATGGTCTTTCTTACGATCACTCATATCAATTATTTAACACGATTGATCACAAAGGTACAATTTCAGTAAAATCTCTTAGACTAATAAACAATGCCAGGCCAGGCCACTGGACGCCCACCTGGTATAGGAATAGGGATCATTTGAGGAGTAAAAGGAACGAATTCTATCGGTTCTTCGAGAGTTATATCACCTCCCTCTTCCTCAGGATCACCGCCTGTTTCTTCAGGATCATCTTCAGTTGGTCTAGGACGAGGGTCTTCCTGTTCAGTACAACCCATACCACAAATAAGTAATTTTAATCCTGTATTTGCGTGTCTATTTTCAGCAACAGGAAGAACGGTATTTATTTTATCGAGAAGTGAACTTCTTCTACTCGACTGATAATAATAACATGCATCTCTTTGGCAAATTTCTTGTAATCGACTTTGCTTTCTCTCACTTATTGATTCAAGGTCACTAAAATCATCACATTGTTCATTTTGAAATCTTTCCCTAGCAGTTTCAAAATCTTCTCTTTCTTCATCTTCTACATTTCCAAAAGCGCCAGGCATTTCAGCAATTCTCAACTCAATGAGAACATCTCTTAATGCTCTTTCAGTAATCACATCTTCCATAAAATCGATAATCGCCGTATCGCTATTTTCAGCATTCAACTCAGCTAATCGTTGATCATAATCTCCGTTTCCAAGTCGAGCCACGCACGTTCTATTAAGGCTAGACATTGTGATATCACTTTCAATATCAAAACATGTCTCTTGAGGTATCGTAGGTTCTGGGTCGGTTTGCACAGGATCTGTTTGCACAGGCTCCGTTTGTTCAGGCTCTGTTTGTTCAGGCTCTGTTTGTTCAGGCTCTGTTTGTTCAGGCTCTGTTTGTTCAGGCTCTGTTTGTTCAGGCTCCGTTTGTTCAGGCTCCGTTTGTTCAGGCTCCGTTTGTACAGGATCTCCTCCTTGCACAACAGTTAAGTTAATCGTAGCGCCATCACCAGCATTAATATTAAATCCACCGGATTCAGCATTCTGAATCACTCCATTAGGTCCTTGAAAAACACCGTTAGGTCCTACTTGAATTTGCTGAGTTTGTTGTAATACAGCGGTTTCTGAATTAAGTCTTGGTCCCGTTTCTGTCACAGCATCTTCACCGTCTCTCACAACTTCAGAATCAGTAGCAGCTCGTCTTTGTCCTTCCTCTACTCCTGCTTGAAAAGTTTGCATTTCATCTGCACTTGGACCTCGTCTTGCTTGACCTGCCTCTATTAACTGATGTCTTCTTCTTGCGGCTTCAAGTTCTTCTCTTCTCCGTGCTAACTCTGCCTCATCACTCTCTTGAGAAAGCGAGAGTTGATGTTGACGTATTTCTTCAGCCGTAGGTCCTCTTCTTGCCTGACCAGCTTCAATTTGTTGCTGAAGACGAATCTCTTCAGCTGTAGGTCCTCTTCTTGCCTGCCCAGCTTCTCTTTGTTGTTGAAGACGAATCTCTTCAGCAGTTGGACCTCTTCTCGCTGTTCCCGCTTCGATCATTTCATGTCTAATTCTGGCAGCTTCTAATGCCTCTCTTCTTCTTTCTAACTCTAAAACGTCATCTTCACTTGGCCTGACGACGAGTAACTGTTGAGAGTCATCTCCTGTTCTATCTGACGATGGCCCTCTACTATGATCACCAGCTTCAATCATTTCATGATTTAATCTTGTCGCCTCAAGCTGGCGACGCCTTCTTTCTAGCTCAGCAATATCACTTTCATCTGGTCTAACAACAAGTGTGCCTGTTGAAAGATCATCCAAGCTTGGCCCTCTTTGGTGCTGACCACTCTCAATCAAGTCATGATTTAATCTTGTAAGCCCCAACTCATTTCTTAAAACTTCTATTCTTTCTTCGAGTAGAGCAAGTTCACGCTGCTCACTAGTCGTTAAACTTCTTTCACGTGAGAACGCCTCAATTCTCTGATGCTCAATTACTTTTTCTTCTAATTCTTCTCTTAAATCCTGAAGTCTTTCACTATCAGAAGAGCTTGAATAAGTATGAAAACTTATAAGAAAGGGGATCAGAATTAATAGTAATTTCTTTGCAAACATAGTGTCTTACTCAATTTGTAAAAATACTTTTCAACCCCTTATCGTCTATTATACCCGATAACTTTACTCCAACTCTTGTCTTAATAATTACAGGGATGTATAAAGGCTCTGTATGAATGAAAGTGAAAAAAGTTCGAATAATCAAGTAGTTAACAATGAGCCTAGGCATATTGTTGTCGTTGATGACGAAATTGATATAGCAAAACCACTGGCAGATTTTTTTAAAAGCTATGACTTTAAGGCAGACTTTTATATTAACCCTAAGGAATTACTAGAACAGATTAATAAAAATAATGTTCCCGACATCATTCTCTCCGATATCAAGATGCCACAAATTGATGGCATTTCTTTATTAAAAGAAATTAGAAAGCAAAATCATGCTGTCCCAATTGTTTTTATCTCAGCTCATATGGATAAAGATATTATGCTTGAAGCAATTGAGTATGGAGTCTCTGGATTTATTGAAAAGCCTTTTCACTATGCCAACATTATTAGCTTAGTAAACAATATTCTCAAAAAGCAACAAGCTATTGCCCTACTTAACCGCAGTATAAATTGTCTCTATTATCAATTTAAAGAACTTGATCAATACCTTGAACAAAACGGAAAAACTTCTTTAAGAGACTTATTAAAAGATGAACTTGAAAACCTCATCGAACAAAGAAATCAATTAAACGAACTAATCTAATAGTAAAACTTATTCAAATAAGTCCCAACGAGATTTAATAACGAATTTTTATCGCTACAATTATTTATTGAAACTTCATTCTCTGAACTTTGATCAGAGATAAACTTTATTGCACATTTATTTAAAAAAGATCTACCGACAACTTGATACTCAGCAAACTGTGTTCCATATAATTTAACCCCATAAAGAGATGTTAAATTATCAATATTCTTATTTATTATTCCATTTACTAATGAGCTTTCATTTAGTCCAAGTGGTATTCCTAAAACAGAGGACATTTTAGAAACTTCTTCAAAATTACCATCACAACCATTAGAGTCAGAGCATTGATTAATAGTCATACACCTTTTTCCGTTACTTCCATTAATGGCAATATAATCAGTCTCTCCTCTCACGAGGATACCTTCAACGACTCCTGTATTTGCATTAATAACAGCAGAACCAGAATTACCAGCAAACGTATCTAGATTTGCTGTAAAATAATCATTTTCGGAATTATCTTTTACTTCAGCTCCATCGGCTATCTTAATAGGCAGACCAGAAGGATTTCCAATAACAACTAAGGGATCACCAACTTTTAATTTTTCAGTATCCATTCTCCATCTAAAAAACTTTCGATCTGTTACCTTTCTATCAATTTTTATAACGGCGTAATCTAGACCGGTATCATAATCTAAAACTTGTTCAATTATTTCACTACAGCCAAAAATAGAATCATCTCCGATGGAGACTTTATCTTTTGTATAGTCTAAAACCCAATAATTTTCATCACAATCATATTGGTCTTCAACACAATGGCCAGCTGTTACAACAATGTCTGGTCCCACTAAAAATCCCGAGCAACGAGCTGCCGTCAGTTGGGTTGAAAATCTTTCACCATCACAAAGGGAGTAGCGGTCTTTTAAAGTTTTAGCGACAAGCTTACCATCATTTCTAATTTTATTTTTTGAAATTTGAGCTATTGTAGATCGTCCCCAATTTCTATATGAGCTATTGAGAGAATCTTCTAAATCAACACGATTGTCTTCACCATAGACTAACTTTGCAACCACCTCGGCCCTTGAAGAATACTTTCTTTCTGAACTAATTTCAGATAATAAAGTTTTTACTTCAGCTGATGGATCTAACGTTTCACCACCATCTTTACACTTAACTCCATCATGAAGAGAGATAAAATTATTAAGATTATTTTTTAACTTACTTGCATTATTTGAACTAGGAGTGGTCATCAAAAGACTAAAGCTTTGTTGTAGCGATTGATAATTATTTAAAAAGTTTTCTTCGCAATCTTTTTCACAACCAAAAAGAATTAGACTGATTATTACTAGTACTCTTTTATCTACCACTACGACCTCACACGAATGCCTTATCTCATTAAGTTAACAAAATCAGACACACTGCACAACTGAGCACTATTTTCCATCCCCTTATACTCTATGAGTTGTTTAGTTTTAATAACTTAGACGAAAAAAAGTAATTTAATGTCTTTCAACACTATTTTAAAAATTGATTAAATTATGCAATTAACTTGTGCTTTTTCTCTTAAGGAAATACTGATAAAAAATTCGCACTCCAGGCATTTCTAAGAACGTCTCTTTTATCGTTCCCTCTATGAAAAATGGAGAAGTAAATAATAACGTCCCGGCTAAAAGAAACTGTGTTTCGAAACCAATATCTAACGTAAACTTCGTTCCTATATGCATGAGTAGAATTGAAAATGCATAAAGTTTCCATAAATAAGGTCTAAAGAAAACAATAAAGATCGTACACTCAAGATAAATAGCGACTAAATAAAAAGGCCAGCCTAAAAGAGGATTATTAGCAATAAACTCGGCTCCCTCTGGCAAATTACCTGTCTTGATCAAGTATTCAGAAATAACATAAGTCAAAGCCTTGTAGTTCCAAATACCAAGATTATCAAAAATTAATTGGTACACACCACCGACTATAAGTTTCCAGAAACCCGCCATAACATAAGTGAAAATAAAAATAAAAAAGGAGTACCAATACCAGCTAATGAACCGCACTATTTACTGGTAACGATGACTTAAAATTAAAGGCAAAAAAAAAAGCCATCACAAGGATGGCTTTTTATATAAAAGATTGGTGCACTTTGCTATTCTCACACTCAGTTCCCCGAGCACTACCTTCGCCGATGGCGGGCTTAACTGCCGAGTTCGGGATGGGATCGGGTGTTTCCCCACCGCTATCAGCACACCAAAATTGAGATCAACTTTTGGTCTGTTTACGTCGTCAGCTTCGAGATCTCATTCGGTCGACGTACAGTCGTACGACTCCCTCTTTCGACTCTTTACTTCCTAGTAACCAAACCAAAACTTGAACTCAATCCTTCGCATGGTTACTGCCGTAAACTAGTTTCCTTATATCATTCACAAAACGAAACTAGAATAGAAGATGAACCCATAATTAACACTCGTGTAAAGCTTACAAAAAAATAAAAGCAAACGGTCATTTAGTACCAGTCAGCTCAATACATTACTGCACTTACACCTCTGGCCTATCAAGCTCGTAGTCTACAAGCTTCCTTAAAAGAAATCTTATCTTGAAATGGGCTTCCCACTTAGATGCTTTCAGCGGTTATCCCTTCCAGACTTAGCTACTCGGCAATGCAGCTGGCGCCACAACCGATACACCAGAGGTCTGTCCAACCCGGTCCTCTCGTACTAAGGTCAGCTTTTCTCAAATTTCTTACGCCCACGGAGGATAGAGACCGAACTGTCTCACGACGTTCTGAACCCAGCTCGCGTACCGCTTTAATTGACGAACAGTCAAACCCTTGGGACCTGCTCCAGCCCCAGGATGCGATGAGCCGACATCGAGGTGCCAAACCTCCCCGTCGATGTGAACTCTTGGGGGAGATCAGCCTGTTATCCCCGGAGTACCTTTTATCCGTTGAGCGATGGCCCTTCCACTCGGAACCACCGGATCACTAACACCTACTTTCGTACCTGCTCGACTTGTTTGTCTCGCAGTTAAGCACCCTTATGCGTTTACACTCTACGCCCGGTTTCCATGCGGGCTGAGGGTACCTTCGTGCGCCTCCGTTACTCTTTAGGAGGCGACCGCCCCAGTCAAACTGCCCACCAGACATTGTCCCCCGGCCGGATCACGACCGTAGGTTAGGATTTCAAGTAACAAAGGGTGGTATTTCAAGGATGACTCCCCGTACGCCAGAACGCACGGATCAACATCTCCCACCTATCCTACGCATTGTTACTCAAAACCCAATGCCAAGCTACAGTAAAGGTTCACGGGGTCTTTTCGTCCTTCCGCGGGTAGCGCGTATCTTCACGCGCACTCCAATTTCGCTGGGCCTCTAGTTGAGACAGTGGGGAAGTCGTTACGCCATTCGTGCAGGTCGGAACTTACCCGACTAGGAATTTCGCTACCTTAGGACCGTTATAGTTACGGCCGCCGTTTACTGGGGCTTCAATTCAAAGCTTCGCTTGCGCTAACCTCTCCTTTTAACCTTCCAGCACCGGGCAGGCGTCAGTCCCTATACTTCCTCTTGCGAGTTTGCAGAGACCTATGTTTTTGATAAACAGTCGCTACCCCCTTTTCACTGCGGCCTCTCCCAGCTACATCAGCAAGTGATGTCACCAAAAAAGGCGTGCCTTATTCCAAAGTTACGGCACCAATTTGCAGAGTTCCTTAACTAGAGTTTTCCCAAACGCCTGAGGATTCTCTCCTCATCTACCTGTGTCGGTTTACGGTACGGATTAATAATAATCTCCTTGCGAAGCTTTTCTAGGAAGCCTAGGATCACGAACTTTTTATCGTATTCACGTCTCGAGGTTAAAAGTCGACCGGATTTGCCTAATCAACCCCCCTACTCGCTTAAACCACCATCCAACAGGTGGATCCGCTACCTTTCTCCGTCACTCCTTCAAGTCAAACGATCATTACTAAGTACAGGAATATTAACCTGTTATCCATCGATTACGCCTTTCGGCCTCACCTTAGGATCCGACTAACCCTGGGCGGAGTCACCTGGCCCAGGAACCCTTAGATTTTCGGCGGGAGTGATTCTCACACTCCTTATCGCTACTTATGCCGCCATCAGCTCTTGTGGGATCTCCAGTGCTCCTCGCGGTACACCTTCATCGATAAACACAATGCTCTCCTACCACTCTAAAAGAGTCCGTAGCTTCGGTACGTATCTTAGCCCCGTTACATTTTCGGCGCAGAACCACTAGTCCAGTGAGCTATTACGCTTTCTTTAAAGGATGGCTGCTTCTAAGCCAACCTCCTGGATGTCAAAGTAGTTCCACAACCTTTGCCACTTAGACACGATTTAGGGACCTTAGCTGACGATCTGGGCTCTTTCCCTCTCGACTACGGACCTTAGCATCCGCAGTCTCACTGCTTGATAGTACTCACCGGTATTCTGAGTTTGATATGGTTTGGTAAGCTGGTAGGCCCCCTAGCCAATTCAGTGCTGTACCCCCGGCGGTATTCGTCAAACGCTGCACCTAAATGCATTTCGGAGAGAACCAGCTATCACGGAATTTGATTGGCCTTTCACCCCTAACCACAGGTCATCCCAAAAGTTTTCAACCTTAACGGGTTCGGTCCTCCACGAGGTTTTACCCCCGCTTCAACCTGCCCATGGTTAGCTCATCCCGTTTCGGGTCTACGACATGCAACTATTCGCCCTATTAAGACTCGGTTTCCCTACGGCTACACCTAACGGCTTAACCTTGCTACACATCGTAACTCGGCGGCTCATAATGCAAAAGGTACGTGGTCAGGCTTTACAAAAACCCTTCCACCGATTGTAGGTACACGGTTTCAAATTCTATTTCACTCCCCTTATCGGGGTTCTTTTCATCTTTCCCTCACGGTACTTGTTCACTATCGGTCAGTAAGGAGTATTTAGGCTTGGAAAGTGGTCTTCCCAGATTCAGACAAGGTTCCACGTGCCCCGTCCTACTCAGGATACGCGCCCAGTTCCACCAGTTTCGGATACGGGACTTTCACCCCCTTTGGTCATCCTTCCCAGAATGTTCTCCTACCAGTTTCCCCTTGATACACGTCCTACAACCCCAGCATGCAAGCATACTGGTTTGGCCTGTTCCGCGTTCGCTCGCCGCTACTAGCAGAATCTCTGTTGATTTCTCTTCCTCGAGGTACTTAGATGTTTCAGTTCCCTCGGTTCGCTCTACCATGGCTACTTTACTCACCATGGAGTTACTATCCTCTCAGATAGCAAGGTTTCCCCATTCAGAAATCTCCGGATCAAAGCATACTTGACTGCTCCCCGAAGCATATCGCTGTCTAGTAAACGTCTTTCATCGCCTCTTACTGCCAAGATATCCACCATGCACCCTTAATAGCTTTTATACCTACAAAATCACATTACGAACCTAGTTATCGCTAACTATGTTCTCATAATTTTAATCATCGTTTTATAAACCATTAACACAAGTGTCGTTATTTAAATTTAACTTGTTAATTATGGGTTCTCGTCTTCTATCTAATTCCGTTATGTGAATGATAAAGAATAAAAAAGATTCAAAGCTAATTTGTTGGTGGGTCTGGCTGGACTCGAACCAGCGACCCCGTCCTTATCAGGGACGTACTCTAACCAGCTGAGCTACAGACCCGAATTAACCTGAATCTCAAAAATATAAAAGAGAAGAGATAGATGTTTTAAACGTTTGACCTCGAATGTGATGAGCATAAATTTAATTGCTGTTACCAACAATTAGAACTCACCAATCAATCCGTTAAAGGAGGTGATCCAGCCCCAGGTTCCCCTAGGGCTACCTTGTTACGACTTCACCCCAGTCATCAGTTCGACCGTAGGCGCTCCCCCCAGCAAGCTGTTAGGGCCACGACTTCAGGTAAAACCAACTCCCATGGTGTGACGGGCGGTGTGTACAAGGCCCGGGAACGTATTCACCGTAGCGTGCTGATCTACGATTACTAGCGATTCCAACTTCATGGAGTCGAGTTGCAGACTCCAATCCGGACTGAGATGCACTTTTTGAGATTTGCTCACCGTCGCCGGGTCGCTTCCCTTTGTATGCACCATTGTATTACGTGTGTAGCCCTGGACATAAGGGCCATGAGGACTTGACGTCATCCCCACCTTCCTCCTGGTTAACCCAGGCAGTCTCTCTAGAGTGCCCAACTTAATGCTGGCAACTAAAAATAGGGGTTGCGCTCGTTGCGAGACTTAACCCAACATCTCACGACACGAGCTGACGACAGCCATGCAGCGCCTATCACCGAATTCTCCGAAGAGCACTCCGTCTTTTGGGACAGATTCTCGGGACTTCAAGCCCAGGTAAGGTTCTGCGCGTTGCTTCGAATTAAACCACATAATCCACCGCTTGTGCGGGCCCCCGTCAATTCCTTTGAGTTTTAGTCTTGCGACCGTACTCCCCAGGCGGTGCACTTAATGCGTTAGCTACGACACAAAAGGGGTCAATCCTCTCATATCTAGTGCACATCGTTTACGGCGTGGACTACCAGGGTATCTAATCCTGTTTGCTCCCCACGCTTTCGCGCCTCAGCGTCAGTACTTGTCCAGGAAGTCGCCTTCGCCACTGGTGTTCCTTCGCATCTCTACGGATTTTACCCCTACATGCGAAATTCCACTTCCCCCTCCAAGACTCTAGATTAATAGTTTCAGACGCAGTTTCGAGGTTGAGCCCCGAGATTTCACATCTGACTTATCAATCCGCCTGCGCGCGCTTTACGCCCAGTAAATCCGAATAACGCTTGCACCCTTCGTATTACCGCGGCTGCTGGCACGAAGTTAGCCGGTGCTTCCTTTGATGGTACCGTCAGGCAGAAGGCCTATTAGACCAACTACGGTTCTTCCCATCTGACAGAGCTTTACAACCCGAAGGCCTTCCTCACTCACGCGGCGTTGCTGCGTCAGGGTTTCCCCCATTGCGCAATATTCCCCACTGCTGCCTCCCGTAGGAGTCTGGACCGTGTCTCAGTTCCAGTGTGACTGATCATCCTCTCAGACCAGCTAGACATCGAAGCCATGGTAGGCCATTACCCCACCATCAAGCTAATGTCCCGCAGGCTCATCTGTCGGCGAATGCCGAAGCATCCTTTCTTGTTACCAACTTATGCGGTATTAGCCAGGATTTCTCCTGGTTATCCCCCACCAACAGGCAGATTACCTACGTGTTACTCACCCGTGCGCCACTCTACTCACACCGAAGTGCTTTCTCGTTCGACTTGCATGTGTTAAGCACGCCGCCAGCGTTCATTCTGAGCCAGGATCAAACTCTCCAAGCAAAAATATGATCTTAAAATTTTTAAAATTCATTCAACCTAGAAATATCCGATTGCTCATTTGATTACTAATTGACGGAAATTAATTTCTTAATTCCTTGTATTAATAAAAAAAGTAAACATCAGACTCCGACTTGCTCATTAACTAAGCTTTCTAGTTTCGTCGGAATACAGACGTTTAAAACTTCTTCTATCTCTTCTCGTCTTAAATAAACCCCGAAGGGTTTAATTCTTATACTTCTCTAAAATGTTAAAGATCTGGCTTTCTCA
>JAUHVL010000061.1 GCA_030425045.1 bacterium
CGTTTCATACTCCTGTTGGTGCCTTTGCCCTATCTGCAGGCTTTGGTGGAACGGTCTACAAACTTGATGATGGCCAAGGGTTAGAGACAATCAAAACGCGAGAGATTAGAAGACTCGATCTCGCTTACTATGCATTCTTTTCACGTAAGTTTTTTCTTTTAATGGGCCCTCGATACTATAAAGCAGGTCATGAAACTTATATCTTTGCTTTTAGGCTAGGGTATTTTTGGGGAAGGATATAACTCTAGCCTAGGATTTTTTGTAGCGCTCGGACGGCCTTTTTATAATTACCCATAGCGTATTCATCAAAAAGTTCTGTCAGAATTTCATCTTTCTTTTCTGGTTTAAATTGATTGACGACGAGAAGATCGATGAAGTGACAGCTTACGATATAACAAGCGGCGAGAATATTAATATTGGTATGGTTCATACCCATGGGATAACCTTTACCGTCAGGTCTTTCGTGGTGTTGTTCAATAATGATCACCGTTTCTCTTGGAAGAGTGGTACCTCTTTTATTTAAAATTCTTGAAGTTTCAAGCGGGTGGTTGACGATCTTTGGATCCAGTTTATCTTTTGGAATACCTTCTCTGTTTTTAGCTACTTCAATTTCATGGGCCTCTAATAAAACGTCCACCAGCATAACGGCCATTGATGACTTTTCTTTGATGGGCTCTGATGCCCAGTCAAAAGTATCGATGATCGTAGTAAGCGTAAAACTTGTTAACATCGCTTTAAGAAAGTCTTTTGAGGCCTTCTCTTTAAAATCCATAAAGAATTTAAAAATATTAGGTGTTTGTTTTATGAGTTCAACTGATTGCTTATTTACTTCCCCAGCGAGTTCAATAGCATCTTCATTAAAGCCAATATTCTTAAAAGTGGTTTTAGCGATCTGAAAGCCTTTATCGAGGGCATCAACTTTTTGCTCAGTCGTTTTGGGCTCACTTGGAGCAAAGAATTTACTCGAAAAGTTTTCTTTAAATTGTTTAACATGGGCAAGGTATTGTTCTTTAAGCACTACAACTTGTGTTAATCCCTTTTTTTGATAATCAACCAGTCTTTGCTTACCGTCACTGGCCTCATGTTCTAACTTAATGATTTTCTCTTCAGAGAGTCTAATATAGACATCAAATGGAATTTTTCCTTCCATGTTAATGACTTCTTCAATGTTAACAGCGCAGTATTTTGACATATTAATATTTTATTATATTAGCTTTACGGTTTAATATTCATAAAATATTAAAATTATTTAAGAAACTGAGCTTTATATTCTAGTACTTTTCTTTCTTAGACTGAAAGTTGAGTGGTTGTCTGATATCAACGACACCGCCACCTTTAGGTTTTGGAAAGTCGATAAGTTTTAAAACATTGGCCATACAGCCTTTTCCTGCCCTTGAAAAGCCACCACCTTTGGCCTGAATATTGATATTGCCGACCTTTCCATTTCCTAGAATTCTAAAATTGAGATCGATCACACCCTTAGCAGAGTCATTTCTTTCAAGTTCTTTTTGATAACAATGTCTAAACTGAGGTAAATACTCTCTTAATATTTTTCTTAAAAGTTCTGGATCCATTGATCCAAGGACAACGGTTTTAGGAGCAACATAAGCCGTATCGATTCCCGATTTACTGGCAAGACCTTTTGCCCCAGTTGAGCTGTCATAATTTCCAGCGAAGTCTTTACCAAGTGTACCGATATTTGCACTTTGGGCGCTGGTTAAGCCGGTATCTCCGGTAGTTGAGACTGTTTTTAAAGACGTCTTTCCTGTTTTGCCTGCACTTTGAGAGTTGGAAACGGTAACCGACTTTTTAGTATTAAGAAATGAATTGAGTTTTGTATTCATTTTAAACTGATACGTTTTAACAGGAGCTTTGGCCTTCGTTTTAACCGTTTTAGGCGCAGGTGCGGCTTTTTTAGCAGGGGCCGGCTTCGTTTTAGCAACTTTCTTTTTTACCTTTTTGTTAACAGCTTTTTTGGCCATCTTGGTAGGTTTTGGTTCTTGTTCTGTTTTCTTGGTGCCTTTATCTTTATTTTGTTTATCAGCATTTTGTTTTGATTTCTCAGCAGTATTAGGTGCTTTAATCGCTGGTCTATACACCACGGCAATCTTCTTTGGTGGTGGTGTTACTGTTGTATCGATAAACATCAAGACGATAAAGAATGCCAAAAAGAGTGAAAAGGCTTTTGCCATCTCTTTTTGAATATCTTTGTCCCTTCCAAAAAAGGGAGCTGTCTTTAGTGAAGGAGGGTGATCACTTGTACGAATTAAGACCTGCATGGACTCTTTTTCGTAAGAGTAAATTTCATCATTATTGAGATTGAGACTCTGTTTGGCATCAAGAAAATTCTGATCACCTAAATGCCTTCTTTTCATATCATCAAGAGGCATTAAATCGATCATTCCATTTTTAACTTTAATAAATTCAGTCTTATCATCATGATCTAGAAGAGGGAGATGTACTGTATTACTCGTTTTTGCTTTAGAGCTAATAAAGTAAGTTTTATTTTTTATGGGTAGATAGTCGATACTTATAATGTGTCCACCAACGAGAAAGGTCACCTCAATGGATTCTTTATTAGAATCTTTTACAATTTCTTGATGTTCAATTTCATCATCACTTGGATCAATATAGTCATCACTGTTTACTCCTGAAATAAATGCAGGAATATGATCGATGGTGGTGCCGTTATCATCAAAAATAATATCACAGTATTCACCGTCGATAATAACGAGGCCTTCTTTAGGAGGAAGTTGATGATTAATTTCATCTTCATCTTTTCTTTCGATAATCTCAATATCTTTATCGTGATTTTGAATAATCTCAATATTTTTACTGGCCTCAATAAGTTCTTCACCAATATGAAATTCAAGTGTTCCCAACTGAATCACATCACCATTATTAAAAAAACCTCTTGTGGTTGTCTTATTGTTAATTTTTACGCCGTTATCAGACTCCAAGTCGATAATGGTGGCACCATTTTCTTCTAATGTAACGAGGGCGTGATAATAACTGATTTGTGGATGATCAATTTGAATATCACAATGGGGTGCACGACCAACTAAGAGCTTTCTCTTATTGAGTTGAAAAGAATGACTAACAACGCCAGCGTTGTAGTTAGTCATATTTAAGAGTGAATGGGTAGTCTCTTTTTTATTTAACATCTTAGTTTTTTGTTACCTTTGGAGTTTTCTTCACTATTTTTTCTTTGCGCTCTTCTTCTAATTCGGCCAATTCCTCTAATCTTTCAATTTGTTTCTCGGCCAAAATTTTAAGTGTATTATTAGTTTTATTAAATTCTTTAATGGAAATCTTACTTGTTTCAATGAGAGAAATTGCTTGTTCGTATTTTTGTTGGTCATAAAGCATAATCGCCTTAAGATAAATCACATCACTTCTTTCTTGTTGCTCACCCATAAGGGAGAGAAAGTGATGAGTCATTTGCGTTTGCCCTAGTAAATAATGAGCATAGGCAAGATTGAAGTTTAAGTCGGGATCACTCGATTTATTTTTAGCAAAGCGACTTAGAAGTTTAATTGCCATTTCAGGTTTATTATATTTTAGGTGAATAAGGGCCAAATTATAGCGAGGGGTAACAAATTGATTATTTTTAAGAGCTTTTCGAAAATAATCTCTTGCGGTTATATAATGTTTGAGAGAAAGGTTTAATAATCCTAAGTTATTTAAGGCAGGAGAGTAAACCTGTCCTTTCTTTTGGGCCGTATTGAGTGACACCTGATAGTAATATTCTGCTTTAGTGTACTGTTCATTTAGGTAGTAACAAGTAGCAATTTGATTCCAATAATGAGGATTATCTTTATTTTGATCGAGTGATGATCGTAATTCTTTTAGATCATCAATAATATTTCCGGCAAAGCAAGGAGCATTATTGGCATTTTCTTTTAATCTATTTTTATCAAATCTTAAAAAAGATTCTTCACTGAAGAAATCATGATTTTTATTGCTCACCACTTTATCACGTTTTTGTGTAGCACAAGAAGTGATAATGCTTAAAATTAAAAGAAGTGTAACGTTATAAAACTTCATTTTATTTATTCCTACTTATCGTGGCGGGGCTTCTCTTTCCAACAGTCCTATCAAAAGAAAGAGAATACCGTATTGCTGGGTAGTTAATTTTTATTTTTTTAAATGTTTCAGAGGTACTGAGATAGTATTTATTGTCGATGGCCTGCTCATACGAGTTAAGTCTCAGTTTTAGTCCTTGATTAAAATAATCGTCACCAGAACTCTGAACATTACTGGCAATCCCATTCATGGCCTGTTTGAAACTCTTTAAATATTCTCCTTCCATTCCTGGAGGGCTGACGTCACGAATCACTTTCGCAAGCTGTTGATGTTTTTGATGAATTAGCTTTAAGGTAGCAAGAACAACAGGGTAGGGAGCATTTGAAGTAAAAGGAGACGTTTCTTCAACCCATTTTTTAAGTTTCTCAAATTTTTGAGTTAATTCGTTATTATACTTTTGCTCATCGAATTTTTGACCAAAGTTAAACGCCTTAAAATGTTTTTTCTTATACTTATTTTTAAATTTATTAAATTCATCAACTTTATTAATAGATTTTGATATTTTATCACTTGGATAACTGCTGGCGTATTTTTTAAGATAACTAAATGATTTTCTTGTTAGTTTACTTTTGGAGTCTTCTGCATATTCACGCCAAAAAATTTCCATTACTTGAGAAGAGAGAAGGTCTTTATATTTCTTCTCTTTTAAAGCAAACTTCTTAAACAATTGAAAGGTGAGGTCAGTTTTTCCATGTAAGAAAGTATAATTAATATAAGAAATCATTGTTTCTTCATATTTAACTTTTCCGATATCACATTTTTTAGCATCATTATTAATAAATCGATACGCTGACTTATATTTTTCTTCGAGCAAATTTAAAGTCACGATTTGATCGTAGAGGTACCCTTTTAAAGGTTCATTTTTATGACAAAAATGTTTGTATAAATAATTTGATAATTTTAAGGCATGTTTTAAGTCTTGAAGAATAACAAAACGATCAATACTTGCTTTAATTTGAGGAAGTCGTTTTTTTAACTCTGGTGCTTTGAAAAGAGGTATGGCAGCTATTGTCCAGTTGAGAGATTCTGTAGACTTTTTTAAATGAAGATAACTAAGAGCAATTTTCGTAGCTGCTTGAGCATGAATAATTTTTGGATATTTTTTATCTTCAAAAAGCATTTTATTTCCTGCTATTGACTCTTCATGTTTTCCACTTGCGGCCAATTTTGTAAAATCGTGGAATAGAATCTCACCAAGAACATTCGTTGCTTGTTTGATATAGTTTTGATCAAAAGAGAAGTATCCTTTTTGAAGTTTATTAATCCAATAAGCTAATTTGTCAGTATTTTTACCTAGTATATAAAAGTCAATAAGTTTGATAAGCATAGCTTGTTGAATTTTTAAATCACTTGGGTAATTCTTATTATAAACTTCCATCGCTGTCACAGCTTTTGGAGGATCTTTTCTTTTCATGTGAATATTAAAGAGCTTTGAATATAATTTTTGAGAAATTGGGTTTATTGGATATAAGTCAATATGGTTTTGGTAGGTATAAATTAGATGTTTATCTTCGAATTTCTTTTCTTCAAGACAAGCAAGAAGTGAGTTCATGAGTTTTTTTCGAAGAAGAGTATGCTTTTGCTCTGGATCATTCTTTTTGAGGTCAACTTTCTTATTAAACTCAAGAGATTTTTGATATTGAAAAAATGATCGGTTAATTTCATTAACAGCAAAAAGAGTTTCCCCTTGATAGAATCGATAGAAATCTGTTTTTTTCTTATTGATGACCGCTAAAATATCAAAATAATCTAGAATTCGTTTTAAAAGCGGTTTGCTATAGTTTTCTACTTTTATTTTTGAGTTTCTGGTTAATCGCACTTGTAGGTAGCCCACTAATCCTTCTATTTTTTCTACAGACTGATCATGAAGTTCACCTTCAAAAGGCTTTTTAATATAGATAGACTCAATGGCCTTAGACATTGTAAAAAACTGGTTAAACTTTTTAAAATTTCTATAGAAATCTAAATAGGCAAGTCTGATTTTAATTTCTTCTTCGACTTGTGATTTATCAATTGAATGATCAAGCGCCGTTTTTAATAAATAGTCTGCTTTTTTATATTCACCTTCATTGGCCATTTTTTTAGACATTTTAATAATGTATTTAGCTGGCACTTGTACGTTCTTTTTGTAAAATTCTGCACCATCTTTTTCCCTTTTACCCATAACATAAAAGAGTCCGATACTATCATAGACTTGCTCACTGACATCGATATAATCCTCTTGCTTAGAAAGAGCATGGGCCTTCTCACCATATAAAATGGCCTCTTGATATTTTCCTGTTTTAAGAAAACACCAAGACAGATTATAGATATGTTTACTATGCCATTCATCTTCACTGTTTTTGATCACACTACGATAATAGCGTACAGCACGGATATATTTTTTCTCATTGTAGTAATATTCTGCCAAACCAACACTCGCAAGATAGACAACTTGAGAGCCACGCTCAGCCTTTTTTAATGCTTGTTTAAAAAAATATTCTGTTTGTTTACCTTTATTGAAATCTCTTGAGTTTAACCCTAGAGTATAATAAATATCGGCGTTATATTTGTAACGAGGCCAAGACTTAATAATTTTTAAGCCTTTTCTTCTAATTTCTTTTTCATAAGATCGACTTTCTTTAAAAAACCAATCTTTTTTATGTTTTTTACGAAGTTTAAAAGAGGCATTTAAAAATTTATTATTTTCTTTTTCTTTGATGAGCTTTAATCGCTCTGTTTTTAATTCCAATAATCTCCATTGAAGTCTAGGCCCTCTGTTGTTAATCGTTTTAATGAAGTTCTCTTCTTTGGTGATCATGCGATTGAGTTTTTCCCATTTACTTTCTTTTTTTACAACAGGAGCTTTAACCGTTTTTTTATCGGCATAACATTGTAGTGAAAAAAGTATCATTAGTAGGGTTATTCTCATCAATGATTCCCCTGGACGATAAATTTAAATTCAGGAAAACCTGCAAGAGCAGAGGTATGCATGACTTTTCTTAGAACGCTATAGGGGAGAGACTGATCTAATACAATGTTTACTTTCTTTTTATTGGCCTCTTTTGATTTCAAAGCGGCATTATCAACGGAGGCGAGTGAGCGCTCTTTCATTTCTTTAAGTTTTTCATCTATTTTCTTTCTTTCTACTGACAAGCGATCAAAGAGAAAGTCTACTTTCTCACCAGAACCTGCTCCTAATAGGCCAATTTTTTCATTGTTGATCCATACTTCTCTATTGCTACTGACTTGAACGATTGGGGCAAGGTGACCGAGAGCTTGAGACTTAGAAGGCGGGAGTTTAAGATCCTTTGCAACTTCTAATTTTAAGTCAGATGCATTATAGCTTTTTAAAAGAAACACTAAAAGAATAACTAAGATATCCAAAAGAGATGTAATATCTACATCTAATGGCTCTTTATCTTTTTTATGTCTACCAAATCTTTTTCGCATTTAAATTTTCACCTTAAATAATGGTTTCAAAAATTATTTGATCGAATAACGTTCTTGTTTCTTTTTTATTTCCTTTATTATCCGTGGTCATAATGGGACCTTTTTTATTATCAACTTCTCTTACCGCATCCATAATCCAAACGATTTTTTTATACTCAACACTCTCTTGTGGTTTGATAATGATTGAGTTCTCATGTCCGTGCTTCATTTTTATCTCAATAAGGTTTTTTTCTAGTTTTTCTAGATCGTAATTACCTTCAGCATTCATAGCAATCGTTCGGTAGTTCTCTGAAGGCACACCTTTTTGAAGAGTCATTCCATTTTTCGTCACCAATAATGTTAAATTCAGAGGTTTCTCATCATCTTTTTTATCAGTCGCAACAGTTTTAACTGCAGGAGCGTCTGTTCCTATTTCATAGATTTCTAAAAATTGAGCACTCATCAAAAGAAAAAAGATAAAGATAAAAACCGCATCCAAAATAGGGATAACATTTGGTTTTACGATTCCTTTTTTCTTTCTTTTAGGAAACCTCATTACATCAACCTCAAGTTTTAGGCGGCCTTATCATTTACAGGTACATCAGGAATACTAGGAGCCGATGGGTATTTCTTAGTTCCTAGCAAATCGATGAGCTTCACTGCATGCTCTTCAATATCTGATGATATTTTTTCAGACTTATTAGTTAGGATCGTATGAATCACCATAATTGAAATGGCCGAAACCAGACCAAGGGCCGTGGTGTTCATCGCTTTTGAAATACCTAAGGCCAAGAGCTTTGCTTTCGAAGCAGGGTCGGCGTTGGCAACGGCAGCAAATGATTCAATCAGACCATAAATAGTCCCCAAAAGACCAATTAGGGTAGAGACGTTGGCCACTAATCCAAGATAACTTAGTCTTTTTTCTAATTTCGGTGTAATTTCTAGTATCGAAGCTTCAACGGCATCTTGAATTTGCTCTTTTGTTTGATTGGCCCTTTTTAAACCGGATTTTAAAACCATCGGTAACATGGCCTTTGAGTCTGAACAAATAGCAATGGCCTTTTGGACTTCATTAACAAGAACATGTTTTTTGATATCATTCATTAAGCTAGGAGCATTAACATCAAACTTCATCAATGACTTAAACCTTTCAACGGCAATAACAATACCAAAGGTCCATGCGGCAAGAATAATCCACATAAAACTTCCACCTTCATTCATAAAAACAGCGACGGTTTTTATGAAGCTTGGGTCGGTTGCTTGTTGCATGACTTCTGTTTCCATTTTGTCCTCTCTTAATTAAAGATCATCTTAAATTGTCGATATCCTTAAAAATTTCTGGGTTAAAATCTTCTCTTACATAAAGATCGCGATAAAACTTTTTTCTTTGTCTTTCTTTTACTGAAAGGTCACCAGGGGCAATGACCTTACCTTCAATTTCTAAATTACCTAAATCAAAGCTTTCGTATTGTTTATATTTAACAATCAGGTTCTTATTTTCTCCTTGCGCTTGTGAGCTAAGAGACATCCAAGAGATTGAAAGTAGTAGTATTAACTTAGTCATACTAATCCTATCGGTTATTTGTTCTTATTCTTGACTTTTTTACAATTGGACTTAAGACCGAACGAATAATCACCTAGTTCGTCGGCCCAAAATTCTCCCATAAAGTCGTAAAAGTGTTGTTTTTGCGTTCGGGTAACATTGTCTAAGCTACCTCTGCTTCGGTTTGAAATCAGTTTTTTATTGTCGTAAACAAGTTCTCTTTTTAGCGCCATAATTTCTAATCTGATATTGAACTGCTCATAGGAATAGCGGTGAATCTCGTTAATAAAACTAAACATTTGTTTTTTAATATAGTGATTGAGGTGTTTTGTTCTCCAGCTTTGCATCTTCTTAACTTCTGAAATCAGAAGTGTTGTTAACGGATCCTTTTTCTTTTTAGAGCGTTGGACTAGGTATTTCATTTCATTTTGAACTTTTTTAAAGTTGATAAGTTCTAAATTAAATTTAATTTTTTTACGGACTTGAGTCATAAGATTTCTCATATAAGGACTCATGTTTTCCCAATCTTTAATGGGACTTAATAAAATTTTCAAAAAATAAGTGTGTGATGACTTATGAGCGATGAGAAACTTCTTTAACTCCTCACTACGTGGCTTATATGTTGTATAGTAATGTTCAATGACCTGGTTAGAGTCACCCCAAAGGCACAATTTGAAATAATTAAGTGCTGTTAAATATTCAGCTTCAGGAAAGAAGTAACTTGTTAAAAGAGGTGATTTATAGGTAACAAGTGTTCCAAGTGAACGGTTATAATCGTCAAGCATATAATGAACCCAAGCTTTTTCAATCAGGATATAAGGCCAACGAAAAGATGTTTTGGGAATAAGATCATATATTTTTAGTGATCTTTTATAATTTCCTTTTCGATATTCCATTCTTGCTTGATGAATAATGCAGCTTTCTTTAATAATTCCAAAATATTGTTTTAATTTTTTATGTTCAGCTTCGTCTTCATTTTTTTCCGCTAGCGTAATACATTGTTTGTAGTAAATTCTAGCTTTATCAAATTGCTCTTTCATTTGATAAGAAGAGCCTAGAATAAAAACAGATTCAGGAGCAAGTCTATGATCGAGTGGAATCTTAATCAGTGAATTAATCGCACTTTGATACCTCTTGTAACGAAAGCTTTTCAACCCGTGAATAAACTTGAGAGAGTGACTATTAAATTTTAAGAGGTAGCTATCATGAAGATTTGAAAATGAAAGTGGTCCTGTTTTTAAGGCCACCATTTCCATCATATTTTCTAATTCTTTGGAATACTGATTAGATTCAACTAAATGTTGTTTTAAAAAATAAGTGGCCGAGAAGTAATACTTTGATTTTATGAGTTCTTGAGCAATTAAAATATTTTTATTCTTATGGTTAGACTTATAATACTTAATGGCCTTTGAGTACTTGGCATACGAGTTAAAGCTAAAAATAAGAAGGATAATAATTGGCCATCTGATCATGGGTACTCCTAAAAAGAAATTCCTAATGATAAGATTGCGTCACTATTATTACGCCATTTTGTCGAAGCATTTCCTCCCACTTTAGGACCTGGTGCCCTGTAATTATCTCTTTGATATTCAATATTGACGTGAAACATTTCACTGATATGAATTCTTAATGCTGTTTTCGTCTTAATGGCGGTATAGGTTTCATCATTAAAGACGTCGGCCCTCGCTGCATTAGAAACAGTTTCAGAATTACTTTCTGTTTGAATTTGTCCTACTCCTAGTCCAAAACTCCAGTCTAAATAAATAATTTTATTAAAAGTATTTATCTTTCCATAAAATGGTGACCACACGATCGAGGCACCGTAAGACTTATTTGGTTTTCTAATAAAGGGGGTAAGCCCCACAACGTTACGTACGTTTTTTACAGCATCATTGTCACTATTATTATATTGGTTATAACAAGCTTCAATGGCCCACTCTTCTGAAAAGTAGTATCCCGCGCTGAGGTGAGCGCCTGTGGTACTTTGAAAGTCGGATGTATTATTTTTAATAAACCCAACATTGATATACACCGAACCTTGCTTTTCGTAGACCTTGTTTTGAAGAACATAAACTTTCTTGTCAGGGTCTAGCCAAAGAAAATCATAAAGATCATCCTCAGCAGCAAAGCTTAGTGGTGAAAGGAGTGCTGTCAGCGACAGCACTCCAAGGAGAAGTAAATTTGTTAGTTTTTTATTCATACTAACTTCTCGGTTAATTATTCACATTTTTGATAGTAAGCAATCACAATCTCGCCAGCATCAGGTATAGCGTTTTGATCAAACTTAATCGTTCTATTATCTGCCACATATGACCAACCAGTTGTCACAGGTACTCCATCAACAGTAATTTCAATATCTGCATTGATAGGCTCAGCTGAAAGGGGGAAGCTATCAAGAAGATTTAAAATCGACGTTGAGAAGTTTGTTAATGTGGTATGAAAGTTTTGAGTAATATCAGCGATCTCACCAGAAGTTGCCGTTGAAATGGCCGCATATCTTGTCCCAATTGACTCTGTACTTCTTGCATAAGGCATTGAAGCAGCAGTAGTAATAATCGAATAGGCCTTAAACATACCAGCACTTGCTTTTAGTGATTGATAAAAGTCTAGGTAATCCTGTACTGATTCTCTCGAGTGATCCTCTTCATCAGATACATAAACAACCACAAGATAAGCATCATCTCTTA
>JAUHVL010000090.1 GCA_030425045.1 bacterium
GTGGTGTAATTCTTAATTTTGACAGTGGATTGTCTAAATAATCAAGCATTGTCGAACTCATTTTACTCTCCTTGTGTGTGTTTGTTCGTTTTTTTGTTCATATTTATATGACGCAAAAGCTCTCCAATTCCTTGAGAGCGTCCATAAAAGCTTTTTAATTCAATATATTCATTTTTTGTATGAAGATTGCCTCCAACAGGGCCTAGTCCATCGAGAGTGATATTATTTTTTGTCGCAAAGTAATTCACGTCTGCTGCGCCGCATGAGTGAGTAGCGGAAATCTCTCTTTCTTCTATTTTGTTAATAGTACTGAGGTAGAACTGAATAACTTCACCATCGCCTTCATGTTTAGGCATAGGAGGACAGTCATCTGAAATCTCAAAGCTTGAGTCACATGTTTTATTAGTGATATGACATCTTAATTCTCGTTCTTGGAAGATTTTTTCTATTTTGTGGCAGAGTTCATCACGAAGTTCAAATGAAGGAAACCTGGTATCTATTTTAGCCGTGATATCCCCGCAGACTACATTGTAAACGTCAGCACCTCCACTCAAGTTTCCTATATTGACTTTGACGCCAATTTCTAAATTATTGAGTGGTACCATTTTTGCGATGGCCAAAGACATTTCGTGGGCCGCATTGAGAGAAGGGGAATCGATTCTTCCAGCATGAGAAGAAATTCCTTTAAGGTTAAATTTATACCAACGGTTTCCATTTCTCGAAGAAATAATATTGCCAGAGCTAAGGGCCGGCTCAAGTCCAAAGGCAAACGTTGACTTTTCTCCAATGGTTTGAAAATGCTGATGAAAACCAAGTGAGCCCCTCTCTTCATTGGGTGAGCAGACAAATTTAATGGTGTACTCTGGTAGAGGGTTTTCTTTTAGGAAGTTTCGAAGTCCTATGAGACCACAGACAATCCCTGCTTTATTATCAGCTATGCCTGGTCCATAAAATCTATTCATTTTATCATCAAATCTAAATTGAAATTGTTCGTCGGGTGCGAGAACGGTGTCTGCATGACAAATAAGAGTAATGCATTCTTCCGATTTTCCCCTATAAGTAGCAATGACTAAATCTCCAGACATCTTTTCTGGGCTTAGAATTCTCTCGATTTCAAAGTGTAGGTGTTTGAGGTGTTCAATCACCAGCCCTTGAATAATATCGACTCCTTCAGAATTCTTAGTTTGCGAATCTCTGTTAACAAGATTTTTTAAAAAAAGAAGATCTTTATCTCGATGGAAATTTTCAGGCACAAGCGGTGAATTTAGATTTTGCTGATTTTCTAGCAAATATTCCTCACGTGGGTATAGTTTAATGAAAACATAGAAAGGATGATATGACTGTTAAGAACAGGTTAGTTCATTATTGGCCTTTTATGTTTTTCAAGGCGTTTCTTAGCTTGTTTTGAGTCAAAGAGCAATTAACTTTATTCATTTATAACATAACGACTTTTATGGTGTTTTTTTGAGTTTGTTATCAAAAGGTTAAGATTTTAGCTTATTCATCATAAGCTCTTTTTGTCTTAAGTGAAATAGTGCTTACTTGTATTATCTTTATTAAGTGAGCATATATGGATTACTTTCAACAGGAAGAAAGTATTGTCAAAAATAGTGTTGATAATGAGGCATATAGGGATACTCTTTTTACCTCTGCTGATGACTATTTCTCCTCGGTCTTAAATGAAATAAAAAATGCAACATTTTCGGTCAAGATTGAAAGTTATATTTTCGAAAAACAAAAGCTTGGTTTAAAAGTCATAAAAGAGCTATCAAAAGCAGTAGAAAGAGGGGTTCGATGTTATTTGATAATCGATGGTGTAGGTTCGTCTAAGGTCACGGTGAATGATTTAAAAGCGTGGAGAAGATTAGGAATAGAGGTTAAAGTC
>JAUHVL010000091.1 GCA_030425045.1 bacterium
TTGAAGTGAAACTTGGAGCGACTATCACCCTCAAACGATTGGAGAAAAGGGGTTACGAAAGTTTGGTGAACTACTATCACCGCATTAGGCATCAATAGCGAACCGCCGAGTTTTATCCTATAAGGAACTCCCATACGCTCGGGGGTCCCGAAAAATCGGGATAAATGGTGAGAGCCTCTCCCTTAATCAATTTCGGTTAAGGGCGGGCTACTTGATTCTGCTTTCGTTTTCTATTTTTTCCACTCGATATGACCATTTATGTCATTCTCCTCGAATACACTCAAAATTTGAGTACAAAATTCCATAGTTTTCGTATCTCCAATAGCTTTTGCTGCTTCATAAAGACGGATAAACATCTTCTTTCCTGTTTCAGTCTGTTTATAATTTTTCTTCCTAAAATTGTGCATTGCACAAAGTGTTTGACCATTGCTTATTGTAGCTTTTCCTCCTAAATCTTTTGGTTTGATATGGTCAACATGAAGCTCTATTCCGTCCTTGCGGCCACGACCACAAATAACACATTTGTAATCGTCCCTTTTTAGAATTTCTCTTTTCTGTGTGGGTGTAAAATCTTCTAACTGTCGATTATGAACATGCTCTGGGTCATATTTGTATACGCCTTTCTTGACTTTAATTAAAAAGCCTCTCTGAGCTAATGAACGTATTCCTCTATCTGGGTCTCTAAAAACTTCTCCTGTCCTTTTCATGTATTCTTTAGTTGTCCAATCTACAACTTCAGGGTGTGCAATATCTCTGTTAGGATTGTTTACAAAAAACTCTTTGAGTAAATCAAGCTGTGATATTTTCTTTGCCATTTTTTGAGAAATTAAGTGTTCCTGTCTCCTTGATAATTCTATTTTTCGCTAATTCACAATATTCATTATCCAATTCAACACCAATAGCTTTTCTTTCCAGATTTTGAGCAACTAATAATGTTGTTCCACTTCCAGCAAAAGGGTCAAAAACTAAATCGTTTTGATAACTAAACAACTTCACACACCGATAAGGTAATTCTTTCGGAAATGGAGCAGGATGACCGATACGTTTTTTACTTTCTCCATTAAAAACCCAAACTCCTTGAGTCCAATTTTTAAATTCATCCCCTGTCACATCATTGATTTTACTACCATTTGTTTTTTTCCATTGCTCTTTAAACAACACTACAATCAACTCGACAGGTGCAATCACTACGGGAGCAGATGCGGATTTCCATGACCCCCATGCAGTTCTTCTTGAAATATTACCTTCATTCCAAATAATTGTAGTTTTGTATTTCCAGCCAGCTTTTTGGGCTACTTTAGTTAAATCAGCCCCAACAGGTCTATGACCTCCTTTGTTTTTATCTAAAGGAATGTTTAAACAGAAACGTGCTTGTGTATTACTCCAGTCATAACAATTCTTCATCCATTTAAAGGAAAAATCTAAGTAATTTTCGTAGCTCAATTCATCATTGTTAGAATTATACTCTATTCCAACATTATAAGGTGGTGAAGTCACTATTAAATCAATAAATTCCTTATTAAATAAATCTGACTTTAGCGTATCACCATGAAACAAAAGAGTATTCTTATGTCTTAAATATTCTTTTCTGTAACCATGACTGGGTTCTTCAAAGCTGCTTATGATTTCTTCTTTACTGTTGTATTCTTTCAAAATATTTTTAGTTTAATTATAAAAGTTGCAAGGTACTTCTTTTTTTCTTTTTTCTAATGAAGCAGAACTCAAAGGAATGTCAGCGCCTCCCAACCCCTACAACAATACACCAAACTTCACTATCGCAGACATTTCAGTTGAACGAAATTGGGTATAGGGGAAAGGCTATGGTTTTGTCTGACTTTCCTGCTTTGTAAAAATAACAAAATTGGAGGTAAGGTCAA
>JAUHVL010000062.1 GCA_030425045.1 bacterium
TATGAAAATGAAGCGGATGCAGGGCGATCAGTTCATCATCAACGCTAAAAAGCATATCTCTGAAGATTGTGCTGTTTTTATCATTACTGGTGGAGTTACTGAAAACTATATGGAGAGTAATAATAATGTGCTCTCTGATCTCATCAATGGACAAATTGATAAGCCTTTTACACCTAAGACAATCGCCAAAGTATTAAAAAACTTCAAGAAAGCTGCTTAAGAGCTAAGTATCTAAGTTTATTCTAAAATATTAATAAAAAAAGCTAAAGTTTGACTAAAATGCTCCGATAAGTATTTCATGGGAAATGCTGCCAGAAAAAAAGATTTAAAAAAAACAGACCTGCCTACCAAGCCAGACTTGAAAGTATTAAATACTGTTGAAGATGATCTGATACCAGAAATACCAGAGCATCAAAAAAAGTCGGTCCAGAAGCCATCTGAATTAAAAATTATTGATCCTGAAAATGAAGAGCTCTTAGCTGAGCAACCTAATAATAAATTATTATGGGGTGGTGTCGCTGTCGCTCTTTTTTCCGTCATTGGTTTACTGGCCTTTTTCTTTAGTGGATCTGAAAAGAAAAATGATTTTGTAAATACATCTCCTGAATCAAATACTGAGAGCTATTCTGAAATCACAGAGCCAACTTCAAAGAGTACAGGAAGAAGTACTGCTTCTACTGTGACAAACGAAACAAATAAAAAAGTTAGAAGTGTAAATTCGGTTAATAATAGTAACTGGTCCGATCGTTTGAATAAGTCTCGACAGAATGATGACTTTGTTAACGATGTATCAGATGAAGACGAGTTTGATGATGTTTCTGATATGGAAGAGTTCGAAATGGATGAAAGTCTAGCAGAGATGGATGACATAGAATTCTATGATGAAGAACCTGCTGATATGGGCATAGATAATGAAATGGATCGAGTTCCTGCAGAGTCCGCCATGGATTTTGAAATGGATGAAGAAATGCCCGTCGAAGACACTCCTTACGAAGATTTCTCAGAAGAGATGTAGTGATATCTTTAGCCAGGCTTACGAATGGTTCCTCTAGGAAGATTATGTAGCTTAGTAATTTCTTTTAGTCCTTAATATAATTTAATAAGTACTTAATTAAGGTAACTGAGATAAAAGCTCTCTTAATCACTGTTTTATTTATTTTTATCTTTGCATCTGAAGATCACAAACACAAACTTGTGTGGTTTGAAAGCAGAACATATTCACAAATAAAAGAAGAAGTCGAAGAATTTCCTGAGCTTGAAAAGTCTTTAGTTGAAGTTACTGGCAAGTCAAATGCTCTAAGTTTAATGTCTTTTTATCCTGAGCAAAATAGATTTAATTTGAATGACTTTCTACTTGGGTCAAGCTTGCACACGTTGACTAGTGATGGAAATTTAAGCTTGGGAAGTTTTAATCCAACATTACCTAGGTATGAATGTTCCCCAGTTCGTCATAGTGTAACTTTAGGAAATTATCAGTCACCTTTGGATTTGGAGATGAAAAATCATTTCTTACCAGATGAAATAAGTGGAAAAGATAAGTTTGATAAAGCTTTACTCGCTCACTGCACGAGTGAGCATAAGGCTACCTTGCATTGGTATTTTGGGAGTGGCTTTTTGCAGCTTTCAAAGTTTGGACATTCTCATAATATAGATAATCTTCCTTGGTGGCTTCAGCAAAAAGAAAAGACTTATTTAGAGAAGCTTCATCGTTATGTTAAACAAGAAGATAATTTTAACGGACAAAAAACATTTCTTGGTGGTAGTCAGTATAAAATTGATGAAACTTCGTATGTTTCTCCTTTGGAAAAAGCGCTTTTTGATGGTGAATATGAAATAGCTTTAGATATTATTAAAGTTATTCAACCACGATTTGGAAAAATTGATTTCTCTAAAAAAAATAGTGCAGGAGTACCTCTCATTGAATCAATAATACTGTCGAGTAATCCCAGAGTTGATAGTATTTTAGAACACCTCTTAGTTATTAATGCCGATCCCTATTATAACTGCCTCAAAAGACCGAATGGTCATATGTATCTTGGATTAGAGGACTTCGACTATTTTAGGCTTGATGATAATGGGCTATCAATCTTTGATAAGCTTAGAAATAATAGAACTAGATTTGACTTGATGGAAAAGATTTTAAGAAATCTTTATCCCAATGAGGCTTATGGGGAAGGAGAGTATCCAGAGCCAAATGATTGGGAACGAGAAGAATTTTTAACAAAGCATTTAGATAAAATGAATAATCTTGTTCTTGTAGAGGGAGTACTTCGAGGTCCAGGCATTGCGGAACTTTCATTTGATGAAACTAAAGAAATTGCGAATAAAATTAAACTTGATGACTTTGTAATATCTAAGTACCAGTTCGTTGATCCTCGAAATAATTATACAGCTCTTCGTGAGCATCTTGAAGGAATGGAGTATGAGAACAATAAGGTAAAGAGTTTATTTTTAGGCATGTTAACCAAGAAGGAATTTGAAAGAGAGGTTGAAATAATCGCTGAGCAAGAGGCCCGAAAATATGTAGATGCTTTACATGCTGAAATGGAGAGAGTTCGTAAGGAAGAGGTTGAGAGAAGAGAGCGAGAAGTAAAGAGAATCTCTGGAAATATCTTTAAATGCGGAAATGTTTGTAAAAACTTTTCATGTAATATTGTTAAACCAGAATATTGGATAAGCAGTAGCAAGAGAAGTAAATGTCGAAGTCAGTGCGCAGAATGCTCAAGTAGCGCAGATGAATTAAATAACATACTCAAAGCAGCTTCCTTTGTCGTTGCCCCAACACTCGCTATTCAGGCTGGAGCTCTCATTATGGGAGTTAAAGAAGTAAAAGAACATTGTGCAAAAGAAGAGAATCGAAAAGACCTTGCTTGTCGAATGAGTTGTAGTATGACTGTTGACTCAAGTGGAGAGGCGCGAGATCAGCGTTGTGAAGTGACGACGGAGTCTGGAGAGAAACTGTCATTAAACCCCTATGAGTTGGGTGAATACTACAAAAATCAATTTATAAAAGACACTGAGCATCTCAACCTCACTGAAGTAAACAGAGAGTTTGATCGACTTTTTGATACTGAAGGAGACTCATCACAAGAGATATTAGACAAGCAAAATGAATGGCTTGCCCAAATAAGTGCTGATGTCGAGAAAGCTTATAGTGATCTTGAGCTTTTTAGAATGGGTAAAACGGAAGGAATGCCTCAATGGCAGATCGAATTGTTGGATAAGATTGCTAAAGAGCAGAGAATCGATAGTGCTGATTGGATTTTTGATATGGTGATGATTCCATATGCTACTGTTAAAGTTGCTTGGGGAGTCGGAAGGGTTGCTGTCGAGCTGAGTCCAAAAATTATGAAGGGGATTTTTGGAACGGCAGACAATTTAGCCGTTGCAAGTAAAGAAGGATTGGTTAATGTTGTAAATTTTTTTAAAAGTCAACTAAAGAGCTCCATAGGGGCTACGGGTAATTTGAATGACCTAGTGGCCCTGGAAAGAAAAGCAAAAAGTCTTAATATTAATTTCAATAGTCCAACAAGTAAAAGTATCGTAAGCAACTTAGATATGAATGTCGTAGATTTTATCGGTCAGTTTAGAAAAGCTAGCGTTAAGAATGAATTTCCTAGTGAGTTTTTTGGAATGACAGTAGAAGAAGCGCTGAAAAGTAAAAATAGCACGGTTCGAAAGTTATTATTAGATAATCGTTTTTTAAAGTAATTTGTGAGAGTAAGTATGAAAGATGAATCAATCCAAAAAGTATTAAACGAAGTTAAAAAATCTTTTGGAAGTGAAAAAATTAAGGTGTTGAATTATTGGGATAGTGACTTGTGTTCAGCTGGAATTACTTCAGCTGATGATACAACTGACATCGTTATTTATATATCTACCTATAATAAGCCAAATGGTCTATTTTATTTCGAACTAGATCGTCGTAATATAGAAAAGCAAAAGCTTATATCGATTAAGGGGGATGTTGACCTCGAAGAGCTGTTCCAAATTATTGAAAAATATTTAGGAGTAGCTAGAATTGATAATTAGGAGATTTCTCTTTGAAAAAGTGACACTGTTCAAAATTGATATTGGACAATTGTTTAAACTTTTAGATCCTCTGACATACTTCGCTGCTGATCATCTCTTCTGTTCCAATAGGAAGATGTAGCTTCATAACATTTTCCAAAAAGAGATCTCCATTCTTGAGCGACATTGATGAAATGGTTTCGATTTTAAATCCCTCACCATTTTCTCCCGTTGTTCCTTCAATTTTTGTTACTACGGAATCATCAGTACAAAATCGAACGGCTGGGGTTCCATCTTCGAAGGTGAAAGTTGAGCCATCTGCAACAATCGTGTCAGCAGGGGAGCCATTTAGATAACTTTTTACTGTATTTCCTAGTTGCTCAAGTTTTATCGTATAAGCTGGATAAACTTCACCATTTTCTATTTTTTCAGGGCAAAGATATGTTCCAGATAAATCAGGACAAGAGAAAGAAGACATTGATAATGCTAACAATGAAATAGTAATTAATGATTTCATAAATCTACCCATAAATAATGATGAATAGTTTTTAGCATAACTTGATGTGAGATTCATTCTTATTGAATTTATTCCATGGTGGTTTAGGTAAGCATAGCTAGCTTTTAGGGTGACTTATGAGAATTCTCAAAATATGGGTTTTGAAGAACTATTTTTCGTAATTTAACCCAAAATTAGCTAAGTTTGCGCATTCAAGTTAATAAAATTTACAATGATTAGATAAAAATAACGCGTTGTGATATATTCCCCTCGAAATTAAATTGAGGTGGTAATGAAAGCGATAGGGGCGGCCTTATTCACAGTATTTTTTAGTATGAGCGCTCATGCTGGTACGATTTGGGATGGTTTAATCAAGGCATCCGGCTTAAACAAAAAGCACCATGCTTACTGCTACTTTAATAGACAAGGTGAACTTACCGGTTCAAATATTCATAAAAAAGCATACTTGGCCTCGATAACAAAGTTGATGACAACTTATGCTGTCGCTAAAAAGTTTGGTACGGACTACAAACATCAAACGGTTTTCTATTACGATAAAGCTTCTAAAAAAATGCATATCGAAGGTGGAATGGATCCACTATTCACCTACGAAAAAACCTTTTATTTGGTTAATCAATTTAATAGACATGGGATTGAAGAAATCAAGTCATTAACATTTGATGATAATACACTCATTTATCCTAAGTCTCATTTGGATAGACAAAATTCTCCTGTCATATCCAATGATAAGAAGGCCCAGTACTTATTTGATCATCTTCATACTCCAGGCTGGAATGTGTTGCTAACTCGGTATCGTGATTTTTATAAAAAACATGATAAGGAATTACTAGATTTTCTCAGTATTACAAACCGGCCAAGTGAACTCAAGCTCAGCTTAGATAAGGTAACGTATGCTAAAAATATTCCTTTTGATAAAGAAGGTGAAGACGTCATAAGGCTTGTTCATCTATCGCCAAAAGTTGAAAACTTTCTAAAGTTTATGAATGTTAAATCTCATAACTATTATGCTGATGAGTATCTCAATGTCGTAGGAAAAGAGTCTTTTGACAAAATAATGGACGACTTTATGAATGAGCATTTTCAAGGATATGAAGATGTGAGAGTAGGTTTTAAAAGTGGTGAGCCTAGTATTGGCATTTTTAATGGCTCGGGGTTACCGGCTCATATCAACGGAGTTCGAAAAGATAATTACGCTACCTGTGCTATCGTTGTTACCATGATTCGAGAGCTCGATAGGGAGATCGAGGCCATTGAAAGAAAAATTGAAGAATCGGTTGCTGTTACAGGAATAGATTTAGGAACGATTAAAAATAGAATGCGTGGAAACAGCTTAAAAAATAAGGCTATTGTGAAAACGGGAACTACAAACCCTGTTAGTGCCCTGGCCGGTATGATGAATGCTCATAGTGGAAGAAGATACTTTGGCATTTTTAATCATAGGCAAATGGGGGGAGGACGATTAAGTGCTGGCCCACTCAGATCTTTTCAAGATGAATTAGTTTATAAGTTAATGAAGGCCTTCGATGGTGGTGTTTCACTTGGTTACAAACGAAAGTCACTTAACGTTCTCGAGTCCAATTTGATTGTTGAATAATGTCTTATGAAAAAGGTTATTTTAACAATTATCGTTATTCTCTTTTCAGCTTTCATTTTTATGATCTCAAAAGGAGAAAATTCAGAAGATCAGAGCACTTTTGAGACTCGCTCTAAGCCAAGTTCTACCTTTCATACGGATGATGTCCATAACGAAAAAAAACAAGCTCTTCATAAAAATAGTGATACTAAGGTAACTCGTGAAGAGCTCCCTCAAAATAATGAGCTCGATGAAAAAAGTAAGCCTCTCGCATTAGAAAAAAGAGATGAGATGGGAAATACGCCTCTCATGCAAATACTTGATTCTGAAAACTATCAACTCGCTTTTGATTACCTTAAAAAAGGAGCAAATCCTGTCGTCAAAAATAATGAAGGGCTAAGCGCAACGGGATTAGCGGCCATGACAGGTGATTTTAAGCTCTTTAAGGAGTTTGTTAAATTAACAGGTGAGGTAAATCCTAAATTACATGCTAATAAGACGGCCCTCTCACTTGCTGCTCTTGAGGGGAATATTGAGATGGTGAAGTATATTTTAAGTCATGAAAATATTGAGGTCGATCATAGGGACAATTTGGGGCAAAGTTATCTCTATTTGGCCACGTTAGGTGAAAATAAAGAGATCGTTAACATTCTTCTTAACAAAGGTGCTGATCCAGATCTTCAAAATAATGAAGGGGAATCTGCAAGAGATCTTGCGATGAAAAGTAGTAATGATGATTTCGTTACTATCTTTAAAACTAAGACAAGGAATACAAAATGAAATTGATGTTTACGACTTTATTAGTTTTTTTGAGTTTAAATGTTTTTTCCGCAAAGTCTGCTTTTAAGTTTGATGATCTTAGAAATGATGTACAACAAGAAATTATTTCAGAAATTGGAGTGAGACCAATTTTGATAAGTGATATTAGTGATCTTGCTCTGGGAATGGACGCGTCTTATATTGGTATTTTTCAAAAAAATAATAAAACATTTAGTTTTCATCTCCATATTTACTATGGAACACAAGGCTCATTTGGAACAATTATTAAAGATATTGTGGAAGTGACAGGGTTAACTCTTTAATGCGCCTAGGTGTTGAAGCACTTGAGCTCTCGCGGCAATAAAGTGTTTATGTTCTAATAATAAACCCGTACAGATGGTTCTTATTTCTTCAGACTCGAGATGGTCGACATTTTTATCTGCAGCAGCAAGGAAAAACAAAGACGTCAGTAGTTGAAAACGTTTTTGATGATCCCAATTCTCAGCTAAAATTCCACAATATTTATGGTTTTCAAGTCCTGCCAGGTCGGAAATATTTTTTAAAGCGAGGTCAACGACAGAGTTGACTTGGTTTTGTTCTAGACTTGAGTACTTTTTTAAAGATTCTCTCATCTTTTCTTTTTCAGTATCCTCAACTTTCATATCAGCGTAGACAACTCTTGCCATCAGTCCTGCTACACAGGCCATATATACTTTTTCATTCTCATCATATTCTGGAAAAAGAGCGTCAATTTCTGCATGGATCGCATTTTTATGCTCAGGCTTATTAAAATTCGAAATAAAATGGTTAAATAGTGACATTATATAACCTTTGTCTGTGGTTCTAGGCGAACGATATACAAATAGATTAAAATATTATCAGCAGAAAGGATACTAATGATCAACCTTGACGTTAAAAAAAACAATACCATATTGATAATGAGTGGAACTGAAGAAGAGGGTGAAGATGGTTTGGCAACGGCAACCATTAACAAACCAAAAAGACCACCTCGTTATAAAGTTCTTCTCCATAACGATGATTTTACGACAATGGAGTTTGTCGTGATGATATTAAAAAAGCACTTCAATAAAACATTAGATGAGGCTAATGCCATAATGCTTAAAGTTCATCATGATGGCATTGGAATTTGTGGAGTCTATACACGTGAAGTTGCTGAGACAAAAGTTGAGAAGGTTAAAAATGAGGCAAAACAAAATGGTTTTCCTCTTTTATGTACCTTTGAGCCAAATGAATAAGCTGGTTGCTTAGAAAGGAGGTTAGTTCTTATGATGTCGAGAGAATTAGAAGTTATCATTAATATGGCCATTAGAAAGGCCAACGAATTAAAACATGAATATTTAACCCTCGAAAGTATTCTGTATTCTTTGCTTACAGATCAAACGGTTGTTGAAACTCTTGAAAAATGTCATGGAGATGTCACCACTTTAAAAACAGAACTTGAAAGCTTTTTAAGTGAGGATGATAACTTCAGTATTTTAACTGAAGATCAAATTGATGAACTTAGTAAAAAACAATTTGCTAACGAAGAAATCAGAAAGATAGCAAACGAGTCAGGTATAAAGTATCAACCTGAAATAAGCATGGCTTTACAAAGAGTCATTCAAAGAGCTGCTGTTCATGTGCAGTCATCTGGTCAAAAACATATAAAGGCCATTAATTTATTAGTGGCCATGTTTCATGAAAAAGATTCCTTCGCTCTTTATTCTCTCGAAAAACAAAATGTAAAAAGGTTTGATGTTATTCAATATATTTCTCATGGGCTTCAAAAAAGCGGAGAGTCTCAAACTCATACCGAACATACTTCAACGATTGAAGGTGAAGCTGAAACAAAAAGTGATTCGGGTAGTAAATATTTATCTCAATACGCGGTCTGCTTAAATGATCTTGTTCATAAAGATCAAATTGATCCACTGGTTGGAAGAGAAAAAGAAGTGAATCGTATTATTGAAGTTTTATGCCGCCGTAGGAAAAATAATCCTATTCTCGTTGGTGATGCCGGTGTGGGAAAAACTGCCATTGCGGAGGGACTCGCCTTTAAAATCGAAAATCATGATGTTCCAGAAGTTTTATTAGATACAGAAGTTTATTCCCTCGATATGGCCTCTCTAATGGCCGGAGCTAAATTTCGTGGTGACTTCGAACAAAGGCTAAAAGGTGTTATCGAAGATGTGGAAAAAATGGGGGAGCAGGGAAATAAGCCAATCCTCTTTATCGATGAGCTTCATACGGTGATGGGTGCTGGGGCCACCAGTGGAAGTAGCATGGATGCCTCTAATTTACTCAAGCCCTATTTAAGTTCTGGCAAAATAAGAGTTCTAGGAAGCACAACTCATGAAGAATATCGAAAATTAATCGAAAAAGACTCTGCTTTTAATAGAAGGTTTCAAAAAATTGACGTTTTAGAGCCGAATTTAGACGATACTTATAAAATTTTATTAGGTTTAAAAGAAAAATTTGAAAAACATCATCATGTTAAATACGGACCATCAATTTTAAAGCTGGCCGTAGATTTAGGTGATCGTTATATCACTGATCGTAAAAATCCCGATAAATCGATCGATATTATTGATGAAGCAGGTGCTTCTCTTCATTTATTACCTTTAAAAAATCGTAGAAATCAAATTAGTAAAAAAGATATCGAAAATGTTGTGGCGAAACTCGCAGGAGTGCCAAAAATTACAGTCAGTGCCACTGAAAAAGAAAAATTAGAAAAGTTAAATGAAAATTTAAAAATGGTTGTCTACGGACAAGACCATGCCATTGATCAAATTACTGACGCTGTTTTAATGTCGCGTTCAGGATTAGTCGGTCAGGACCGCACAATGGGCTCATTTTTATTTGCTGGGCCAACAGGGGTAGGTAAGACAGAGCTCGCTCGACAATTGGCTATATTCCTCGATAGTGAGCTTCAGCGTTTTGATATGTCTGAATACATGGAAAAGCATGCCGTTTCTAAACTAATTGGAGCGCCTCCGGGTTATGTGGGGTTTGATCAAGGCGGTAGTTTAACTGATGCCATAAAAAAATCGCCATATTCAGTTCTTCTTTTAGATGAGATTGAAAAAGCACACCCAGATATCCTCAATATTCTTTTACAAGTCATGGATCACGGTAAATTAACAGATGCTCAAGGCCGAATTACAGACTTCAGACATGTGGTCATCATCATGACAACAAATGCGGGAGCAGGTCTTTTAGATGCCAATACAATTGGATTAGCAAATAATGGTAGTAAAATTTCTACTTCTAAACGTGATCAAGCGATAAAAAACGCTTTTACGCCTGAATTTAGAAATAGATTAGATGCCATCATTAACTTTAATAGCCTATCTGATGATCAATTCCTTCAAATTGTGAATAAGTTCATCATGCAAATTGAAGCTCAGCTTGCGAAAAAGAATATCGAGCTCAATGTTGATGAAAAAGTCTTGAAATGGCTTTCTGATAACGGTAGAGACCCTAAGATGGGAGCAAGACCAATCGCTAGAATTGTCGATGAAAAGATTAAAAAGCCTCTTTCAAAAGAAATTCTTTTTGGAAAACTATCAAAAGGTGGTCTTGCTAACTTAAATTTGGCCAAAAATAATCAAAACGAAGATGAAATTACCTTTGAAATAAAAGAAAAGAAGTAAAATTCATCTTTTATTTAAAAATTTCGTCTCGATTCACACTATTTTTTAAATTTTCGATCGTTTTTTAGATAAATTTTTCTAAATTATCTTTTAAAAAGAAGAATTTTTATAAAAAACAGTTTCTAAATTAGAAAAAAGACAAAAATTTTTTAAAAGAGAGTCAATTTTTTGAATCTTTTATGAATTTTTTTATATTTCATAGGTGATTTTTAACTAAATTAAAGAAGAATTGAGAAAAATTTTTAAAAGCAGCAATCGTTTTTATACTTTTTAAGAAGTCATGATTTTAAAAAACTTTAGAAAAAATTAAAGTTAATTAAAAAAAATGGCGATCAATAAAAAAGAACAAATAGTACATGCATTTTTTTGTTTGCGTTAAAACGTTTTTATGTTTATGCTAAATTTAAGTACTAAAAAAACAGGAGGACCTCATGGCTGTTAGAAAAAAAGCAACAAAGAAAAAAGTTGCCAAAAAAGCGACCAAGAAGAAGGCAACAAAGAAAAAAGTAGCTAAGAAAAAAGCAACTAAGAAGAAAGCTAAGAAAAAAGCTACTAAGAAGAAAGCCACTAAGAAGAAGGCTACTAAGAAGAAAGCCACTAAAAAGAAGGCTACTAAGAAGAAGGCTACAAAGAAAAAAGCTACTAAGAAGAAAGCTAAGAAAAAAGCTAAGAAAAAGGCCACTAAGAAGAAAGCTACTAAGAAAAAAGCTACTAAAAAGAAGGCCACAAAGAAAAAAGCTACTAAGAAGAAGTAGTTTTAGCCTTTTAAAATTCTTTAAAAATGAGCCCCAAACTAGTTTTGGGGCTTTTT
>JAUHVL010000014.1 GCA_030425045.1 bacterium
TAGAAATACCTTCTTCTTTATCAAAAAGATAAACTCTAGGACCAGTTTCAATCATAAGAATTAGTATTTGCCTTCTTTTGACTCACTCTCAAGAATTGAAAGAATCGCTTGTTCGGCTTCGTATTGAGAATCATAAAAGAAGGCAATTTCCGGAATACTACGAACTTTTAGGGCCTCAGCTAATTGTGAGCGAGCTCTACCTGTAAACTTTTGAAAAGCGTCTTTTATTTCATCTCGCTTATCGACATCAAAAGTATCCCAAAACACTTTTGCATGGGAAAAGTCTGGAGAAAGTTCGACTTTGGTTATACTGGCATTTTGTAATCTAATATCACCGACACTTCTTCTTAAAATAACATTTAGTTTTTCAAGAATCTGCCCTTCGAATTTTGATTTTTTAAAATTACTTTTGCCCATAAATCTTATTCTGCATGCATTTGGTTTTCACTGGCCTTTTCCGCAGCAATCTGAACATCTTTCAACGTTCTTTTGTGCTCTTCCATAATATAGGCTTCGAAAATATCACCAATTTTTATGTCGTTATAGTTCTCAAGACCAACACCACACTCATAACCACTCTTAACTTCTTTAACATCATCTTTAAATCGTTTAAGAGAAGACATAGTTCCATCAAACATAATTTGACCATCGCGAAGTAATCTAACTTGGCAACCAACACTAATACTTCCATCGATCACGACAGAACCTGCGATCACACCAACTTTTGGAACACTAAATGTTTCTTTAACTTCAACACGTCCAATATACTTCTCTTTAAATTCAGGCTCTAGCATACCTTCAAGAGCAAGTGTAACGTCGTTAATTAGCTCATAGATAATTGAATATGTTCGGACTTCAATTCCCATTTGCTCTGCCATTTTACGAGCAGAAGTAACAGGCCTCATATTAAAACCAACGATAATAGCAGAAGCACTTGAAGCAAGCTGAACATCACTATCACTAATTGGTCCAACACCACCAGCAATAATTTTTACATCAACTTCATTATTACTCATAGGTTCAAGAGATTGTTTAATGGCCTCATAAGAACCTTGAACATCTGATCTTACAATAAGGTTCAGTGCTTTCTTTTCTCCAACAGTGGCCGTCGCTTGTGAGAAGAAATCCTCGAGAGAAACAGCAGCCCCCTCTGGTTTGGCAGAGACAGATTCTACTTTCTTTCTCTCATCAACACGGTTTTGAACGATCTTTTTGGCCTCTCTTTCATTTTTTACAACATTAAGAATATCTCCAGGGCTTGGAGCATCATTTAGACCAATAATCTGAACAGGAATACTAGGTCCTGCTTTATCGACATTCCCACCAGTCGTATCCGTTAAACTTCTGGCACGCCCATAAGATTCACCGACCACAATACTGTCACCTTTTTTCAATGTTCCAGATTGAATTAAGATTGTTGCAACAGGACCTCGGCCTTGTTCAATCTTAGCCTCGATTACAACACCTTCAGCTTTTCCTTTTGGATCAGCTCTCAAGTCACCCATCTCAGCTTGAAGTGCAACAGCTTCGAGAAGATCATCAACACCTTCTCCTTTTAAAGCAGAAACAGGAACCATTAATGTTTCCCCACCCCATTCTTCGGGAGTGATATTAAACTCAGTAAGCTCTTGTTTCACTCGATCAGGATTGGCCCCCTCTTTATCCATTTTATTGATAGCAACGATCATTGGAACACCTGCATTTTCAATAAAACGAATAGATTCTTTTGTTTGAGGCATGACACCATCATCTGCAGCAACGACTAAAATAACAATATCAGTTGCATTCGCCCCTCTTTGTCTCATTGAGGCAAATGCCGCGTGACCTGGAGTATCGAGAAATGTTAATTTTTTCCCAGACTTTGTCTTCACACTATAGGCACCAATGTGCTGTGTGATTCCTCCAGCTTCACCATCGACAACACTCGAATTTCTAATGAAATCTAATAACGTCGTTTTTCCATGATCAACGTGCCCCATAATTGCAATTATAGGATCTCTCAATGGCAGCTTCTCTTTTTCTTCAGCTGTCATCGTCTCTTTACCGATCATTTTATCTTCATCAAAGGCAACATCTTCAACTCTATAACTATAAAGTGCTGCAATTTTTTCAGCTAACTTCATACCAATAAAGTCTTCACCTTTAACAAGCAGGTTAAGGTCAAGACATTGATCCACTAGATCTTTTTGTCTTACTTTTAATTTTCGAGAAATATCTTGAATCGTTCCACCACCATGAAGTTTTATTACTCTTTTTGAGTCTTTTACCTCAGTGATCTCTGTTCCTTTTGATGGTCCAGAATATGCCCTCTTCTTCTTAATAGATGTATAAATCGGACGTCCCGTTCCACTTAATGCTGAGTAGTTCTTTAACTCACTCTCAGAGCGAGACATATTAAGAGCTTGAGACTTAGAAATATTTCCTTTCTTCTTTGACATCATTGATGCCAAGCCACCTAATCTCTTCTTAGAGTTTTCATCTTTTTTCTTTTGATCTTCTTCAGATAACTCTGATGATCCATCGTCATCACCTTGAGCAGATTGAGTTTCTGTCGTTTCACTTTTTTCTGGTACATAAACAGGTGTAAAGCGATGTACTTTTTCTTTATATAATTCTGGCTTTTCTTCTTTTTCTGGCTCAGCTGGAGCTTCTTCTTGTTTTACTTCAGGTCTAGAGACAACTTTTAAACCACCAGTAGATTCTTTTTCTGTCGCAACCTCAGAAGCCTCAACCTTTGTTTCTTCTGAAACTTCAGCTGCAGTGGCCTGCACTGTAGATTCTTCTGAAGCTTCCTCAGCAGTCTCTTCTTTTGCAGACTTTGACGTTTTCTTTCTGATAACCGTACGTTTTTTCTTAACAACTTTTTTCTTTGGCTTATCTTCTTCTGTGGAAGCAGATGCCTTCTTCGCTACTTTAGTTTCTTTCTCACCAGTAGCAGCCGCTTTTTTTGTTACTTTTTTCTTTGCGGCTTTTTTTGTTGTTTTCTTTTTAGCTTTCTTCTTCGTTGTTTTCGCTGCAGGCTCTGGAGTGGCAAAAGACTTTCGTACTTCTTCTGCCTCATCTTCACTCAAACTACTCATATGGTTTCTTATCGAATACCCCTTAGTCCTTAGTTGCTCAACTAAGTCGATAGCTCCGATGTCTAATTCTTTCGCCAATTCGAAAATTTTAACTGGCATATAACTACTCCTCTATACCTTTTATTAAAAAGCTACTTATCTCAACTCTTTCATTATTTTAGTTTAAAAGCTGCAAGTTCTTCACGAAGCCTTCTTTCAGCCTCACCAAAACGATCTCCGCCCTCTTCATCACCTGCTTCTGATCCTTCTTCAAGAATACCAACATAACGAGGTTCAGCTGCTGCTGATACAAGCTCATCATCCTCTTCTGGCTGAAGTTCAACTGATCCATCCTCAATAGACTTCATAATAACATCGAGAATGCCTTGAGCCTCAGCTGCTTCCATATCAAGAAGCTCAGCGAGTTCCTCACTTCCCATTACCGTCAAATCACCAAGTGCCGTAATACCACCTTGTACCAGTACTTGTGCTCTTGCTTCTGTAATCCCATCAATTTGAAGAAGGTTATCAACAGACTTCGTAATTTTCTCTTGAAGTTTAGACTTACTAATAATGTTTACTTTAAATCCCGTTAACATCGCTGCTAATCTTACGTTTTGACCTCGACGACCAATGGCAAGGGCAAGTTGATCTTCTTCAACAACAACATCCATCGCTCTATCATCATAATCAGTCATAATATTTGAAATTTCAGCAGGAGCAAGAGTTGCTCTCGCAAAATCTTCAAGTTCATCAGACCACTTAACAATATCAATTTTTTCACCTTGAAGTTCGTTAACAATATTTTGTACACGACTTCCTTTCATTCCCACACAAGCGCCAACGGGATCGATCTCTTTATCAGTTGAGATCACAGCAATTTTTGCTCTCTGACCTGGTTCACGCGCAGCAGATTTAATTTGAATCGTCCCATCTTGAATTTCTGGTACTTCAATTTCAAAAAGCTTCACAAGGAAAAGAGGAGATGTTCTGGATAGCCTGATTTCAGGACCTCGATTCGTCATCACAACCTCAGTTAAATAAGCTTGGATACGGTCACCAGTTTTAAAGTTTTCACCAGGAATGACTTCTCTTCTCGATAGAACAGCATCAGCTTTTCCAAGATCAACGATAATATTTCCTCTTTCATAACGACGAGCAATCCCTGTGATAAGTTCACCCTCTCTATGCTTAAACTCTGCAAAAAGAATTTCTCTTTCGGCATCTCTCACTTTTTGAAAAATAATTTGTCTTGCTGTTTGAACGTCTACTCTTGAAAAGTTAGGGTTCTCAATTCTAACACCAAGCTGATCTCCCATTTCCACATCTTCATCTAATTGGCGTGCATCATCGATTGTAATTTCAAGAATGGGATCACGAACTTCTTCGACAACGTTTTTATATTGATAAATTTCAACATCACCGTCATCAGGGTTATATCTTGTTTCGTACTCTCCTTGGATTCCAAACTTTTTACGGGCCGTAACTAAAAACGCTTGTTCAATAGCATCAATAACCACATCTTTTTCAATTCCTCGATCTTTCCCAAGTGCTTCAATTACTCTACCTAATTCAGAAAAATCCATAAGTTCCTCTCTTTAATGACAATAAAATACTACCGAATTCTATACCGTTGTACTCTCTGCTGGGTTTTCGCTATTCATGATTTTTTCCCAGTCAGGTTCGATAGTTGCTTTTTTAATATTATTAAACTTAACTCTAACTTCTTTTTTCTCGCCTTGATCTTCAACCAAACCGATTAATTCCTCTTCACTGATGTCTTTGAGAGTGAATACAAATTTATTCTGTCCCTTAATCTTTTTTGGCAGATCAAAGTCCTCACTCGATAGTTTTTTTAAGAGATGAAGAAGAATGTTTTCATTTTTAGCTTCTTGAAAGTGCTCTAAACTTTTAAGCTTTCTCGTCACACCTGGGCTTGAGACCTCGAGGACAATTTTTTCCGGCATCCATGTCTCACTTTCAAATACTGGTGATAATGCTCTATCGACTGAAGCACATTCATCAATAGTTGCCGACTTGGTTTTAGGATTTCTAATATAAAGACGAACGAGGGCCTGACCTTGGATATATTCTAAATCGTAAATCTCAAGACCTTGTGCTTTCACCACAGGCTCGAAGACTTCTCGATACCTAAGTTCAGCTTTACTCTGTTCAAATATTTGGGCCAAAAGCCTCTCCCACAGACTTCGTTTTTAAGTGAAGTCAAAAAAAAAGGGCGGTTTTTAAAAAAAGCCGCCCTTATAATAATTGCGAATGTCATAAAGACATGAAATTTCTATCAAATTTTTCACCGTGGGTCAATAAAATCGCTATTTTGCTCTCTTTTGATTAGAGCGACAAAGACATGGATGCGGCGTGTCTCTCGGCACCATAAAAGTTCTTTTTTTCAACTAATCTTTCAAAGCCTGCAGAGTGATAAAAGCTCAAAGCATCGCCATTGCTCGTTTCAACCTCGAGGTAAACTTGCTTAATCATTTGTTTTTTGAGGTGATTTTTATCATGTAAAAAATGTTGGCGGCCGACACCCCTTTTTCTGTCATCTGGGACCACCAAGATTTTTAGTAAATGAGCGAAGGAATCACTTGGTCTAACCAAATAAACAGAAAACGCCAAAAGCTCCTTATCATCATGACTTGTAGAAAAATAGTATTCTTGGGAGGCTTGTGACTCAAGCCACTGAGCCTGAGACCATGGCAAAGGAAAATAAAGAGAGTCAAATGAACAAAGAGATTCAAGTTCACTCTTCTTTGCACTTTTAAATGACTTCATTTGATACTTAAGGGATAAGCCACTCATGATTATCTCGTTGAACAATGGCCCCACGAAATGACGCTAAAACCTTTTTGAAATTATTATTTATCTTTTGATTTTCTGAAATAAATCGATCTCTTAGATAAATCTCAAAGCTAATGATCTCCTTGAGTGTATGTGACCATTGATCATAAGAAGGAAGTGAGCAACCTCTCAGGTCATTATTTAAACGAGAATCTTTATCAAGGGTATTAAAATCGTTCGAGAAGCTAATGGCCTTTTTAAGAATGATCATTTCCTCAAGAGCTTCGCTTCTTTTTTTAAAGTTCTCAACCTTTGTTAAGTCCTTAATAGTAATCTTGGAGAACTTAAAAAGTAGACCTTTATTTTCGATACATTTTAATTTGAGAATATTATTTTTAAAAAGCTCAAGCTCAGAAGAAAAAACCACCTCTTTTCCGAAACGCGCAACCGCCGTATCTTGAGCAAAAACTGAAATAGACTCACCCTTCTCACTTGAATAAGAAGGGTGACCAAAAAATAGAATTATAAATAATAAATTATACTGGAGAACTGAGGTCAACGTTACCAATTGCTTTAGTTTCATTGGTACTATTTTCCATATGGAAGCGAATTTTCGTTTGAGGGTTAAAAGTATAACCATCTTTTCCTCTAATAATGTATTTTCTCTTATCACCACGGTCATTTTTAGGCTCAATAAGCTTTCTCAAACGACTTACACTGGTATAGATAAGTTTATCATGAATAAGTGGATTGTATTCGTCTTTCCAGATTTCTCTTGCAAGCTGTTCTTTGTCAAAGTAAGCACCTGGGTTTCTTGCCAATAAGAAAAGAATTTCAAGAAGAACAAACCTATGTTTAAAATCAATAGTTCCTAGAGTTCTTTCTTTTACCTTACGGTTTGTTCTATCGAGATAAATATCAACGCTGCTATCGTTCACATCTTTGATTTCATCTTCAATGAGCTCACTAAGTCTTCTAAAACTTACTTTATCAACTGTTTCACGTGCCAGTTCGAAAAACTCAAGTGCTTTATCATACTGACCACTTCTTTTATTAACCATTCCCTTACCGAGAAGAATATAACCATAAAGGTTCCAACACTTCTTTTCTTGAAAAGATGAAGTAGCAAGGTGAAAAGCTTGATTAGCTTTTTCATACATACCAAGCTCAAGAAACGCTTTAGCGCTGTAGAGATACATTGCCCCATTTAAGTATTTCTTTTTAATAATCTTTAAAAGACCACCAAGCTGGTTTAAATATTCTAGTGATTGCTCATACTCCCCTCTATTAAAACTATTAACGGCTAAGGCCAATAATGTTTTTGAGAGAAGTTCAGGCTCATTTTCTTCTTTTGATTTTTTATAGGCCAGCTCGTAATTAATTCGTGCTTCTTCAAAATCGCCTTTATAAGTTCCTAGTGCTCCAATATTGTAAAAATATTCAGCGTTTAGGCTTCCCAATGTTTTAGTAAACTCATCACTAATTCTTTGGGCCTCCATAATATAAGTCATGGCCTTATCTGTTTCTTGTCTTTCTGAAGCAATACGAATGAGAAATCCAAAGATTTTAAAAATGGAAAAGGTATCACGAGGTCTTTCAGTACAGTGGTAAGCCTTAATGAAGTTTTCTTCAGCTTGTACCAAGTCTGCTTTATCGTAAAATACTTTACCCAATTCGTAGAATGATTTGCCAATATCGTACTTGGTAACTTCCTTACCAAGATCCATCGTTTCCCCAGAAACTAAATTAGCATAAATCAAACTGCTATTATCTCCGATGAGATTTTCAATTGGTGTCTGATTTTCTGTCTCCATTTTTTTCTCCTCATAATGGATTGCCAATAGGGCTTTCTTACATCTATTTAGGCCCTAGACATTAAACGTCATACCATGTCAAAGTTAAGTTTGCAAAAATTCTTACACGCATGTAAAAAGTATTCAGAACAATGTCCTCTCTTTAAATAGCTGTAAACACTGATTTTTACATAAAAGTGGTAACATAAAGACACCTTTGCAACATTTGTCCGAAAAAATGTTTCTTATTAATGTTAGAAAATGATTGATTTTCATCAGAATCAAGTGACTTTCTACCTTAATATATAAAGATTGATTTCCCTACCCGAGGTTGGTATTTTTGGGGTTTTAAAATAGATTAATTTCAACGATTTGGACTATCCATGGCAAAATACTCGCTCGATACAATCAGACACTCTACAGCTCACCTTATGGCACAAGCGATTTCAAGGCTTTGGCCTGATGAAAACCCTCAGTTTGGGGTTGGTCCTGTTATAGAGCATGGCTTTTACTACGATGTAAAAATGAATCACAAATTGACAGAGAGTGATTTAAAAGAAATCGAAAAACTGATGAAGAAAATCATCAAAAAAGAAAAGTTTGAAGTGCAAAGAGAAGTCATGGCAAAGGAAGAGGCCATCCAATTTTTTAATGGTCAAGGCCAGGAGCTAAAAATAGAACTTATCAATTCATTTGAAGAAGGCGAGGAAATCTCATGTTATCGACAGGGAGAATTTATCGACTTATGTCGTGGACCTCACGTTGAAAATATTGGTCAACTGCCTATGTCTTTTAAACTACTCAACGTAGCGGGAGCCTATTGGAGAGGTGACGAGAACAATGAAATGCTCCAACGAGTCTATGCCGCATCCTTTTTAACAAAAGAAGAATTAGCAAATCATTTAAAAATGCTAGAAGAAGCGAAAAAAAGAGACCATCGAAAACTTGGAAAAGAGTTAGGTCTTTTTATTTTTGATCAGGTTGCTCCTGCTTCTCCTTTTTTCATGCCAAAAGGCGCTCACCTTTATAACGAGCTCGTTGAATTCATGAGAAGGATTTATCAAAAATTCGATTACAAAGAAGTAATCACACCACAAATATTAGATAGTGAACTTTGGCATACCTCCGGTCACTATGATCACTACAAAGAAAATATGTATTTCTCAGAAATTGATGAAAGACAATTTGCGGTAAAACCGATGAACTGTCCTTGTCATATGCTCATGTTTAAAAATCATAAATACAGCTATAGAGATCTTCCTCTAAGGTTTGCTGACTTTGGTCGTTTACATCGTTACGAAAAAGCTGGAGCTGTTGCTGGGCTAACGAGAGTGAGAACTTTTTGCCAAGACGATGCTCATATTTTTATCGACCTTGACGATATTCAAGGTGAGATTGCGAAGTTAATGGAGATGTTTTTTATTTGTTACAAACACTTTGGCTTTACAAATATCAAGGTCAATTTATCAACGAGGCCTGAAGATAAGGCAGGAGATGATAAGACCTGGGATATTGCTGAAGATGCACTAAAACAAGCTCTTGAAAAAAGTGGCCATGAATTCTTTATCAAAGAAGGTGACGGAGCATTTTATGGACCTAAAATTGATGTTGAAATTGCCGATGCTCTTGGAAGGTATTTTCAACTAGGAACAATTCAATTGGACTTTCAATTACCTGAAAGGTTTGGATTGAAGTTTACAGCACAAGACGGCAATGAAAAACAGCCAGTTGTTATTCACAGAGCACTTCTCGGTTCACTCGAGCGCTTTATTGGAATTTATATAGAACATACAGGTGGAGCTTTTCCATTTTGGCTAGCACCCGAGCAAGCGGTTCTTATTCCTGTCAATAATGACAATCACTTGGATTATGCTCGTGAAGTTCACGCACTTTTCACCAAAAAAGGTTTTAGAGTTAGACTCGATGATCGTAATGAGTCTCTAGGGTATAAAACAAGACAAACCCAAAAAGGAAAAATACCTTTTATGATTGTTATTGGCGATAGGGAAATGGAAAACAAATCTTTAAGTATTCGTGCCTATGGTGAGATGAAAGCTGAAGATAAACCGCTTGATACTGTCGTTAGTGAATTTGAGAAACTCGCTGAAATGAATATTCCAGCCGAACTGAAAAAATAATTCCAAGGGAGGAGTTATGTCTAAAAAAAATATCCTCCTCATCTGTGGTGGCGGAGGTAAAGAGCACGATATATCACTGATTAGTGCACGCTATATAAAAGAACAGCTTGAAAAGTCCTCTTATCATGTCCATTGGATAACGATCTCAAAAGATTATCAATACCTCACTCAAAATAACGAAGAATGCTCTCTTACTCTAGATGGTTACCTTCGCTATAAAAATAATGAAAAGGTAAAAATCGATTTTGCTATACCATGTATTCATGGTCATCTTGGTGAAACAGGAGACATTCAAAGTTTATTTGAATTTATGAAGGTTCCCTATTTAGGCGCTAATGCCGAAGCAAGCATTCATTGTTTTAACAAAGTAACCACTAAACTATGGCTTGAAAAAGCAGGGCTTCCGGTTGTTCCCTACCTCATCGTTCAAGATAAAAATCTTATTGATAAACTAAGTCTCGATAAATTCTTCAAGCAGCACCAAAGTGTTTTTGTTAAGGCAAGTAATCAAGGGTCGAGTGTGGGATGTTATCTTGTCGAAGATAAAAAAGATCTCTTGCCAAAAATAGAAGAAGCTTTATCTTTATCTCCCTATGTACTGATAGAACAAAATATAAAAGGTAGAGAGCTTGAGATCGCTTACTATCAAAATAAAGGAAATACTTTTGCTACCTACCCAGGAGAAATTGTTGTAGGGGCAAAGTTTTACGACTATGAAGAGAAGTATTCTAGTGACAGTAAAACAAAAACACTTGTCAAAGCTCCTGATTTAAATGATGAGATTGTAGAAAAAATGAGAATAGCCGCCCTCAATGCGGGAAGATTATTTAAAATTAAACATATGGCAAGAGTAGACTTTTTTATCGATGGTCATAACTTTTATATTAACGAAATCAACACATTTCCAGGTCACACATCAATTAGCATGTTTCCAATGATGGTTGAACATAATGGATTACCCTACGATCAATACTTAAAAGACATAATTGAGGAAGAATCATGAAGTTAGAATTAATCAACAAAGAAAATCAAAGTTATGCAGAAGAAGTACTCAAAGACTTTTATGAAAACGATATGATTCCTGCAGAAAAAAAGACGTACTTAACAGATCTTGAAGGAAGTACCGGGCCCTACTTAGGAATTTCATCGAAAGATGGAAAAACAAGATACTTAATGGATGCTGCTAGTCAGATTGCAACTTTAGGACTCGGCTTTAACTCTAGCGTTTTAATGGGAGCTTCTCAATTTCTAGAAAGCTGGACCAACGATAGCTCAAGTAAAACCTATCAAAATATAAGAAGCTCGCTTGAAAAATTTTTAAAAAGAAAAACTGGATGGTCTAAAGTCTATACGAGCTTTTGTAATAGTGGTGCTGAGGCGACAGAGATGTCTCTTGGCTATTGTTATAAAAGAAGATTTAATCGTAAAGCTAATAAAGTTCTCGCCTTTGAAGGTTCTTTTCACGGTCGTATGATCGTGGCCTTAAATTCAACTTGGAATAAGGCAAAAAGAGAGCCTTTTGAATTTCCGGGTATTAATACCACTTTTGCTCCCTACCCCCAACTTGATGATGACAATATCAATCAAGCAATTCCTCAAGGCTGGAGAGAACTTTGGGACCAAGCTCCTAAAAATAAATTCTCAGTTCCATCGGAATGGAAAAATGATCCTATTTTAAAAAGTGAAATTGAATGTCTTTTAAAAGTTCGTGAATATTTAATGAAAGGGGAATATTTCGCTGTCCTTTTAGAACCTATGCAATGTGAGGGTGGCGATAAGTACTCCTCAGGAAGATTTCATAACGCCCTAAACCTGATGGCAAAATCATTTAAAGTTCCCTATATCTCTGACGAAGTTCAAACAGGGTTTAATCTCGGTAGAGAGTTCTTTTGGCACACACAGTTCGATATGAAAGACACAAAAGGAAATCCTCTTTTTCCAGACTATGTTATTTGTGCCAAGAAAGCTCAGGTAGGAATGGTCATCTCACCATGTGATTTTGGAAAAGATCATATCGAAGCTCAAGAACAATTTGCTGTTGCGAGTAGTATTCGAGGATACCTTCACGGACTCTCTATCGATCAAATGCAACCAAAAACTCTTATGATTGAAAAATGGGTAAGAGAAGAGCTTGATCGTTTTTTAAATAAATACAAGGCCTTTACTGAAAAGTCTCGATGTTGCGGTCTCGCTTTTGCTTTTGATTTAAAAAGTAAAGACCACGTCAATACTTTTGTACAAAAGAGATTCGACTATGGTCTTCTCTTCTATCCTGCTGGACAGATGACCTTACGTTTTCGAATGAATAATTCTTTCTCTCATGACGATGTTAAGTTTCTCTTTCAACAACTCTCAAGAATGGCAGATGAAATTTTTCTAGGTGAAGAAGCAAATCCTATTATGGAGGTTGAGCTAGGTGGCGCCTCTATACATCAAACATATAAATGGCAAAGACTCATTTTAAAAACAAAACTCATGGGTTTAAGAAATGAGACACCTTCTACCGATTTTATGCTTTCTGAAATAAACTCTATTATCCAAACGGAAAAAGATCATACGTTGCTAATTGTAGATGAGAGTAATTACTCATCATTTAAGGATCGTATACAAAAGCTACAAGTTGAGACTTACGAACCAACCAGACAAACTTCTGAAGAGAGGTTTAGGCTAGCTTCTGGTTCAAAGTATGGAGTTTGTTTGGGTTTACTCAAAGGTGATGAACTCATTGCAATCAGTTTTGCCTCTTCACTAAAGGATCACCCCCTAGAGAGGGCCTTAAGAAGGGATCCGAACTTTGAAGATCCACAAGCCTTGTACACCCTAGATACCACGGTAGCAAAAGCTTACCATGGCCAGGGACTTGGCAGACAGATGAAATATGCGCTTAAACTTTTGGCCATGGCAAAAGGGGCTAAAACAATTAGTGGGAGAAATAGAGATCGCCTAGCTGCTGCGATGTTAAATATTAATTTATCAGTTGGTAGTTATCAGCTTTTTCACATTGAAGAAGATTACCCTGATTTTGAAGACTTCAGAGATGTCATTTATTACACAACAGAGCTCGCATGGGCAAAACCAGAAATGAGTCTCTCAAATAGAACATTAGCGCCTAATGGGCACTGTGATCTCAACCCAGAATTTTTAGCTGAGAATCTTCCAAGTTTAGCAAACAAAATGTGCCTCTCAAACTTTGTAGATCAAAAGTTTTTATCAACAGTAAAAGACTTACTCGCAGACTTCCCCGAAGACTTACGTCACGGTTATTCTTGTAGTGGTCAAAGTGAATGTGTCGATAAACTTGCAAAGTCTATATGGTACTCTGTTCACAAAAATCCTAAGAATATTTCCTTTAAAGGGCATTTCTTTGGCAATGGTAGCTTTATGTCCAGAAGTCTTTCTGATGAAACTGGTGAGCATGGATTTTTTCCGGTTACCCATCTTGATCATCCGACAGAAGATAACTGGAAAGAGGTTCTCAAAGAACTCCAACATGAAATTGAAAATGATCAATACTTAGGTGTTTGGATTGAACCCATAAGACAACTTGATATGAGTGTTGTTCCAAGAGAATTTCTTGTCGAGTTAAGAAAGCTAACTTTAGAAAATGGAATTCCCCTTCTCTACAACGAGACGGCTTCATCTCAATTTTCTTACGACAATAAATATTTTTATGCTTCATGTGACAATGAAATTTCTCCCGATGGTGGATTTGTCTTTCTTGGTGGTCAAGCAGGACTCGTTTTTATGTGCAAAGAAGTTTTTGTGGCCACCCCACTTATGATGATCAGTACATGGGATGGAGACCAGTTAAGCTTCTCTCTCTATCAACAAGCAAAAAAGCTTATTCTTGAAAACCACAAAGATTATAAAAAAGATGTTAAAGACTTTGAGAAAAAACTAATAACGACTCTAAAACAATTCCAAACAAGTGATATTAATCTTAAAAACGGTAGAGGTTCTTTTAAAGGTAATATTCCGAGATCACTCTCAACACTTTTTAAGTTTTATAATGGGAAATACATTGTTAATGGAAATTGGAGTGCGATGAATACTTTTACGGAGCAATTCTCATGACAATTGACTGTAACTTTCCTTTACTAAAATATGAACGTGGTCAAACTTATCGCCAGTGGGGATTATCTCATGGTGAACAGTTTAAAGACGCTATTAAAGAGCTTTTTGAAATTAGAAAAGAACTTATGATCCAGAAAAATCCATCGCTAGAAAAGATGATTACACCGCTAGCGATGGAGCAATGGAATACATCAAAGACATATTCTCCCGATCTCTGCGATGAACTTCAAGGGATTGCTGATGGCTCTGGTTTAAGTATTGAAGATATCGTTATCTTAAATAATTATACTGACTTTAGAGATATTGAATTACCAGATGAAGGTTGCTCGACTGTGGCTTTTAGTGGGCCTCTTGCTATCAACGCAGGCCAGACTTGGGATATGCACTCCTCTGCTAAAAACTATGTCAATTTAATTCAGTGCCCGCTTAACGATGATCATGAAGCTCTCGTCTTCTCCCTCGTTGGTTGTGTCGGTATGATGGGTGTAACAACAAAAAAGACTTTTGTTGGAGTGAATAATATAAATACAGACAATGCTCGTGCAGCGCTTATTTGGCCTGTTTTAGTGAGAGATCTACTACTCAAAAACAATTATCAAGCAATTGAAGACTCTCTGATTAATGCCCCTGTCACCTCTGGTCATAACTACCTTATTGCTGGGCATACAGAAGCATCTCATTGGGAAGTAACGCCAACAGTGTCTAAAAAAGTAGGTTATTCAAATACAACCAATAAGGCCGTAGCTTTTCATACGAACCACTGCCTTGATGAAGATATTCAAAAACTTGAACATAAATTGGCCGTTACATCCACGTCTCAAGATCGTTTTAAGACCCTTGAAAAAAATAAAGATAAATTAAAAAACTATAACGATTTAGTCAGTATTTTAAAGTCTCATGATGGCCACCCTAAATCTATTTGTAGTCACTATGAAAGTGGTGCCCAAGATCCTTCTGCTACATGTGGTGGTGGAGCATTTGATACCGAAGCGGGTATTGTTAAAATGTGGAGAGGATGTGAAACTTATGACAAGAACTATGTTGAATATAATTTTAAATTAGAGGGAAATCGTTTTTGTCAAAAGTAAAACCTCCTTATTTTTACTCATGGAGTAAGCAAACCTCACCTCTTACCTTTGATGTAGATAGCTCTACTGACTTCCATTATATTTCGAACAATAATAAAGTTTTGGATTTCTCTTCCACTAGTTTTCAAGCATCATTTGGTTTAAAAAATGCACAAATTACTGATGCTATTACACAACAATCAGAAGTTCTTCCTTTGGCCACTCCAAAGGCGACTTTTAAATTAAAAGATGATGTTAGCATTAAGCTTAAAAACCTTATCTCTAAAGATATTCAAGGACGTATTTTTTGGACAAGTTCAGGTGCAGAGTCAATTGAAAATGCTCTTAAGATAGCACGAGACTTTACGGGTAAAGATGTTATTGTTTCAAGACAGCGCTCTTACCATGGCGCCAGTTTAGGAGCCTTATCAGTTGGGGGAGATTGGAGAACTCAAGCAGTCAGCACGGTTGATCAATGGACTCTTCGTATACCAGGACCTGAAACTGATCCAGAAGCCAAAGAAGCACGAAAGATTATCGAGGGATTTGGGCCAGAAAAAATTGCGGGTATATGCCTGGAAGTAATCACCGGAGGAAATGGTGTCATTGTCCCTGGAAAAAAATGGTATCGTGAAATTCAAGATATATGTGATGACTATAATTTAATTCTCATTTTAGATGAGGTCATTTGTGGATTTGGTAGAACTGGTAATGATTTTGGATTTCATCATTATCAAGATGTACTTAAGCCAGATTTAATTTGTATGGCCAAGGCGATAACAGGTGGTTTTTTTCCTATGGGTGCCGTTTGGGTTAATGAATCTCTTGCCCTAAACTATGAACATAAAGTACTTCCTTGTGGACTGACCAATTATGCTCACCCACTTGGACTCGCCGCCACAAACGCTACCTTAAATTATTATCAAGAAGTTAAAGAAAACTCTTTAGATAAAAGAATTCTCTTTTTTAATGACCATCTAAGTGAGTTAAAAAATATTTCTAGTGTTAAAGAGATCAGATCAATCGGGCTTCTTGCAGCAATCGAGATCGATAGCAATTTAAGCTGGAAAGATTTTATACAAAAAAGAATATTCGTTTATTTTTCAAATAATATTTTAATTTTAGCCCCTGCACTCAATATGCCTTTTGTTTATTTAGAAGAAGGATTCAAAAAAATAAACACAATTCTTGGAGACTAACCGTGAGTAAAATATTTAAAGATGCCAAGGAAGCGCTTCATGATATTGTGAGTGGATCAACCATAATGTCCGGTGGTTTTGGTTTATGTGGAATTCCTGAAAACAGTATTAACCAACTTGAAAAGATGAATATTCAAAATCTAACAGTTATTTCTAATAATATTGGAAACTCTGGGAGAGGCCTGGTTAAGATCCTCGTTCAAGATAAAATAAAAAAAGCCTATTGTAGTTATGTTGGGGGTAATCCTGATCTTGAAAAAAGAATCATTAATAAATCAATAGAAATTGAACTTGTTCCTCAAGGGACATTCTCTGAACGTATTCGAGCAGCGGGGATGGGAGTTCGAGCTTTTTACACTCCAACCGGGTATGGAACTATCGTAGCAGAAGGAAAGGATGTAAAAGTTTTTGATCGACCATGTATTCTCGAAGAGGCCTTACATGCTGACTTTGCTCTTATAAAAGCTCAGAAGGCCGATGAATATGGCAACTTATGGTTTAAAGAAACAGCAAGAAACTTTTCCCCCCTCATGGCCATGGCAGCAAAAACAACAATCGTAGAAGCTGAAGAGATTGTTCCACTAGGTGCAATACCAGCAGAAGACGTACACTTACCTGGAATCTTTGTACAAAGAGTTTATCTTGGAAAAGACTATCAAAACGATATTGAGTTTTTAATTACAGATGAAGGAGAAAACTCATGACTTGGTCAAAAACCGAAATGGCAAAAGAAGTTATTCAGTTTTTTAAACCAGGTGATTACGTCAATTTGGGAATCGGTATTCCCTCTCTGGTTGCAGAACATATAGGAGCTGGCTTAGATATTCATATTCATTCTGAAAATGGTGTTCTCGGAGTTTCTGGAAGGCCCTCTCAACAGTCAGTCTCTCCTACTCTCATCAATGCAGGCAAAGAGACCATTTCAATAAAAGATGGTGCTTCATTTTTTGATAGCTCTCTTTCTTTTGGGATGATCCGAGGTGGTCATATTGATTTTAGTGTACTTGGCGGAATGGAAGTGGATGTGGAGGGGAATTTAGCGAACTGGATGATTCCCGGAAAGAAGATCACCGGAATGGGCGGAGCAATGGACCTCGTCAACGGGGCAAAAAATGTCGTCGTCATGATGAGTCATTTTAATAAATCTGGCGACGCCAAATTAGTTTCTTCTACGAAACTTCCCCTCACGGGAAAAAACGTTGTCGATCTCGTTGTCACAGATAAGGGAATTTTCAAACCCAACCAAAAAAGTTTTGATATAATAAAACTTGCAGATAATGTTAAAGAAGAGGATTTAAAACTTCCTTAAAGAGAATAAGTGGCACAAAAACTTTTTGATAATTTTGAACTTTCTTTTTTTTTCTCAAGAGGAGGAAACTCTCCTTACACATGTATCTACACTGAATCAATAGACTACTCCGTAAACACTCCTTATCTAGCTTATGATATACCGGAGCTCCTAAGATTAATTATTATTAAAAAAGAACTTATGGATGATGAGTTAGTTAACTATTATTACCGTAACTCAAATAATAGTATTTGCCTTATTTTAGAGTGGAATGAGTTGGTTAGAAAAGTCGTTCGATTCTCAACAAAAACGGAATTAGATATTCATCAATTCAAAGAATTTGTCACACAAAATAAAGAAGAAATAGCTAAACATTTTAAAAAATCATTTTTTAAATTTCAGGATCAATATGAAACAGTTTAGAGAGCTACCTCGCTATGATGTAACTCATCTAAGAGGTTTTATCGTCACCATGATTAACGATCACAAGGTCTCAATCCCAATAAGAAATGTTTCTCTAGGTGGTCTCCAAGTCATCTGCAATCAAGAACTTTATTTAAATGATGAGGAAGTCGAAATACATCTTATAGAAAAAAAACCATTTCTTATAAAAATCTATAATGTTTGGAAAATCACAAACGAAGATAATAAATATCAAGCAGGCTTTCGATTTCAATTCAAAGATGTCCGCTCTTTTCAACGCTGGTTACAGGTAATGAAAGCTCTTCATCTTCATAAATCTAAAAAGAAAAACTAGGCAGCACTCAGGCTTTTTCCCTCTTCTTCCTTATAAAATTTACTATAGGAATTGTATGCTATTCCCACGTAAAACCAAAAAAATAAGGATTCGGGATTAAAAGAAAAACCGACACCTCCCCAGTTAAAAATAATTAACAAGAAACTCAACATTGTGACGTTGGCAAGTAACTTAGCCAGCTTATGGTTTTTCTTTCGATGTGCATATAAATACATTTTAAATAGATATAAACTGTTCACTATCATAATGAGGATATAAAGTAGCGCACCAATACCAAGCTCAAGGAAAATAAAATAATAAAAATTATCTCTACTCCAAAAGTAGTATTTCCCTTTATGTATTCTGCTATTTCGGTAAGCTTTTATCCCTGGAAGCATCCCTGTTGAAATCCCCAGTCCCTCACCTAGTGGAAGGTCAATTTTATTGACAATACCATCTAAGATACTTGAAAACCCACTTCTTTGTTCCTTAACACCCTCTATACTACCTAACTCTTGGAGTCTTCTTAAGTTATAACTAAAATCAAACTTATCCATTAAGTTTGACTGATTACTTCCCATATACAAAACTCCAGGAGTTATCAGAAGAAACATTAAAATTATTCCTCTTATTAAATTAAACTTATTTTTTGTGTAAAGAAGAATCATAAAAGAACTAAAAAACATTAAAACAGCGTACTTTATCATAGCAGAGCGAACATTACATAAAAACAATGTCACAATACTTGAGATAATAGTAAGGGAAAGTAAAATTCCTTTTACGTTTTTACGTTTCGTTTGTGTGCTGTGAAAAATGAGAGGTAAACTAAGAAAGAAGTAGGTCGACATTCCTCCAGGTTGATGGGATGTACCCCATGGTCTAAAGAAAATACCATAGAAGTCATCAAAATGAGAAAAAAGAGTCTTATAGTTATTACTTATTTTGTACATAAAGCTCTCACCTTGGAATAACTGCACCGTTGAGAGTACGCCTGTAAAAATAAGTATGATCGTGACAATAAAGAATAGTCTATCGACTGTCTCACTTGAAAAGTAAATTTTTGACTGAGTAATGGCATAAAAAAAGAGAAAAGGAAATATGAAGTATTTCACTGCTCCAAATGACAGAAGAGGGCCTGGTCCATTTGGATTAAATAAAAGAAAAGTAAACCAAAGAAAATGAAAATTTATTAAGGTAAATAGCATTGTAGGGATAACTGAGCGATCACAAATTTTTCTAAATTTGATAAAAGTTCTTGAAACCAAAAGAACAAGATAAAAATCAAATAATATCCTTGCAATTGGATTATAACCTAAAAGGATTCTCCCCTGACCTTCTATATAAGCGAGGGGAAATATAAAAAGAAAGGAATCTTTGGGCTCAAAGACAAAAGTAGCAACAGCTGTGATAATCGCAATTGCAATAAAAGTAAAAACGACTAACTTTGAGGCCATCAAATTTAATGAAAAATGCAAAACATAAAAAAGAATGGTGAGCAAAAAGATTGTTCTTTTTATACTTGGCTTCTCAAAGAAGTTTTGTTGCAATTGCCCTCCGTCTAATCTGACATTACAATTGATATTATACTGTAATGAGGTAGCGATTGAGTCAATTTTTGCCTAAGAGAAAAGGTTTCATCCCTGGATTAGACGGGATTCGCTTTTTGGCCATTTTTATGGTGATTGTTCACCACTGCTCATTTAATTATGAAGGAGATTCAATTTTTCTAATCAAAAGACTGACTACTTTAGGCGGTAATGGGGTCGACTTATTCTTTATTTTATCTGGTTTTTTAATCACGAAAATACTTTTAGAAAATAAAGGCTCCAAGAACTATTTTAAAGCCTTCTATATGCGAAGAATACTTAGAATTTTTCCTCTATATTATCTTCTTCTTATTATTACGTTTATCGTTCTCCCTCAATTTCAACATCCCTACCTTGAAAAATGGAAAGACATTGATCAAATCTGGTATTGGCTCTTTCTCTCTAATTTTGCAATTGCTGAAAAAGGTAGTTTTGGTCACGGTATGGTCGATAATACTTGGTCACTTGCGATTGAAGAACAATTTTATCTCGTTTGGCCTTTTATCTCATCACAATTATCTCTAAAAAATCTTCGAATTTTCTCATGGATTGTTATCTTATTTACTATTATTTACCGTAGTTATTTATTTTTAAATGGTGAAAGCTTTGTTTCTATTTATGTATCAACTTTTACAAGGATGGATAATCTTGCGATGGGATCACTTCTTGCCACTTATTATACAAATCACGATTGGGAGAAAGTTGTAGCTTGGACACGCTATACAATCATACCAAGTATTCTCTTTTTTCTTTTTAATATCTTTGCTGTGATCTATATCGACCTCGCTGTTTTTGGTGCCATTGGCTATATCATGAACCTTGTGATCTTTACGACAATTATTGTTCTTGCTCTTGATGAAAGACCTGCTTTTCAAAAATTTCTCAATATAAATCTTTTAAGCAAAATTGGAGTTTATAGTTATGGAATTTACCTCATCCATAATCCTTTACAGAAAATGATAAGAGTTTTCTTAATTAATAATTTAGATTTATCCGCTACCTTTAAATTAATCCTCTTAACTGTCATTACCCTCATCACATCAACAGTAATCGCATGGGTTAGCTTTCATTTTTTTGAAATGAAGTTTAATTCACTAAAGAAACATTTTAAGTATTAAAAATATTTTCAATTTTTTCGTGAATTTGCTTATTAAGTTCTTGGCAAAATGCTAATGCATTTTCTATTCTCGATTTAGTTTGAGAGTCATGTTCAATAATATTCACAATTTGAGTAAAGAGATGATTATAATCTTCAGGAAAGAAGCTGAGCGCTCTATTATCATCACCGGCTAACTCATAGGCCCCGCCAAGAGATGTCGACAAGACAGGAACCTTTGATTGAAATGCCTCAAGAATGACTCTTCCAAAAGGCTCTCTCTCAATCGAACAATGTATTAACAAATCAATCGATGAAAATATTTTTACTGGTGCAACTCTTCCCTCAAAAGAAATAAGCGTACTAGGAAACTTTTCTTTCAATGCTAAAAGTTCATTTTGATAAGTAATATGTGGCCCATCTGTTTGATAGAGGTCACCACCAAAAATTTTTATTTTTTCAACACCTCTTTCTAAAAGTTCTTTCTCATAAAGAGAGGCCATAATTATAATTTGATGGATTCCTTTCCATGGAGAAAACATGGCCACCACACCTATTGTCCTAACGGGGTTATCAATATCTCTTGATGTTAATAATTCGCCAACAGGGTTATAGATATAATCTACCTTTGAAATGTGATATATCTTTTTCAAAGAAGTTTCGACAGATTTACTATTACCAATCAATTTTAATTTATATCGAGAAAGTAAATTATTAAGTGAGATAAAGAACTTAAAAATACCACTATTACTTGGATAATCTCGAAAATGCCAAATTACCTTGCCTTTAAATCTAATAATATTTGCAAACAACAGCATTAGAAAGGCAATTTTGTTTCCATTAAGCCACCAAAAATCTACATTTTTAAATTTTGTTTTATCAATTTGAAGTAATGTTTGAATTAATCCAAAAACTGGTGAGATGAGGTTAAACTTTCTTTTTTTCCTTGAAAGTGAGTAATAAGATGAACTTATTTTAATAAATGAAATACGATCTTCTTTAATACCAACGTTTTTCATAAATTTTAAAAGGTCACTCGCTTCATCATGGTCTTCCAAAAAGGGAATGACATAATGAAGTTCAATATTTTTCAACATTAAAGACTGATGAATTGAACTTCTTTCAGCACCGCCAAGTTTCGGTGAGTTTAAAAAGAGAATTCCCCTTTTCACATTAAGACCTTAGAGAATAAATTTGTATAATTATTCAAACCATGATTATTAACGGTATGATCAAAACATTCTTTTGATACTCTGTGATACGATTCTTCATCTAGCTTATCCCACCACTCTCTGATTGCAGACCTATCTGAAAACTTATTTATGATCCATCCCGTTTTATTATCATGAACACTTTCAGACAATCCTCCCGTACCTGAGACAATACTCGGTACGCCCCACTTTCCAGCCTCTAAAACTGTTAGTCCAAAGCCCTCATAGAATCCACGGTGAGAATGATCTAAACTAAGAAGCAAATTGAAGTGAGCATTTTTAAAACTCTCATCTCGTTGTTCATCAGAAACATCTTTCAACGATATAATTTCTAAAATATTTGAACACCATCTATTATCTGATGTAATAGAGAGTTTTACTTTTTTACCAGTTATTAACGCAAGTTCTTTAGAAAATTGTACACAACCATCTAAGTTCTTATGGGGAACATCTCTGGCAATGGCCGTAATTCTCAATTCATTTTCAATTTTATTAAATATAAACTCATTTTCTTTTAGGTTAATACAGTTTTGAAAAACTAGATCTCGACTATAATCAATAACAAGACCTAGAGACTCTGCTTTTTTTCTCGTAAAATCTGATATAAATAGATTCAAATACGACTGACTTATTTGTTTTAACATCTTCTTCTTGAGAAACTTCTTAATATACTTTTTAAAAAGATTAGGAGAATGAAATAAAATTTCAGATCCATGAAAAAAGTTAATTTGTTTAGCATCTGACTGCTGAATAAAAACAGAAGGTAAGAAATGAATATTTATTATATACTCATAATCTTTCTCAAATTTTATGTTTACTAATTTTTTAGAGTCACTCCATACATAAGTGTCAAATTCAACTCCTAATACTTCTAACGAACTCTCAATATTTTTGGTGAACGTTGATAATCCTCCTAGTAAAGGCGGATAATCAGGAGTGGTAATTAGAATTTTTGAATTTGGTTGTAATTTTGCAAATCTCAAAACAGAACCTTAATCTTACTTATAATACAATTTTAACATGAAACTTGAGAAGTTTTAGCTTTTTAAGCGGCCTTATCGTAATCTTCTGACTCATCATAAAAATCGTCTTGCTCAATATTGGCCTCATCGACAATAATAATCTCAAATTCATCGACTTCAGAAGTATTGATGACTGCAACATTTTTCTTACGAAGTGTATTAAATAAAACAGTCGGAGAAAGCTCTATAGCACTTTCCGTTACCCAGTGATTTTTACCAATGAAAAGATATTCTGCAACAAACATTGCAATTGTTAAAGGATAACCCACAAGTGGTGAAACCTGCATACTAATAAATAACCCAAATGCCATTGTTAACAAGTAAATTGAAGCAATTATTGTAGAGGATAAACTCGGTGATAGATTATAATAGCCATTTAAAATATGATGAGCATGAAGTTTATCTCCCTTAAAAGGAGATTTGCTATTATAAATCCTTCTTAAAAAACTAATACCGAGTTCACACATCGGTAACGTCATTGGTTGTAATGCAATAAAAAGAGCATCAAAAACATTCATTTGTGATTTTAAATTATAAAAAACAAGAGAAGATAATAAGACGCCACTAAAACCTATAAAGGAGCCGCCAATCTCACCTAAATGTATCTTTGCTGGCTCCTTATTAAAATAATAAAAAGCAGCGATTGGAATACAAAACCCTACTGCAAGATAATTAACACTCCCTAGTGAGTAATAAACACCTACCGTAATATATGTAATCATGGTGACCATTGAAACTTTAATCGTCAAAGTATCAAGGCCATCTAAAAGGTTTCCTCCGTTCAACATACCAAATCCCCAGAAACATAAGATCAAAAAGGCGATAGTTGAAAAATCAGCGTAAAGGTTTTTTGAAGACATAATTGAATAAGAGCAAACACATAAAAACTGAAAGGCCAGCTTCACAACAGGTCTTAATTCAAACTTATCATCAAGATATCCATAAAAAACGATAATCGTCGAACTGACAGTCCAAAATTTTACAAGCGACCATTGTGGGCCTAAGTATAAATCATGAAAGTTTGAGTAAGTTAAAAACGACGTGATGACAGCATAAAAACCAATAGAAAGCGGAATTCCACCTAACTGAATAGCATTAGTACGAGATTTTCTTGCTGAAATATAAAAGTATTTTTTAAAATAGTAATTATTAGACTTCCCTGCTTTCATGAGCACGTAAAAGCACAGACTAGTGAATAAGAAATTCATAAAAAAGATTCCAAGTGCATATAGCCTTGGTTCTGTGATGTACTCCATAAGCTCCTTGCCAAATAATCGGCAATAACTTATCGACATGAGGGCTAAAAAAGTAAATTAGTCAGAAAGAAAAATCAAAAAAACAAAACTAGTCAAGTATTCGGTTTTTTATAGATTTTTTTATTTGATTATAAAAACCACGGGAGCAATCCTCCCAAGTAAACTTGTTGATGATTTTCATTCTCTCTTCGACTCTTTCAACTTTCTGGGCTTGAGAGAGCTTTATCGTTTCTCTAACGACAAAGTGATTTACATCATCAATAAAATTTACATTAGAGTCCTCTGAAATTAAATCCGAAGCTCCTACATTTGATCTCGTCACATAAATATCTAAACCTGCACCAAAAGCTTCAAATATTACCAGACCAAAAGGCTCGTAAATGGTAGGAAAAATAAAACAATCAGAAATATTAAAAATTTGCTCTATCTCATTGGTAAACTCGATATGAAAAATATTAACTGATGAGTTTTTCACTTCCAATGAATGAAAAGCCTCACCTTTTCCCACAACAAGAAATTGAGCATTATCAAGCTTCTCAAGAGCTTTAAGAGCTTGTTTAAAGCCTTTTCTCTCAAGCGCACCTACAAAAAGATAAATTGGTTTTTCAAAGTTTATATCTTTTAGTTCAGGAAATTTTTTAATAATATCTTCGCTATTATACTCAGAGGGTCTAAAACGCTGAACATCGACTGACGATGGTAATATAGCGATTCTCTCTCTATCAATTGATAAATTTTTAACAAGATAGTCTTCCATAAAGGGCGCTAAAACAGAATAGTAACGTGTATTATCAAAAACATAGTCTTCTTGCTTTTTTAAGACAAAGAATAAAATTCTTTTATATAATTTGATTAAACCTTTTGGTCTAGAAAGTTCAAAAAAGTATGGCTCCCACTGCTTTTGTATGAATTGAATATTAACAATATCTGGCCACAAGTTAGCAGTTCCTATACTAATCCAGATATCAGTACTCTTTTTAAAAAGTTTCATTAACAAACATATCAACTGAAAATAGAGAACCTTCAAAATAAATGGAAACTTTGGATATGGACCTAATCCTTTTATTGTTAAACCAGGGAGTTCCTCTTCAATTTTTTTATCATAAAAAAAGGCATAAACAGTTGAAGTGGCTATGGCCTCCTCGGGAAATCTTTTAATAGTTTCAATTAAAGCATTACTATGGCCGACAGATCGGGTAAACTCATGAACAAAAAACGTGAGTCTAAACTTAGAAATATCTATTTTCTGATCATTTTTTGTCATAGAGATTCCATCTTTCTTCCGTAACAGACTTATCTAGATTCTTTTTAAGCTTTCTTACAAAAAATAAAACGACAATATACAGTAATGTAATAGCGAAATCAGAGGCATACTCTGTCCAATGTGTTACATAGACAAATGAATAATCATAAACTTCTTTTAAAAGGGCTATTAAAAAAAGGCCTATACAAACAACCTTAAAAGAAAGATCTTTTTTAAGTCCAATAATAGTCCAAACCATCCCTACTAAAAAATGGGCAACGAGATCGAGAGGGATGATCCCAACAATTTTATAGGTAGAGATAAATTGTAATACTTTTGTGATCATTATTTTTCCAATACGTTTATATATTTAAGAGATAATTCTCAACACATCTGTCCCAAGAAAAATACCTCTGATAATATTCTTTTAACTTTACTCGGATCAGCTCATCTTTTGTTTTCTCTTCGATGATATTATTTAAATATTCTGTAAAATTTTCAATATTATCCTCAGAGAAATAAAGTGGTGCTTCACGTAAAACGTTATCCGTCGTAAAACTTAAATTTGTAACAACTGGGAGGCCATATTTCATTGCGGCCATAAGGCTTCCTCTTCTCGTTGTCGCTCCATCGATAAAATAAGCAATCATTAAATCGGAGGAGTTAAATATCTCGACAACTTTAGAAGAGTTTACTTTTCCGTGAAATTGAGATCGACTAACTAAGAACTGGTATGTGTCATGATCAAAATATTTTTCACATTCTTCTCTACTCACACCAATAAATTCAAATTGTGCTTTATGAGATACCGCTTTTTTAAAATGACGAAAAAGTTCTAGTGAGCTTTTTGAGGAATGTAATGTGCCAAAATGAACAATTTTTACTTTATCAGACTCTTCTTTAGCTATTTCAGAATTTTCCTCAACTGTAATATTCGAGGGAACGGGAAGGTGTGTAATTTTATCCTTACAAAGAGGTAAATAATACGAAATTTCTTTTACAAAATTTTCAGTTGAACAAAAAATTCGAGATGATACATTTCCTATTATTGAAACGGAAATACGATGGCAGGGGTGGATAATCCAACTCTTAGGCTGATGATAAAAAAAGGGGTACCACAACTCATGAAACATAACCTGAACTTTGATATCTCGATAAAATACTTTAATAAATAATACGAATAAAGGTAATGAGAAGTTTATACCGGCCCTTCCATACATATAGGGAACAAACTGAATTAGTATTCGATCAATATCATGTTTTTTATGTATTTTATTAAAGTTTTTGAGCAATTGCCAAAAACTCCATCGTTTTGAAATTTTATACAGAGGGATACTTTCATCAGAAATAGCATTTTCATGTGTTAGAACAACGACACTCTCATTATTTTTATTTAGATTAGAGACAAACTTCGTTGTATAGTCACTTAAACCATCCATTGTCGGCTTAAACTTTGAACTAACAACTAAAACACTCACTTTTTCTCCTAAGAAAACCTATCCAAAACTTTACTAACAAGTTTTTTAATATCTGATTTTGAACTTTTATCTAATACTAAGATAATAAATAAAAATAAAAAAATATAACTAAATGTTTTTACAAAAATATTTATATTAAGAATTGAAAAGTATATAAGGAAATAGGGAATAAGAGTCGCGGATAAAACGGAAAAGAACCTCCAAATAGCTTCGAACCTAACCCACTCTTTTGTATTAATATAGACATAGAGAAGACAAAGAAAATAGATAACGACCTGAGAAATAAAGTATCCCTTAAGCCCTAACTTAGAACAAAAAATTACAATTCCTAAATACTCCATAATCACTAATGCAATCTCAATTTTAGTGAGAACATGAGGTCTTCCTTGAGCATTAATAATTGTTGTACCGATGAAACGAACTGCTGACAAACCAATATACAATGCTGCGAGTGGTACAAGATCTCTTGCCAATGCCCATTTATCGGGAAAAACTATATCAATAATATTTGGACCGATTGTTCCACCTAATCCAAAAATGAATCCAAGTGCAAGAACCATATTTTCAATTGCCCGACTAGATAAATGTTTCGCCTCTTCTTTTGATTTATGAACTTTTGATAAAGCGGGTAAAAATACACTATTGTAATTATAGGCAAAGACCATTGGTATACTAACAAGGCCTATGACCCAAAACATTAAACCCATTTCATCTACACTCAAATATAGAGATAATATGATGGGAAAGAAAATCCCTCGAGAAGTAGGAATAATCGAATTAAGTTGGTAGAAGAATCCTCTTTTGTAAGTTTCTTTATCAAATGTTTTGAAAGAAAAACGTGGTAGAATAATTCTCTTTTTAATAGAATAACTCATGATCAAAGAGACTGTCTGTCTTGCTAAATTCGCAATAATAAAACTCCAAACACCAAACCCCAAAACAGCTAAAATGATTTGAGTGAGGTAAAGAGTTACACTTGAGGCCATATCAATTTTAGCAATCTCTTTAAACTCTAATTCTCTTATAAGCATTAATTTAGGAACAGAACTTATCACCTCAAAGGGAATGATTAAAACATACAGGCCTAAAAGGTGGGGGTTGGTAAAATTAAATTTGTAGTGGTCAATCAAAAATGGTTGAGCAATGAAAAAGCCAGCAACAAGTAGTAAGGCCAAAAGAATTCTAATCCCAAAAAAAGATTGAAATTCTTGATCTGAAATTTCCTCCGACTTTTGTTGTAAATGAATAGATAATCCAATATCGGAGAGAAAAAGAAGGGCACCTACAAAACTACTTAAAATACCAAATTCACCATAGTCCCCAGGAGTTAAATAATAAGCGAGAATATAAGATGAAGCGATTTGTAAAATATTTGTCAAAACAGAGCGTAAAGACATGGCCATAAAACCAAACCTAGACTTATCAGCTAAATTTTCTTTTTTTTCAGTTTTATTCATATCAAAGAAACTTTCTATATACCTCTAAACATTTTTGAGAAACGATACTCCATGTAAAATGTTGATGAACATGATTACTAAACTGCTCGCTTGAAAGATTACTTTTTTTAACCTCATCAATCTTGTCTCTTAAAACTTGGGTATTACCATGAGAAAAGACAAATTTTTCAGAAAGTGCTACTTCAGGGTAAGAACCAATATTTGAGACAATAACCGGAGTTCCTGTTGCCATGATCTCAACAGGTGCAAGTCCGAATAACTCTGGTTCTCCAGGAATAATATTTCCGTCTACATTAATATTTGTACTCGGGAAAATCGCCAGCTCTGAAGTCACGATCTCTTCGTATAACTCTTCGTCTTTTAAATTTTGTTTAAATTCAATATTTTTATTTTCAGAAATTTGTTTCAGGTACCTATAATATTCATCGTCATCATTAAAGCGACCGACAATAACCAACTTCTCATCATCCCTGAGGCACTTGATAATATGATGATGCCCCTTATGAGGAAGGATTCGACCTGTGCTTATATATTTATTTTTGATTTTCTTTCTTTGTGACTTTTTAAAATGATTGATATCAGCTCCGCCATAGATAACAGAACCTAAACCATTCTCTAAATTTAAGGATTTTTTCGAATGATGGGAAACGCAGAGAAACTGCTTTACAAGATACTTCACACCAAGACGGTGTAAAAACGTTGCACCTCCTCCCCCATGATCTGTCACAAAGACGGGTTTATTAAAGAGATATCCTAATACTAAGTACATTTCTGTCAGTAGATTAAAGTATTGATGGCAATGAATCACATCAGCATTTCGTATAAGAGAAAATGAAGGAAGAGAAAGAGGATTAAGTATATTTCCTCGAATATTTTTTAGAGGTTTAACAATATTATACTCTACTTCATCTTGAACAAATATTTTATTTTTTTTCCCATAAGAAAGTAGGGTTACCTGATGACCACCTTTTTGCATTTCTTTACATAGTTCATAAACATACCTTTCACCACCTCCTACAACAGAGTCTTGATGAAAGTATGTTGGTGAAATATGGAGGACATTCATTTTTTCTGTCGATTAATATATTGAGGAGTGTTTGGATGAATAGGCTCAATATTTGGATCATCTTTTAAATGCTCTTGCTTTTCCCATTGCTTTAGATATTCAAGAAGAAGACCTCCTGCTGCGATTAATGAGACAACAAGCCCCCACTTCCCATCTCGATACGACATTCCTGGATAAATATAAAAACGCTGAAACCATCTCAAAGTTCGATATAACATCTTAGGAAAGGTCATTTTATCTGGGTCTTTTTCAGGATCCCAACGGTCTAAATCACGATCAGAATAATAGTTTATTTTATTAACCCACATGGAGATTGAAGGATTTGTAAAGTGATCATAGCGATGATCTAGCCGACCCCAAGTTCCTTCTCTTTTCATTTCTTCATGTTCACTTTTCGCTTCATATCGAGCGATACCCTTTTTGAAAATAGTAGTTCTCCAATTGTTTCTACCAAAGCCATACCTTAATAATTGGCCAAAGAAGTATAGGTTCGATTGTGCTTCATAACCATCAAATTGAGATGTTCCAGAAATAACTTTTTCAAGAATTTCGTTTTTTAATTCTTCTGTAACGACTTCATCACTATCAAGTCTTAGAATCCATTTAGATTCCGCATTATCAATTCCATAGTTAACATTGTCATAAATAAAGCTTTCTCTCTCTAAAAATTTACAATTTTCATAAGAGGTACAAATTTTTTTTGTATCATCACTACTGAACATATCTACAATGATTACTTCGTCACACCAAGTAAGTGAGTCCATTGTCGGTTTAATAAAATGAGCTACATTTTTTACTGGAATAACAGCAGCAATAGTTTCCCTTGAGGTCACATCAAACTCCAATTTTTATCTAAAATTTGTATTAGAAATACTGGTACTATTTTATATCGAATTAAGATATTTTTTTAGTAAAAAGAATAAAGCAAAAAGATCAACTACTAGAATAGCTCGCTCCTATGCAAAAAAGAGTTATAATTAAAAAAAAGTTTTAGGAATCTTTATGAAGATATTATCTATTGGTGCTGGAAATCAAAAAAGAGTTGAAAATCTCACGACACTTGATATAGCTGAAGAAACAAATCCAGATATAGTCTGGAACCTCAATGATTTTCCCTATCCAATTGAAGATAATTCTTTTGATTTAATCGAATGTTACGATGTTATAGAGCATGTAGACAACATTCCTAAAGTAATGGAAGAGTGCCACAGAATTTTAAAAGCAGGTGGCAAGATTAATCTTACAACACCTCATTATTCATGTAATAACTCATACATCGACCCAACACATAGGTTTCATTTAAGTTATTTTTCTTTTGACTGTTTTGACTCTTCTCATACTTACTCATATTACTCAAAAGCTAGGTTTAAAATTGTGGAACGACAAATTCTTTTTGAGGGTAGTCGTATTTATAAATCAATTATGAGTAGAATTGTGAGACTTTCTCCACATTTTTACGAGAAAAAACTGGCATGGATTTTACCTGCTTGGTTTTTAAGTTTCTCTCTCCAAGCAGATAAGTAATTATCTACGATCTCTTTTTACTTCACGATATACAAGGATAGTACTAAGGGTAGTTGCAAGAACTCCAATCAAAGATGTGTAATAAGCTCTATTTTGAAAATATTCACTTTTTCTAATAAAAACAGTATCTCCTGGCTGAAGTTTGTACTTATGGGCCTCACTATCTCCACCTTCAGTAAGATCAAACCTTCTGGTTTCTAACTTTTCTCCATTTTTTCTTGTTATCTTCACTCCATCAAGAACGCCATCAGAGCGAGGACCTCCGGCCATAGAGAGACCTTTTACTAGTGTTGTATCAAGAGGAATAAAGTGTAGACCAGTTTTAGAAACTTCACCCCAAAAATGTACAGGCATTAATACTTTATCTTTCACAGAGGGAGAATAATAAATCGAACCTGCTGCTTTATTTATACTTTGAATTTCTGAAGGAAGAGCAAGTTCTCGAATATTAAGACTTGGTTTTTTATTTTCAGACTTTTCCTCTTTTGAAAAAGCAGCTGATGAGTAAAAAAGTAAATTTGTAGCAATAAATACGTGGATAAATGTTTTCATAAAAACATTTTAACACTTCCAAGGTATTATACAACATTAATAGAGTTTATTAGTCGCATATAAACTAATCAAAGTCAGGAGTAGATCCGATAATTGTAATTCCATCGAATGTCTTTTCAAGTTCGGCTTCATCAAGAATTCGATCATCAATGAGATAACGCAATAATATTCCAAGGAATAAAAGGAAGAGAGAGAGAGTGATGGAAAATAGAACAATCTTTACAACGGAGGCTTTTTTATAAACTCTCATCCCACCCATTTCTATATCAAAAATAAGATCAGAAACAACCGTCGTTTCTACTAGTCTTAGCTGAGCCGCTTTTGCTTCTAATAATTTTATTGACTCTAGAATTGGAGCAATTTGTTCAAATGTATTATTAATTTTGATAATTTCTTGAGTCACTTCTTTTTTCATCGCTTCATACTTTTTGTATTCGCGGTTTATCTTAATGACTTGCTTGGAGAGAACCTGATAGTCAAACTCAGTTACTTCTTTCTCTTTATCTTTTTGATCGAGAAATTCCATAGTGTATCCAGCAGATCGGGCCCCCAAACCAATTTTCTTAAGCTCTGTTTCTAATTGTCTCTTTTTCTTTTCAAGTTGAGCGAGAATCGCTTTGTCTTTTTCTCCAATTTGATCAGATAAAATCTTAATCGCATCAATATCTTTTCTAACTTTTTCAATACGTGATTGAATGAGGACCCTCTTCGTAATTTTATCTTTTTCGCTGATATTGATATCTTTCTCAGCTGTTTCTTTGGTTTTCTTAAGTTTAGACTCCATATAAGATAATTGAATATTCTTATTCTGATATTCTCTGCCATAAGAGTTCATTTTATTTGTTATTTGATCAAGTTCATCCTCAAGTTCTTTTTTCTTTTGCTTAAGAGCATAGACATCTATTCCATTAAGCTCTTTTCTTTTCTTCTCAATGAGCCCCTCTGTCACTTTAATTTGCTCATTCATTTTTCTTTTTTGAGTCACTCTTCTGGTACGAACAATTTCTTCAACCACTAAGCTGATTAACTCTCGAGTTGTAAAAGAGTCTAAAGTTTTAACTTCGACCCAATACTTTTTAGATAAGGCAGGATCCATTTTGATTGAAATAAATCCGGCAACTGTATTTCTTAAAACTTTAATTTTACATTCTTTACTTTCACCACAAGAAGAAAATAAAATTCTCGATGTAACGACCTCTTTTCCATTTAGACCAGTAAAAATCATTCTATTTAGCTGAGGATGGACATATAATTTTTCAGCAAAAGACTGAAGAAAGTCTAGGTTTTGAACGAGACTTGTCACTTCACCTGGACTCATCCCCTCACCTTCATCTCCTCCTCCCATACGGGCCATTATTGCCATGGCGCCACCGCCTCCACCAGCATCTGCAGAGGAATAAACAAATGACTTTTGCAGCATAAAGATATTATTTTGCTCAATATACTGTTTTCCCCCATACCCAATTGCAATGAGGGGGACGATTATGGCCAAGAAACCATAACGACGTAACAACTTCCACAAATGTGGAAAGTTTATAATGGTCGTTTCATCTAATAAGATGCCAAGTTTCTTCAACTAGAAAATCCTCCACCATGGTTTTTTGCTCTTTATAGGATTATTTTCAGCTTCTTTGTTTTGATGTGTATGTTCATCAAAAAGTAAACCTTTTAAATTAATTCCGTATCCTATAAAGAATTGTTTAATTTCATCAATATCTGCCTTCTTACTTAATTTCTGCGTAACAATAATTGAGATTGATTCGTATTTCATTATGTATGGGAAATATGCCTCTGAATCATTTTCAATTTTAAACAATTCAGGAACATCCCAAAAGACTATGTCATATTGATCAACGATTTGTTCAATAAAGTCTTCTACACTATCAACTTTTTTTCTATTTGTTATTCTGATCAACTTATTAAAATCAATAAATTCAAAATGATCATGAAAATTGTGAATTTCAATTTTTACCCCAGAATCATCGTACTCGTACTCAAAAGTATCACTTGTCTTTACAATATTTTTAAAGACACAATCGTATAAATTATCTGAGATGATTCCAATTCTTAGGTCTTCTTTATGATCGAAGAAACTCGCCAAGCCTAAGATTGTTTTTTGCTGAGATGTTTGATATCCCGTAGAAGCAATTGCAAACGAGCTTACACCATTAACATAATCGGTATGAAAACTTCGTCCAATTTTGAATAATTCATGGTGATTCGCTACTTTATAGAAATACTTATTGGACTTCTTTTTCTTGCGTGAGGGATCCCCCACAAGCTTCAAGCTTTTATCCGATTCTTGTTTAGCTTGAGCTTCCATCATCTCTGAAGACTCATCTAACTCATGAATGTCATTCCACTCTTTTTCAGAACCCACTAACGTTTATCCTTATTAACCAACACCCCTTTGATGTTGATTTGATATCTTTTAAAATAATCTATAATTTCTTCAATATGCTTAAACTTAGAAAAATTCTCACCTACGATGATGGAGACATTATCTAGCGTTCTCACAATTGGAAAATAAAGTTCTCTATTACTATTAAGAACCTCCATGTCAGGGAGATCCCATAAAATTAAGTCATAACTTTCAACAAGAACATCCAAGAAATACTCAAAATCATAATGACGAAGTTTTCGTTCAATTTTTTTAAGCTCTGTGAACTCTAAAATATCAAAGCCTTCACCATTAAAGACTTTATATTCAAAGTCTTCATCCAGTGCTCTTACCGAGCTATAATCTAATTCACCAATAATTTCGTGATAAAAGCTTTCAAAAAAGCTCAAGGTAATAATACAAATTTTTACATCGATGTGATAATTGAAGTAACTCGTGACACCAAAGACTGACTTTTCTCTTTGGGACTTCAATGAGTTACCAGAAAAGGCCAATGACTTAAGCCCATTATTATAATCAACCATATATGAACTACCCACTTTATAAAGTTCCATATGATCTTTAGCTCGATAGTAATACCCATTATGAGTAGTATTCTTTTTTCGAGTGAACGTTTGTTTGTCATAATGAAGAGTTTTATCTTTTAACTCTTCTTTAGGAGTTAGCTCTTTTTGAGCGTTATGCTCATTCTTTTCAAGGATTGACTCAAGAGGATCTTCTACTGGAAGCTCAGGCTCTTTAAGTGACAATCCTTTTTTCTTTACAGGCTTTAGTTTACTCACTTTCCGTGAAGGATAATTTTCTTCAAAAGCTTCGGATAAATCAGAGTTAATTTCACTTTCTAGTGAAGCGATATCCTCAAAACTTTCATTAGGTGAACTTTTTAAGACTTCTGAAATCTCTGCCTTATCTTCCTCTTCTAACGGCATATTAAAACTTAATGCCTTGTCAGAGTCGGCCTCAGCTGAAGGAAGTTCATCCAATTCGTCAGGAACCTCACCAATAAAATCAAAATTAAGACTGAGCTCTGCCTTTTTCAGGTTTTCAACACTATCACTTTGAGCAAGTTTTGGTTTTTGTGGGGACTTACTACCAAAAAGCATAGAGATTCGTGCAGCATCTTCAACACTGATTTTTTCTATTACAACTTTTTTGATTCTTTTATTTTGATTGATAAATTTATCGAGTTCTTCTGGTGAAACGTTTGTTACGCCATCTTCTTGATAAACTTTTACGGTGGTTAAAGTGGGGGATTTCTTTTCTACGTCAGTGAGTTCTCTTAATTTAACATCTTTACTTGCATATTCACTTTTGACGTCAAAGTCTGACAATCTCTCTTCAAGAGATTTTTCTTTTTCATCAACAATGGTGATTTTAGGTTCTTGATCGCGGAATTCGATTTCCTCTTCCTGATCAAAGAATACCTTTTTCAAGTTCTTCGACATTAAATAGTTTTCCCCACAAAAACTAAAGTTAACCTTTAACTCTTATCGATTAATTACTTGAAAATATGAGAAATAATCTGTGAAAATTAGAAAATTGTAGTGTAATTCCTACATATCGAATTTATTGACCAGATTATGCTTGCTTAAGCCCGATACCTGACTTTTCTAATTCGGAAAGAATTGTCGCCTCTGAGCTTTTGAGAAAATCACCAGATAACGTAGCATTTCGATCAAGAAAACTTGTTCTTAAGGTTATATGCTTTTGATCTTTATCTTTCTCTTCAAAAACATCAACAATTGCATGAGATATAATCTCTTTAATTTTAACTTTTCTAAGTTTCTCAAGTACATCCCCAGCATTCATCGAAAGAGGTACAGTTACGGTATAGTCGAAGTTAGAACCAGGAAACTTTGGAAGAGGTTTATATTTAACTTTCGCGACTCTACTTTTATCAGCAAAGTCTTCGAGGTCGATAATCGCAAACGATAAACTACCTTTTATTTTAAACTTCCTTGCCATAAGGGGATGAAGAGTTGTGGCCATTCCTTTTATCTTTCCCATAACTCTAAAATTATGAAACTCAAACGGATGAACACCAACCCACCCTTCGTCTAATACTTCGTTTTTAAATTTTGGGTGCCTTAAAATTGGCTGACTAGAGATATTTATATAATCAAAGAGTCTATTTATCGTATTTACCAAATCTAAATAAGTAGATTGTGAGCTATTATAAAATGAAACACATAAATGTAACCTTTCATTCACAAAATTCTTATCATCGGGCATATAAACTCGACCGAGTTCAAAAGATTTAAAAGACGAGAAGTTTTTACCATTAAGTGCTGCAGACTCGAGCATCCCGGGAACAAGACTGGTTCTCATCTGATCATGATCTTTTGATAAAGAGTTTATCAATTTTAATGAGTTCTGCTCAAACTGACATTTTTCCAATAACTTTTCCCCAACCATTGGATAAGTCATCACTTCAGTGGCATCTCCATTCATGACTAAAAAGTCTCTTATATCCTTGCTCAGCTTTGCTCTATTTTGAAGTTCTACTGGTCTAATATCTAATTGAGGGCCTACAGGTTCAATATTGTCATAACCTATGACTCTTCCAATTTCCTCAATTAAGTCAGCATCACATTCAATATCTTTGGTTGCTCTAAAACTAGGAACAATAACATCAAGGTTATTCTCACTCCCCTCAACATTGAATTCTAAGGCCGTTAAGATATCGACAACTTTTTCTTTTTTAAGTTGTGTTCCAAGAATTCGATTAATTTTATCTAAGCTGATTGTAATCTTAATGGGATCATAACTTAATACAGGTCCATCATACTGAAGCTCTCCTACAACTTTTGCATTGGGAGATAATTCCATCACCAAATCAATTGTACGATAAAGAGTTTTAAGCATTTGCATAGAATCTAAACTCTTCTCATAGCGACTAGAGGAATCCGTTCTTAAACCAAGACGTGTAGAAGTTTGTCTCACTTCTTTTGCTTTCCAGTTGGCCACTTCAATAAAAATATTTTTTGTTTTTTCAGTCACACCACTGTTGAGCCCACCCATAATACCTGCAAGAACAAGAGGCTTTTGGCCATCACAAATAACCGTATCATCAGCAATCAACTCTCTTTCTTTCTCATCAAGTGTTATAAAGTTTTCGTGAGCATCGAGTTTTTTAATATGAATACTTCCCCCTTCAATCAGATCACGATCAAAGATATGAAGAGGATGGCCAAGTTCACACATCACATAATTACTAATATCAACAATATTGTTAATCGGTCTTAAACCTACGGCTAAAAGTCTATTCTTAAGCCACTCTGGAGACTCTCCAACTTCAATATTTTCAAGAGAGATCCCAAAATAGCCCAGACAAGAACTACTCGTTTCTACTTTTATCGTTACAGGAGCTGATGTTTTGTCAGAGTATTTTTTCTTAGCTTCTTCAAGCCAAGAATCATCATAAGGGTTTTTTAACTTTTTATCGACAAGAAGAGCGAACTCTCTGGCCATACCAAAATGTCCCCAAAGATCAGGTCTATGAGTAAGGGACTTGTTATCGATGTCAAAAATTAAATCTTTCTTAAGTTTGTAATATTCTAGTGTTGTAACACCAAGGGGAGCGTCGGCAGGAAGTTCAATAATTCCTTCAGACTCTTCTGAAAATCCAAGTTCCTCTTCAGAACAAAGCATTCCCTCTGATAAGACACCCCTAATCTTTTTGGGCTCTAAAGTTAAGCCATTTGGTAACGTCACTCCTAAAGGTGCATACGCCGTTTTCATTCCCACTTTTACGTTGGGTGCTCCACAAACAACTTTAAGTTTTTTTTCATCCCCGACATGAAACGTCACAAGATTTAATTTATCAGCTTCGGGATGTTTCTCTTTTTCTAAAACTTCGGCAATTCTAATTTTCTGTAAATGGTCACCGACAACCTCGGTTTTTTCAACTTCCGCAACACCAAGAGTAAAAAGTGACTCTAATTCTTTGGTATCAATATTATCGTCTATCTCGACAAAGTCTTTTATCCAATCTAAAGAAATTAACATAGTGAAGTCCTAGAAGCTGTGAAACTGTTCGTAAAAACGAAGGTCACCGTTATTAAAGTATCTAATATCATCAATCCCATATCTCATCATAACGAGACGATCGAGACCTAAACCAAAAGCAAAGCCACTCCATTCATCAGGATCAATATTTCCAGCACGTAAAACATTTGGGTGAACCATTCCACATGGTAATAATTCTACCCAGCCTGTTTTTTTACAAACAGAACAACCTTTTCCGTTACAAATTAAACAATTGATATCAAGTTCAAAACCTGGTTCAACAAAAGGAAAAAAGCCCGGTCTTAAGCGAACCTTAACGTCTTTTTTAAAGATCTCTTTTAAAAGAGTTTTCATAAAATAAATAAGATGAGCTACAGAGACATCTTTTCCGACCATCATTCCTTCGAGTTGATTAAAAACCATCTCATGTGATGCGTCTGTTCTTTCACAGCGAAAAACGGTACCTGGAGCAATAAAACGAAAAGGTGGTTTGCGCTCTAACATCCCTCTAATTTGAATCGTCGAAGTATGAGTTCGCAGTAACTGTTTTTTCTCTACATCGCTACTCGGGTGATGAAACCAAAAAGTGTCTTGCATATCTCTTGCAGGGTGATCCGCAGGGATATTTAAGGCCTCAAAGTTATGAAATTCATCTTCAACATGAGGGCCATCAAGAACTTCAAAGCCCATCGATAAAAAGACATCTTCAATTTCTTTTTGAACAATTGTGCGGGGATGATAACCACCATGAGTTCCCCCTTCACTTTTAATATCATCGAGAAGAGTAATATCAATTTTTTCTTTTTCTAGTTTTTGATTGATTTTTTCTATTTCAATAAAGTTAAGTTTATCTTGCAAGATAGAAAGCATCTTATCTTTAGTTGCATTAACCAAAGGGCCAATAGTTTTTTTCTCTTCTGGAGACATGCCACCAATTGACTTCATGATCTCTGAAACTTTTCCTTTCTTTCCGAGAAAATTGGCCTTGGCAGAAAGAACATCTGCTTGTTCCGTCAGAGGTGTTAATGCTGATTCAAACTCACTTAAAAGAGAGTCAAGTTGGTCCTTCATAATAGTTCCTGTAATCTTCGATAATAAACAGTAAGTTCTTGCAGGTTAACGGTTGCTGTTCCTTTTTTAGCAACGACAACACCAGCACCACAGTTTCCAAGCCATCCCGCTTCTGCCAGTGTACCTCCGGCCACAAGACCTGCAGCTAATAAACTTATCGTCGTATCCCCGGCACCCGAAACATCGTAAACTTCTTGAGCAGCAGTTGGGATAACAGTAATTTTTGGATTTGATTCTTTACGATCGATCATGGCCATTCCCTCGGCACCAAGGGTAATAACAATTTTATCGATATTTAATTTATCACTTAAGATTTCCGCCATCTCTTCTACGTTTTTCTTTTGGTAGGTATAACCAAGGTACTCAACCATCAATCTTGCCTCTTTTAAGTTTGGTTTTAATAAACTCGCTCCAGTGTAGAATTTTGGCGGAGTACTTTTACCCGGATCAACACAAATGAGTTTGTTATTTTCATTGGCAAGAGAAATCAAATTCTGACATAACTTTTCTGAAGACATTCCTTTGGCGTAATCTTCAAGAATAATAGCACTATGATTACCAATAAACTCTCCAACACGATCGATAACCTTTCCTTCAATCGTTGGATTAAGAGGTTCTTGAGATTCATAATCAATACGGCATATCTGTTGAGTATCGGTTGTAATTCTTTCTTTAAATGTTGTTGGTCTTTCAATATCCCTAACGAGTCCCCAAATATTGAGGCCGCATTCCTCAAGAAGTGTCTCCATTCGACTTGCTCTCACATCGTCTCCAACAACTCCACAAATCGTAGACTCTACTCCGAGAGTTTTAAGATTGTGGCCGATATTAGCGGCAAGACCTAACTTCTCCCACTCCTTACTTACGGCCAAAACAGGTACCGGAGCCTCAGGTGAAATTCTTTTCACTTCACCGGTTGTATATTTATCAATTCCCACATCTCCAACAATAACGATGGGGTCCATGGTACTAAATTTTCCTACGAGTTCTTGAAACCTAATCTCTGGAAGCATTTGCATTTTCTTCTCCTTTGGAAAGGAATTTCTGTGCATGTGACACGACCTTATCGACATCGATACTTTTCATCCACTTTGAATGAGCACGATGGTCACCGGCACTCTGTTCTAACTCGTGACATTCTATCACTGGGTCCATAATTTGTACTCTATTATCTCGTCTTAAAGGCCCCCATCGCTTGGCAGATTGAACTAGAATTGGTGAGTAAATTCCAATTTGGGGTATTCCAACAAGATTAGCGATATGAGTTGTTCCCGTACTTGGGCCGAGAAACAAATTCGCTCTCGACAAAATTTTAGCATAATGCACCAAACCTCTCTTTGAGCCATCAAAGAAATAAAGGGGAAGCTTTTGCTTTTCAGAAAGAGAGTTCTTCAGTTCTTCAATATATTTTGCATCACTAGGGGTATGGCTAATAATAAAATTGAGGTCAGCTCTCTCTTTGGCCAGCCTTATTATAAACTCACTATAATATTCTATCGGCCAATTTAATGTATGGCCTGTCATTCCAGGGTGAACAAAAACGAGCTTGTCCTGAGGATTTAACCCAGCTTTTTCAATTTCATTTTGAAAGTCAAAAAAGTCCGAATCACTATTTTCAAAACCAACACTAATTTCTTTATTCGCTTTGATACTTTCTTTAAGTGGTTTTAATAATTCTAAATTATAATCACTTTCATGCATTAGAGCTTTTGATCGCTTTTGGCGGACACCTTTATTTAATGTCAAAAACGTTTGAGCTTTTGACATTAAACCACCACGAAAAGAAACTCCTCCAAAAAAAGCGGCCAAATTCGCCGTGGTATCGCCTCCAATATAAAAATAATGAGTCGGATTAAATTCTTTTATTATATTTTTTGTAATTTTAAGTTTAGAAACAAATGAATCTTTCTTATCAACGACCCAAGACTTATCGATCATATCAGAAAAGAGAGTCACCAGCTCCGTTGTTCGTGGAGAAATGATGAGACCTATTTCACAGTTGGGAAATTCTGTTTTCAGTGTTTTTAACACGGGCATTGTTAAGATGAGATCTCCGATAGCATCGGAGCGATTAATCAAAATTTTCACAACTCGATATTCGCTTTTTTTGCCGCCTCACTCACAAGTTCTGCTAATTTTTTTATAGCTTGATCACTTGTCATTTGATCTGTGTTTACTTCAATGGCATCAGTCGCCTTTTTCAAGGGAGAAATTTCTCTTTCTTGATCTCTTTTATCTCTTTGAATCACTTCTTCTAAAATGCCATCCAGATCGACATTATCTTGTCCACCTTTTTGTAATTGCTCTAACCTTCTTTTAGCTCTCACCTCAGGTGAAGCTGTTAGAAAAATTTTACAAAAAGCATTGGGAAAAACAACAGTGCCGATATCTCTTCCCTCGACCACACAAATATTTTTGGCCACAAGAGACCTTTGATAATCAAGTAAGTACTCTCTCACACTAGGTAGCCGAGATACTTTTGAAGCGAGAATTGATATTTGATTTTCACGTATCTTCTCAGTGAGATCCTCACCGTTCAATTCGATAAGACAATGCTCATCTTTGCCGTAAATAAAGTTAAGATTTTTCAAATTAGCTAATAACTCTGGACTTTCTTCTATCGCTAAATTTGTTTTATCAAAGTAATAGGCCAGGGCACGATACATTGCTCCTGTATCGATATAAAGCAAACCTAACTCATTAGCTAAAGCAGAAGTCATAGTCGACTTACCCGCCCCACTAGGTCCATCTATTGCAACTACATGATCAAATTGTTTATGACTCAAAGCACTACCCGCATCGTGAAAACGTAAGTCTAGCACGATGAGAACTGAAAACTCAAAGATGTTAAGAGGATAACTTTAAAAGTATTTATCAGCGTACTGAGTTAGACGACGATAGTTATTCGTCACTTTATTGAGATAATGATTATGTACACCGACCGGTAGGTTTTTACGCAGCCTTTGCTTCACTCGATAGGGTCCCATATTATAGGCAACGGTTGCCAGTTTATGGTTTCCATTAAATTTTTTCAAAAGCATTCTCAAGTAAAAAGCACCCATTTTAATATTCATCGATGGCTCTGCCGCCAAGTGGTAGGCGAGCTTGGGAGACATGGGTCTTCTCATCTTTTGAAGTAAATAATGACTTGTTCCAGGCATAACTTGCATCAACCCAATAGCTCTTACTGGGCTTACCGCTTTTGGATTAAAATGACTCTCAGTCCACATAATCGCCAGTAACCAAAAAGGGTCGATCTGATAACGTTGAGAGTTTTCTAACGCTATTTTTAAAAATGGCCTCAGGTCATCTCTTAAATCCATCGGAACGGCCAGCAGGATCATCTGCTCAAATTCACTTCGGTTAAAATCTTGAATCACCGATAAGTCTAACTGGGGTGCAAACGTCTTATTCACCTCAGAAAAACTGTAATTCCAAGGTTGAACCTTAGGCATGGGGCCCGGTGGCTTTTCGTAGACTCTATAAGGTGAGAGAGACTTGGTAATCCCAAAGTCTAAAGACTCCCATTTGCCAGAGGTGTAGGAAATTCTAACAACGATTGTTAGAAGAACCATTACCAAGCTACTCGTGGTAAATATTTGTGGAACCGCGTCAAAATAATTGACGAATCTTCCCATAACTTTTTTCATTGCGCCCTTCTAGCCTTAGCACCATCACTTGGCAATAATAGGGCGGCACAAATTTGCACTTTTAGCTTCTAAACTTAGGCATTATGATCAAATTTCTAAAATTTTGTGAAAACAAACAAAGACTCGGAGCACAATATGTCTGCCAACCCAAATAATAAACTTCAAAATGAAAAATCACTTTATCTCAAACAACATAGTGACCAACCAGTGAACTGGTATCCCTGGGGAGAAGAAGCAATCAAAAAAGCCAAGGATGAAAACAAACCTATCTTTTTATCTATTGGCTATTCTTCATGTCACTGGTGTCACGTCATGGCCTCGGAGTCTTTTGACGATCAAGAAACCGCCAATACCTTAAATGCAAAATTTATTTCTATTAAAGTTGATCGCGAAGAGCTACCCGATCTTGATCTTTATTATCAGCAGGCGAGTCAATTTTTTAATCAAGCAGGTGGTTGGCCACTCTCTGCTTTTTTAACACCAGAATTAGAACCATTTTTTGTAGGAACTTATTTTCCGAAATTTCCAAAAGAAAATAACCCAAGCTTTAGACAAATATTAGAAGAACTCGATCGCGTTTTTCACAACGAAAAAGAAAAGGTTGAAAATAATGCCAAACAAGTAACGGAGGCCATGAAAAGAGGGCTACCAGAGCCTGAAAAGAAAATTGAATACCCCGATCACTTTCCTTCTCCTCTTTCAATCATCAAAGCTGTTAGCGAGTTTGAAGATAAAGAAAATGGTGGATATGGAAAGTCCCCTAAATTTCCTCATTTTGCTTTTTATGAATGGGCCGTTGAACAAATGTTAGAAGGTATGATTCCTCAAGAAGATGGCAAACATGTCGTCATGACAATTGAAAACATGCTCCTTGGGGGAATGTTTGATCACGTGAGAGGTGGAATCCATCGTTATAGTGTTGACGACAAATTTATCGTTCCCCATTTTGAAAAAATGCTTTATGACCAAGCGGGCTTAATTAGACTGCTTTCAAAAACAGCAATGTTATATCCTTCAGTTCATATTATTGATTCACTGGTTAAAACGTTAGAGTATCTCTCTTCAGAAATGCTCGATGAAAAAGGATATTTCTTCAGTGCCCAGGATGCCGATAGCGAAGGACAAGAAGGGCTTTACTTTACTTTCACTAACGATGAGTTCATGGCGGTTTCCGAAAAAGTAATTAACCTTGAAGCTTTCAAAGAATTAAATTTAACAAGTGCTCAAGTTGCAAAATGGTTTCAAATTACACCGGAAGGAAATTTTGAAAACGGTCTCAGTGTTGTCTCTCTTAATTCAGAGTTAAAAGAAGAATATTTTAAACCAAAAGAATGGGAAGTTGTGCGAGTGATGTACCGTGAACTTCTGATGGAAAGAAAGGGACGTATCCCTCCCGCGACAGATAATAAAGGAGTCACTAGTTGGAACTATCATTTGATGGCCGGATTATGTGATGTCATTCAATACGCGCGAGTATCGATCGTTCGAGAAAAGGCCACAAACTTATTATTTAAAGTTTTAGAAGGAGCTCATAAAAACTTCTTTGGAACTCATAAAGAATCAGGAAAGATGGTTCTTCGTCACGCAACCACTCTAGAGGATTCTCATGAATATGCGGAAGATTATATCTTTTATGCTGAAGCTCAACTTCGCTGTTATGAAATCACAGGTAATGAAAGTTTTAAGCAAAATACTTTAGAAACACTCCGGCATATCTATAAAGAGTTTGTTAAAGATAATGCTGTCTTCACGAGAAAGATAACTCATGAAACAGATGCTCTTCCTCCAAACTTAGAAGTCTACCCCTTTGACCAGTCTTTCAAATCTGCCCTCTCAACACTTCACTTAATCACCAGAAGAGCAAGGTTATTATTTTCTGATCCAAACTTAGGTCATGAGCTTCTTTCAAACTCAGAAATGTTTATTCAACAAACTCTTATGAGCCCCATTGGTTGTGGAGAGGGATTAAGAGCGAATACGTATCCTGAAAATATTTATCGTGTCGTCAAAGTTCCAAGAAACTGGTTAAACGAAAATGATTATTTGCAGTTTATTAATTTCTTTATGCCTAGATTTGTCATTGATTATACCGATGATGCTGATAATAAATGGCAAGTTTGTAATTTAGAAAAGTGTGAGCTTCAAGGCGAAGGTTTACAAAACTTTATTGAGACTTTAAGGCCTAAACCAAAACAAACAAACGAAGACCAAAAATAATGAAAGATACTTTAAATGGTATTAAAATTATCGATTTTTCTCATCGTCTGCCAGGACCTTTTGCTAGTTATCTTCTTGCGAACCTGGGGGCTGATATTACAAAAGTTGAAGATCAAAAATTTAAAGACCCTTTTATCGCTGGATCATTTCCCAAAATTGATGCCAGTTTTAAGGCATGGTATGAGCAATTTAATAAAGATAAAAAGATTACTCGTTTAGACTTTAACTCTGAAACCATTAAAGATGAGATTGCTAAACTTATTAGTGAAGCCGATGCTCTTATTCTCGCACTTCCAGAAAAAGTTGTTCTAAAGCTAGGAATTAAAGAAGCGATTAAAGAGTGTAAAAAACCTCTTACCTGTATTGAACTTGTTGCTTCAACAGAAGGAACGAAAAGTCATATGCATGATCTCAATGCGCTGGCCGATATGGGCATCCTTTCTGTTCATATAGAAGGAAGAAGCGAAAAGTTCATCGCCCCTCCTCTACTTCCCATTGCTGGGATTGCTTTTGGTAACCAGATCGCTTTAAACATTTTAGCTGGGATGATTAAAACTCAAAGTGATCAAAAGGCGGTATTTTCTAAAGTAGGCCTTTTTGAAAGCACCCAAACTATGTTTGGACCATTTTGGAGTGAGGAAGTTCGTGATCAAAAAACATATCTGCACACCGGCCGCTATCCCTGTTACGGAATTTACCGCTCAAAGGATGGGCAATATATTGCTTTAGCTGCCGTTGAAGAGAAGTTTTGGCAGAAGTTCTGTGAGCTTTTTAAGCTTGGTGAGCTCGATGCCTTTGATACAAATGAGAACGGATCTAAAACAAAAGTTATTGACGCGCTCTCAAACTTAACGTTATCCGAAATCAAGTCAACTATCGGAAATCACGAGATTTGCCTCTCGGTATCATGACACTAAGCATCTATAATAAGTACAAGGGTGTCACCTTATCTTGACCCTGGTGTCATTACGAGTTATGACTATATGCACATCAGGCTTTTTGGGTCTCTTTTGATCCCATTAATCTGGCATAGAAATTGAAAAGATGTATGACAAAGGTCTTCACTAGGATTGAGATGACCATTAACGACATGGATGTGTGACAAGGAAAGGGTGGTCACATGAAAAATTCAATTCACAATACGCTTTTGGCATTAGGCCTTTTGCTTATTAGTACAGCTGCCAGTGCATCATTACCTGATGTAACAGTCGACTCTAATCTCACAAGATCTACTATCAATGAAGGGATCAGCAAAATTGTTAAAATTAGAGCTAATAAAGTTACAAGTGATATGCGCGGTATAGGTTTTGAAACGAATTACGGCGAGAAAATTTCTCTCGACCAGGTACGTTTTTTAAACCCGAACAGTAAATCGGCATTAAGTAAAGTTCTCCAAAGAGATCGAATCGAGTTAATCTCCGGAGAAATTATTTATAGAGAAGAAGTTCAATACGGACTTATTCAACAACAAGAAATGGCAATGGACTTTCAGTTCCCTAACTTCGTAGGAAAGGCTCCACACGTACCTGATTAGAAAGATGATTCAGGTCCACGACCTGTTTTTATAGTACTTCAAGAAGACCGTTCCCTAGTGAGCGGTCTTCTTGTTTTTAGAGATCTTTTTGGTTTGGGTTTAAGTGAACATCCATTTGAGGAAAAGGAATTTGAATATTATTTTTCTTGAAGGCCTCAAAGATTTTAAAACGAATGTCTGACTTAATACGCTCATCAAACCACTGATCTCTTATCCAAATTGTTAAATTAAAATTTAAACTAGAATCTGCAAAATCAGAAAAGAAAACCTTTGGTTCAGGGCTTTTCAATACTTCAGGTTGATTTTTCACCACATTCATTAAAACTTTCTCAACTTCTGCGGGATCACTGCTATAAGAAACACCGACAGAAATCTTTAGACGGATATTCTCTCCACTATAACTTTGATTCACCACCTGCTCAGAGATAAATTGAGAGTTGGGAATAATAATCGCAACATCATCTCTCGTATGAATTTGAGTTGATCTCGCCCCTATCGCAATAATTCGTCCGTTCACTCCTCCAACTTCTACGAGATCACCCACTTTAATAGGACGCTCTAGCAAAATAATAAGCCCAGAAATAAAGTTTTGAGTGATGTTTTGGAGGCCAAAACCAATCCCCACCATTAAGACCGCACCAACGGCCGCAAGAGAGCTCATAGAGATCCCTATCGTATCAAGTGTGATCAAAATACCAATCACGAGGATTGTGTAGCGGATAAAAGTTGCGATGGAATCCTTAACTCCATTATCGAGATGTGAATATTTCTTTAATAATCTCTTCGTCAGGTTCTCACCAAAACGACTCAACTTGAGCACTACATAAAAGATGATAAGTGCTGTGATGAAAGACATGAGAGAAAGTTTATGGCTTCCAATTTCAAAAAGAGGAACAGAGAAATAGCGCCAAACACTGCTTAAGTTATCGATAAAGTTTTGCATAACAAAATGATAACGAGGCTAAAGGCCCATGTCACTATCATTCAATAGCTTAGCCACCTAGCTTATCTGTAAGATTTACAAAAAGACCCCACTGTCCTCGGGTTTATGGCATAACATGTCATCAAGATAAATTGCTTGAGATGACCTTGGGGGAGGTAGGCAATGCAATATGCGCGTCTATTTGGGAAATTTCTTTTTCTAGTATGCTTTATTCAAAGTAGCTTTAGTTTAACTAATGAGAAAACGACGTTGATTAGTTATCAAATCAAACAATTAAAAAACCAAGTTAAAGAAGGCCAAAATGAAAAACAAAACCTTCTCCAACAAGAAGTTGAGCTGATGGACATGGGTTCGGCCTCTGAGGCTGAAAATAAACTCATTTTAAAGCTCGATCAATCCAAAGAAGAACTCAGGCTCTTTACTGGTGATACTCTTGCCGTTTGTTTAGCAAATGAAAGTTGTGAAAACAAAGAAGAATTAGAACTAAAGAAGTCAAGACTTCAAGAAAATGTCGAACAGTTAGAAAAAAAGCTTAGTGAGCTATTAAACGCTAATGAAAATAGTGATCGAAAAGAAGAACAAAAGCAAAACGAAATAGAGCTTATTCAAGTAAAAGTTGTCGCAATCGATGATCAGATTTCTCACTTAAACGCCCAGATCAAAGATAAAGAAATGGAACTAGAGAAAGAAATTAAACTTCTCGAAGAACAAAAGATAGATGAGCGAACAAAAATTGTAATGAAATCGGCCTATCAAAAAATAGATAATAAAGCTATCGATGTAGCAGTCGACATTAAGAGAAAAAAACATCTTCCCCGTGAGCTTAGTTTCAAAACAAAAAAAGAGGCCAAAGTTCAGGCACAAAAAGATGCCCGTATCGATGTTCAAAATATGATACTTAAAATCGGTGTAAAAAATGGACGAAGTGATGGTGAAAGAGATGGTAAGGCCTTCGGACAACAAGCTTCTTTTGATTCATCTTTTCAATCAGGTTTAGAAAAAGGCCTAAGAGATGGAAAAGTTCTGGCCGAGATTGAAGGACGAAAAGCTGGTCAAAAATCAGGACTAGAAAAAAGCATAGAAGAGATCGCAAAAAACGCTGCTGAAAGACAAGCCGAATTTGATATTGAAGAATCAAACGTTACAACTCTTGCGAAGAGAAAAGGGAAATTCTTAGGAATTGATAAGGCGACGAGAGAAGGTCATAGCGTTGGGCGAGCAAAAGGTGAGGCCCATGCTATTGATAAATTTGAAAATAGAATTTTAACTCCAATTTATGTTGATGGTCCTTTTATTGGAACATTTTCACCAAGAACACCTGAGTTTCATGAAAACTATTGTCAGCAGTACACGTGTGAGATGTTCGAAAAAACATTATCGTCATTGAACAATACGTACCTAGATTACGATCTCAATAAACTCTTTAAAAAAAGCTATATCAATGAATTTCAAAAAGATCTAAGAACAAGGTTTTTATCACAAATTGATGGTGTTTATTTAAAAGCTTATACAGATCAATACAATGCCGCAGTAGAATTCTATTCTCAGCAAAAAAACCTTGAGGCTTTTAAGGCTGGTCATGCTAGTGGAATGAAGCAGGCAAAAGATGAGTTTCACCCTCTTTATGTAGAACAGGAAGAAAAAAGAGCGTTTCAAAAGGGGATGAAGTCTGACTTAAAAGAACACCCTCTTTACAAAAAGTTGTATAAAAAGTTTTACCGAAAGTTTAAACATCAATATTGGAATAGAGCTTTCAAACTGGCCAGTGAGCAAGCAGAGCTTGAATCTTATCGTGTAAAAATTGATTCCGAAATTGTAAAGTCAAAGGCGATTCGTTTTGCTGAAGTAAGTGACTTTTATGAGAAGGCCCCTGTGCTTAGCTTTAAATACGGAAAGATGAAAGAGATTGGTATTGATGGTATCGGTGAAGCTGATGGTATCTTTCAACCAGGAGAAAGCCTCGCTCATGACATTATTATTAAAAACTATGGTCTCGAGGCCGCACGTAATATTGTCATCATAACCGATAATAATCTTCAGTATAAAATTGATAAAATTCCGGCCAGTACAGAAATGCATTTTAAGGGGATTGCTAAAAGTGTGATCCCTGAAAATAGTGAAGGACTCACTTTTGCGCCGACGATAGAAGTCTTTTTTGATCATCATTTGAAGTCACCCTTATCAAACAATCACTATGAAGATGCGGATCGTGGTTTACTTGGTGGAAAAGTTCACTCACCTCTTCAAGTTGAGTATCCTCTGGAACTAAGTATTGAACAATGGGATGAATCACTTTTTCTAAATGAGAAAAGATCAATCCCATTTACGATGACAAATAAATCTCAAAAGACAATCTCCGGAAGACTCTCCCTTGTACTTGAATCAAATTCACAAAATGATCTCAGTGACCAAACTTTTAAACTTGAGCTAAAACCAGGTGAAAGCTTTCGCGGTCAATTTGAAATAATGTTAGAAAATGAAAACGATCTTTATCGTAATCTCTTTGTACAGGGAAAAATCCAATTGAATCAAGTTACTCTTGGTAAAACGATGAGACTTCCCGTTCTCTTAAAAACTCAAAATAAAATAGCCGAGCTCGCGCAAAAAGAAGTTATTTTTATTGCTGCTGGTAATCGTCCTCAGCCCATCATTTCTCAGTTGATGTTACAGGCTAAAAAGAAATTTGCTATTTATGACTCTCAAATTGAAAACTCTAGTGAAGCAAAAATAAGTTTAAAAAACAAATCTCTCATTCTGGTGCACGAAACAGAAGCTGACCTCAATCAGAAACTTTTGACAAAGATTGTTCAGAAAAACAGTAATCTTTTAATCATCAAAAACAGTCAGTCTGAAGTTAAAATTCCTAATACCAAGGCGGCTTCAATACAATTAAGCCAGTTTGACAACGACTCTCTCCAGATTGCCTTTTATCAAAATGGAAATGGGATTCTTCCTGTTTTAATTTCTCAACCAGAGATGGCAAAGAAGGCAACCTTGTTGGGTCAATATCTCGCTAGACCACTTGGTCAAAATTCAATCATTGCGTTTAAAGAGAATAGTTACCTTGTAGAATACTTTGCTTTAAAACTGCTTATTGAATATGGCCAAGATCCTACCAAAAAAGGCTTAAACAAACTTTTGACAATGGTTAATCCGACTTTGAGAGAAATGAGTAAAAAGGCTTTAACAAATACAATTTCATCACTGGACTTAAAAGAACTTTCAAAAGTATACTTGAGACTTAGAGATGAACTACAAAAAGCTATTACTTTTAAAATTCAATTGGTTGATCATTCTACTTCTGGGCCTATGTAGTCTCTCTGCTTACTCTATGTCTCTACTTAAAAGAGACAAGCCTAACTTTTCAGAAATAAAAGTGGCCGTGCTCGATACCGGGTTTTGTCCTCGCAAACTCAATTTCAAAAGTAAAAACATAAAAGTCTATGAAACAGAGTTTATGATGGCACCCTTTAGAATTCCTTGTAATAGAAAAACATTATTAGGAAGAAGGTTTCATGGTCATCATGTCTTAGAGGAGTTTTTAAAAAACATTGAATCTAAAAAGAAAATTTCAATCTACCCTATCGTTATTTTTGATAAAAGCGGACAGCAAACTTCTAAGTACTGGGACAAAGCTTTCAAAAAAATGGATGCCTTGCAAGTTAATTTTGTTTTACTCGCGGCAGGTCTTCCCTTAAAAACACAACGGCCTGAACTTCCTTATTTACGATCTCAAACGATTCATTTTCTTGCTGCCGGTAAAGAAGGTGTTGGGATCTCTAAACAAACGAAACTCTTTCCCCAAATTCATCATCAAAAAGAAAATGTCTTTCTCATTGGAAACTTCTATCCACCGATAAAAAGTGATCAACGTCTTATCTTAGATTCGGCCATGCTTAATTTAGAACAAACCCATTATTTTTTTAGCGGTGGACATGGCCATAGCGAACTGAGAGGAAGCTCTAAAGCAGTTGCAACAGCTCTTGCCAAGGCCATCAGTCTCTGTGATCTTCCTCTTAAAAATTTCAAACAATGCTTAGAAAAGAAAAGTAAAACCCTAACAGCAATCTATCAAAATAATCCTATCAACATTAAAACTTTCTAAATTGCCAAGTTTTTCAGTCAGCTACTTTTTCTTCTGTGATTGGAAATCCATCCTTTGAATTGCTCAAAAAGCTAATACTTTCAATAAATTGAACTGATTTGCCGCATTTGAGCGACTCGTGAGAAAGGCCAAAACCAGTTTATAATAGATAAAAAGCTTATTGGACGTGTTTATGAAACGGTTAACTATTATTCTTCTTTCGGTATTTTTATTGAATCCACAATTTTTGGTGGCCCAAAACACCCAAACAAATGGACTCGAAGATAATAGTGTCGTTCATCCCCAGACAGAAGAAGAATGTACCAGTGCTGGTCGTCAGTGGGACCCAGAAGTAAACCGCTGCCTCTATACAAATGAAGTTGTAGAAACTCGAGAGTCTTACCAAGAATGTAAAAATGCTCCCGATCCAGAAAAATGTCACGCTGATCTCGCAAGTGAGATGACGGGTGTCGATAAGTCCGATGGCAAAATGGAAGGAGATAAACTTTCTACCGGTGGTGCAACAGTTGCAACTCTCTATTCAGTTATGCTTGGAGCGGGAATGTTTTCAGCTCGCGGTGGCGGCGGTGGAGGTATGTGTATCTCTAAAATTCTATTTATGGGTACATCTGTTGTTTGGTTAGGTGGTGACCTCTTTTTAAAACATAGTGCTAAGAAAAACTTCGAAAAACTTAAAGAACGATATGATGATGAATCTAAAAACTCTGAGAAGACAGGAAGTGCAGATAGTTCTTTTGAATCTCAGGTCAGGGCCTTTGCTTATTTAAAAGAAGAGCAAATGTTAGTAAAACAACAAGCAAAAAATCGCTTCACTCTCCATATCGCTGCGACGGCAGGTTACGGAATCTCAGCCGCTATGGCGCTATTTGATATGATCAGACCTGGTGGTTCTTCCTGTGGAAGTAGCGGAGGCGGAGAAGGCGCTGCTGATGCTGGTGCCGGAGGTGATGCTGCTGGTGGTGGCTTTAATATGAACCTCAGTTCTCCTCCAATGATTATGGCCTCTTCTGTTGCCATGGCCGCTATTAATGGAAAGCTTGCCATGCATATGAAAGAAGCTGAAAAACTTGCTGATAGTCGTATAAAAATTATCGATGGCATTATGGATTCTTTTGTGGAATCAATGGCCGGCTTTTGTCCTCAAGGACGTGAAGATTTATCAAACCCAAGATGTTATTGCTACACCGATGGCGGACAGAAAAATGATAATAGAACAAACTCGGCCATCTGTCAGGATCTTTGGGAGCAGGATTATAAAAACTTTCATATCGATCCCAACCAATATGATATTGCCAAAGGCCCTGCTCAAGGTTGTATAACCAGCAATGGTAAGTTTGACCTTGAATGTAAATGTAAAAGTATGATCAATACTAAAACAGGTCTCAATGCTTGTTATAAAACTCAAGTTCCAACTTCTGCTGAAATCGGAGCGGCCAATCAAGGTCTAGGAATTGAGGCCCTCGCGTCTCAGTTTGATTCCATCTCAGCGGGTGCATCAGCTGCGATTGGGAATCTCAATGCTGGCGCCCTAGGAAAACAAGCGGCCAGAGCAAACCGTGCCTTTGGTGAACTTGCAAAAAAGGCCAAGGCCCAAGGAATCTCTCTTGGACCCGTTAGTCCTACGGGAGACAACGATAAATTTGCTATGACTTTTGCGAGAAAAACATCAACTCCAAGTCTTCTCGCTAAAGCAAAAAGTGGACTCCTCTCCAATATTGCGGCAGCTGCGAGACCTCCAAGTGGGAATTTACAAGAGGCCATTGCTCAAGCGGAAAAAGTAACAGAGCAACAAGTACCGAAGGCCCAGCTTACAGGTGGAAAAGGTTCTGCTGTGCTCGACAAAAAGAAAAAAGGTAAAGGTAAATTTAGATTTAATTGGAATGAAGATACCAAGAGTAAAGTTGAAAACTATACTCAAGCAGAAAAAGAGCAATTAAACTCGATGGTCAGCGACATCGTCACAGAAGAAAGTGTTTCTATCTGGGAAGTCATTAGTAACCGTTATATCTCATCGGGAATTAAAAGGCTTTTTGACAAAAACCAACAGTAGTAAACTCCCCTCTTTTCTATTAAGATAATCTATCATGGATCGAAACGATTATTTAATATTAACCGGCCAAACAGAATCTCACTTAGTGAGTTATGACGAACAATTTTTAATTCATAAAGACATTTTAAAACCCTTTAAAAATTTACAAGAAATAATTTTTGAAAAAAGAAAATGTAAATTAGAAATCTTAAGTGGCTTTAGAAGTTTCGATCGTCAAAAATTTATTTGGAATCAAAAATGTAAGGGAAAAAGAGCTGTTCGCGATAATAATGGAAACCCTCTTGATATTGAAAAACTTTCTCCCTATGAACTTGTTTGTTCGATTATGCGCTGGAGTGCACTTCCTGGTTTTAGTCGACATCACTGGGGTACAGATATCGATGTTTTTGATGACCACAATAAACCAGAACATATCGAACTCGTCCCCAGTGAATACCAGCAAGGTGGACCTTTTTATCAATTAAGTGACTGCCTTTCAGAACTCATCTCAGCAGATCGCTGTTTTGATTTTTATCGTCCTTACGAAACAGATCTAGGCGGAGTGGCCATAGAGCCATGGCATCTTTCTTTTAAGCCTATTGCTAAAGAATACCAAGAAATGATCACTCTAGAAGTCTTTGAAAAGTTCATCGCTGAAAAGGAATTTAATAGTATCGAATTAATCGAATCAGTGAGAGAAAACGCAGAAGAAATTTACTACCGTTTTATTTCTCCTTAATCGTTGGCCCCAATGGCCTCAAGCCACTCATCTGTTGGCCTTATTAATTTTCTTTTTTCCATATCAAAAAGACCAACACTTAATTTTAGAGTCGAGCAGATTTCACCTTCTTCGTTTAACATTTCTTGTTCTACAACTCCCACTAAGTGATTTTTATGCTCTGTAAATTGACTGGTAATGGTAAACCAATTTCTATTGAGTAACTCTTTTTTAAACTTCATCTCTAAATCAAGAATGACCGGGCCTTTTTTATCTTTCATTATTTTCTCTAGAGAATAGCCTCTTTCAGTTATCATTTGCCATCTCGCCTGCTCATACAGCTCTAAATAAGTGGCGTTATTAACATGTCCAAAACTATCTAAATGCTTCTCTAAGACTTGAAAGCGATACTGGTGGGCCTTTTTCATTTTTCCTCTCCATTGCCTTTATTTTAAGGCATTCGTGATTTCAAAGTTTTATCAACCTCCCCTTGCAAATACAAGATCTTAGGCCGCAAATAAGGCCAAATTCAAGTTTTTACCCGAGTAAACCGATCAGTCTTGTTAGAATAGTAGGTATACGTCTATGTTTAAGAGCAAGGAAAAAGGTATGAAGTCATTTAAGAACATTATCAAAATATGGATCTTATTGATGTTAATTCCCATTTCAACAAATGCAAATGAAATGTACCAATACATCACACCTCAATCTTGCCAAAACCAATCTGCTCTTTATTACAACCTAGTGAACATGTATGGAAATGCCTATGACTCTACTATCAGAGAGGCGATGCACACCCGTTGTAATCAATATGCAGAAGAAGAACTAATGCAACAGCAAGTTGTGACACCTTCACCGACAACTCCTGCTGGTAACGACTACAGTGCTTATATTAATGCTCAAACTTGTCAGAATAAAAACACGCTTTATTATACGATTGAAAATGATTACGGTAATGCTTATAGCTCCGATATTTCAAATGCCATTAATTCACAATGTGCTCAGTATGAACAAGCTGAACCCACTCAAGTCTCAGGAAGACTTGATGATGGAGGTGGCTATGCTGAAAACCCTACAGGTGTTTCGGGAAGATTAGATGATGGTGGTGGCTACGCTGAAAACCCCACAGGTGTTTCAGGTCGTTTAGATGATGGTGGTGGTTATGCTGAAAACCCAACAGGTGCTGGAACGATCACAGGTGGTCCCGATGCTGAAGTAGATGGTGGTCCTACTCACGTTGCTGATGCCGGTGATCTCGATGGTGAAGCCACTGGTCCTACAGGTGGTGATCGTACACCAGCAGGAGAAGGTGATCCCGTTGGTGAAGAAGTTGCGACTGGTCCAGGAATTGAAACAGAAGAAGTTGCAACTGGAGTTTCTGAAGGAAGTATTGATTTAAGAGCTTATGATGATGGTGATCCCCTCAGACTTAAGCCTGAGCAGGATGAGAAATATTTCGTTCCTGCATTAGATAGTGAGTCATCTAATAGAACAAATTTATTTTTACATGCCAAAGTCCCAACTATTTGTGAGCAAGAAACCAGCATGCCTTGGAATGAGGTCGTCGCTTCTGGTAGCGCTGAACATATGGCCGGAAGTTTAGAATATTTAAAAAGAGAAATTAGAGCAAAGAGATTTCTCGGTGATGACGGTCAAGAGCAATCTTTTAATGTCACTATTCCTCAAACGACAGGAGCCGAAGGCGCAACACCTGCGAGCTCAGAAGTTAATGATCAAAATTTTAGATCAGCTCGGTATATTATCGGTGGAGCTGCAGGACAAGGTTCCGTTGGTGATAGAGATATTAAAACAAGAGTTAAGTCCTATGTTCAAACGGCTTTTTTATGTGCGGCCATTGGCTCTTTTACCGGACATTCCTCATATGATGGAAACGGTGGAGCGGCTAACTCCTCTCCAACAGATGCATACTCTCAATGTAACCAAGCTGGTAATCAACAAGCACAACAACAATGTATGGCCCAAGCTCAACAAAGCATGGGTGGCTTTCAATGTTTTAAACAAAAAGATGAAACACAAGATTATAATGCCTGTAAAAATTTAGAACGGGCGTTAACTGGTTTTTATATTGGTCAACAACTCCATCAAGCAACACAAGTTTTTAGAGTGCAAGACCAATCCATGAACGAACAAATGAGAATGCAAGAGCAGATGAATAGTGGTGAAGGTTTTTCTAACCGAGACGCTATGGTAACTCAAAGAAATAGTCTCGAACAGCAACGTAATATGGCGACAGAAAGAGCGGCTTTTAGTACCGCTGAAGCAGCAACAGTAACAGCGATCGCCGCTTCGATGCCAACAATGCAATCATTAAAAAGAGAATGTCTTGGAAGTAAAGATAGACTAGGTGTTTTAAGAGAAAAAGTTGAAGAAATCCTCACCATGCCAGAACTTTCTGAGGGTGCGAGTACAATTAGAGAATCTCTTCCAGACTATGCCACTTTAGATAACGAAGAAGGGATCGAAGAATTATGTGAACTCGCCCTCGGTTATCAAGGTCGTCAATTAATTTTAAATACTCAAGCGAGAGGACAGGCCCAACAGGCCATGGCCAAAGCTGCAGTTGATGCCGCAACTAATATGGCCCAAGCTGCAATGCTTGGAAAAATGATCGATAAACTCGATCGTGCTATCAACGATTGGGAAGAACCTGAAGATCCAAACTTCGAAGAAGTTCAACTCTCAGATACCGTTGTTTCTGAATGTTTAGTAAATCCAGAGCTTCCCATGTGTGCGGCCCTTCAAGGATCTCAACGTCACGGTTTTACTTCTGGCGGTATTAACGTCAACACTGGTGGCCCCAATAGTTTAGGCAACGGTCAATTCGAAGAAGAACGCGGTGATGACGGCGGTGAAAGAAAAGCAACATCTTCAAATGAAAGACAGGCCTTACCCGGAAATATCGGATCAATCGCTAAAGATAATAGTGTCGCTAACGAATTTGTCGACGGTGACATTGCAGCCGGTAGTGTTGGCAAAGGTCAGTTCAAAGGTGGCGGCGGCGGTGGTGCCGCTGGTGGCGGTGGAGCCAGTCAACCAGGTGGAGCAGGCGGAAGAGGTCCTGCGGCCAGAGGTGGTGGCGGTAAAGGTTTTGCCGGCCGAGGTGTTAAAGTTAAATTTGGTGGTACTGGTTTAGGGTCCGTAAGAGCAAGAGGTGGTAAAGGTGCAACCGGAAGTTCTAGGACAAAAGGAAAAAATCCATTTGCCAAGCTCACCAAGAAAAAAGGTGGACGAGCTGTTGAATTTCGCGGACCAGCATCGCAAGTTGCCGGAAAAGGTGGAAATATTTGGTCTATGCTCTCTAACAGATATGAGGCAGTTAGATCAAAAGGCCGTTTAATGCAATACGAAATCAAAAAATAACGCTAAGCAAATACAAAGATCGACTTGTCTACATCGTTTTGTCTCTACTAGAATGACTCATTAGGAAGAGACAAAACACATGGACAATAACACCACACAATTAGCGCTCAGCGAACTCCATTCATGCCACTTATATTTAGATCGAATCTATCAAGGCTTAAATGAGTTTACCGATATCGGTCACCTCCCGCTAGTTAAGAAAATTAATGTCCAACTCATCGACGATTTAAGAGAATTTTTTTCAGGTCAAATTCTTCAGATCTCTAGTGCCGTCAAAGAAGATGACTTCTCTCCAGGAGCCGTGAGAGATTTTTTACATCATTCCCTTCGTTTTATGGAAACGGCAATCCAGTTAAGAATGTGGTCCGATGAAGAGATGACATCTTTGATCTCTAATTTTATGAATCGTATTTATCTTTCTGCTCAAGAGCTCCATCAAGTTCTTGAAGATTATACTCATCTCGAAATTCAACTTCCTCGTCCGATTATTCTCGATAGTCATTTAGAAGAAGGAGAAAAAGTTCCTCTGTTTTATTTAGATCCAGAAAAGCTAACGACTATCGGAGAGCATAAAGAAAGCAGCATTACATCAATCGATGGCCGTCGGGAAAAACAGTACCGACAGCTTATTAGTAAAGGCCATAAATATATGGTCTCTAAAAAATATGAGAAGGCCACGGAAGCTTTTCAATCAGCGCAAAACTATGATGATAGTGCTGAAGTGATGACACTCATCGCTTGGAGTTTTTCTCTAAGAGGAAAAATGGAGAAGGCCAAAAGCTTTTGCCTTCAGGCCATTCAAAAAGATCCCAACTATGGACCTCCTTATAACGATCTTGGAAATTATCTTTTACAAGAAGGTCATGGCGAAGAGGCCCTCAAATGGTTTGAGCTCGCGAAAAAATGTTCTCATTACCAAAACAGAGAGTATCCTTATATCAATGCTGGCAGAGTCTACCTTTCAAAAAGAGAGTTTAAAAAAGCTTTCGAAGAATTTAGTAAGGCACTATCAATTGCCCCTAACCATCAAGAGCTTCACCAAACAATTAACAGACTCAAAAAGACGATTGAAAAAAGTGAGCGTAAACAACAAACGGCTAAGAATCATTTATTTCCTACAGATGGCCCACCTCCCCCACCGATTTTTTAATTATGGTTAAAAGAATTGAACTCGAACACTTTCTTAATAATTATTTAGAAACTTCAAACTTTTCAGACTACGGACCCAATGGCCTTCAAATAGAAGGTAAAAGCGAAATTAAAAAAATAGCCTTTGCTGTTTCAGCAACAAAAGCTTCTGTCGAAGAAGCGGTACAAAAAAAGGCAGACGCTCTTATTGTTCATCACGGTTTATTTTGGAAGTTCCATGGAACCAGAGCGCTAACAGGACCTTTTGCTGCTCGTGTTCTTCCCCTTGCCAGAAATGAAATCAACCTTTTTGGTTATCATCTCCCTCTCGATGCTCATCACGAATGTGGAAATGCGGCCAGTTTGGGAGAAAAGATCAACCTGATCAATCAAACTGCTTTTGGTGACTACAAAGGATCACCAACGGGAGTAAAAGGCGTTTTTGCGAACCCAAAGTCGGCCGGTGAATTGAAACTAGACCTTGAGCAGATTTTAAATCGCTCTGTTATCCTTGCCTCTCCCAATCCAGATGCCTTAATCGAATCAATGGGAATCATTACTGGTGGGGCCAATAGCGAATGGAAAGATGCCGCCGCTGCTGGGCTTGATGCTTATCTCACGGGAGAAATTAGTGAACATGATTGGCACGAAAGCCAAGAAGCAGGGATCCATATGTTTGCTGGTGGCCACCATGCGACAGAACAATTTGGAATCCAATCTTTAATGGAAAAAGTTTCTAATTTTGCCGATCTGGATTGTTTTTATATCGATTCGTCTAATCCCGCTTAGTCTTATCTTTCAACGATAACGTCAAAACAAACTCAGCAACAGGCTCTTCAGACTCACTAGGTACAGTGGCCACGACATGAACAGGCATTTCGACTCGTTCGCCAGTTTCTATTGCTTTTTGAACAAGCTCTTTTACTTTTAGGCCATCAGTATTTTTGAAGTAACAATCGCCATGGGCCCTACGTAAAAACTTTGCATTAAAATCTTTAAAAGAAAGCGCCACTTTTTTTCCACTTTGATCAATTAACTTCATAGCGAGAAAACCACCAGCAGCATCGGCGGCGGCACACATCACACCAAAGTAGATGCTACCCAAATGATTTTTATTTTTTCTTACAAAAGGAATTTTTATAATACATTCCTCTTCCGACAGCGTAATAACTTCAGGTTTAATAAACCATAAGAGTGGAATTTTTAAAAAACCAAAAAGACGAAGATAGGCAGTGTCCGATAATAGACTCATCATGATTGAGATAACTCCTGAGATCGCAAATAATTTGCTTTTAATGCCTTATTAGTTATATCAGATAGCCCGGCCTCTTTAAATACTTTTAACGCCTCGTAAGTGACACCACCTTTGCTGGTCACTTGCTCTCTCAATGTTTCAAAGTCTTGTTCTCTCTCTTTCATCATGGTCGCACTTCCCAAAAAGAGTTCTGCCACCATTTCCTTAGCAGTATGAGCTTCGATTTCCATCTCTAAAAGAGCGTTATAAAAAATACGACCAAACTCAAAAAGATATGCGGGTCCAGACCCCGTGATGGCCGTTACTCGATCGAGCTGATCTTCAGAATTCATCTCGACCATTAAGTTAGATTTTTTCAATAACTCTATAAAGTCAGTATATTGTTGATCACTATAAAATAACGTTACCCCGTGACCAAACTGACTGGGAGTATTTGGCATTAAACGAAGTACATTTTGATGGTTTAACTTTTCTTTTATTGTTTTGAGGGTTGTCCCCGCAAGTAAACTCACCACAAGAGCTTCTCTTGATAATTTATTTTTTAATTGAGAAGCAAGCTCATCAAACTGTTGCGGTTTACAACAAATAAAATAAACATCGGCCTCTAATGAGTCTAGATTTTCGAGAACGTCTCCGTTTGTTAAACGAGCCAGTTCTTTCGCTCTCGTTTTAGTGGGCGTATACGCTTTGACTTTAAAATCCACAGCAAGTGGTGGAATTAAAGCCTGGGCCATATTCCCCGCTCCAAAAGAGATTAAATCTTTCATAAATCAAGTTCCAACGGCGCTCCATGCCTCATGGTATTTATAGCAAACGATCTTACGAGAATATACTGTAAGCAGTATGACTTAAAGTCTTCTACTCTTGGTGAATCATAAAGCGACTTCACACTCACCATCATCTCTCTTTCATTTTGATCTTTTGAAACTAAGTCTGTGACTTGTGAGACCAACTCTTCTGGGCCATCGACGATTAGATAAGAGATCATCACATTCTTTAAATTCTCTTTCATCTCGCTATCATTAACAAAGTAAACTTTAAATGAGCCGTTATGCCATTCGTGTTTAACAAGAATATTTTCAATACGATTCCACCACTCGTACGCTTTATTCGATCTGGCCATCACGGTCATTCCACAACCCATAGCAAGAGCACTCAACACGTGTAAAAGAACTGGCAGAGGTGGTATATCACTGCTGGCAATCATTGTTATATTGTCGACTGTAAGTTGATAATCGTTATAACTAATCTGTCCAGGAATCGTATGATTCTTATGTTCTTTTTGAATGAAACTTTTTAACTGATTAAAGCTCCATTTTTTAAACTTGATGAGAACTTTTTTCTCTTCACCATGAATTCCCGCATATAGAGATTCAAAACTATCGACAATGGCCGTCACAGAGTTTTGAAACGCCTCCATTCTACGGTCGATTGAAAACGTAGGCCTAGTAGCAAAGTCTACAGTATCGGAGCCTTCTTCGAGATTAGTATGAATAGCTTCTCCATGATCGATATGATGAAAAGCTGAAAGGTAAAGTTTACTCCCGGCTTTTGGACCAGTTCCTGAATGCTTGAAACCACCGAAGGGTTCAATACCTACTCGTGCTCCGGTAATATTTCTATTCACATAAATATTTCCGTTTCTCATTCGGTCTTTACAATAATCGATATCATCTTGAGACTGACAAAAAATTCCACCCGTCAGACCATACTCCGTTCCGTTATAGAGGGCCATCGCCTGATCGAGGCCATCAAAACCAATAATATGAAGGACAGGTCCAAACAATTCTCTTCTAGCAAAACTCTCTGTATCCATTGAGCGGTGATAAGGCAGCTCAATTAAAACGGGGCCAACACAATAGCCTGGTAAATCTTCACTAGAGCGATCGACATGAACTTTACCACCATATTTTTTCGCTTCTTCACAAGCTTCGCTTGCTTGTCTTCTCAAGCGATCACGATCTTCAAGTGTGATAACAGGGTTAACAATAGTGGACGGTTCAAAAGACTTTCCAACTTCAATATCGAGGCAAGCTTCTTTTAACCTTTCAACCAAACGGTCTTTAACAGATTGATCAACAAGAATCCTACTCGCGGCAGAACATTTCTGACCGGCGTGGCCAAAAGCTGATTGTAAAATACCCGCTACCGTTTCATCGAGTTCAGCATTGGCCGTCACCACAACAGCATTTTTTCCACCCATTTCAGTCACAACTTTTACCGGAAATTTATTTTTATAAAAACGTGAGCCCGCTTTTTTAGCGATCATCGTTCCAACAGCTTTTGATCCCGTAAAGACGATCGTCGATATTTCTTCGGAATTAACAAGAGTATCACCAACCGTCTCTCCCATGCCGGGTAAATGAATCAGTACATCTTGGGGAACACCTGCTCTATGAAATAAGTCTGTCATCACTTGAGCAATCAAAGGTGTTTGCTCAGCAGATTTTAATATAACGGTATTACCTGCAACAAGAGGAGCGGCAACCATTCCCGTAGGAATGGCCAATGGAAAGTTCCAAGGTGTAATCGCAGCAATAGGTCCTTTGGCCTTAACATTAGCGTGCATACCAAACTTACGTTCTTGACGAGCATAATAGGTAAGAAAGTCTACCGCTTCATCAACATCACCATAGGCTTCGCTAATGGCCTTTCCCGCTTCATAGGAGATAAGTGCTGCAAGTTCATTTCTTTTGGCCACCATCATATCAGCAGCTTTTAAAAGCACTGAAGCTCTTACAATCCACTCAGTATTAGACCAAGAGCCTTTTTCAAAAGCAGAGGCACTCAAGTCGATGGCCTTTTTTGTATCGTCGATAGTGGCAAACGTAATTTTTCCAACCTCGATAGACTCATCAGATGAACATTTAATAGTAATCTCATCACCACTGAGAACAAAACTATTTTGATAGACTTGCCCTAGTTTCGATTTAAAGTCTTCAAAGGTTTTCATCACAAGGTCCCATTGAGAATCAAGATAAAAGCGAACAGGAGCAACAGTAAAATAATTTGATGTCAGTGCTGCCTGAGATTGATCCCGTAATAACTGATCATTAACTTTCTTTTTGGTATGAAGCTCGTACGCCGACTCAAGTTGCACATTATTTTTATGAGAACGCATAATTGTTAAAACACCCACCTGTGATGAGTTTTCCATAATACGTCTTACCAGATAGGCCATACCAACTAGGAGACCACCAATAGGCACATAGTTTCTTACAGGCCAACCCATTTTCGCCATCGCCGTCGAAAGCGCTTCATAAGTCATATGTAAACATTGATGTTCAACGATGGGATGACTGGGGTACAGCTTCTCACGTGCAACTTCTGCAAAACAATGATCAGCGTAGTTATGAGAGGCCACACATAATTGAACATGAGGATAATTTTTTAAAATCTCAAGCGTAATCTGACGAAAGTGAAGATCCGTTTCTTCTTTATTTAAAAACTCAGGAGCATTAAAACTATGGGCATCGGCTTCAACGGTCTCCGCATCCCAATAAGCACCTTTCACCAAACGTAGAGGCATGGTTAGCCCACGCTCTTTAGCAAGCTCGATAATATCTTTTAAGTGACCGGCCCCATCTCTGAGATAGGCCTGAACGACAATCCCCGTTTGCTGATAATCTTTTAACTCTGCAGTCTCGAGTAAAACTTTTTTATAAATTTTAAAAACCACATCACGATAGTGATAATGTTCAGCATCGATATTGATGAAAACATCTTTCTCTTTAGCCGCTAATAAAATCTTTCTTAAACGAGGAGCAACCATTTTATAGGAGTAATCAAAAGCCTCAGGTTTCATATCACGACAAAGCGCGGAGACTTTAATACTCACGTGAGCACGATTAATCCCCGCCGCATTTTTATCCCCTTTAGGAATATATTGGCCGAGACCATGAATTAATTTTAAGACTTCATCTTGGTAAAGGTCGGCTTCTTTTTCACTAACGACGAGCTCACCTAATTGATCGAGAGTCACGTCACGATTAGTTGAAAAAAGCCCATCAAAAGAATGCTGAACTTCATCAATATTTTCACCAGCGATAAATCGCTTGGCCATAACCTTGACACTATTTCTAATAAGACTCGCCAAGATTCCCGCAGGTAACAAACTCGCGATCCCCTTTGCAAACGTAAAGGCCAAAACCATATAAAGCGGAAGCGCTTTTTCTTCCCCTCGTTTTTTGGCAATCCTGGCTATTGAAGAATCCTGCAAAAGCCTTCTCATGGATTCAATCAAAATTCTCTTAACTTCAACACCTTTGGTATCGTGATCAAGGTTGGGAAGGATTGCCAAAAACTTAAGCATATGAATACGCAGCAGTTTATATTCTGCCGTTAACCCGAGAGCAAAATCACTCATCTGCTCAAACCAACCATGCTTATGTTCTCTCACATGAACTAACAAACGATCGACTAGCCCTTGCTCTGCCTCTTTTAGACTTTTAATTTCCGTACAACCCATGTCGGTAAGCTCGTACCAACTTGTGGTCAGGTCATAGACACTTGGAAATTGATCGGTCGTAAGAATGGCCACTTTATCCGCATGGGCCTTAAAAGCTTCGTAGTCATCAGCATTCATTTTATCCGCATCGATATGCTCTAATAAAAATAACTCTCGACCAAGCCTCGGAGAATAAAAACGAAATTCTTTATCCTCAAAAAAGATTCCAAGCAAAAGTGGTGTATTCCCCACAACAACTTGCTGACGAAAACTTTTAAACGACTGCTTTTTAAAATGCTCGAACAAGTCGGTAACGTAAGCATTAAAACTCTGCTCATCACTCAATAAGTTCTCACGATATTCTTCAGGAAAAAAAACCTTCCACTCACCCCATGCTCGCTCCAAAATGGTCGACAACACAGGTGACTCAAGATTGTTCTCAGTATTAGGCATTCCAGTCATCCTTTCGCTCCAAGTCATAACATTATATGTTTCACTAAAATTTCGGGGATAAACTACATCGAAATGCTTATTTTTACTACAAAACTCTTATCAACAAAGTAAAAAGAGACACAGGATTCTCTTGTTAATTTAAATACTTAGAAAAGAAACAGATCATTATTTAGAGAAGTCAGATTTCACACTATCAATTTTATCGACCAACCAATGCTTTATCAGCGACTGCCGAGTAATCCCTCTCCGATCGGCCTCACTATCCAAGGCATTCAAAACCCAAATCGGCAGGTCGACATTAATTCGTTTTATCGAAACATCGAGATCAAAATAATCTAAAACACTCTCGTTATTATCAAACTTTGCTAACAAATTCTTAGCCGTTGTTTTTTTCTTTTTTGTAGAGCTCTTTTTCTTCATCTCTCGATCTCCTTACAGAAATAATCCGAATACAATGAACTTTTCTTACGGTCACAATTGCTGTCCAAAATTTATAATCAATTACTCCTATGACCAATAACCGATTCTCAGAAACACTCTTGGCCTTCAAGGTAAGAACATCATTCAGCCATAATTTTCTTGCTTCATGAAAACTGATCCCATGCTTCTGGCTATTTTTTTGACTTTTATTTTCATCAAATTCAAAAATCGCCATTACTAACTTACCACAAACATAGTAGTTTTGATACCATTTTTACTCAATTTCATATTGTCTATTTTCAGCAAGTTGGGAACTCTTTAGACTTAACTCCCTTAATAAAGCGAATGTTTTTGAAATACTCTTTTTCATAACCTGAGCATAAGTAGATCTCTCGAAACCCTTTTTTGTAGAGAATCTTTGCGATATCACGACCTCTTAATTTCTCCCCTAATTCTTCATCTAAATAAAATCTCGTTTTTTTATTGAATAAGTCTAGTTGATTTAAAAGCTTCTGAGAGTTCGAAAAAGTTACTAAAGCTTGATCTGATTTTTTGGCCATCAGTTCCCAACCTTTTCGGATAATCATTTCATCTTCAAGTAAAACACTCTGAGGTCTCTCTACTAAAAGCTTGATTCTAATTGTAGTACCCTTGTTTTCGATTGAACTAAATTCAATCTCTCCACCCCACTTAGAAATCTCTTTTCTTGCATGGTAAAGACCAAGTCCTTGCCCCATTTCTTTAGTTGAATAACCTCTTTCAAAAACTTTTTCTATTTGAGATTGAGATAACCCTTTACCGTTATCCGTAAGCTCAATGATTAACTCATTTTCCTTAGTGGATTTTAAACAAAGTTCAAGTTTTAATTTCTCACTCATTGCTTCTACTGAGTTATTTAAGATATTTGAAAAGATTCTTTTTAAGGGATAATCTTTTGCCAATGCGGTTGAATTTGACGTTTGTATATCCAAGACCCACGAAATATTCTTACCTCCAAACTCAATTTTTTTCTCAGCAATAATCTCGTTTAAAATACTTTTTATATCAAGCGAAGTAAGCTCATCTTTTTTAAAATGTTCAGAGTTGGTTTGCTTCTTGAGAGAAGTCATTTCTTCCATTCTATTTAAAAGCTTTTTAATCATCTCCCTTTTCTCACCATCAAAACCCTCTCCATCTTTTAAAAGTGACTTCAAAACCAAAAGCGGTGACCTCAAATCATGGGCCAACTGCAACCCATCAACAGGCAACGCCGTCGCTCCATCAAGCTTCTCTTTAATGAGCAAAATCAACAGAATAAAAACAATAAAAACTAAACTACTTGTCAGCATTATCCCTCCAAAAACGATGTAAGAATGTTTTGATGCGGGCGTAAAAAAACATAAGAACTGTCACCTTACAAGCTGAGTTCTGACATTTGTAACTCAGTGTAATATTGCAATGAAAAAAATATCTTGAGACACAACACCACAATTTAGTAATTTTAATAACTTAAACCCATTTCAGATTGATGAAAAACTTCATCCCTTATTGACGTATCTCTTATAATTTGGTTTTTTGGGCACGGCATACAAGTTAAATCTATCAGCTATAAGGAAGACTTTGTGAATAGTGATCATATCAAATCGACTTTGCAAGAAAGCATCCAGCACTTTCGAGATATCAACCCCGATAAGCACTCTTATGCCTATATCGGAATGAAATCAAACAACAGCACTTCATTTGTTGAAAGAGCCGCCAAAAACAAACTCGGCGTCCCCCTAGATCCCAAAAAAGTCCTCCCCCTCGCCAACCTCGTCTGCGACGAACCCCAAACCAGACAAGTCGCCAAATTCTTCGCCGACAACCTCGTCGAACAATCTGATATTTTAAAGGACGCTCTCTATGCGAAGTTTGTTCAGGAGAATGATTCTCTTGTTTCTGAAAATTTAGAAAAAGAGCTTAGCTTTGGTGATAACTATATTGCTTACTCTCTAAGTAGCTTAGAAAATGGCATCACTGATATAGAAGTTTTAGAAGCTGGTGGTGGATCAGTACTGGAAGCTATGAAAGACTTAACTTCAAAAGGTTTTGTCTCATACTTTAATAATAAATATCATGCTATCAAAAAAACATTTTCACTTAGTAAATTTAGTGTTTTGAAAACAGTTTTTCCTTCTCTAATAAATCACTATAAACCTAGCAATGTCGGGAAAGAAAGAAACTACATACATCTAATAACTAACGGACTTAATAGAGAAGGCATAAAAGCTTTACAAGCAGAACATCGAAGACATCATGAGGCGGTTAGAAAAATTATGAAAGATTATTCAGGTGATATAGCAGTTTTCTCTGCAGGAGTAATGGATACTTTTACCTCTAAAGATATTGATAACAATAGAGGCAAAGTATTAAAAAGTGTTTTATTAGCTTTAATTTTATCGATAGGAACTTTGTCTCCAATAAACAATTCATATGCTAATGAGAATAGCTACTCCACTTTAGATAACTACCAATTTAGCATTCATGAGATTGAGCAAGTTATATTTACAAATGATTCATTAGAAGAAATTACTAAAATCAGATTAAGAGATGGAGTTGTTGTGAATTCTAATCAGATAAAAATTCAGGATATTGGCAACTTAATAAAATCGATTAAAGACGAGTTTAAAGCCGTTGGTGGAGACACTGGTGGCGGGAAAGTTCTAGACCCATTTTTAACTGGAGACTCTTCAATATCACCGATTGTAATTGAGTATCCATATGAACATGTGGAAGTAAACCTGGATGCCTTAAATTATCAAAATCAACAGGACGATGTAATTTTTGACTTAGATGATCTGTTAAGTGATTACTAGATAATTTTTAAAACCGCCTTCTACACTGGCTTTCATAAGCAATAGCGAATCAATCCACTATATAAAAGTTCGCTAACTAGCTAATTTTTCCCAGTTTAATGTCACGTGTAAAAACCTATAATTAAAGTAAGAGTTTAAATTTTCTTAGATGATGGAGTTCGCATGAAGCTTTCGAGATCTCTTACTATTATTCTTTTACCGCTTATTTATTTATGGATGGTTAGTGTCTTTTCAGCAACAACTGTAGATTGTGTTGATTGTTCAAATGGAGGCACTCCAGGTATCACTCCTACAACTGGAAACTCAATTCAGCTTGCATCGCTAGTCACAAGCATTACAGAAAGAGACAGGAGATTCGGATGCAATTTCATTAGAGGTAATAGTGAATTCGACTTAATTAGGGATAGAGTCTCTGTATCCCCTGAAGAATTTTTTGCATCAGCAAGATGTGATAACGAGTGGGCAGAGGAGTACAGAGAAGTTCCACAAATTACCCCAATACAATTATCTCTCCTAAACCCTCCAGGTAGAATGGAGATAATTTTAGACTTATTAGAATATTTTGACCGTAACGTAAGCGACCCTACAATAGTTGTGGCAATACTAAATCAAAGGGATAGTAAAAACAGAACAATGCTAGACTTTTTGGAGGTCATGAAAAACGAGCGTTATGAGGGTAACGAGTCCGCTCAAAGAGCTTTAAGAAGACTACGTAATGAAATGTGTGCGAGAGGTGGTACTCACTCTAGAAGACAATCCGATTGCACTGCCAGAGGACGTTATGCAGGAGTTAGTATATGAAGATTTTACTTACTTTTTTATTAATAATTATTAGTCATCATTCCTTTTCTGGTATCTGTCTAAGTCATAATGAAGTTCAATATCAATTTATTGGAGACGATAGTAAGTGTGATGATGATCTTGCGAACAATGGCGCTGCTCTTATAAACTCAATTACTAATGACAATCTTTCAAGTAATACTCCTTCTACAACCGAAAAGAACCTAGCAATTGCAATGTTAAATTATTTAACAAAAGGACTAACACAAATATCGCAGATCGATGAAATAACAATGGCAAATGGAGCTCCCTTATTGCCTACAGCTGATGTCAGTAATGAGTGTACATTAGATAAATTAAATCAATATATTCAATGTCCAAACGAATTTTCTTCAAAAAGATTTGAAGCTCTTTTCGGTAAGCCCATTACAGAAGTTGTGACAGAGCATTTTGTTGGAGAAGTCTTGCACTCAAGAAATAATACTGATGGAGAAAACAACAAAAACCAATGTCTTTCAACCCAAGACAGATCTCTAATACATCAACAAGACCAGAGATTAATTCATATGACTTCTCTTATAGAGCAATTAGATACAATAGGTTGGAATTCTGAAACTAATCAATTTGAAGATGAATTTTTAAATGAATTACTACAGGCCAATGATATCGAATCGCTTAGACAAATGGTGTTTCAAGGTGTGCCTGATCAGTTACCTTTTATATCTAAAATGTTAGATGATAAAGATTCAATAATTTCTATCATAAATAAATTTAAAACATTTAAAAAGAGCAATCCTAATATTTCTAATGGGAATAGAGGTGATACATGGAATTTCTATCAGTCTCTCTTTTCTGATAGTGATATCATCAATAGAACGAGAAGTGTCCTAGCTGATCAATGTAAAAACATGTTTGAACAGTTTGGGAATTTTGTTTGTAAACCAATGAAGTTTCATGCAGTCAATAATGAAAGGTACTATAACCATAATATAATCGAAGTTCAAAATGATAGTACTGAGTTTGCCATTTCAGTTAACCCAAACCAGCCTAATTCAACTTACTATCTAGATTATCTCTACTATTGCCAAGGTAAACACTGTTTTCAAGAAGACAACACAAAAATAAATTCCAATTATTGCTCATACCAAAATGACCAAAGTGGTTTTGATGCTGATGGCTTTGTAAAAATACTAGATGATTTTGACAGCCAAACTTTTACTCAACTAAACAACCAACAGTTTCGAGATGATTATATTCATGGATCATCAAATCAACTGGCGATATGTAACGAAATCTGTACAGGTACCGCAAATACATGTGATCCAAGAAGAACATACGAACAAGTCAAAAATAGACTTAAATGTGGAACGCCTCAGGCGAAATTACCTGAGTGTCAGAATGAAACGATTCTCTCATGGTTAGAAATTCAAGAGATGCAAAAGAAGTATCAAACAAGAATTGCTCAATATAATAGAGAAAATAACATTACAGAAGAAACACCTTTCTCTAGCTACTCACCTTTCATGAGACATTTTTTAGGGACGATTGGACAAGACGTTGCTGCGGGGAGAACTCCTGTGCTAACGGGAATTAAAACGGAGGATAGAACTCCTGTTGATCGTGAGACTTTAGCTGAAGCTGCTGAGGGACGTAGTGACTTTGATGCTCCTAATAGAGATCGTAATCCACGTAGAAAAACTTTAACTGAGACGTTGGCGGATATTCAGCAGCGTGGGAGTGCGGGGAATGGGTTGAGTACGACGGAGAAGGCGAATCTTAATCGTGGGGTTGCTTCGGTTGGGGATGCGCTTTCGGCGGCGAGGCCTTTTACTCCGCTGCAGGCTGGGAGTTTGGGGAGTCAGCTTGCTTCGGCGATACCGACGAATGATCGACAGGCGTTTATTGAAGAGAACGCGCGGTTGATGAGGGATATTTTGAGTGGGCAAAATCGTGACTTGCGAGGGCGGATTAATTCTCTTGATGACGTGCTTGCGAATAATGAAAGGCAGTTTAATACGGGGGTGAATGTTAATAATAATTTTGACTTCCCTACTGCGGATGATAATGCTGGTGATGAAACGAATAGAGTTTCTGATTTTGGTTTGGGGGTGACGGGGGCGCCGGTTGAAGCGCCTAACCAAGAAGCTGACGGTGAGCCGGAGCCTGTGGCAGGTATTCGTCGAGGGGCGGCCTCTTCAAATAATTCGGGGGCGGCAGCGGTGGCCGGTTCTACTGGTACGGCAGCGGCAACGGGGCCTAGGCAAAATAATTCGGGGCCATCTTATGCGGCGACAATTGATAATTTAGAAACGATAACGTTGGAAGAATTACAAAATCAAAATATTCCGTTGGATCGTCCGTTTATTCTTGTGATCAATGCTGGTGATCGATCTGTGAGTGTGCGAGTGGTTCCCATGCAACATCGTGGAGAGACGATTCTTGCTCCCGATATTTCGGGGATTGGTGAAGACGAATATTTTGTCTACCCTCTTTTAAAAAGAGCGACTGTCTTTAAAAAGTTTTTTGCTTATCGAGAAGAAAGGCTTAATTCAATTCGTTCTATCTAAACGAGAAAATTCATTACTGTTGCGACTAGTGACTTTGTTGAGTCGACGTAACTCATTACGAGGAGTCCGCCAAAAAAGACAATTCCTCCGAGAAGAGTGAAGATGATGATGTAATGAATGATGTCGAGCTTAACGTGTTCTTTTCTAATCCAAGTGGCACGTTTCGGAGTATCCGAGTAATCTGATTTTTTTGGGGCTGCGGCCATTGATTTTCCTACAAATTCACAAAATTTAGACACCAACTCTTCGGACGAAGAGATTTTTACTTCAGTTCATCAAACAAATTTGACGTTTAAATAAGAAAAAAAATAAAATAGAACTATGAATTTAAGGAGTTATATTCCAGGAAGGATTCTATATACTTTCAGTATCTTACTGATAGTCACACCTGTTTTTTCTAAACAGCTCTACAATATGGCCGACCTTGAAATCCTTAAAGCCGAGAAAAACTATCGGGAGTTCTTTGCTCATGCAAGAGATTTACGTCCTCGTGAGAGAACTCAGCATTGGGTGAGTATGGTTCGCTCAATGGCCGTTGATTTTATCGATGAGCAAATCAAATATAAGAATTACAAAAATCAAACGGTAAAAATTATTGAAGGACTAGCGATTTGGCCGCTCTTAAAATCTGATGAGTTTTTTCAGGTGAAAAGAAATCGCTACCAAGTGAAACTCGTTCGTCACTGTTTAGTAAATCAAAAGTTCGATCAATGTTATCAAAATGCAAAAGAGTTTTGGCAAAGGTCTAATCGCGAACCAGATACCGGCTATCAAATTTCAAACCTTCTCTATAGCGTTCAACCAAAAATGGATCTTTGGCCTTTTCTTTCTCATGTAGTTGCCCACCCTCTTAGTAGTTTTTACTGTGGAAAAAAAGTGGTTGTTGAAAAAATGATCCAACATTATTTTTTAGAGCTTAATGAAAAAGATGATAGCGAAAAGATTGCTCGCAAACTTGATTTAGAACTTCATGAAAACTGTTGGAAAGAAGCTGTTTCTTCTCTTCAACGCTTTATCTTTAATGGGCCAGAGTATTATCGTACTTTAGTTTATCAGATGCTTAAGAGCAAAAAGAGCATTCCTAGAGATATTGAAGATCGTTATCTCACTCTTTATCTACTCGACTCTCCTATTCCGGGGCATGTTTTTAATAAGGCTTGGAATAATATGAAATCTCTTGGTGAGAATCTTGAACGTCGAAATTCAGTGATGGCGTTTTTACAAAAACTAGACCCTCTGCCAGGAGCAATCTTTGCTTCATCAAATCATGCTTTAAGAAAAAGTGTGATGAAGTTATTTGGTGAAAACTTTGATGAGTACCTCACCTTTTATGCTAAGACGTGTTTGAGTTATCTCAAAGGTGTCAGAAGTTTTCCCAATGGAAACCCTACAGTTCAATGTGATGATTTTTATGCCAATAATAAAAAAGAGAACTGGGTAGGGCAAAGCCTTCAAATGAACTATTCGTCCATTAAGAAATAATTAATGGGTTCTAAAAACGTAATCCCAAAAAGGTTGTGAAATTCCAAAACGTCTATCATGGTGAGTGTGGTGAATTAAATGAGACCGCCTTAAGAATTTTCCAATAGCATTTTTTGGTTTCCCATGATGAGTATAGTAATGAATCCCATCATACATTAAATATCCCGCTAAAAATGCCGCCATAAATCCATCTAAGTAGATGGCTGGGATAAATAGAGAAAAGAGCAAATAAAGCAAAATAGCATAAGCTACGGCCGGTATAATAGGCATCACTCCTCGCCATGGATCTGCAGGATCTTCATGGTGATTTCCGTGAATAATATAAATCAATCTTTTTACAAGAGGACTTTTGATTTTAACGTAGAAATCTAAATGAAAAGGCCCTCGATGGATCCAGTACTCGGCAAAAGTCCAAACAAAAACACCAGAAAAAACCAGCAAAGTCCATCCGAGAAGACTTAAGTCTGTGGCCTGAGATTGGCGATAAAATCCAAAAAGAATGATAGGAATCCAGAATAAAAAGGGAGAGAGAGGGTGAACAAATGTACCCTTTTCTAATAACTCACTTTTGAAGATTCTTGCCCGCTGGGGACGGTCTTTTGTAATTGGCCAAATAAGGTTCCACAACATTTCCATAAAATCACCTCAATAGGACTTCTACATACCGCAAAAAATAGGAAATTTGAACAAAAAAAACCCCTCAGATGGGAGGGGTTTTCGTTAATCAACTTGTTAGATCAGCAACTTAAGATAAGTGCTTTCCAAGGATACCAGCTAGTTCGAACATTGTTACTTCGTTCTTACCAAAAATGGCCTTAAGCTTAGTATCAGCTAAGATATTTCTCTTATTCTTTGGGTTTTGAAGATTGTGCTTTCTGATGTAATCCCAAAGTTTCTTAACAGCTTGAGTTCTTGGAACTGGCTTGTTTCCGATAACGTTAGCAAGCTCTGTTGAAGGAGTAAGAGGTCTCATAAAAGCTGCATTAGGCTTTCTTTTTGTCTTAGCTTTTTTCTTCGCAGCTTTCTTTTTAGTAGCTTTTTTCTTGGTTGCTTTCTTTGCTACTTTTTTCTTAGTTGCTTTTTTCTTAGTCGCTTTCTTTTTTGTAGCTTTTTTCTTAGTTGCTTTTTTAGCAGCTTTCTTTTTAGTAGCTTTTTTCTTAGTTGCTTTCTTCGCTACTTTTTTCTTAGTTGCTTTTTTAGCAGCTTTCTTTTTAGTTGCTTTTTTCTTAGTAGCTTTCTTTTTTGTAGCTTTTTTCTTTGTTGCTTTCTTCGCTACTTTTTTCTTAGTTGCTTTTTTAGCTACCTTTTTCTTTGTTGCTTTTTTCTTTGCCATTTTGTCCTCCTAAAAATTTATCTTTTTTTATATTTACTTCAGGTTTTTAACCCATTCTACAATTTGTCCTTCAGAAAGGCTATTGCCGGTTTTCTTATAACCGTGACTCTCATTTAAAGAGTACATACGAAAATTATCGATTCGACAATAGTGAAATATCTTTTTTAGCTTATTTTCCTTAGCTTTTTGTTCAAAAAACTCTTTTATCTCGTGATTGTATCCACTCCCTTGGTGAGGAATCTGCAACCCCGTATTCTTTGTCAGCATACTTTCACCCTCAATACGGATAAAAACAGCTGCCACAATATCATCTTCTTCGTTCTTTACCCCGTAGAGTTCCCACCCTTCTTTGACTTCCTTTTTGATCTCATCGAGAGTCCAGTTGAAATCAGGGGTTTCTGAAAAAGCGTCTATTGTATAGTCGTAGATTTCTTTAAAATCTTTAGTTCCTAGAGCTTGGATAAAATTTAGACTCATTCTTTACCAGTCTTTCTTTATTTCATTGTGCTTACGAAAGCAGCCAAATCTTTTATATCTTGTGATGAAAGGTTTTTAATATAAGGGAGCATATCGGGATTCTTTCTATCTTTTCCCGCTTGGAAAGCCTCTATCGAGCTGATGATATACCAATCAAATTGACCTGCAATCTTAGGAGCGTTCTTTTCAACATTTCCTAACCCATTTTCACCATGGCATTGAACACAACTTGCGTAGAGTTCTTTACCTCTATTGGCATCTTGAGAATGTGCTGGTGAAACTAAACAAAAAAGAACAATGAGTGAAAAATATTTTTTCAAAGTTAAGTACTCCAAAAATTAGTATAGTATAATTTAACTCGGACTTTATTCCTCTGCAACTATATTGAGAGAAACTTTTTCTATTTTTTCATTCAAAAAGAGTTTCAATCCCTCGAGCAAAATATAATCTTCAGCTCGATTAAGCTTAAACACCACTGTATGACCTTCCAAGGCGATAAAATCAAGGTTTAAGTTTTCTTTTCGTAGCTGGGGAATGACTTCTTCATCGAGAATATTTTTTAATAATTGAATTTGAGAAACTAGATTTTGAGGCCAAATTTGAGTAATTTTTTCACTATTTTCCTTAAGTAAAAGGAAAAATCCCCTAATTGCCCAACGGTCGAGGCAGTTTTTTAAAAGATCATCGAGGGATTGGGTCAACTCAAAAACCGGTTGATTATTATCATCACGAAGAAAATTTTCCACCTCTCTTATCTGAATCTTTCGAACCCGTGGAGAAAGTGGCGATTGCCCATCAATCATTGAACAAAGTCCATTCATGATCGAGATCAGTAAATCATCTTGATTCGATTTATCGAATTGATAAAGCCACTGATTACTGCTTGCGCTGTAATTTAAGGCCAAATGAGGTGTTCCAGAGATGATTTCATTATCTGTTTTCTCAGAAGTATTAAAATGAAAAAGCTCTGGGTTATTTATTTTTCTCAAAATTCACTCTCGTGATAATATCCGTTATACTTATCTTTATGGACGGCCAGCCAAAAATGCAAGAAAAAGCACGATTTCCCCTCGTAGATCAACTAAGAGGCGTGGCCGTCGTCCTAATGATCATCTACCATTTCTCATACAATTTAAACTATTTTAAGTTCATCAAAGTCGAACTCTTTCGTGATCCCTTTTGGTGGACATTCCCCAGAGTCATTGTTTTTCTTTTTCTTTTTGTGGTCGGACTCTCACTTCCCTTGGCCCACCCCGAAAACAGAAGCTTTCATCATAAAAAATACCTCTTACGCATTGGTAAAATTTTAGCAGGGGCCCTGGTCATCTCACTCGGAACCTATCTCATGTTTCCCTCGAGATGGGTCTACTTTGGAACTCTTCACTGTATCGCCGTTTGTAGTCTAATGGTCTACCCCATAATCTATCGTCCCAAACTAGCGCTAGGAATAGGTTTGGCGATTTTACCTGCATGGCTCATGGGTTATGATTATCCCTGGATTAAACTCCCCCACCTCTCAATGGATTATATTCCCTCACTGCCCTGGGTAAGTATTGTTTGTTTAGGCTTATTTGCTCACTCGATTGGACTTCACCGTCTAAGAATTCCTCTTCCGGAGTTTATCAGTGCTCCTCTCGAATTTCTCGGTATTCATAGCTTTCTAATCTACCTAGTGCATCAACCAATTCTTTTCGGTATTGTTTTTGGTTTAAGTCAGTTGTTCTAGCTTTGAACGTTGATCCCGTTCGTGGTAAGTTCTACTAAATTTTTCAGGGGTTAAAACTGGCCAAAAAAAAGAGCATTTCAGAACGAATTGAAGAAACAATTGGTGGATTAAAGTTTGCCGTTATACTTCTCATTTTATTTTCTTTAGGAATGACGGTTGGTACTTTTCTCGAAAGTTATTACGGAACCGATTTTGCCAACCGAATGGTCTACAAAACACCTGCATTTTTCCTGATCCAGTTTTTAATGTTTATCTCGATTATTGTCGCAGCTTTAAGAAGAATGCCACCCAAGAAGCGTCTCTATGGTTTTTATGTTGTCCATACAGGGCTCGTCTTGCTGGGTGCGGGGGGCTTTATTACGTGGTATTCGGGAGTCGATGGGCAAATTCATCTTCCGCCCAACAGTCCCTCGAGAGAAATAATTCTAGATGACGATATTTTAAAAATTAAATATGACAACCATAGCTCCTACGTCGACTACAACCTTCCCTACACAGCACTTGCGACTAATATCGATAATAATTTTGAAAATATTAAACTAAAAAGATATTTCCCTTTTGCGGAAAATAAATTTACGTGGCTTCCCGCTAAAAAACAATATCCCTTTGCAAGCGATCTCCACTCGAGCCGCTATTTTATTAGTAACCCACAAGTTGCTGAAGAGTTTACCCTTTCACTTCACCCAGAAACGATCGATTTTCAAAGTAGTGTAACGCTTGGACCTCTTAATATTCATTATCTGCCAGAATCAATTAGTAGTTGTTTTACCAAAAACTCCCCCTCTAAACTTGTTTTTTGGAATCAACAAGCGAGAGAATGTTTTACGCCAGAATCTCGCAATTTAGTGATTAGAAAAACCAATAGCGATAAGCGCTTTATTGTTTTCAAAGAAGGCGAAATGGTTCTGACTTTTTTTCCAGACCACTCCCCATGGCCTATGGACCCAAGCTTACAAAGTATCAATCAAAACTCTCCCATTAGGCTTTTTAATCACGCACTTTTTGAAACCGCTCCTCATCTTTTCCTCTTTGGTAGAAAAGTTGCTTACTATGACAAAGATAGTGAACAATGGACGGGAGATGATCTCAAAATTGGTAGTAAAGTTGATCTACCGTGGATGGGCTTTGAACTAACTTTAAGTGATCATCGTATTTCTGAAGTTCCGGCCCTCGTTCCGGAAAAAACAATTCCTATTCAACAAAATAGTCAGCTTATCAAAGGAACTGTGAGAGCACTCGAGCTTGAAGTAGAAGGACAAAAGTTTTGGGTTACAAACGATAGACCAATGAAACTTTTAATCAACGGCCAACCGGTTGCTTTTTATCTCACGAAAAGAACTCTAACTCTTCCCTTTGAATTTGTTCTGACAAAATTTAATATGGATAAGGACCCCGGTACGAGTAACCCGGCCAGTTACGAAAGCTTTGTAAAACTGTTCACTGAAGATGGTCCTTCTGATCATCATATTTTTATGAATAACCCTTTAAAACATGAGCGCTTTACTTTTTATCAAGCCTCTTATTCTCAGGATCAAAACGGTAATTATAGCTCTACGCTTAGTGCGAATTATGATCCAGGTCGCTTCTTTAAATATCTTGGCTCGCTTCTTTTATTCATTGGAAGTGTCGCCCATTATTTACTTAACAAAAAGAGATATAAAGAGAAGTTTGGTAAAGACGGTAAAGCTATTCTAAGAGAGAATGTTGTATGAAAAACTATTTTATTCTTCTAATCTCACTATTAAGTTTTAGTATTAGTGCAGATTTTTGTGAAAAAAATGCTAACGAACTAGGAAAACTCCCCATTCAACAAAACGGAAGAACCAAGCCTCTTTTGGTTCATTCTAAAGAAATGATTCGGTTTCTGACGGGAAAAACTTCGGTAAAATTCCAAGGAAATAAACTCGATGCCGTAACAGCATTTTGTCGTCTCAGTTTAGGTACACCGACGGGAGATCCACTTATATCAGACCTTACTGCGAGAGTTGATCACGTCAAAGCCCAAGAGCTTTTAGGAGTCGATGGAAAAACTATTAAATTTATCGATCTTCAAGATGATATCCAAACGCTGAGAATGAATGTCTTTAGAATTAAGGAAGAAAATCCCTATAAGAAATCATTAAAAACTTTATTAAATCAAGCAGCACTCTTTAAAGATATTGTAGCAGGTACGAACTGGTTAACCTACTCAGCTGGAAGCTGGGTTCCCATAAGAAGTGTGGCCAGTGCGGGAATTAATCCCGATTTAAATGTCTTACAAAAAAATGCTGAGGAATTAAAAAAAGCGGAGAAGACGACGTTTGAATTAGAACATCTTTTTGCGAAGTCTCACCTTCCTTCTTGGTCTCTGGTGACAACGCTGATCGCTCTGGCCTTTTTAACACTCTTTAAAAAATTTGGGCTTGCCCTAGCGTTTTCAGGGCTCACAGTGCTGATGCAAAGTCTTATCTTAATTTTTAGAATCTATATTAGTGGTCGTGCTCCCATTACCAATATGTATGAAACGGTTATGTTCTCAGGTTATGGTGCTCTTATTTTGGCGCTCATTCTAGGCCATGTTAAAAAAGATAAGACCTACGTCTATATGGGTCTTTGTTATAATATGATGACTTTAATGATGATGAACTTTGCCACTTCTATGCTCTCGTCATCTATTTCACCTCTCGTTCCTGTCTTA
>JAUHVL010000063.1 GCA_030425045.1 bacterium
GATCACTTTACCAAAAACCGAATGACGATTATCGAGGTGTGGTGTGGGAGCAAGTGTAATAAAAAACTGGCTTCCATTGGTTCCTGGGCCTGCGTTTGCCATGGATAGAATTCCTTCACTGTCATGTCTTAACTCTGGGTGAAATTCATCGGCAAATTTATAACCAGGTCCACCCATTCCTGTACCATCAGGGCATCCCCCTTGGATCATAAAGCCATCAATGATTCGATGAAAGACAAGTCCGTTATAATATGGCCCATCTTTTTTTCCTTCCTGTCTTCCCTCTGCAAGGTTGACGAAATTCCAAACAGTCTCGGGACACTCTTTTGCGTAAAGCTCAATTTTAAAGTCTCCCATATTGGTTTTAAAAGTAGCGGTAAGTCGATCACAATCTTCTTTATAGTCAGATTTCTTTACAGATGAACCAAACATAATACTCTCCTAGAATTTTTGTATTTTAAATTTACCTAATATTTCTTGGGGGACATTATTACCCCCGGGAATAAAAATGACAATTTTCTGATCCGGACGAAAAAGTGCTTGAAGACTAATCGAAAGGCTTGGAATACGGTTATTGTTCATATCAAAAGGCGAAAAAAGCTCTTGAGAAATCAGCCTCACATTAACATTATTGAGTTGATTTTTTCTAAGATAATTCACCATCTCACTTCGATTCATACACATACTTAAGAAAACAGGATGGCCCGAGTTCATTTTGCTACTGGCAAGTAAGCGTTTTAATCGTCGAGGGTCACTACTAATAGGATCTATCCAAATTAGATGGATCTTTTTATATTTGGGTGTTTGAAAAACTCTAATACCAGCTTGAATTTTTTCTGATGCTTCAAAGAAATAACGTTCTTCATCTTCTAATGTAATAAATTTTCGATGTTGTGGCTCCATCGCCTTAGAAATCAGTTGATTAAAAGATAACTGCTGTTGAATTGCTTGTTCATAACTAACAAAAAAGGAAACTCGTACCGCAGAGATATCAAAATAACGAGTATGATTTTTTCTAAAACATTTTCCACTGGTAGAGAAATTGGCCCATGTGGGAATATCAGGGAGAAAATATTTAACAACGCCACTATTATTATAATAGGTCTCAATATTTCTTCTTTTTAACGAAGAGTCATCTTTTTTCACCGTCGTACAAGATGAAATCAAAAGAATGATCGATAATAGTGGGCCCATTAGTTTCATGTATTAACTCTAGTAAAAAAACTTAAAATATTGTCTCTAACTGAAAAGATATTGGGAAGCGCTTCTTTTAAAAGGTATTGTCCTTTTTCATGAAGTTGGTTTTGTCCGAGTGTATAATAGCCGGGCTCAGAGTGAAGTGGGCCCACATCAGTTCTCATATTTTGGGCCAAATAACTTGCTGTTGATCCTTTGAGGACAAACAACTTCCCGCAATTGAGAGTAAAGATCTCTTTACGATCACTTCCCTTCCATGTTGGTGACTCTAGTGTTAGGAAAAGTCCTTCACGGTCGGTTAAATGATCAATAGATGTTACCGTATACTCCGTAAGAATTTTCAGTCTTGGCTCAGGAAATTCAGACATTCTAAATTTAATCTGTTCTTCTCGAGGTAAAAGACGGTAATTTTCGATTTCTATTTCGACTTCTCTACAATCTTTTTGCCACAGAACTTTTTCTTCTTTAATAAGATTGGTTATCTCTTTATCAAGCTCAGGAGAATCCAAACACAATTTTTCAAAAGGTCTTTCATTATCTTGAACGAGATAGAGATTATTTTTTGTATCTAAACTCAGCCATGTTTTTAAAAACAATAAAAGAGAAGCCGATTCAATCCCCTCACCGACAAGTGCAATCGTTCCTCTAAAGTCTAATAACTCTGAAGCGGTATCATTACCTAACTGATAGTAAATTTCATTTTGATTAAACTTTTCATTGATCGCCAAACCTCCAGCAGGTCCAGCAAATATTTTGGCCTGTGCCCCAATGGCCTCAACGACGATATCAAAGTCATCGAAAAACTCGATCTCACCCTCTTCGTCAACTCTGGTATGAACAACTCTAAACAAATCTTCTAAACGACTTTTTCCCGGCACTTCATCTTGAAGCGATAAAAACCTTTTTTGAACTCTTTGAACATTGAATTTTTTAATCTCAATATTTTCTTCACAATAATTTATAAGACTTTTTAAATAATGACGGTAATATTCTTCCAACGAGGGAATCGTCTCTTCCACTTTTAGTGCTGCTATCTCTCGACCATCTTCGGTCGTCACTTCACTCCATTTCCCTTCCATACTTAAAGTTGAAATGGGGGAATGGCGTATGACATTACCACCGAGCTGGCTTTCACCAAAAAGAGTGACATGGGCATCTTGGCGATGCATTAAAATAGCGAACTCTATGGCCAGTGGACCTGTCCCAATAACAGCAATTTTCATGCTATGTGCATAACATTATTAATGAGAAAGGAAAATAGAATTAAAGGAAATAGACCTTTGTGTCACCTCTATCGACTGAACTGTGCTCAGCAAAGCTATAGAGAAACTTAATAAAAGACTCTAATGCGTCAAAAGAGGGATAAGACTTATCGAATTCACAACCATATTGCATATAAGTTGTTCCATCTTTATCAATATGCTCTTTTCCATACTTAATATTTAAGATCGCTGGAATATAAGAATGCTTAGTAAAATAGATTCTCATATTAAGTTCAGAGTCCGTGGGAAGCTTTTGATCTTCCTTAAAGTTCCAAGGAATTTGAAATAAACAACCATCGTGAGAGATATCAACAAGATTTACGGGATAGATTCCACCGTTATGCTTAATGACAGTATAGGCACCGAGAAAATTACTAAAAAGAATTCTTTCAAATGTTCTTCTTTTCTCTTCAATATTTTCTTTACGCTTGGTAACGAAATCTAAAACCTTATCTGTCATCATTCCTCCGATGCTTTGGCGCTAAGCCTTTTCTATAAATATTTTAACTCCAATACTTAACGGAACCCATGCGGCAGATATTTAGGGCCAATTTATACATAGTGATGGCATAATCTTTTCCATGTCTATGAAAAAACAATACCTTCTGTTTCTAATCGTCTTAGTTATCGTCTTAATTGATCGATACTTCTGGTCAGGTTTAACCACTTGGCGCGAAGATGAGGCGACAGTGATGTGGATGGCCGAATTTATTAGTCAAGAAGACCTCATCTATGGCCTGCTCAATTCAAGGCATGTGCCCAACCCAAATGGTATGCCTCTCTTTTCAAAAATTTTTGCTCCACTCGATAGCTTAAGATGGGTCAGCTTTAGCTTACAGCTTTTTACTTTGTGCTCAGTTTTAGTCTTTTCAAAAGTGGTCAGTAAAAAAAATTGGCTCGCTTTATTTACAATGCTTTCAAGCTTAATTGTCATTAGAAATAATTGCGGTGATCTTTGGGCACAGTCGATTTTACTACCACTAAACTTTTTTATCGCGTCTCTTCTTTTACTTTATCCAAAGTTTAGAAGCTGGACCATCATTTCCATCACTGCTCTGGTCGCTCTCATTCCCTTTACGTTTTATCTCGCGGGAATTCCCATCGTCATGGCCGCGGCTTTAACGACACTGATTAGTCTTTTTATTTTTCCACCTAAAGTTGATCGCAAAGATATCATAACAGCATCACTTACTTTTATTAGTGGTCTAGGCCTTATTATTTATTTTGTCTGGGTTCCTTATTTCTCGAATGTCGATATGGAGCTTTTGACGAGCCAGTCAAGACCCACACTCATTGTCGGTCAAGGGTATCGCTTTTTAGAACAGATCATTCTCCTTCCTTTTTCTCTCGTTTTCAGAGTGATGGGAAATGATTTTACCGCGAGAACATTCTTTTCGCCCGAAATCTATCCTAAATGGACAAGCACCCTTGGTGTTGTTTATCAGTATTTCTTTAAGGCCCAGGCCCTCATTTGGGGAGTTATTCTCATAAAAGTCGTATTCACTTTTTTAAAAACCTATACACCTAAATTTAAACTTGATTATCTTTTTACTTTTAGAGAACAGATTCGAAAACTCAACGTAGAAGATTTAAACTTTACTATCGTGCTCGTCTTTATAGCTTTTTGTGGAGGCTTCACTCCTGCGATGGGTGGGTTTCGTTGGACCTCAGGAGCGAGACTAGATTTGCTCATCCCTTTCGTTCCTTTCTTTTGCTATTTTATCTTTTTTAAATTTAATAAGTGGATCACAAAATTCACGATTCCCCTCTTTACCGCCTTTAATTTTATTGCCGGATTTTATTTTTTATATTTTCAATACAACTACAAAGGTGATGTCATTACAGGAGCAGATGTCTCGATTGTCCATAAAGAAAAATTAATCGATTATATCGCTGAGGACTGGAAGAGAAATGGTAATGGTGGCCCTATCCCTGCTCACTTTGATATGGCCGGTCCCCATTGGGGCTTCATTCCTTCCATCACGAAAAAATACGATAAAAGATTTAACAATAGCTATACGTTAGGTCGCTCCATGGATTATATGCTTAAAAAGCGTCATAACCTTGATAATTTATTTGAAGGCAAGGTCAGGAAATCCACACCTCAAGGTGCGAAATATATCATCAACTATACTTATCAAAAGCCAGTAGCGGGACTTCTCAAAGAAATTCGTTTTAATCGTTTACGTTTAAATATTATGAATTGAGCTATTCGCCGATGGCCTGTCGAATCGCTCTTTCAACAGCATCGGAGCGATTAAGATCGATAATAAGCTGCTCTATTGTTCGCCCATCATCAACAATAATGGAACATGGGTTGGTCACCAGATGATCATTGCCTGAAAAGTAAACCAGTCCGTCACACATAATTGTATTATCGTGATAAGGATGGCAGTCCTCTGGGTCTTGCGACAAATCTAATTCTTCTAGCTTCACATCCAAAATTAAACGATCTGTAAAACTCGGCTCATCTCTACAGGCCGAGACATTGAACCCAACCACTGTATCTGTCACATAAATCTCACCATTATCACACTCAAGAGTATAATCATGAAAATGCGTACATTCGAGGGACTTTGATTGCCACATAATAAAAACAAGAATAAGCGAACACAAATATTTCATTAATCAAGTATCGGATATTTATTGAAGTTGCTTAAATTAATAAGCTCTATTCTGATCAAGTTCCTCTTGTATTCGAAGATAGGACTCAAGTCTGCTGAGAATAATATCTGTCGTTAGTTCATCCCAATCGTTATCAAAAAAACGACAGCCTTTATTATCGGGAAGATGGCGACAGGAATTAAATTTACACTCAAGTGAAATCTCTTCAATATCGGGAACGAAATAAATCAATTCATCAGGATCAATATCATCGAGACTAAAAGAGCGAACCCCCGGTGAGTCGATTAATGAAAACTGTGGCAGCTCAATAAGTTCTGTCCACGTGGTGGTGTGTTTCCCCTTTCCCACTTTTCCAACTTCTAAAGATTTAAGTTCCACTTTGCCATCAGAGAGATTAGTGATGAGTGTGCTCTTCCCCACTCCAGATTGACCAAGAAAAACTGTTGTTTTATCTTTAAGGAACTTTTTCAAATCATCGACAGTCTTATCCATAAAAGACTCTTTTTCGAAACTTAAACCTTTAGAAGAAATGAAGTAACTATCGACACCAATAAACTTCAATCTTCTTGCCTCAAATTCAAGGTCCACGTCTTCAGGATTCCACTCATCCATTTTATTAAAAATGACAATAGGTTTAATTTCCCATTGAGAGGCCCTCACTAAGAATCGATCAATAATCCCACGCTTAAAAGCGGGAAGAGAGACAGAACTTACAATTAAAAAATAATCGACATTGGCCGCACTGACTTTTTTCTTTCGTTCTCTTGGTAACATACGAAAGACTTCACTCGTTCTCTCATCGACTGAGGTGATATGATACTCATCAGCCTCGCTGGCCAACGTGACCCAGTCACCGACAACGATGGAGTCCCCTTTTAAAAGTTTTCCAAAAGCTGTAGCAAAGACGAGCTCACCATCAGGTAGACGACATTGAAACTCTCTTTGTGAACTTCTTAAAACTCTCGCTTTAATACTATTGCCCTTGTTTTAAATTCATATATCCTACGGGAAAAAAGATTCTCTTAGGGTCATAAATATCTTTTAACATCTCAAACATTTCGTAATGAGAATCTTTTAAAAATTCTTTTAAATAATCTTTTTTTAGCACACCTATTCCATGTTCGGCAAAAGGACTTCCCTGCCATTGTGCCACTTGATGATAAAACTGCTCAAAACGCCTTTCACATTCTTTTCTTTGATCAGGCCTAGGAAGAAAATTAAAATGAAGATGGGCATCACCTAAATGCCCAAACAGTGTATGGGGTATATCGACCCACTTTTTATAATATTCAAAAAGATCTTTTAATAGAGTCGGTTTAACTTGCGAGTCTGTTCCCATTTTCACAATATTGTTTTGACGTAAAAACTCCGCCAACCTCGCTGGTCTTTTCTGTCTATTTTTTCGATACTGCTCTGGTGAAACTTCAAAACTATCATCTACGCTAAATCCATCAATTTTAGATATGACTTTTTCATAAACTAACTCTAAATGTTCTAACGGTACTTCAAGAGCAATAAGGTCTCCAGATAAGTGGCGTCCACCAAATTTAATAAGATGCTTATCCATCATCTCACAGCCATAGATTGTTCCCCGGTATTTTTGAACAGCATCATGAACGTTGAGATGTATTGAGTAATCATCTGCCCAATGAGGAACTTTTAAAAAGAGATAAGTTAAATTTTTCCAGCTTATTGTTCTAAGTTTACAAGAAGTAATAACACCAAGTTGCCCCTCCGTACCGATCATTAAATCAGTTTCTCTCTCAAGCCATGGAACGGGAGGATTTTTAAAATGACGATAAGGCTCTAAAGAAGCTGAGTATGCTTTGATTTCATGGGGAAAATGTTTTTGGCCCGATAGTTTTTTCTCTTGTGCCTTGTCGTTAAGATAAGTTATTTCTGTAACAAGATCTCGAAGAGTCCCAAAACCAAAACAGCGATCGCCAGTTGCAGACGTGGCCAATCCAGATAAAACACAAGCCGACTTTTCAGTGGGATAACAACCAATGTCGCGGTTATGACTGTGACAAAAGGCCATCAGTTCTGACCATGTGACGGGCCCTTCGATGAACACCTCATCACCCTCGTGCTCCATTTTTTTAGGAAGCCCCGTTAAGTCCACTAACGTGAGGTCACGATAGTCTCCTAAAAAATCAAGGATACTTTTCGTAAAGGGAATGACAGTAGAAGTCGTAGCACCGTGATAGAGAGATGGTCTATTTTGTTTGATATAGGCCTGAAGATCGGCAATGCTTGTATGCCCTTTAAAGCTAACCATGCTTAAAATCTACCATTATTACGCAGGCTTGGCCCAATTTAATCAGCACGAAGTGATTGACAATATCTCCATAAAACCCTAAATTTTACTTTCATATTGCCACATGGCGTTTTCAACCTGCCCGTAGCTCAGCTGGATAGAGCATGTGATTTCTAATCTCAAGGTCAGAGGTTCGAACCCTCTCGGGCAGGCCATTTTGAGGTCACCTTGATTCTTTTTAGTCTACAAAACCTTCATTTGTCTTTTGGAGCAAAAAGTTTATTTCAAGGAGCAAACTTAATTGTCCACAAGAATGATCATATTGGTTTAATAGGAAGAAATGGTCGCGGAAAATCTTCACTCTTTAAAATTTTAACTGGTGAATTGGCCGCCGATAAATCTGAACCGGCATTAAAATTTGATAAAAACCCAGACTACTCGACATTTCTTGTCCCTCAAGAAATCCCTTTTCAACTCGATGATTCCATTACCATTTCAAATATCATTTATCATTTTTATCCAAAGCTTAAAAAAGTAAATGATGAGCTGACTGAGATTAATAATCGAATTGCTGATGAACCTAGTTTATTGGAAAAACAAAACAAGTTAATGGAGCAAATGGATCATCTTGATGCATGGGATTTAATTGAACGTTACCAATCTTATCTCAAGTTTTTTGGTCATTATGATCATGAACTCCTCGTAAAAAATCTTAGCGGTGGAGAACAAAAGAAAATACTACTTAGTCTTGGCTTATCCTCAAAAGCTCAGATCATTCTTTGGGATGAGCCAACGAACCATCTTGATATCGAAACCATTAAACTTCTTGAAGATGAGCTCTCAGGTCACGAGTCAACATTTATCTTGATCACTCACGATCGTTACCTACTCGATAAAGTTTCAAAAAGAATCGTCCATATTCATAATGCCAAAATTGATACTTATAGTGGCAACTATAATGACTTCATTCAAATGCAAGCCAAAAAGGATGAGGAGAGACAAAGGCTTATCAGGCGGCTAAGTAACCGACTGAGAAGAGAACAAGACTGGATGAATCAAGGAGTGAAGGCAAGAGGAACCAAAAGTAAAAAAAGAATCGAGAGTTTTCACATACTAAGCGAACGTATTGGTGGTCTAAAAAATCAAATTCAAAGAGAAATGAAACTCAATCTCATGGCTGGCAATAAGAAAAGTAAAAAAATTATCGACTTTAAAGATGTTTCTTTCGGTTATCAACAACAAGCACTCTTTGAAAACTTTAATTTTGAAATTCATAAAGGTGATCGGATCGGATTGGTAGGAAAAAATGGCGTTGGTAAAACAACTCTCATTAAGCTCATTTTAGATGACCTTAAACCGACAAATGGTAAAATAAAAAGGGCCGACGATCTCTCAATGCAATACTTTTCACAAGATCGCTCCACCTTAAAAGAAGATCAAACTCCTTTTGAGTTAATGACCACAGGAAGTGATCAAATCAAAGTAGAAGGTAGTGGAAATACTCATATTGCAGCTTATCTAGATAAATTTAATTTTGATCGCAATGATATGAACCGCCCAATTAAAACCTTTTCCGGTGGTGAAAAAAATCGTATTCAAATGGCGATGAATCTATCTACCAAAGGTGATCTTTGGATTTTTGACGAGCCCACAAACGATCTCGACCTCGAAACCCTCGATGTACTTGAGCAAGCATTAAAAGATTTTGAAGGAACCATTATCCTCATTTCCCACGATCGATCATTTTTAAGTTCTGTCACCAACAAAGTCTTACTCATCGAAGATCAAAAGCTAGAAATCTTTGAGGGAGGCTACGAACAAGTTGAAGCTTGGCTTGATTTAAGAGATATTGAAAAAGAACTTAGTGATGATAAAGCAGAAGAAGTAGCTCCTGAAAAAGAACCTGAAACAGTATCAAAGACTCCAACTCTCTCTAAAAAAGACATATCTAAAATAGAAGAAGCTATCTCTGAAAAGGAAGAGCTTATCGGAAAAATTGATGAGCTTATTCAAAGCTTAGGGTCCTTACAATCAAGTGAAGAAAGCGTAGAGAAACTTGTTAAATTGAGCGAGAAGAAAGAACAAGAAGAAGAGTTGTTAATGGAGCTTTATGAGCGACTTGAATCAAAATCCATGTAATTAATAAATTCTTTAACAATATAATCTTTTTAATAAATAAGAAATTAATCCGATAAAATAGTGATGTGTCGATTATTTGGTTTTAAATCTGTATTAGAAAGTGGTGTTCACAGTAGCTTATTATCTGCTGATAATGCTCTATTAAATCAAAGTCAGCATCACCCTGATGGTTGGGGAGTTGCCTATTATCTCGACGATTTTCCTCACTTAATTAGGTCTGCTAACAGCGCTATGAATTGTAGTATTTTTAAAAGAGTTTCTGGTACGGTCAGTTCCAATACCGTACTTGCTCATATTAGAAAAGCTACTGAAGGCAATAAAACCATCCTCAATACTCACCCTTTCCAATTTAGTAATTGGGTCTTTGCTCATAATGGAAACATAAAAGATTTTGAGCAGAAGAAATCGGAACTCCACAAACTAATAGATCATGAACTTTTTGGATTTATTTTAGGTGATACAGATAGTGAAGTTTTATTTTTCATTATTCTTTCACAATTAAAAGAAGATCAATTACTTAAAGACAATCATAATAATCAGGTTTTTGAAAAATCTATTCGCAAGGCCATTAAAAAAATAACAGATATTTGTGGTCAGTATTATTCTGACCCCAAAGGTCCCGATACTGAAAATTACTATTCATTTTTAATGACAAATGGAACTTCTATGTTTGCCTTTAACGGAGGTAAAGAGTTGTTTTTCAGTACTTACAAAACTCTTTGCCCAGAAAGAGATGTATGCCCCAAGTTATCTCCCGAGTGTGAAGCCCCTACAAAAAGTGGTTATGTTAACCATTTGCTTTTTAGTTCGGAGCCACTTTCTGGTGAGAACGTTTGGGACAAAATGAAACCAGCAGAAATGATCATCATTGATGCCCACATGGTTTTCAATAGGTTCATCTGATATCCTAGATGAACTCTTTTAGTTTGATGGAAACTAAAAATAAAAAAGAGTATGGTACAATAATTAAGAACTGAGAGAATGAAGATTATGAAAACTTACCTCCTCCTAACCCTTCTCACAATTTTTTCAATCCAATCTCATGCGAGAGGACCGGCCATCGAACCAGGCCAAGGAATTTCAATAGATCAATACGATCATAGTAAAAACAAAAATGATCCCGGCTTTAACTGGAAACAAACGAATAAAGGCCGTGAGGCGACAAGCTCGACGACATCTCCAAAGAACTATCGTCGTAAAGTGAGTGATACTAATAACGGCTCTATGATTACTAATATCCTCATTACATGTCTTGTGATTGTTCTTCCAACATTACTCTGGTTTGCCCTTAGAAAAGCAGGAGAATCGAGTGAGGCTCCAAGTTCAACTGTCGTCAGCCTCGACCAATATAGAAAAGATCCAGACCCAACAAATCATGACGATCATGATGACTCTCTACCAAAAGCCTCTTAAATCTCTTTTGCTTTTCTTAGTTGACGCTTTCTAGGTCTTTCAGGATAAGGATACCACTTTCCTTCACTCAAACGATATACACGAGATATGGAGTGAAACTTAACTGATATTTCACGACTTCCATCATAATCAAAATCAAACTTATCAATCAAAGCACATAATTCCTTCCTGCTAGTTTCAACTCCAAAAGCCTCCAAAGCCTCACTCAAATCCTGAATAGTGACTAATCCCTGATACCTAACATCAATCATA
>JAUHVL010000064.1 GCA_030425045.1 bacterium
TAGAAACGGGAACTGTTGACATTCCTTTACCTTCACCAGCTGCAACAACGGTATCACCATATCCACCTTGTCCACCGCCTTTTCCTTTTGTACCTATACCTCCAAGACCTACAGTACCAGTGTTACCAACAGTGATCTTTTTAACACCTTTTCCTAATCCAACTAAGACTTCACCACCACTACCAGCGTCGCCACCAGGCCCTGCTCCTGCAGTTACTTTTTTAAGTTCAGTAGGTGCTCCCCCAACGGCTTTTTTCAAATTTTTATCGCCAATCAACCCAGTAAAAGCGAGATTTGCCATGACTGCTCTATGGGCCCTTTTCTTCTTAATTTCTTCTTTAGTAAGAGTTTTTGCAGGAACCATATTTATTCGAACAACTTTCTGCTCTTTTATTTTTACAACAACTTGCTCTTCTTCTTTTTTAGTTTCTTCAACCACTTCCTCAGGGCCAAAATACCAAAGTACAAAAAGGGCAACAAAAAGAGCTGCTACGGCACCGACAATAGACTTGAACAAGATTTCTTTGTCGTCATGCTCATCATAATCAATAGCAGTGATCACTTCAGGGACTATCGGCTTAGCTTCATTAGATAAAATAAAGTTTCCTCTTGGAGTAACTAATTTCCAAGCTTCTTTTCCCATCGAGACAAGGTCGCAACCTTCTAGAGCGTTGAGGACAATTTCACCGTTCTTTTTGTCTTTTTTAACTTCAAATTTAAAATCCCACTTGGGAGTACTGAATTGAATTCCACGTCTTTTTCTTGAAACCATTCTTTGAACAGCAGCTCTTTCGCCAATAAATCCAAAGATTTTATGAAAGCCATAAGCTCCCTCTTCAAGTGATGCAAAAGCTTTTACGATACGATTGTCGTTTTCGGCTACTAATATCATTTAACCTTCTCCCCTGCATCAACAGCAATTTGATCCAAGAAGTTTTTTCTCAACTTTAAAAGACCGTCACCATCATCACCGACATTACCAGTAATCACATCGAGGTCACCTTTTTGATTTTGACCTTCAATCAATAGTGTTTCGAAGTTAATTTTTTTACTTTTACGATACTTAACATTTTGTTTCTCTTCTGGAGCTGATTTAGCAGCATGGGTAATACTCGTTAAGAAAAAGCATGCAATTAATAGCGTTAATTTTTTCATTGATTCCCTCCAGAATTCAGACTTAATAATCGACCTTGATAGTAAGCTGACAATCTTTCATGTTTATTATTTTTATAAAAGTTAATTAAGTTATTTAGAGCTGTTGTATTTTCAGGCTCATTCTTTAGAAGATTAAGATCTTTTTCAATCGCAGCTTTATTTAAACTAGCTACATCTTTCTTGTAGTCTTTGTAGTCACTCTTTACAAAAAGATTGAAGTATTCTTTGACCGACTTATCGAGATTCATGCTAACTTTATCTTGGACTTCTAAATCCGTTATTTCCGCCATTTGCTTATCAAATACCGTTCTATATCCTTCAGACTCTTTTTTGAATGGTTCTGCCATTGTTATTAAGTTTTGCTTAATTTGATCTCGTTGTGCCTGGTCTTCGATAACTTTAGGAATAGGCATACTTTCAATTTCCATGGCCAGTTTCAAATAAGCTTCAGCTAACATATTAGAAACATAGACTCGAGCAACAGGAGTGGTAATTTCGAGAACCTTTTTTGCTTCATCAGCAAATTTCTTCAACTTTGCAACTCTTCTTTTAAATCGAGTTTTTTGATAGCGACCATAAAAACCTTGCTTAGCTTGAGCTTGGTTTAGTTTGATTAATGGTTGAACTTTATTTGCTTCCCAAAGAGCACCCATATTTTGAGAAGATGTTAAGAACATTTTTTTAGTAAGCTTGTTCCCAATCCCTCTATTTTCTAACTCTTCAACCATTCTCATTTTACGAGTCATTTTCCAAGGAAGAGATACCAGTTTATAATCAAAGTAACCGGCTTCTACGAGAGTACTATAAACAAGAGGTTCCAACTTCTCGTCGATTTTCTTGTCCTTTTTAATCTTCTTGATCATTTTATTTAGAATACGATCTCTATTTTCAAGGTTGTTATCTAACTCATAAAGAAGTGCAATTTTAAGATAATCTGGTAACGCCGATTTTTTATTGAGAACAAATTTCTCTTGAAGTTTAGCGGCATCTGAGAAACGACCCATACGCTCATACTCAACCATTAAAGACTTCTCATCTTTGTTATGCTCGAGAATCTTAATTATAGAATCTTGTTTTTGTAGTTTTACCGCTAGAACTTTTACGTTTGGACATGATTTTTTAACAAATTGTTTTGAGTAACAAAATTTCTCAAATACTTTTAAAGCTTCTTCTGTTTGACCTAAAGAAAAGGCATCTTCAAATTCAGCTTGCAAAGAAACTTTCTTCATTTCGTTAATTTCTTTGGCAACTTTCTTATCTCCAGCCAGATCAGCTCTTGATGTCCATGTCGATGCTTGAGCTAAGATACCCTTATAGTCTTTTTTCTGATTGAGAATATCGAGAGCGAGGTTTTGAGATAAGGTTGCCCACTTATCAGGTTTTGCTCCTTCTTGAATAACCGCTAAACTTTTAAAAATGGGAAGTGCTTCATCAATCTTATTTTGCTTGTATTTTGTTTGAGCAAATAAGTATGTGAACTGTCTTCTCTCGTCTTCTTTCTCCAGTTTTTTAGAGAGAGCGTCTGCTTCCACAAGAATGACCTCAGTATTTTTAACTTTCTGGGCCAGCGAAAGACGCATTCTTCTTAAACGAATTTCTTCTTTAGTCTGTTTATTAGTCTGTGCAAAAGAAATATATTCTTTTAACCGATTAATTTTTCTTGCTTTGTCGTCTTCTACATTTAACCAACCATCAACCATTTTGGTACGAAGTTCATCATTTGGATAATAGCTTAAGTAAATATCAATAATACTTTGAAGGTCGTTTTTCTTTGTTGGATCACTTTTAACTTCACCATCAAGCTGAAGTGCCATTCGTTTAACAATACCTTTTACTTCTTTATATTTGCTTTGATCCTTTGGAAGACTTTCAGGGTTTAAACTTGCCATTGTCTTGAGATAAGACCTAAATTTTTCCCAATTTCTAAAGCCATAATTCTCTTCAGCTAATCTCACTGTATAGTACACATCAGGATTTTTTTCATTGAGGTAAGTAAGAATATGAGTTCCCGCTTTTCTATTACCAGATGTATAAAATGTTTCACCTAACTCTCTAACAAGGTCAGGTCTTTTAAGTTTGGTTGCAAGTGTTTGAATTTCAGCAAGTTCTTTTACGCCATCCGTTTTTTGATTTGAAAGAAAGACAATATAGTCAGCGAGTGACTTCTCTTGAACGTCACCTTGCTTATTAAAAAGAGATTTTTTCATTGCATTAGCAGCTGAAGAAATATCTCCATTTCTATAAAGAACCCAAGCATATTTATAATTGGCATACCCACAAAGATCGACGTCATCACACATTGAGATGGCCATTTTGTAGTATTTCTTTGCCTTATTATCTTCATATTGATCATCAAAGTATTCAGCAACTTTTATAGCCGTTTCTTTTCGAATCGATTGAGGTGTTTGCTTATTTGCTAAGATATTTTGAAAAATCTGACTTGCTTCCTTCTTTTTCTCTTGAGCTTCCAAGATCCTAGCTAGTTGGAACTGAATAAGAATCTTTTGAGATAAAGACTTTGTACCTTTTAAAGATTGGGAGTATAACTCAAAGGCCCTTTGTCTATACTTTGCGACCTCTGGGGTTGCTTCGGTTTGACCTTTGAGAACATTATTTTTTTGAACTTCAACAGCGTCTTGATAGTAAAGGTCGGCAAGTCTTCTTGTGAGCTCTAACCTTGTTTCTGTACCTGGCTTAAGAGTCTTTCTCAGTGACTCCATCTCAGTAATAAGTTCTTTATTATTAGCAGAAGCTAAAAACTGAAACGAAATTAAAATTAGTAAAACTAGTTTATTCATATTTAAACCTATTCAGCTTGTACGCCACCTAATACTGCAAGTTGTATGGCACTATAATGTTGCCCCGACACGATCCCCATCAGTTGAGAAATCACGACACTTGAGACATCTTTATCAGCTTGGACATTTATATCACCACCGAATGCTTCTCCGGGATGAGCTTTTACCCATGATTTTCTGAGATCAATCAGCTTACTCACTAATTGATCAGGCTTCTTAAGTACAACGGCCGTTTTTCCAATTAGTTTTTGATCTAAAAATAACTCATCTTTATTTAGTGATAAAACAGGAGCTTCTTTAACAGTTTTCCCTGTAATTGAGTCTGGTAATGTCACCCCTTTTGCCACGAGAATTTCCGGAGTAGACGAAAACGTTTGCAACATAAAACAAACCAACATACTGAACATATCAACCATGGATGTAAGCATGAGGGTTGCTTGTAAAACTTTGCCTCTTCTTTTTCCACGTTGGTTTCTGTTTAATAAAACGTGTTCAAAATTACCTGTATTTAAAGCACTAGATCCAATGGCCATTAGATTTCTCCCTTAGTGGGAACAACACCAATATTGACGATTTTATATTTTCTAAGAGCATCGAGAGCTAAAACCATTTCACCATAAGTAACTTCTCTTTTGGGAGTAATCATAGCGGTTTCAATTTTCCCTCTTTTGCCTGATTTAGACTGCATCCATCCATCAAGTGTTGAATCAATTTTCTTAATTAAAGCCTCAGGAGACTCTTCTTTAAGTCTGTATCTTCTAAAACGTTTACCGTCTCTTTTAATCACAATATTTGCTGACTTTTTATTTACATACTTAAGTTCAAGTTCATAAGACTCTTTCTTACTTGTCGAAGCTCCAGCGGTACCATGAGATTGCTTAATTTCGAGTGCACCTACTTGAATCCAAACTGCTGAGATTAGGAGAAAGCAAACAATCGTTGAGAGCAAGTCAATGAAAGTTGTTAGATTTAGCTCAGCGTTTATTTCTCTATGTTTTCTTCTTAGTTCACTCATTATTTATCCTAAGTATTACCTTTGCTTCTTTTATGCTTACTGATTCGTGGCAGGTCTGGTTTTACCGTTAGTTAAACCAGCTTTTACGTATTCAGGAAGGTCTTCATATTTAGTTGCAGATTCGCTGTAGAAAAGAAGATCGTGATAAATTTCTGAAGCTTGTTCAGTTAATCTCGTAACAATTCTATCTGTTCTGTTTTGATATACGGCATAAGCGATAAGAGCAGGAACGGCCACAACAAGACCAAAAGCTGTTGAGTTTAGGGCCTCTGAAATACCTTTACCAAGAAGCTCAGCTCTCTTTGCAGGATCTACACCATCTAGAGCCGCAAATGACATAATAAGACCAGTAACTGTACCAAGTAGTCCAAGAAGTGTTGCAACGTTTCCAAAAACGGCTAAGAAGTTTGTTCTTTTATCAACTTCTGTGATTTCCTGAGAAAGTTTTTCGTCCATTCTCGCTTGAAGTTCTTCTTCACCGCCTCCAGTTGCTCTAACAGAACAACCAATCAGTGCAATTTTTCCTAAACTGGTTTTAGATGCTGACATCTCAATATAATCGACAGCAGCTCTAAAGTCGTTTTTACAAATATACTCTAAAAGCTGTTTTCTAAAATCTTTTGGTGCTTCCTTATAGCTCTTAAAAAGCGCAAGGCCTCTTTCAAGGATAAAACCAAGTACAAGTACTCCAAATAACAAGATGAAGTACATGAAAAAACCACCAGCTTTGAAGTTTTCAATTAAATTAATTTCCATTTTTTTCTCCCAAATAATATCTAAAAATAAACTTGCTCAAAATCTCACATTTATGAGGATCTGGTGTATTTAGCAATTGCAAAAAATATATGTCAATTAATTGAAGTAAGATATAACTTACAATTTCTGACTCTAGAATTTTGGCCAACTTAGAAATGTTGTCCAAATATAAATATTTGATTTTATTGTAAATTTTTCATGGGTCTTGGACAAAATAAGAAAATGTCTGACATCGAAAATGCGGAGCGGAAAGATGGTGGGCGTGATAGGGATTGAACCTATGACCCTCGCCTTGTAAGGGCGATGCTCTCCCACTGAGCTACACGCCCGCTCCAGAATGGGACGGAGTCTATATTAAGACTCCGCCTACGTCAATGGAATAAAATTTTAAATTAATTAGCGACTTGGCTTCCGGCTTCACCATCGAGAACTTTCAAGCTAACAATTTGCATGAACTTCTCTGGTTGAGCGAGGTCAAGAGCGATCTTGAAAACTTCTTCAACATTAGAACATGGATGAACTTCTAAACCTTGTTTAATTTCATCTGGAACTTCAGTTAAATCTTTTTCATTTCTTGCAGGGATAACAACGTTAGTAATTCCAGCTTGCTTGGCCGCAAGTAATTTTTCTTTAAGGCCACCAATGGGAAGTACACGACCGCGAATGGTTACTTCACCAGTCATCGCCACATCTTGGTTTACTTTGATACCGGTAATGGCCGAGGTTAAACCTGTTGCCATGGTGATACCTGCGGAAGGTCCATCTTTAGGTGTCGCTCCCTCTGGTACGTGAATATGGATATCATTTTTTTCAAACCAATCTGAGTCGACACCAAGTTGATCACTAATAGATCTCACATAACTAAGTGCCGCCTTAGCAGATTCTTGCATGACTTCACCAAGTTTACCTGTAATTTGGATTCCGCCTTTACCGGGTACAGTGACTACTTCAATGTGAAGAAGCTCACCACCAACACTTGTCCAAGCTAATCCATTTACAAGTCCAACTTGTGGCTCTTGTTCTGTTTCTGTACTTGTATATTTTTTAGGACCTAAGTACTTTGAAAGTTGCTTAGAGGTAACGTTAAATTTACGTCCTTCTTCAACTTTTTTAGTAACAACTTCAGTGGCGATTTTTCTACAGATTGTATTAAGAACTCTTTCGAACTCTCTCACACCTGCTTCTTTAGTCCACCCTCTTACGACTTCAGTCATCACTTTATCATTAAGGGCAACAGTATAATTTTCTAAACCATTACTCTTAGCTGCTTTTTTCAAAAGATACTTTTTACCAATCTGAAGTTTTTCAAAAGGTGTATATCCAGAAACATTAATGATTTCCATTCTGTCTCTAAGTGGGCCAGGAATTCTTCCTAAGTCGTTAGCAGTCATAATGAACATTACTTTTGAAAGATCATATTCAACTTCTATATAATGATCAGCAAAGTTTTTATTTTGTTCTGGATCGAGAACTTCAAGCATGGCCGAAGCAGGATCCCCTCTCATATCAGAGCTCATTTTATCAATTTCATCGAGAAGGATAACGGGATTAGAAGATCCCGACTTCTTAAGAGCGTTGATAATTTTACCAGGCATTGCTCCTACGTAAGTTCTTCTATGACCTCTAATTTCAGACTCATCTTTTACACCACCAAGAGAAATTCTTTGAAACTTTCTTCCCAATGAATCTGCTAATGATCTTGCAATCGATGTTTTACCTACACCGGGAGGACCAGCTAGACAGAGAATCGTACCTCGTCCCTCTTCCGAAAGAAGTGAACGTACTGCTAGATACTCTACAATTCTATCTTTAACATCTTTCATTCCATAGTGGTGCTCTTCAAGAACCTCTCTGGCGTGTTCGACATCATTATTGTCAGCTGTAAAATCTTCCCAAGGAAGACTTAACATCCAATCGATATAATTTCTTACAACGGCAGCCTCAGCAGACATGGGAGACATAGACTTAAGCTTTTTAACCTCTTTCGCTGTTTTTTCCTTCGCAGCTTTTGGCATTTGTTTAGCTTCAAGTTTCTCTTCCATTTCTTGGATTTCAGACTTTTCATCTTTTTGTCCAAGCTCTTTTTGGATGGCATTCATCTGCTCGTTCAGATAGTACTCTTTTTGAGACTTTTCCATCTGACTCTTCACACGAGTTCTTATTCTTCTTTCAACATTGATGATTTCAATCTCACCTTGCATTTTTTCAATTAGAAGCTCGAGTCTTTTCTCAACATCGATGGCCTCTAAAACTTCCTGTTTCTCAGGAATTTTCATGGTGAGATGAGCAACAATAATATCAGCTAAACGAGAAGGATCTGTGATCGATGAAATACTCATCAATAATTCAGGTGGAATTCTCTTATTAAGCTTTACATATTGTTCAAAAATATTTTTGATTCCTCTAATCGATGCTTCGAGATTAACAGGATCATTGGCCGTTGAAGCCGTCTTTGTTACATTTGCCCAATAGCCATTTGGTTCTGAGATAAACTCATCGATCTTCGCTCGATACTTACCTTCAATAAGAACCTTAACGGTATTGTCTGGAAGTCTTAACATTTGAATGATGTTTACAACCGTACCCGTTTGGTAGATGTCATCACTTTCCGGATTAAGGATGCTTGCATCTTTTTGTGTAACAAGGAAAAGTTCATTGTTATTCTTGGCCGCTTCTTCAAGGGCCGCAATGGACTTTTCTCTACCAACAAAGAGAGGAACAACCATATGGGGAAAAATAATAAGATCCCTTAAGGGTAAAAGAGGAAACTTCTTGCTCGCACTAGCGCCTGAATCTGACATAGCACCTCCTGTACTATTCGGCTAAATTCCCGGCCCACATTCAAAATATGGGCTACTTATATTCTAACTTGATATCGGTCTGCGAATCAAAAAAAATCCGAAGGAGATTCTTGCCTCTACAAGTAGCAGCACAACGGTATTCGTTTAGAAATACCGTTTTTTAGCTACATTAAACCACTGAAATTATGGATTTTTATTTCTCTAACTTTAGATGTTAGAAATTTTGAGTTGAGAAAAAAAATTAGCTGTACCTACGCACTTTCGGCGCTATTACTGTTTTTAAAAGATGTTGTTGTTTCATCTTTTGTCGGTTGCTTTCGCTCACCTTCTACTAATTTTGGTTGTTCTGTTCCGAGAATAGATGCTTTGGTAACTACGACCTTACAAACTTTATCGTTACTAGGTAAATCGTACATGACATCTAACATGGTTTGCTCAAGAATCGCTCTCAATCCACGAGCTCCCGTTCTTTTTTCCATGGCAATTTCTGCAACTTGCTCTAATGCATCTTTTTCGAATTCAATTTCAATTCCATCAAACTCAAATAGTTTTGCGTATTGCTTGGTAATGGCATTTTTTGGCTCAGTAAGAATTCTCACGAGGGCCTCTTTATCCAACTCATGCAACAAAGCGTTGACGGGTACCCTACCAATGAACTCTGGGATCAGACCAAATCTTGTTAAATCTTCAGCTTCAATACCACCAAGTTTTTCAACGACAGATTGTTCAACCTTTTTCCCTTCAGTTGCTAAGCCAATAGGTCTTTTTGTCATTCTTTTTTCGATAATTTTATCAAGACCGACAAATGCACCTGCCACAATAAAAAGAATATTTTTAGTATTTACTTGAATAAACTCTTGCTGAGGATGCTTTCTTCCCCCTTTTGGTGGAACCGATGCAACTGTTCCCTCGATAAGTTTTAAGAGTGCTTGCTGAACGCCCTCACCCGAAACGTCTCTTGTGATCGAAGGGTTTTCACTTTTGCGAGCAATCTTATCAATCTCGTCAATATAGACGATCCCTCTTTCAGCTCTTTCAACATCGTAATCACAGTTTTGAAGAAGGTTTAAAATAATATTTTCGACATCTTCACCAACATAACCAGCTTCAGTTAAAGAAGTGGCATCCGCGATTGCAAAAGGAACGTTGAGATACTTCGCTAATGACTGAGCAATTAGTGTTTTACCTGAACCTGTTGGGCCAGCTAAAAGAATGTTTGATTTTTGGAGTTCAACTCCATCTTCTTTTCTTTTGTCAGGTGAGTGACCGATTCTTTTATAGTGGTTATGAACAGCAACAGAAATAATTTTCTTTGCACGATCTTGTCCAATAACATAACCATCTAAGTGAAGTTTAATTTCATGAGGTCTTGGTACTTGGTCTTGAGCTACTTTGTTTGTCGTTTTGAGAGCGTCTTCGTAAATAATATCGTTACAAAGTTCAATACACTCATCACAAATATAGACTCCAGGTCCTGCAATAAGTTTTTTGACTTCTCTTTGACTTTTTCCACAGAAGTTACAATGTAATGTTCCGCTGTAGCTACCTTTCTCTTTAGACATAATTTGTTCCTATTTCTTTATTTCGTTAACTTCACAGTTTACTTATTATTCTTGTGATCTTTTGTAATAATGTTGTCAATTAATCCCATGTCAATTGCACCTTGGGGATCAAGATAATTATCACGGTCAGTTGCCTCAATAATCTGCTCACTGGTTAAGTCTTTAGCACAGTGATGAATATAGATATTATTTAACTGAGTTCTCAGCGTTTGAATTTCGTTTGCCTGAATCTGAATATCAGAACACTGTCCTCTTGCTCCACCTAATGGTTGGTGAATCATGATTCGACTATGAGGCATCGCATATCTATGACCGGGAGCACCTGCAGTAAGAAGCAGCGAGCCCATAGATGCCGCCATTCCCACACAGTATGTGTAAACTGGGCATGAAATATACTGCATGATATCGTAAATCCCAAGACCAGCATAAACGGACCCACCAGGACTATTGATATAGAAGTGAATCGGATCTTCGTTATCTTGTTCTAAAAATAACATCTGAGCGATTAAGAGATTGGCCACTGTATCATTCACTTCAGTACCCAAAAACACGATCCTATCGAGTAATAACCTCGAGTAGATATCATACTGTCTCTCACCTCTAGCGGTTTGTTCAATGACAATAGGATTTGGGATGTACGCCTTAGGTTCGCTCATTTTCACTCCTTAAGCTTGCGGCCTTGGATTTCTCCAAGCTGATAGCGATATAAAATTAACACCTTTCAAGTAAACATTTCGACACTATTTTGCCATAGCTTTAATTTTTTCGGGGGAATATATAGTCGATAAAATTGGCTGAGTAATTACTCAGTATATTGGCCAGAAACTGTCTAATATGGCCACCGGCAGCTTGAATTTGTCCAGATTAATACTTATTGTAAGCAAGATTTTAAATAGGTCAAAAATAAACTTATTTTGTCAGATTATGGGTCTGAAAAAATT
>JAUHVL010000015.1 GCA_030425045.1 bacterium
ATCATCAAGAGATCTTCAGGGTTCCCCACACCCATGACATAACGAGGTTTATCTTTAGGCATAAGGGGAGCAGTAAAACTAACAGCTTTTTCCATAAGTTCAGGGCCTTCACCTACAGAAACACCCCCAATGGCATAGCCAGGTAAATCTCTAGCTGTTACTTCCTCTACACATTTCTCTCTCAAGTCATCATAAGTAGAACCTTGAATAATGCCAAAGAGCGCTTGTTTTTCTGAATTCCATGTATCAACACATCGATCTAACCATCGGTGAGTTCTTGCGATGCTTTTCTCAACGTATTTTCGTGTGGCCGGGTGTGGAATACATTCATCGAAGGCCATCATAATATCAGACCCAAGATCTTGTTGAATTTCTATCGACTTTTCAGGAGATAGAGAAATTCCTTTTCCTTTTTGATCTTTAAACTCAACTCCTTCTTCTGTGATGTTTTTTCCTTGAAGAGAAAAAACTTGAAAGCCTCCGGAATCCGTAAGAATCGGCCTATCCCAATTCATGAACTTATGAAGCCCTCCTGCTTTTTTTATAAGAGCAGGGCCAGGTGTTAAATAGAGGTGATAGGTATTAGATAAAATAATAGGTATATTCATCTCTTTTAAAAAAAGAGGCTGCAAGGCCTTAATGGCAGCATGTGTACCTACGGGCATAAAAACAGGAGTTGGGATAACTCCATGAGGAGTGATAATTTCACCAGCTCGAGCATTTGTATGTTTATCTACATGGATGAGGTTAAACTTAAAATGTTCATTTATTTTTTGATTTGTTCTTAGTTCGCTTTCTCTTTCTGGTGGCATTTTTTGATTCTTTTTTAGTATTTTTCTTTTTTGTAACTTTCTTTTTGTTGTTTTGATTTCGATTATATTTTTTTATTTTTCGATTTAAGTTTCTTTTGGTTGTTTTTATATTCGTCTCTAAAAACTTTGTATCTTTTTTGTCGATAGCTTTTTGGATTCGATTCGCCACAAGTCTTACTTCTTTGTATTGTTTTTGTCTATTTTTATCGAGATTTAAGTAAAATTTATCAAGGTCAGTAAGAAATTTTTTAATTTCTTTTTGATTAAAGGCTTGTTCTTTGGTCAGAGATTCTAGTGAAACTTCAAGTAAGTAGAGAATAATCTGCTCTGTCTCAAAGCTATGGTTATCATTTTTATTATTACCAATTTTATAAATAAGGTCATAAAATTCAACTCCACTCAGTTCACCATGTTTGACGAGTTCGACGTTTTCTAGTTTCTTTGATTCAAGTAAGAAGTATTTAAAGATCGCCCTTGGTAATTTTTTATTTTTTCCCGCAGAAGTGATCTCTAGTTGAATAAAACCGTCATCGATAAAGAGGATTACTTTTTTATTTTTACTATTTAAGATTGTTTTTTGATTACTAGAAAAGGAGTGAAAGGCAAGACCCAGAGGGAGATTAGACCTCTCTTGAATCTTTTTTCTAGCTTTTAGGTAAGGATAAATAAATGGACCTCTTTTTAATAAAAACTTATGCAGACCATAAATATTAAATGAGAGGATGTCTTCTATTAAGTCTGTTGCTTCTTGTTGATAGGCAACGAGAGAGATGTCTGTTGAGGTGGCGACAACATTTGAGTGTAGTGAAAATAAGGGATCAAGTCTTTTAAGGTCAGGAAGATATTTATCGTAATAAAATCTTTTTTCAACTTTTAACTTTGCTGTGGTTTGTGTCGTATTTTCTGCAATAAGCATAGTTGCTTTAAAAGTATCCTTAGCAGAATAGATACTTGGCAAGATAAGATAATCCTTTTTCTCTTTAACGGGAATTTGAAGTTCAAGTCTTGTCAGTGGATTGTAAGTAATCTCTTTTTTCTTTTTTTGAGGTTTGGTCACGACTTTATCGACAGTTGTACTGGGCACCAGTTTGTCTACAAATAGGCCAATTGGTGCAAATAAAAGAACAATGACCATTAAAGGTGCTTTTAAAAGTAAGGCCGAATATTGCATCCCAGATTTTTTATATTGTAACTTACTAAAAGTGAGAACTTCTTTTAAACTTCTTCTTTTAAAAAGAATTGGGAGATCAAAGATTAAAAAAGGAAAGGTTAATAATCCAAGGATGTAACGAAAGATACCTTTAATTCTATTGAAAACAAAATTCCCCTCAGCTCTAACTCCCATCAAAAAGAGAGGGAACTCTACACCGAATAAAAAGATGCTGCCAAAATTTAATAAAAGGAAAGAGAGTAAAACCTTTATCTGAAATTCATAATTTAAAACTTTTCTAAAATCAAATTCTTCGATAGTGGGTACTTTATATGGAATTTTACCCTCATATAATGTCGATAATTCAACGGCTTTAATTTGAACTTGTTTTGTTAAAGTCTCAGCATGGGGTATGAGAGCTTTATAGTTTTTATCTATGATCTCAGTAATATCCAAGATGTCTGCTATATAGGTCAATAAACAGATCGAAAAAAGGAGGGTGATAAAATGTGATGTTAATCGACTGAAAGTACCGGGGAGAAGGTGCCTCTCAAACGAAACAGACTTCTTTTGTATCATCTGAGTCATTTGAGTAATGGCCGTTGTATTATTTCTACTATGGGCGGCTTTTCTCACGATAGAGGAAAGTTCATCCTTGTCCATTTTATTTGTTTCGTCGACTTCATCATCATTATTTTTAGAGTTTTTAGAAGTTTTGATCTCTTTGGTCTTTTCTTCAGAAATAGGTTCTTCTTTAATTTTTTCTTTTCTTATGATGACCTTTATTGATCCAAGAGTAAGTTTATCTCCCTTATCAATGATGTACATCTTACCTTGCTTGAGCTTTTGTCTTCCCAGCTTCGTACTGTCGTCTTGCCCAAGCTGGTTAATGGTTAAGATATCATCTTGTAATCGGAACTTTAGGTGTAGGGGTGATAGTTGCTCTTCTTTAAAGCAAATCTCGGCACTATTATCACTTCCAAGAGTGATAGGAGTATTGGTAACAGAAATTCTTTTTGAATCATTATTCTTAGTTCTTATATCAAGAATGTACTCTGTGCTCAAAAAATATCCGTTTGTTTTTCTATAATTATATTTTGACTATTTTTTTATATTTTTCAAAGAGTTTTTCAGTATTTAAATTATACTTGAGCTCAATAGTCATCGACTTGGTTGTGAGATCATTTGATAAAAATAGTTTACAAAATTTTGAAATAAGGCATACTAAAAATGTATTTACTAAAAGGATCAGACATGATGTCAATCACAAATAAATTAGGGATGATTTTTAAGATCAGTTTATTACTAGTCAGTGTCGTTATACTTGCAGAAGTTCAGGCTTATCACCAAACAACTTTTATACTAGCGTTTAATCCCCAGGTTGAATTGGCCAATAAGTAATCTAAATGTACATTCAACTTCACTAGCGGAACCCCAATTTGTTGACCGAAAAAAAGTCTCGGTGTGATTGTGGTAGGGCTATCTGATTGTCCTAAGTCTAAATTACCTGTTAGTGATGCATTAGAAATCCCTCCACCGCTTACGGTAATAGGAGCTTGAAGACTCGTTTTTGCTTCAGCTTCTCCAAAGTTTAGATCAGCACCAGCACCAACATATGACGTAAGAGCGTAGAGATACTGAATACCAGTTGAAAGCTCAAAAGGGATCGACCAGGTTTGAACTTCAGCACCAGCATTAACAAGAGCATTATTCGCCGTTAACGTAATACCACTTGATGTAAATGATTTGGTTTCTCTTTTACTGGTATTAAGTTTCAAATAAGATCTTTCTAAACCACTAGTAAAATCAACTCCGGTCCAGTAAAGCATTCTACCTGGAATTATGCTGTAGGGATCAATATATTTATATCTAAAGTGAACACCGAAATTACTTGATTCCGCATCAATTGTTACACCACTAGATGTTTTATCGAAATCAGAAAGAGGAGAGAAGTTAAAAAAGACTTTGAGTTTATCTAGTGATATTCCCCATTTGTCTTCAAAGTAGCCACCCCAATCAAAAATCCCCATATTAATACCACCCATGAGAACTAATGGCTGAACACCGATACCTCTTAATTGATTACCATCGACATCTCCAGAGATAACATCACTAAATCCATTATTTCCAAGATCAGCACCAATGCCAATACCAGTTTGGACAATGAAAAGATCGATATCATTAGCATAATCGGTACCAACAGCTTTACCAGCGGCAATGGTTGCATTTGCCATCCCTTTTAGATAAGAGCTGGCGTCAGCATCAGGAAGGTCATTATTAATATCTGTTTCGTATTGTGAAATAAGACTTTGAACAGAAGAATTTGAACAGTCACTCCCCGAACAGGTGATGCTAAAAGGACCGGCAAAAACATTGGACGAGAAAATGAAAAAAGTTATGGCCAGTAGATAGTTGATTTTTAACATCGGTAATTCCTTTTTTTTGTATACCAATAGCTTACATAAATTTAAAAAATTTTAAAGGCGTGAATTCTTGTCCATGTTAAAATCATAGATATGAGATTTTTACTTTTTCTAATTTTTCTTTTTTCTTGCTCTAAAAATGAAACAATAGGACCCAAAGAAATGTGGGCCATGGCAACTGCTGTAGAGCCTAATATTGAGTTAGTGGCCATTCCTAACCACGAAACAGAAAGAAGAGTACTTTGTTCACACTACCTTCGTGAAGGATGTATTCTTGGAAGCGGTAAGCGTATAAAAGTTAGATTGGTTGAACTTCTTGTGATTCAGTATGAAACTGAAAAACAAGCTTGTTTGGCGGCAAAAAGTATCGGACAGTGGTACTCCGCCAATTGGCTCTTTGATGATGTCACTAATGAGCCTGTTTTAGAATCATATGTTGTAGAGGCTTTTAGTGCAAAAAAGCCCCTACAAAATGAAAATTGCGATTAAATTATCTTCGGCCTATCTCGTTGAGAGTTTTACCTAAAGACTTTGACTTTAAATGAAAGAAGTTACTTTTTTCTTCCATCTCTGCTTCCTCTTTACAACCAATACAAAGTTCAGCTGTAGGTCTAGCATTAAGTCTTTCAAAGGTAATGACAGATGCACACTCATCACAGAGTCCGTAAGAGTCATCGTTAAATTTTAAGAGTGCTTTATCGATTTTTTTTAGAAAAAAGTTTTCACGATTTCTAAAACGTAATTCGTGTGAAGCTTGAATGTTGATTGATGCTTCGTCTACTGGGTCAGAAAGTTCATTTTTATCGAGATAGTATTTTGCTTGATCAGCATCTCGATTAATGATTTTTTCTTTTTCGCCTAGTAGTTTGTTTTGAAGTGCCTTCAGCTGCCTATCGCTGAGATGGCCGTTTTGTCTCTTGGTTGTCCCCATAAACAATACTCCTGCCAGATCGCTTTTCTAAAAAAACGATAGTTGTTGTATGTGTTAGTTAGTGAAGTAATTTATCTCTTTTAAAAAATAATCTTATCGTCCTGATGAAATTAATTTTTCTCAAGTGATGATGTCTCGCCTAAACTTTCACTAACGCTTTAGAAAAATCTTATATTTAGAATAAAACGTAAAGTTTTTTGTTTCTAACAAAGAGTGACTTTTTTTTTATGCATGGAGAAATTTTTTAAAAAAGTTTTCCACAATAGGGACAAAGTTTCCAAAATTGAAGGTCTAAAAGTTTTCCACATGAGCATTCGTGTTTTACTTCGAGATCGGCGAAAAGCTCACTCCCTGCTGCAAAGAGATCTTTTCTAACGGCTTTAATTGTCAGCGAATTTGCTTCATAGGTGTTAACGAGAAAAGGATGTGGTTTAAATTTTGCTGGAGAAATCTTTTCATTCACAAGTAATTTCACATCAGTTTCTGTGGCATTATTATGATTGAAATGCTGTTGGCCAACAGAGTTTTCCACATTTTTTAGACGGTTTAATTGTTCATTTGGATCAAAGAAATCATTACTCATAGTGATATTTTTGCATAATTAGCAAAATTTACAAGCTGGGATATGCTGCTTTTGGACAAATCAGATTGATTTGTGTTAAAAGCACTGCGTTGGAGAAAAAATGAGTATAGCTGATATTCACGCCATTTATTTAGCGACAGAAGGAGAGGGGATCAATTTAGGAATTCCACAGGTCTTTGTACGCTTTCAGGGCTGCTCTATTGGTTGTGTTAATTGTGACTCGATGGAAACGTGGGAGTTTGATAGTGGTCGACCAATGCTTTTTTCTCAGGTGATTGATGAAATTTCTCGTGTTGGTCAAAATGGTTTAATTAAAAGAGTTTCATTTACAGGTGGAGATCCTCTTCATCCTAAACACAGAGTAGCTTTAACGACGTTAATCGATAAACTAAAAGCTAAGGGTTATTGGATAAATATTGAAGCTGCTGGAACAGTCATCGTCGATGAAGTTTTTGATAAGTTAGACTTTATTTCTTTTGATATCAAAACTCCCTCAACAGGCGTTCGGTTTAATCCTAGGTTATTAAATAAAATGATGGATCAGTATTCTGATAAATTTCAGCTTAAAGCTGTAGTAGATAATCGTCAGGACTTTGATTTTATCAGTAAACTCTATGATCAATTTTCGAGCAAAAATGTAAACTGGTGTATTACTCCTGGATTTATGAAAGGAGAGACACTTCCAAAAGAAAAAATACTTCAAATTATGGATTGGAATATTGCTGACGGTGGGAAGTTTAGAGTGATTTGTCAGCAACATAAGTTTCTTTTTGGTGCCGATCGTACAAACGTTTAATTAGTATTCTTCAATTGCCTCTAAAATCAAAAAAAGTGCTTGATGAGCAAACCGAGATCTGAGGAGAGTTCTTTCTCCGTAGAATTGGAATTTGAAAGGTTTTTCGATTGTTCCATTTTTTGTTGCGACGGCCATATGAACGGTCCCAACAGGTTTCTCTTCAGTACCGCCACCAGGACCTGCAATTCCCGTGATACTAAAACCTAGGTTACAATGAAGGATATTAAAAACACCCTTGGCCATGGCCTGCGCTGTTTCTGAACTTACTGCTCCATAGTGCTCTAGGGTTTCACTGGGAACCCCAAGAAGGGATATTTTGGCGTTATTGTGATAGCTTACAACAGAGCCTATAAACACATCACTACATCCCGGAACATCAGTTATTTGCTTACCAAGTAAACCACCAGTACAAGATTCAGCAAGACCTATGGTTAGGCTTTTTTCTCTGGCCTTTTTGAGTACATATGAAGGGAGTGGTTCATCTCCCCATTGCCAGACGTAAGGAGCGAGTAAGCTTTTATCAATATAAGCTTTGAACTGTTCTAAATACTGTTCTTTGTGTTGGTTTTTATCGCTATCGATTGTGATGACAAGGTCAATCCCCATGATTTGAGGGAGTGAACTTGGTGAACCATACTTTTTCATTTCATCCCAAAGCTCCGGCATCATTGAAAACATTTTTTCTTCGTGAATTCCTTTTGTTCTGAGTGTGATGGATTCAATTCTTTGAGAGTTATTTTGTGGAAAGTATTTTTTTAAAATCTTAGTCCATAACTGGCCGGCCATAGCTTGAAGTTCTCTTGGAACTCCGGGAGCACAAAGAAGTAGTTTATTGTCTTTAGATTTTAAAAGACCTGGAGCGAGACCAGCAGGATTTTCTATCGCCTCAAAGCCTTCTGGTATCATATGGTAATGATTTAGTTCTGGATCCCAAGTACGTTTGATTCTTTGATAATGCTGTGTTGTCAGTTTTCTAGCGTTTTCACATTCCTTGATTTTTGCATTAAAAAAATTAGCGAGAATGTCTTTTGTCATATCATCGAGTGTCGGCCCAAGGCCCCCGGTGGTGATAACCAGGTCTGATTTATTCCAAGCCGATGTAAGTGCTTCTTGAACGGCTTCGTGATGATCTGGAACGACCACCATCTGAAGATTTTGAAACCCATTTTCTTTTAACCATTTAGATAAATAATGTCCGTTAGCATCTCTGGTTCTTCCATTAAGTATTTCATTTCCTATAATTATAATTGATGTTTTCATAGCGGCTTTTGTTTTGTATTAACGATTCAATTCTTTTCTCTTTTGGAAAAGAGTCAATAGACGAGTATAATTTAGTACGATGAGTAAGAGACTTCAATTAACTTTAAAAATAAATTTAGATTTAGATCAATTTCTAAAAGAGAACCATCCTGATATTGTTGATTACAGAATCTTATCTGAAGCTTTAGATGCCAGAGGGGCAAATCAAGGAAAAACCCCAAAGTTTAATTATACGCTAGAAGTCATTCGTCGTGGAGAAACGTTTGAACAGACAGTCGAAAAATTCGATACAATAAAAACCTCTGCGAGACCAATTATTGTTGGTGCAGGACCAGCAGGTTTATTTGCGGCACTTCGTTTTGTCGAGTACGGAATAAAACCGTTTATTATCGAGCGAGGGGCCAGATCTCAAAAAAGAATGAAAAAGATAGCTCGTCATTGGCGATACGGTGAATTTGATCGTGAGACCAATGTTTGTTTTGGTGAAGGAGGGGCCGGGCTTTTTAGTGATGGTAAACTTATTACACGGGTTAAATCAGGATATATTAATTATGTCATGAATAAACTTGTCGATTTTGGTGCTCCCGCAGAAATTGCATATCAAACAAATCCACACCTTGGTTCAAATAAAATTCGAGCGTTGATAGAGAAAATTACCACTTTTTTAGAATCTCATGGAGTTGAAATTTTAACTGATTCAAGAGTCAGTAATATTCTTTTTGAGGATAAGAAAGTTGTTGGTATTGAAATTGAAGATGGAAAGAAAATATTTAGTGAACATGTTGTTTTGGCCACAGGTCACTCCGCTGATGATATTTATAAAGTTTTAAAAAATGAAAATGTAAGGATGAAAAAAAAGGACTTCGCCGTTGGTGTAAGAGTAGAGCATCCTAGGAAAGAAATAAATAGATTGCAATATGGCAGTTTTGAAGATCATCCTAAGTTAGATACGGCCAGGTATCGTTTATCTTATCACATACCAGAAAGTGATAGAGGTTGTTATAGCTTTTGTATGTGCCCTGGAGGTTATGTATTATCTTCAGGAACTGATGCCGATGGTATTGTTGTCAATGGAATGTCCAATTACAGAAGAAATTCTCCTTGGTCGAATTCTGCGTTTGTTATCACTGTTAAATCTGGGCAAGACTTTCAATTTGATGATGTTTTAGATGGGTTAAAATTTCAAAGAGCTATTGAAAAAGAGGCTTTTTCTCTTTCAAAAAATACTTCATCGGGAAAAGAGATACCGAGTCAGTTGATGAAGGATTTTTTAAAAGATAAAAAAAGCTCTTCACTACCTACGAATAGTTGTCCATCAGGCGTTTTTAGTTATGACCTAAATGAATTGGTTCCACAATTTATTTCTGAAAGTTTAAAAACGGGATTTGATAAGTTTAATAAATTCTTGCCAGGATTTATTTCTGATAATGCTCTATTGCTAGCACCAGAAACGAGAACGTCATCTCCGCTAACGATTGAGCGAGATAGAACCTCACTTGAATCAATTTCTCACTCTGGATTGTTTCCCTGTGGTGAAGGTGCTGGTTATGCCGGGGGGATTACATCAGCGGCCATTGATGGAATCAAAGTAGCGGAAAAAATTAAGGAGCTGATAAAGACTTAACCCAGTTATCTAAAACTTGAAAGTCTTGTTGGGTAAATCCGTTATTTCCTTTTGGCATCAAGCCGACGCCGGTATAGGGATTAAATTTTGTAATATTGATGAGTAACGAAGCTTCAGGTCTTCCCGGTTGTACGAGACCTTGAGTGATATAATCTTGCTCAGTATAGTTGGCCCAACCGTTATGATAACCAGTGTGGCAGCTTACGCAGTACTTTTTTATTGTGGCCACAGCATCTTGCGGAACCGGTACTGGTGTCGGAGCTGGGATCGGAGCTGGCGTCGGAGCTGGTGTAGGAGCTGGTGTAGGAGCTGGTGTAGGAGCTGGCGTAGGAGCTGGGTTTCCTAAATCTGTAACCCAGTCATTTAGAATATCAAAATCAGCTTGAGAAAACCCATTATCACCTTTAGGCATAAGTTCAACGCCTGAATAGGGATTATACTTTGTGATATTAATTAAGAGTGATGCTTCAGGCCTTCCCGGTTGTACCAGGCCATTATTAATATAGTCTTGTTCGCTATAAGCAGACCATCCATTATGGTAACCAGTATGACAACTAATACAATATTTTTGAACCACCCCAATTGCTGTTGTTGGATTTGTCGGTATAGGAGTTGGGCTTGGTGTAGGGGAAGGTGTGGGGGTCGGTGTAGATGGAGGTCCAAGTTCAGAAGCTTTCACGCTTAAAATAAAGTCATAAATTTTTTGTCTCTCAACATTATCAAGCATTCTGGTTGGGGGCATATTTTCAGCGCCCCGTCCTGCCGATACACCACTACCATTTAAGCGGTAATAAATTTTTGAATCACTTGGGTTCTCCGGAAAAATATAACCAGCATAAACAAGATCACTTACTGATACATTAAAGTTTCCGTAGGCAGAACCTGTGTTATGACAGCTAAAACAACTATTTCTTAATATTTCGTAAAACTCTATTTCTTCTTTTGATATTTGAACATTGGGGTTGGGGTTGGGGTTTGGATTACCACTTGAATCATCTTTAAAAGTATCAACTGTTGTATTAGTGACCAATTGGTCATTATATTCTAGTGATGTTTTTTCAGGTCCTTCTTTGATCGGTGAAGGGATACAGCTTTGAAACAAGAAAAATATCATTAAGCTGTTAATAATGACTATTAATCGATGTTTTCTAGATTGTTTTTCTGTTTTATTCAACACTTCCACGACCAGTTAAAAAATATCACTCTATCCTTATCGGGATTTAGTAAGAAAACTTAATTTTTAAACTTAACTGATGAAAATTCTTGAATTTGCTTTACAGAGTAGTTTGCTAATCAGAGAATATTTTATGCACAAATTCTGGGGTAATCGTTGAGAAATATAGTTTTGTTTCTCACTTCATTCATCATATCGACAAGCTGTTTCAGTTATCCACAATATATTGGCCATGGTTATAATTCTTGTATTACTTGCCATTATAACCCCGAAGGAAATGGCCCATTGAATGATTATGGGCGTGCCATTGGTGCTACAGCCATTGCTGCTAGGTGGTTTCATGATGAAAATATTACGGAAGAAGAGTTAGGTAAGAAGTCAGGCTTTTTTGGTTTTGAGCCATTTAATACATGGCTTAGGCCGTCTCTTGATTACCGCGGTTTAATGATTAAACGTGACTTCAATGAAAAAACGGAAGAAACTGAGTGGATCAATATGATGGCCGACCTCAATGTGGTGATTAAGTTTGATCCAGCAGCTCGTTACTTTACAAGTGTCACTTTTGGTTATGCCCCAACTCCTTCAGTTTATGAGAAATCTAATACTCCTGTTGATCAGTATCGATGGCATGAAGCTTATTTTGGTATGCGGCCTTTCGAAGGGTTTGGAGCTTACCTCGGTTTGATGGATAAAGTTTATGGTATAAGAATTGCGGAGCATTCCAGTTATTCACGCTCGGTGACGAACCTTTCGCATAATGACCAGTCTCACGGACTACAGCTTCACTATACAAACGAGTTCGTTGAGCTGACGGGTGGTTATTTCTTGGGGAATCTCGCTCAAAAAGAGCGCTTGAGACAGAAAGGCTTTTCTGGAAAAGCGGAATATAAAGTAAATTATAAAAACTCTGTGGGAGTTTCTGTTTTAAAATCTAATAATAAATTTTTGGATATGTATATGGCAGCTTTTCACTACAAAACGGCCGTTGGAAAGGGCTCTGCTTTTATGGCCGAATACGGAAAGGTCGTAAAAGAGTCTATTTCAGAAAAAACAGAAACAAGCCAAGTTTATGGTCTCGGTCAGGTTTACCTTCAAGGAACCAGGGGATTATTTTTGATCAACTCAATTGAATATCTCAAAGATGATACGGGAGATTTTAGAATTCGTTATGGACCTGGACTTCAAGTATTTCCAGCTCGTAGCTTTGAGTTTCGTTTTGAGCTCTATAATGCAAGAAGTTTTAGTGATACGGGAAGTACCAGAGATACATGGGATCTTCTAGGGCAAACACACTTATGGTTTTAAAACTATTTTTCATATTTATGATTGCTTTTAATGTCTTTACTCGAGCTGAAGATGACATTAATCGAAAGCGTTTACTTTTCGAAGTTTCTAATATTGATAACGATAGGGAATTTCTCAGTAATATCAAAGACTATGAATATAAAGCATTACTACTAGAAAAATCTGGTGATATTGATGCGGCTGCAAAGATTTATAAAAAGATATTGAGTAAGAAGTATGGTCGTTATAATAAATTAATTTTAAAATCTCATAAAGATTTTTCAGACCTTGAGGAAAAAATTCCTGAACTTAAGAAAATAAAATATTACTACACCCGTTTAGGAAATCTTTATATTGTAAAATATGAGCAAATTGATAGCGATAAGAATTCTTTTCAGGCCACTAGAATTAAAAAAAGAGTGAAGCTATTTGTTAAAGTACTTAACAGGCTAGGGGCCGAAGAAACAGCAGAGTCACTAGCTGACCGCTTAGAAGAAAAAGATGAATTAATAAAATCCTATCGGATAAAATCTAACCTCTATCCCTTTTTAAGTTATATTTCTTGGCAGGACTTTATCATTATCAAAAGAAGTGACGGTAGTGGGAGTTCTAAAATTTTGAATACCTTCTCTGGTAGTTGTAGTGGAGCAGGATTTCGTTTTAAAAATGAATATAATGAATATCATTTTGAGTCTTGCTATATTTTTGCTCAATCATCATCGTCACCCTTTGAAGGCCCATTAAGTTACACCCAAAAAAATGTTAACACTCAGGGATTATATGGTGGCTTTGGTTATATGAATCACTCACTCCTCGATTCATTATCTTTTGGCGGTCAGATTAATTACCTCTTTCGGTCGGGAGACTGGGACACACCAACCACTACGACATTAGAGGATACGAGCTATTTACGTTTTGGCGCGTCCTTAAGAACAACGTTCTTTTTGGGAAGTTACGGACTTACTATGTCCATGGGAAAAATTCTTGATAATAAGTCGTCTCTGTTTTTAATCTCTTCTCAGTATCACTTTTAGTTTATGGGTATTTTTGCTGTCACCATAACTTTATCAGTGACTCCAACTCCCATATAGTTGATGCTTTGAAATTTAAAATCTTTAAGTGAAAGAGGAAACTTTGTCATCATCATATTGCTTCCAGCTTTTTTATATTTAAATTTGATTTTTTTGCTTATTCCTTTAATTTTGATTGTCCCGACTCCTATGCCTTTTTTCGCTTTAATATTTGTCACCGTTATATAGGGAAATTTTTTATACTCTAACTTCTCTTTACTATGTTTATCTCTTAAATCCATACCTGTTTTAAGTGTTTTGACTTTTGCCGATAGCTTTTTGGCTTGAATGACACCATTAATATTTTTCAATTCACCTTTGACATCTTTGAACTCCATATTGAATGATCCTGCAGGAGAGAGCTTAACTTTTACTGATATTTTACCTGCAGCATATAAAAAACTACTCAAAGAAAAAATCAGAGTCATGAAAGTTAATTTTTTAAACATTTTTTATCCTTTTCTATTAATCTTTTATAATTTTAATGCAAAAATTAATTATTCATAAGGAAGAATTATTTTATTATCTGGAGTGTGTTTATCAGGTATTTGTATGTATTTTTTATATTCATTTTAATTTCATGCGGTAAAGAAAAATCAGAAGTTGAGTTTCAAGAGTTTGATAAAGAAAAGCTGGTTTCTGTTATTAACAATTATTCTTCTGAAGATGGCGGTAATAAGGAACTCGATAAAATTATTTATAATGAAGATAAAGGAATTTATTTCAGTCTATTTAAAGATAATATTATGACCTACGAACTCGTGGGTCTAGGTGTTGGTAAAGGTATCTGGGAATTGACTGATACGTCCCTAATAATTAAAGCAGATACCGGCTTATTTGATATGATTATAGATATTAAAGAGAAAGGAACAGAAGGACTTCATTTTTTCTATCGAGACCGTTTTGGTTCTCAGGTTGTGAAGGTAAATATAAAAAATGAACAATCTCTTTAAGTTTTTAATTTTAACTTTTTTCTTTGTATGTGTTTCCGTTCACTCTGGAGAAGTTGAAGTGATCGCCAGGCTTAGCCCTGCCGGAACGATCGAAATAAAATCTGATAAATTGCTGGGGCAATTAATTGTCAATAAAAGATCTTATCGAGCGAGCAAACTATTTTTAGATGTTAGTACTCTTGATAGTGGAGTTGAGCTACGAGATCAGCATATTCATAAATATCTAAACAATAATGGAACATCTCAAGTCTCACTGGAAAATATTAAGATAGATAGAATGAAACAAACGGGAACAGGAAGGCTTCATATCAACGGAGTTAAAAGAAAAATTAATTTTAAAGTTGAGAAAAAAGAGAATTTTTTGTTTACAAGTTTTAACATTAATAAAAAAGATTATAACTTGCCAAAAGCAAGCTATATGGGAATTTCAGTTAGGCCAGAATTAGAGTTAAAGATAAAAATTTTTCCAAAAGATATTACGAAGGAAACGAGTTTATGAAAGTGCTAATAGGGCTTTTTCTCTTGGTTTTATTTTCTTGTGGCCAGGATTTTAACTCGAATACATTTGATGAATCTCGGTATGCGTCAAACATTTCTGCTAATACAGCAGAGGGACAGAGATTTCTTGCGGCTTATAATTTGATTGATTCGAAATGTACCAGTTGTCATCTCGGATACCATAACTCTTATTCAGGATACACAACAACAGATGATTGGATTAATAATGGTCTAATTGTTGCTGGTGATTTTGCTAGTTCAACCTTAAGGAATACCTTAAAGAACTATGGGGGGGATATGCCTCTTCAGGGAAGCCAGTTTTCTGATGCAGAGATAGAGATTTTACAAGATTGGATAGATAACCTGTAGTGCGTCGCATTTCTATCTAAGACGCGAAAAGATGCTATAAAAAGCATAACTTCCGAAGTATAAACATTCCGTGTTATTTTCAAAAAGAGATAAAATTACAGAAAGTTATGACGTTGTTGTTATTGGCAGTGGTCTCGCAGGTATGACGGCCGCCAATATGATTGGTCGTAGTGGAAGAAAAGTACTTCTTTTAGAGGCCCATAATAAACTAGGCGGTCTGGCCACTTGGTTTAAGAGAAAAGGTGGGCATGTTTTTGATATCTCTCTACATGGTTTTCCCGCCGGTATGATAAAGACTTGTCGAAAGTATTGGAGTAAAGACATTGCCAATAAAATTGAACAAGTTAAAAGAGTTCGGTTTTTAAATCCTCAATATGAATTAGAGTCAGATTTTACAAAAGAGGATTTTTCAAAAATCCTCGTTGAGCATTTTAACGTTAAGGAAGAAACAGTAGCAGCTTTTTTTGATGAGCTCGCTAATATGAATTACTACGACCCTCCTGAAATGAATAATGGTCAGCTCTTTGAAAAGTACTTTCCTGGTCGTAATGATATCACTCGATTTTTACTTGAGCCTATCGTCTATGCCAATGGTTCGAACCTTGAAGATCCTGCAATTTCCTACGGCATCGTGTTTTCTAATTTTATGAGTAAAGGGGTTTATATCTTTCGTGGTGGCACAGACATGATGATCTCAATGATGAAAGAAGAGTTACTCAAAAACAATGTTGATATTAGACTTCACTCTGAAGTTGACGAGATTTTATTAGATGATGAAAAAATCGTAATGGCCGTAAGAGTTGGTGACGAAGTTATTAAAACAAGATCAGTGGTCTCAAATGCCAATATTAAAAAGACTATCTTTGATCTTGTCGGTGAAACAAACTTTGATGAGCAATTTATTAATGAGGCAAAAAAAGTAAGGCTCAATACTTCTAGTTGTCAGGTTTTTATGGGGTTAAAAGAGGGAGAGTCGATTCCAGATATTGGTGAGCTTATTTTTTGTTCAGATGATGAAGAGTTTTCTACAGATAAAATTTTATCAACTGATGTGAAAAGCCAAACATTTAGTGTTTATTATCCTGATATGAGACCTCATCTTGGCAATCGTTATGCGATCGTTTCGTCATCTAATGCTAGATACGAAGACTGGTTTAATCTTTCAAAAGAAGAATACAAAAAGAGAAAAGATTTTTTAATTCAAAGAGCTCTCACGGCACTAGACAAAATTCTACCAGGGATTGAGTCGAAAATTGACCATATAGAAGCTTCAACTCCTCTTACTGTTGAGAAGTATACACATCACTTACAAGGTTCTAGCTTCGGAACAAAGTTTGAAGGTTTACCAATCAGTATGAATTTGCATAAACAAGTTCCCGGTTTATTTCATAGTGGGTCTGTTGGAATTATCATGTCTGGTTGGTTAGGGGCCGCAAATTATGGGGTTATTCAATCACATGAAGTTGAAAATTATTTATTTAATTTAGAGAAAAACGAAGGGTAAATATTATGGATTTTTCAAATCAGGTTGTTGTAGTCACTGGCGGAACAAGAGGTATCGGAGCTGCCATTTCAAAAGAGTTTATTTCACTTGGAGCAAAAGTCATCGCTACTTACGTTTCTAACGATGATGCTGCAAAGGTTATGCAAGAAGAGTTAGGTGATCGCTTCACTGCTAAAAAATTTAATGTGTCATCATCCTCTGCTGTTAATGACTTTTTTGGAGACCTTGAAAGAGAGTTTGAGAAAGTTGACGTTCTGATAAACAACTCTGGAGTTCGAAAAGATCAAATACTTGCTTCCATGAGTGAAGATGATTGGGATGATGTTTTAAATATTAACTTAAAAGGCTCTTATCTTATGTCCAAAGGGGCAGTCCTTTTAATGATGAAAAACCGCTACGGGAGAATTGTTAATATTAGTTCAATGAGTGGTGTGCTGGGTCTTGCAGGTCAAGCAAATTACTCTGCTTCAAAAGCAGGTCAAATGGCCATGGCGAAAGTTCTTTCTAAGGAAGTCGCAAAAAGGGGAATCACTGTTAACACGGTATTACCAGGGTTTATTGAAACAGAACTCATTTCAAATTTAGATGATGAGTTAGTTAAAAATTATAAAAAAGAAATCCCTATGAGACGATTTGGTCAGGCAAAAGAAGTTGCTGATGCCGTTGTTTTTCTGGCATCAGATAAGGCTTCCTATATAACAGGAAGCACCCTTGAAATTAGTGGGGGGTTAGGATGAATCCTTCTCAAGAAGTCCTTTCAAAAATACCTCAAAAACCACCTTTTTTATTTGTGGATAATATACTTTCAAAAACGGAAACATCACTTGAGGCGAATTACCATGTCTCTGGAGATGAATACTTTTTTGCAGGTCACTTTCCAGACAATCCGGTTCTCCCTGCCGTTATTATGCAAGAGTCATTGTTTCAAACAGCAGCACTTCTTCTAGCTCATATCCCTGGGGATGGCGTAGGAGTTGTTACGCGTGTTAGTGATGGTAAATTTAAAAAAATTGTAAGGCCTGGTGATACATTAAATTTATCTGTTTCTATCGATGAGCAAATTGATAATGCTTTTTATATGAAAGGTAGGATAAAAGTTGATGGGAAGGCCGTTGTTGGACTAAGTTTTGTTGTAACGAAAACTCAAAAAGCTTAGGTAAGCGATGAAGACACTTCAATTAACAGATAAAACATTTCTAATTACAGGTGTGGCCAATAGAAAAAGTATTGCTTTTTCTGTCGCAAAATCTCTTGAAGAAAGTGGTGCTCGAGTCATACTGACCTTTCAAAATGACGATATAGCACAAAAAACCTTAAAGCTTTTCCCAGATGTGGATTCCTATATTGTTGATGTTGAAAACCAGGATTCGATCGATCAATTGAGAGATTCATTAAAAGAAAAAGAAATTGTTCTTGATGGTTTTTTACATTCCATGGCCTATGCAAACTATCTCAACCCAAAGCCTTTTCATGAAACAAGTTATGAGGATTATGTGCAAGCTGACAGGATCAGCCATTTTTCATTGATTGCACTATCTAATAGCTTAAAAGATATTTTTAATAAAAATGCATCTGTCGTCACTATGTCTATTTCTAATACCAGAGTGACAAGTTATGGTTATATGGGTCCAATCAAAGCTACGTTAGATGCTTCTGTAAGTTATCTTGCTAAAAGTTTTAGTGCTTTTTCAAAAGTTAGATTTAATGCTGTTTGTGCGGGACCTTTGAAAACCAGTGCATCCAGTGGAATTCCTGGTTATATCGATAATTATCTCTACGCTGAAAAACTGACTCTAAGAAAAGAGGCCTTGAAAACTGAAGAAGTGGCCAATACTGCTCTTTTTCTCTTGTCTCCTCTATCTACTGGTATCAATGCGACTGGGATTACCGTTGATGCCGGAATGAGTTGTAATTATTTTGATCAAGATGTGGTGAAGACGACTGTCGATAATTCTTAACTAGCTTTTTTATAATCGATATTTTTTATAATAAGATCCGAATCATTATTGATACTAGGTTTTGTCAGTTTTTTTACAATGAGACCGTTTTCCGCTTTTCTAATAATGGGGAGAACCTGAAATTTTTTATTATGGTCTCTTTTCACAAGGTGGGTGGCCAATTGGTTCCATATCCCTTGATTTTCAGATGCGATTAAAATGGTTTGATGTGAAGTGAGTGATTGAATTTCGAGGGCCTTGATAAAGAGATTGAGGTTCTCTTTTGTTAAAAACTTTTCAGGGGAGTGATAAAAATAATAAGGTCCGGATCTAAAAAATGATTTCACCAATGAAGCTATTTTTACTGATTCTTTATCTTTTGTTTCTTTCTCTGACTGATCAACTTTTTTATAGAGTTCTGTTAGATAATAGTTCCCGAAGTTTTCAAGTATCTGTTCAATTTCAAAATTGCTAAAACTATCTATATCAGTCTTATCAGAGGAAAGTTCAATATTTTCTTTTAAGCTTAAGTTACCAAGTAGGCTTCCTTCTGAGTCGATATAAGAAAATTTTAATACCGGAACTTTGTAATTAAATTTTACAAAATTTGTTAGAAGTTTTAACTGACAAAAATTGACGGTTTTTTCTTCTAGTGGGAAATAGAATATTTGAGTCGTGTTTAACTTCTTTCCGTTATCCATATTTATCTTTCGGTTTATAGTTAATAGTTTATAATTAGAATGGAGTTATACCTATGATAGGTAAAAAGTGCTTTGCGTTATAAAGAGGTGTTTTTATTAATATTCCAAAACAAAAACAGGATAAAACCTCAAAGAAAGTTGTCATTGGAGTAACGGGAAAACTTGATTCAATCGTTGCGGCCTATTTGTTAAAAAAACAAGGATTTGATGTTATCTGTATAGGTATTCAGTTTTATTCTAAAGAAAAAGAAAAAATGATAGCCGATCGTTATAATCGACATCAGGATTTTGAGTTAGATCCTGAGGTTAGAGAACCAGCCCCTTTTATCGGCATATCTGTTATTGATAACCTTAATGAAGTTAAAAGTATTTGTGATAAAATTGGTCTGACATTTTACGCTGTCGATGCTTCAGGAGAGTATCAAAACTTAATCACAGATAAATTAGTTGCGGCAAAAATTGGAGGGATGAGTTTTTCACCCTCTGTCTATGTGACAAAATTAATTTTTGAAATTCTTTTACAAAAATGTCAAAAGCTCAAGGCAGATCATATCGCTTCAGGACATTATGCTAAAGTTTTAAAAAACCAAGCGACAAAGTCATTTAATATTTTCGTTGCAAATGATGTTTTACATGATCAGAGTAAAGATTTCTGTATTTTGGATCAAAAGATTTTATCCAAAATAATTTTACCGTTTTCTGAAATGAGAAGAGTAGAAGTTGAAAAGATTGGAAAACAAATATTAGGTTTAAAGTTTATAGAAAGTGTGGATAAAAACTTTGATTTATTATCTCATCAAAAAATGCCTCAATTTACACTTGAGAGAAGTCCTGAGGTTATGATTAAAGAGGGAGCTGTTTTAGACCTTCGCTCTGATACTGTAATTACCGATCATGAAGGCATTCATAATTTTTATTACGGTATGAATGATCTTAAAACAAAGTCAGGTTTACCCTTAGATAAGTCTATGGCGGTTTTGGATATCGTATATTCGACAGGCTCTGTCGTTGCTGGTGTTTTAAGTGATATGAAAGTTCAAATGGTTATTCTAAAAGATGTGATTCTTCAAGGTGAACTCGATATTACTAAGCCCGTTGATATATACTTAAAAGTTAATAACTCTGAAGACTTATTAAGAGGGACAGTCTTTTTTAATAATAATTCCTTTTGCTATATAGAGTTAGAAGAGGAATACCATGGTCTAATTATAAGGGGAGAGTATGTGGCCTTTTATAATAAAAAAGGAGTCAGTGGTAGGCTTATGGGGGGAGGAGAAGTTTTAAAAGCTGGATTGATTGATAATGGAGAGTTTTTAAAACTACCTAAATATGATGAATTTGCAGACGATGAACCCGAGGTCCTAGTTGATATCTATAAGTTTAAACTTTAGTCTTTTGTTTTCCCTTCTCATTTCTCAAAGCTTTGCTAGTGGGTCTTTAGCAGATATTGATTCAGCAATTGTGAAAATTAATAAAAGAGCTCTTAAAAAAGAGCTGCGTGATTTTGTTAATTGCTGTCGACCAAATCGAATGGTGGGGAGTTCTGGTCACTTGAAAAGTTCAAAATGGCTGATTGAGAGACTAAATAAGATCAAAGGTGATGGGCTCGTTCATGTGGATAATTTTAAGCCAGATATAGATTATGCGATTAAAGTTTATCAAAATGATTTTGAACAAAAAATTGCCAAAAGATTCTCTGCTCAAACTCCTGAGTATCAAAAGTGGAGTGTTGCCACCAATAGTGCAATCTCTCACCTTAAAAAAAGAAAAAATATTATTGGTAAAAATATTATTTGGGAAAAACGAGGAAGTTCTAAACCAGAAGAAATATTGGTGATAGGGGCCAATTACGATACTATTGCTATTGATCAAAAAACGAATTTAATCCTTGAAAATAGTGAAATGCCTGGAGCCGATGACAATGGATCCGGTGTGGCGCTAGCACTAAGTCTAATAAAAACTATATCAAAAATGGAATTGAAAAAAACGATCGTAGTAGTTTTTTTTGATTTTCAAGAGCTGGGCTTTTTAGGCGCAAGATCATTTGTTGAAAAATATTCTCCCCATTGGAAAAAAAATAAGTTTATCGGCTTTGTTAATTTATTAATGTTAGGACATGACTCAACTTCAAATGATCTTGTAAAAAAACAGGGAAATATGAAGGCTTATATAAGAAGAAGTGGAGAATTCGGTCATAAAAAAGATCTCACTCTTTTTGAGCAACTCAATCGCCATGGAGTTAAATCAAAGACAAAAAACACCTTTTCCTTACTTGCCAATAGTTTCGATTCTTCAGATATCGTGCAGTTTTGGGAAAAAGATCTTCCTGCTGTCGTTCTAACAGGTGATTGGGAAAATGATTACAATATCAAAAGACATCATACGGCAAATGACTTTCCTGAAACTCTTAATTTTAATTCTCTTTATCAAACCTATCTTTATTTAGCTTATGGTGTACTAGGTATGAATTTTGATCTTCTTTAATGATTAAATCTTTGATATGAAACCGAAATGAATGCTAAAGGAAAAACAGTCGTCGTTGGGATGAGTGGAGGGGTAGACTCCTCTGTCGCCGCTATTTTGTTAAAAAAACAAGGATTCAATGTCATTGGACTCTTTATGAAAAATTGGGAAGAGTTAGATGAAAACGGTGTTTGTACCAGTGAGAAAGACTTTAAAGATGTCGTGTCCGTCTGCGAACAATTAGATATTCCTTATTATTCGGTTGAGTTTGTAGAAGAATATCGAAATCAAGTTTTCAGTAAATTTTTAGAAAAATATAAAGCCGGGTTAACACCTAACCCTGATATCCTTTGTAATCGTGAAATTAAATTTAAAGTGTTTTTCGAACGAGCAATGGAGTTAGGGGCAGATTATTTGGCCACTGGTCATTATTGTAAAATAGAAAAGATTGATGATCAGTTTCTTCTTGTAAAAGGAGATGATCCTAATAAAGATCAAAGTTATTTTTTACATGAGATAGGGGGGGATGTTTTAAATCGTGTTTTATTTCCTCTTGCTGAAATTCATAAGTCTGAAGTCCGTAAAATTGCCGAAGAGTATAATTTAATAAATAAAAGTAAAAAAGACAGTACGGGAATATGTTTTATAGGTGAGAGAAATTTTAAAAACTTCCTTTCTCAATACATTAGTTTCCAAGATGGAGAATTTCAAAATCTCGATGGTACAGTTGTTGGTCAACACTCAGGAGCTTCATTTTATACCATTGGACAAAGAAAAGGGTTGGGTCTTGGTGGTCCAGGTGAGCCTTGGTATGTGGTTGAAAAAAACACTAAGAAAAATATCGTTTATGTTGAAAGAGGTGAAAATCATCCCGCCTTATTTGCCGGTGAACTATGGCTTGATAAAGTACATTGGATCAACCCTCATATAAAAAGAGAAGAAAACCTTTACTGTAAAATCAGATACCGCCAACAAGATCAGGAATGTCGTCTAATTGATTTAGGCGATTGTTTTCATGTCATTTTTAAGGAGCCTCAAAGGGCCATCACTATCGGTCAAAGTATTGTCTTTTATCAAGATAGGGAAGGCCATAGAGTTTGTCTTGGAGGTGGTGAAATTACTAAGAGAGGGCCTTCTCTTTATGATCAAGAGGCCTTGCCTTAGTTTTTTGCTCATACGCCATACATTCTTTTCCACTTTGCTCTCTCACTATTTGAGAAGGAAATTTAGAAGACTGCATCGCAAACTTTTTGCATCCCCTAGGGCTACTTGGGTTGTGGGTGACGAAATAATGTTTACACTTTAAACAAAAAGCATTCATACCTCTATTTTTTCAAATTATTAGACGGTTTTAAATATAGGCAAGAATTTCACTCAAATGACTGTTCGAGTCTATAAAACTCTGATATGTATACTTTTATGACTCAAATTAAGAACTTAATCCTCAGACCATTTCTCTATTTTGATAAAAAAGTAGATGGTGCGGTTGTGTTTTTTATCAAACACTGGGGGAAAAGCCGTTTTATGATTTCCATGTCGAAAAAGGCACAAGTTTGGGGGCTAGAGCGGTTATGGCGCATGGGGCCAAAAGCTTTTATCTATTTTTTTCTCTTTTATCTCGTAAGAGACACAATCTTATATATTATTATCCCCATTTATATCTCCAGAGCTCTAACAGACTAAGAATTTTTTAGTTTAAAATGAGAAAATTTACTGAACAGCTGTCTTAAACTTTGGTAGATTCCTAGCTTACACACGCTTCAACGCCAATCTATTAACGGAGAGACTGTATGAGTTTAATGTTTGACGCAAAATCAATTTGTGACCGTTCGAAAGGATTAACCTTCGATGATGTTTTACTAGTTCCTAGGCATAGCCAAATTTCTTCTAGACGTGATCCGATGCTAAAAACAAGACTGACGAAGAACTTCGAAATGGATATTCCGCTTGTTTCGGCCAATATGGATACGATTACTGAAAAAGAAATGGCCTGTGCTCTTTCACAAATCGGTGGTGCGGGAATTGTGCATCGTTTTATGGATACAGCAGATCAAGTTGAACAGATCAAAGAAGTCATTAAGTTTCAAAGTGAAAATAATATTAATCGCGCAGTTTGTGCCTCAATTGGTGTTAAAGACGAGGGGATGAAAAGATGTGATCATCTTGTCGATGCTGGTGTTCAGGTTGTTACACTTGATATCGCTCACGGCGACTCAATCATGATGTTAGAAGTTTTAGAGTACGTAAAAAATAAATATCCCCAAATTGATGTGATTGCAGGAAATGTGGCGACAGCAGAAGCGACAAGAAGACTAATTGATGCTGGAGCAGACGCCGTTAAGGTGGGGATCGGTCCTGGTTCTATGTGTACAACTCGTATCATTACAGGTCATGGAGTCCCTCAGCTAACAGCGATTTCATTGTGTGTAACTGAAGCGAGAAAAAGCGATATACCTATTATTGCTGATGGTGGATTGAAAACCTCAGGAGATATGGTTAAGGCCCTGTGTGCTGGAGCGGATTCTGTCATGGTCGGCTCTCTCTTATCTGGTACACTAGAAACTCCAGGTGAAGTGAAGGGTGGAAAAAAAGCGTATCGAGGTATGGCCTCAAAGTCTGCGCAAGTTTCTTGGCGTGGGGAGCTTCCTGAAGGCATGGCCGCCGAAGGTGAAAGTACAATGGTTCCTTGTAAAGGGCCTGTTACTGATCTTGTCCATGAGCTCATGGGTGGAATTAGATCTGGAATGACTTATTTGGGTGCTTTAAATATTAAAGAAATGGAAGAGAAGGCGCTTTTTATGGAAATGACTGCTTCAGGTATGACTGAAAGTCGTCCACATGGTGTGAGATAATTTAGAGGTTCTATGTTCTCAGGGATGCAAAAAATTGTTTTAAACTACCCTAAACTTAGGGAGAGAATTGAGACGAGAGAAAAGCCTCAAGAAGAAAAAAACAAAGTACTAGCTAACCTTGATGAAATTAAGGCGCATTTTTCTCATAGTTTTACCAAAGGTTTCGTGCGCTTTCTAGATGCTACTTTACCTCAAGTATATGATGGTGTTGAATTTGATGAGGGCGGAGTCAATATTCAAGCTCTCTTAAAAGATCATTGTGTTGTTTTAGTGCCTAATCACCAATCCCATGCTGACTACTTAACGATTAATTATAGCTTTTATAAAAAATATACCAGCCCGCTTTATGTTGCTGGAGGAGTTAATTTAAATATTCCCGTTATTGGTCCAATGTTTAGAAAGATGGGTTGTTTTTTTATTCGTCGTTCGTTTCATAACGATGCCAGTTATAAACTAACTTTAGAGGCTTATCTCTATTATTTAATGAAAAAGAAAAGGGCCATTGAGTTTTTCTTTGAGGGAGGGAGATCACGTACAGGTAAACTTCGTTCTCCTCGTTTTGGTCTTTTTAATATGCTGCTTGAGGTTCATAAAGAGATTAGTAAAACAGAAGATGTTCCTCTTGTGTTTGTTCCCGTCTCGATTGTTCATGAGTATATCCCCGAAACGAGCTCTCTTACTAAAGAGCTTGGAGGAAAGAAAAAATCTAAAGAAAGCTTAGGACAGGTTTTTAAACTAGTTGGAATTTTTGCCTATCAATTTGGAACTGTTCAAATCAAGTTGGGGAAACCTATTTATGCTCCAGAATTTAATGAAGAGAATTTAAGAGATAAAACTCACGACTTGGCCTTTAAATGTTTTAGAGAGGTTGGCCGTAATATGATGGTGACACCATCATCGTTACTCGCGATGGTCTTACTTGATGATCCGTCGGGGGCCATGCCTTGGCAGGATATTTTTAATCGTGCAGAAATGATTATTAATTACTGTACGAAATACAATGTTCCCATGACCAAAAGTCTTGAAAAAGACAAATTCAAAAAAAGTCTTGAAAGAGCGATGGATATTTTTATTGGAAATAAAAGAGTCGATGTGATTGGAAGAGAACATCACGGTCATCTTTATTATTCAATTAGAGAAGAGTGTCGTGGAGAAATATTACATTCAAAAAATACAATCATTCACCATTTTATTATTCCTTCGATTATTAGTTATGCCTGGATAAGTTTATTTAGTGGTGAGATTAAAGATGTAAAAGATTTAAAGCTCTTTTTCTTAAGGCAGAGATCTCAACTAAAACATGAGTTTTACCTCCCAACGGTAAAAGAATTTTTTTATAAAACATTGAGTATCATCAGTGATATTGTAGGCAAGCGAATTACAACACTAGAAGAGTTGATGTCCTTTGATAATAAGGATTTATATGCCATCGCTTCTCACGTCGGTATTTTTAATAGGGCCTTATCTTATATCTATGAAGCTTATTATACTTCTGCTGTGGCCTTAAAGTCTCTTGATGAAGAATACCCCGATGGCTTTAAATTAGATCAGTATGAAAAAAAATCAAAACAAGTTTTTGATTCAGAAGTAAAGCTTGGAAGAATTATCCGTTATAAAGAGGGTCATTCTCCACTACTTGTAAGCAATTCATTAAAGTATTACACTCATTTAGAAATGATAAAAGAAGAGAAAGGGCTACTATCAATTGCTAATACGGAAGAGTTCACTAACCTTATTTCTCGTTATGAGAAAGACTTACGAAATCAGTTGGCCATTAATATTCGTGGATTTGGCTCGTGAGTAATACCATTATTCGTCCAAATGCTAGATTTGTTTTTCTTGAAATTTCCACAGACGAAAATTTAGTTGAATCTCTATCTAAAATAGATGAATTTGTGAAAAACTCTAAAGATCATCTCTATGCTCATCATTATAATATTTTGTTAAAAAAAGGTGAGATAAAGAAACTTGGAAGAGATATTATAGGACCTATTCAAAGAAGCGGTGAATTACCTGACGGCTTGAAATGTAGTGATATAAAGGCTTCAAACCGTCAAAAAGTAATACTCAATAGCGATATTTATGAGCTTTCATTGGATAATATAGAGAAAATAGCAGATGACACTGTGCGGGCTAATGAATTAAAATCTGATGAATGGGAATTATGGTGGAGTTCAAAAGAGGAAGACAATCCGTTCTTTCTTTTTTAAATTACTGCTGTTATTTTTTATAAGAGATTCAATACACGAGATGGAGGTGTACCATAAGAGGAAGAAAAGGGAGAGGGGCTCCGAAAAATAGTGGCCCTAGGGTTAATGAGGATATTCGCGTTAGTGAATGTCGTTTGATTGGTGATGATGGCAATGCTTATGGAATTGTCTCAATGAGTGAAGCAAGAAATATTGCTGAAAATCAAGGACTTGATCTCGTTGAAGTGTCACCTAATGCAAAACCTCCTGTAGTGAAAGTCATCGATTATGGAAAATACAAGTACACACAACAGAAAAAGGCTAATGAGGCCAAAAAGAAACAAGCACAAGTTCAATTAAAAGAAATTCAATTTAGACCAAATATTGAATCACATGACCTATCAACCAAAATGAAAAAAATTGTTCAATTTTTAGAAGAAGGGGATAAGGTAAAGCTGGTTATGCAGTTTCGTGGACGTGAAATGGCCTATCGAGAAGCTGGTATGGAAAAGTTTAAAGGTTTACTCGATGATGTCATCGCCATTGGTGCGACCATCGAAAGTGACCCCAAATTTATGGGAAATCGTATTATTACGATAGCAGCTCCCGATAAAGCAGCTATTGAGAAGCGAAAAAAAGAGCAGAAAAAAACTGAATCTAGCGATGCTTCTGTAACTGAAGAGACAGCAACGACCTGAATTGCACAGTGCGCATCCAGTAAAATCGGTAAGTTTTACATAATCTAAGTATTTACTTCTTACTTTATACCTGCTATTTTATGCACCTTTACGTTAGTTAAGACAGGGGAAATTATGCCTAAGATGAAAACAAGAAGAGCTGTGGCCAAGAGATTTAAAGCTACTGCATCTGGAAAATTGAAGAGAAAAAGAGCACATTTAAGACATATTTTGGAAAAGAAATCACAAAAGTGTAAAAAACGTGCTGGTAAGATTGATTACGTTCATGAAGCTGATGAAGCGAGAATGAAGCGTTGTCTTCCTTACGTTTAATAACAAATTAGTATTTGTAGATGTCTGGGTATCAAAGTGTGAATGATCACCCCCAGGGGTCCAAATGGAGGAATCATGTCAAGAGTTAGAAGAGGCTTTAAGGCCAGAAGAAGAAGAAACAAAGTTTTAAAATTAGCGAAAGGTTTTCACTTTTCAAGAAGACAAAAGTATTACCATGCTGCCGAAACGGTAAAGCGTGCTCTACATTATGCTTATATGGGCAGACGTCTTCGTAAGAGAGATATGAGAAAGCTCTGGATTGTTAGAATCAGTGCTGCTTCAAAAATCTTAGGTGGTTCTTACTCAAAATTTATGGGTAACCTGAAGAAAAATGGAATTGAATTAAATAGAAAGATGTTGGCCGACTTAGCTGCTACAGATTTCGATTCATTTAAAGCTATTTATCAATCTGTATCAAAATAGTTTAATCAGATATTAAAACAAAATTGAATCAATAAAATGAATAAGACCCGCTCTGGGTCTTATTTTTTTTAAGGTGACTCCGATCAGATTTAAAAATGATTAACGGAGGTCCCTATGAATCGAATGATTCTGATATCAGTTTTTGTCCTTTCTATGTTTCATACACATGCTGAATTTTCGATGGTCAATCATATTATTGATGAAATTAGATTTAATTCACCCAACGGAGTTGGTCGAGTTAATGGAATAAGTTTTGATATTGAACACGATCAAGATAAGTTAATTTTCACACCACAAATAGCTGGGGCCGATGAGATTATCTGGGATAATATGCCAGCTCTTTTATCAGAGTTAGATGAATTTGTGATTCAGTCAGCACAAATAAGTAGTATGCCAAATGAAGCGAAAATAAGTGTGAACCTCTTGAGAGGTAGTGGAGCTGATAGTGAAGTTCATATCGAAGATTTTCTCTTTAGTTGTCTTAATTCAATGAACTACGAAGATCCCTATGAAGAGATGATTGATAGCTGTACAACGAACTCTAGGCTTGAGTGGGATAAGTTTGAAAGCTCGATTCCAGCGACAGCGGCCAATAGTACTCAAGGACTAAAGATTGCTCAAGCAGCTTCAAATCTTTTTCAGACGAACAAAGCACTTGATCAAATCAATATTTCAAATGTTAAATTAAGAATTGAGGAAAATAGATTAGGTGGATTCTTTAGAATGCCAGTCAAAGGCAAGGTTCGTAAAATTGATGTCAAAGGTAATGTGAAATACGATGGAAATCAAAAAATGGTGAGAGTGAAATTTGACTGGATCAAGTATTTCTTTGTCACTGTGACTGATGACTTCTTTAAAGAGCTTGAACAGCTAGAATCACCTAGTTTTGTAGTTCAAAAGCCTTATATTTATATCTATCTCGATAAGTAAAATTGATAAGCCCTTGAAATAATAGGGCTTTTTTTACCGTCTAAAATTTGATCGAATTAAGATTCTCTCTTACTTTTCTACAATGCTAAGGAAGGCCATCCAAAGCTATGATAATCTTTTCTTGTTGATGATATTCATCGATAATATTTAAAAATAGCAGGAAAAATGAACAACACAACAAATGATGATGGAAATAATAAGTTGATGGCCGATCCTTTGGTTATGTTTCCCTCTTCTAAAAACTTTGAAATTGAGGATGAGAGAGATCCGTTGAAGGAACTACTGACTGAATTTGACGAGTATGGTGATTGTGAAGATTCTTTTGATGAAGATAAAACATATATCAAAAAGCTTCCTGAGTTAAATAAACATCGTGTTGAGGACTATCTTGAGTTAATGGATAAGTTTAATTTTTATTTATCTGAAATTGATCAATATTGGCATGAATAGAGTTCTTCTATAAAATAAGCCTGTGAAGAAAACAGGCGTCTTACATTTTAAAGGTCGAGATAAAGTTTCCGTCGAGGTTGTTCTTGAAGACAATTCTATAAAAGTCCTCAATCATGATACTTTAGATATTCTTAAATATGATCAACTAAGCTTAGAAATTGGCGGAGCGAATAATCATCTTTTTTTCTTTAAACCACAGCACTCTAAAGATTATAGTCTTCAGTTAAATATTGATCATGATTTAAGCTCTTTTATTAAATCATTAGGTAGAGATTCTTTTAATAAAATTGTGAGTAAGCATAAAAGAGCAAAGACGCTTTTCACGTCTCTTGTTTTAATCTCATTTCTAACAATCGGTTTGATTCTTTTTGCTCTTATTCAATCGAGAAGCTTTTTAGCCGATCGGATCGCAAAATCTATTCCCTATGAAACAGAACAATTAATTGGAGAGCGGTTGGTTTCAGTGATGATTCCGCCCTCTAAAAGTATTCGAAAGGGAAAAGTGCAAGAGGAACTTGAAAAAATGTTAGCTCCTCTTGTAAAGGTTCTGCCAAAAGAGTTTCAAGAGATGAATTTTTTTATTGCTGACGATAAAAACTTAAATGCTTTTGCTATGCCAGGTGGAAATATTGTTCTAAACCGAGGACTATTGGAAAAAGCTGACAGTGATATTGAAGTATTGGGTGTAGTGGCCCATGAAATGGCCCATGTCACGCAGAGACACGTACTTAGAAGTATGATCCAAGGAGTTGGGATCTTTCTTCTTATTCAAACTATGCTAGGTGATATGACAGGTCTCATCGCTGTCCTGGGTGATCAGGGGAGTTTTCTGTTAAGTCGTAGTTTTTCACGAGATATGGAGACTGAAGCCGACAAAGTTGGATTTCAGTATTTAATGGCAGCAAAGATTCCACCTGAGGGATTGATCGCATTTTTTAAAAAAATTATTTTAGAAAGTGAAAAGGTGCTCGGAAAAGAGTTATCTAAAGTGAATATTTCTTTTTTAAGCACTCATCCAGATACTGAAAAAAGAATTAGTGAAATTGAAAATATGATCAAAAGAGAAAAGAGTCAATTTCACTATAAGAGTGATTATTTAACAAAAATAAAGACCCAGCTAAAGGGGGAGAAATGAATGTAGAAGTGCTTGGAGGCAGTTCTTTTTCTTATTTAAAAGTAGAACTTGGTCCTAAAGAAGCGATGATTACGGAACCGGGCGCTATGTCGAGTATGGATTACGGAATTGATTTAAAGAGTAAATTAAATGGAGGGATTTTAAGAGCTCTCGTTTTAAAGTTTTTAGGAAAAGAATCACTTTTTATTAATAGATTTTATAATACTGAATCTGAAAGTCAGACTCTCTATCTCTCTCAAAAGTTTCCCGGTCAAATTTGCCAAGAAACAATTAAGAATGAACCTCTCTACATACAACCGGGAGCTTTTATTGCCTGTACTCCTGGAGTTCGCTTTTCATTGAGGTGGGCCGGCTTTAGCTCTTGGCTTGGTGGCGAAGGACTTTTTCGTTTATTGATAAGAGGAAAAGGGCAAGTTTGGTATGGGGCTTATGGTTCAGTTATTGAAAAAGAGGTGGTCGGAGAATATATCGTCGATAACGGACATCTCTTGTCTTACCCAAAAGATATGGACCTTTCGATAAAATTGGCCGGAGGTATCTTTTCCAGCTTGTTTGGAGGTGAAGGCTTAGTTTTAAAATTAAAAGGTAATGGAAAAATTAAATTACAAACAAGATCGCTGGGCGGTTTGGCCGGCTGGCTTAATCCTCGTTTTAGAGCATAGGAATAAATATGGAAGTCTCAATTCAATACGGCCCAAGTAATACTGCTGCGAAAATAGATCTTCAAGATGGAGAAGTCATAACCGCAGAAGCTGGGTCAATGATTGCAATGAATGGAAATTTATCAGTTGAAACATCAACTCATAAAAAAGGTAAGGGGAGTTTTCTTAAGTCCTTAAAAAGGATGTTTGCTGGAGAATCTTTCTTTTTAAATCATTACACATCAAACGGCTCTGGAGAGTTGTGGTTATCTTCAACTCTTTCCGGTGAAATGATTACGAAGGAGTTAAGTGAAGGGGAAACATTAATTGTTCAAGCTGGCAGTTTTGTCGCCGCTGAGCACTCTGTGAATATGGATGTTGGCTGGCAAGGATTTAAAAATATTTTATCAGGTGAGGGACTCTTTTGGTTGAAGTTAACAGGACCTGGAAAAATAGTTTTAACTTCATTTGGCTGTATTTATGAAGTGATCGATGATGACGATGGTTATGTTGTCGATACAGGGCATATTGTCGCTTTTGAAGAGTCATTAAATTTCTCCATTTCAAAAGCTGGAACAAGTTGGTTTTCCTCTTTTTTAGGTGGAGAAGGTTTTGTTTGTAAGTTTAGTGGCAGAGGAAAAATATGGTGTCAAAGCCATAATTCTAGAGAGTTTGGTTCACAGCTAACACCATTTTTAAGACCAAAAAAGAGGTAATGATGTTTGATTATAGTATTGAAGCGAGTCCTGATTATGCAATTTTAAATGTATCAGTACCTGAGGGTGAAAAGATTAAAGTTGAAGCTTCAAGTATGGCCTCAATGGATACAAATTTATCAATGTCGACAAAAATTAAAGGAGGCTTTTCAAGGTTTCTTTCAAAAGAGTCGTTATTTATAAACGAATTTGAAGCACAAAATGGAGATGCTGAAATTTCAATTGCACCAGGGCCTAGTGGTGATATCGGTCACTATAGTATAAGTGGTAACGAAAGTTTTTATTTAACAGCAGCTTCTTTTCTCGCTTCCACTATGGGTGTGCAACAAGAAACCAAATGGCAAGGACTCAAAAAAGGCTTCTTCTCTGGAGAGAGTTTTTTTCTCATTCGCTGTAGTGGTTCGGGACAAGTTTGGTTTAATTGCTATGGGGCGCTTTTTAATGTCGACGTCAAGGATGAATATGTCGTTGATACAGGACATGTGGTGGCCTTCACTGAAGGACTTGATTACGATATTTCTAAATTTGGTGGATACAAGTCATTATTTCTTTCGGGAGAGGGTTTCGTTTGTCGTTTTCGAGGCGAAGGAAAAGTTTGGATTCAAACCAAAAACCCGATGGGTCTTGTTTCGTGGGCAGATCGTTTTCGTAGAATAGAGAGATCGAATAATTAGAAAAGATATGGTGCCCGGGACTGGACTTGAACCAGCACGGCTTGCGCCACACGCCCCTCAAGCGTGCGTGTCTACCATTCCACCACCCGGGCAATATTTAGCAGAGCTTAAAATTAACTGAATCATACGTTTGTGGCAAGAAATTATTCATCTATCTGTGATGATAAAAATACGTTAAAGTTTAAATATGGGTCCTAAAGCTAAGCTTGAACACGTTTCAGAAAGTATTGAGATAAACGATATTTTAAAGGCGTTACCAGGCACGATTATTATTTTTGATGATAAGTTTAAAGTCTTAGAGCTTTTTAATGACTTTAATAATCACGCGTTAAATTTAAGCTTAGAGTCAAGTCTCGTCAATGATATCAATGATGAGTTTAAAGAAAAGACCATCTCGTCTTTAAATAAAATTCAAAGTAAGCGCGGAGCAAAATATTTTCAAGCGGACCACTCACAAGTCACAAAAGAAGAAATTTTTACTTTTCATTATGAAATCTCAAGCCATGAAAGGCCCTTGGTTTATTTTTGTACGTTAAATTGTCTTCAGGATAATGTCTGGCTTGTTCATATACTTGATAAATCAGAGCAGTTTTACCAAGATGAAATTATTCAAAGGCAAAACGATCAGATAAGAGATATTGCACAAATGTCTTCAGTTGGAGAGATGGCCGCTGGGGTTGCTCATGAGGTAAATAATCCTCTCCATATCATTGTCGGTCTGGCCTCAAAAATTAAAAAGAAGGTCCTTCATGGTAGTGATGATTTAACTGATATTATTGATTACGCCGGAAGAATAGAGAGCACTGTACAAAGAATATCAAAAATCGTGACAGGTCTTTCACAATTGGCGAGAAAAGATTCCGTCGTGGATAAAGAACTATTTAATGTTTCTGCCATGGTTGAGGATGTTCTCAGTATAAGTGGAGAGAAGTTTCAATCAATTGGACTAAATGTTGAATTGGATATTGATTCAAAAATAGATTTCTATGGAAAAAAGGTTCAGCTGTCACAAGTGATTTTAAATTTTATCAATAATTCTTTTGATGCAGTAAGTGAAATGGATGCGCCTTGGATAAAGATCAGTGCAAAATGTGAAGATAATTTGTTGAAGGTAGCGGTTATCGATAGTGGAACTGGTGTTCCTGATCATGTGGCGACAAAAATGTTTGATCCTTTTTTTACAACCAAACCTATTGGGAAAGGCACAGGCCTAGGTACCAGTATATCTAAACAGATTATTGAGGATCATCAGGGTAAAATTGGCCACGAATTACGTGGTGGGCATACTTGTTTTTTCTTTGAGCTTCCCATGCTTGATCAAGAATGAAAATATTTTAATAAAGACAAACAAAGTCTCTTTTGTTTACAATATTTCTTAAATAGTTTTAAGGGTTTAGTCTTTTAGTTGTGATGCACAAATTAATTGATAACCACTTAGGGAGAAGAGATGGTAGATTCTCTATATTTTAGATTTCAAAATTCTCTGAAGTATTGGTGCCCAGGGCCGGACTTGAACCGGCACGGCCTATCAGGGCCCGCGGATTTTAAGTCCACTACGTCTACCAATTTCGTCACCCGGGCTATACTTCAAGGAACTGAATTTTGAACTATCGTCATTATATCTGTCAATTATTTATTGTGCTACCTCTATTTTTATTTTTTTCTTGTAGTACGGAAAAAAGAATTAGAGAGGCGGAGTATAAGGCCCCAGAGTATATATCAGCTAAGCCTGTTTGGTTTAATGGGCCTGAGCGATTTAGAACACCAACAAAGTATTTAGATATACCACCTCATCCATTTTTTGATCTTATGCCTTATTGGTTACCAAAAAGCTCTACTGTCAGTTTTGTGATGGTGACACCACAGAGCTCTCCTTATTTGTATAATTTTGATCTCAAAACAGGAAAGAAGTATTTACGCCATAAGAAATGTGCGCAAAGAGATATATGGAAGCGTTATAAAGGTCGTATTGAAAAATCGCCTTTTTCAGAAGGTTTTGTTCCGAGACTTGTTGATCAAACAGGGAGGCCACAAACCATTTATGTTTTTGGTGATGAACGTTATTTTGAAAATCAGCAAAGCTCAGATATGGCCTTTTCTGAGCGTGTGAGAGTTGTCGGTGGGGTCGTTGTTCAATATTGTCGCTATTATCCCTGTAAAGGTAATCGTTCTTGGAAAACAAAGCTTGTCTTAATTGCTGTGAACCCAAAAGATCCAAAATTTAGAGACATTTATAAAATTGAAAGGCTGAGAAAGAAGACAGATTGGAATTATGTGAGGGCCTATATTGAAAATTATCGCGGTCGAAAAGTGATGGCGAGCCGTGAGTATCCCTCATACAGAATTATCGGTGAAATACCTGCTATAAAAGCAGGGCAATATGCTTTCGATAAAGGATTTCTTTTTTCCATTGATAATATGAATATTTTAAGAAAACAGTGTTACAAGCTTTATGATTATATGTGGAATCATATGGAAAAAATTAGAAACTATCAGCCTAAAAAAGGTGAGATTGAAAAGGCCATTAAGAAAATGGACCCCATTGGATTTTATCAAAATGATTTTGGGGCAAATGTGATTAGTGATGAAATTAAAGAAGTTGAAAATATAGAAACAAAAGAAAAACTTGATGATAAATTAGATTTTAAGGGTGATTTCAATCGCTTCTTTGGTCACTTAATGACCAATTATCGAAGACAAGCGCGATCTTGTTTTAAATACGTTCAAAGCACGAATCTCAATGAAAACTATAGACGACATTGGGCCTTTGCTTATATTGAAAATTTCTTCAACCTTCATTCCTTAGAGCAGTCATATGAATGTTATAGAAAAGTTTGGGTTGATAATCCCAAACTTTTATCAGGGAAAAAACAGTTTAAAGAACAATATAATAACTGTACAACAGATGCTTTTAATCGTTCAATGGAGCGAGGAATTACGAGAATGGCCGTATTGAAAAAAAGAGATAGTGAACATTATCAGTATATTCAATACGACAATAGAGTTGGTGGAACTCATGAAAAGATATATTCTTGGGTCTATCATAGTGGGAAAAACTTAAGTTGTGTTAGTAGTAAAAAAGATAAAAACAAAAAAAGTATTTATCAGCTAGTTGAACTGAAAGAAGAAGTGTTTCCTTTAGATGTTTCTTGGGAATATTTTGTTGGTGATAAAACCAGTGATAATGACATCATAATTAGGTAATGGAAGAAAACAAATTAGTAAAAGCGACAAATTCAAATGCTCTTTTTAATTGGGCCTTAAGATGGTCTCAGTCTAAATTATTATGGGCCTTTCCTGTAGGGACCGCTTGTTGTGAGCCAGTGATTGACCCCGCTTTTAATATTAATAATGACAATTATATTGAACCCTATCCTTTTTATTTAGATGCTAAAGATTGCGATGTTTTAATCGTCTCAGGAACGATATCAAAAAAGTATATTCCTTATCTCGAAGAGCTTTATCAAAATATGGCCAGTGAAAAATGGGTGATGGCGATAGGGGCTTGTGCTATTTCGGGAGGCCCTTATAAATCTTATTCGACAGTCCATGGTTTGGATAAACTTTTTAATGTCGATGTATGGGTTCCAGGATGCCCTCCCGATTCTCTCGCTATCTATAGTGGGTTAGTTACGTTGGAAGCAAAAGTTAAAAAAGGTCTGGGTGTTTTGCAATGAGTAGGTCTTTTTTAGAGTCACTCAAATTTGATTTTAATAACTCAAAAATAGATGAGATTGATTCGCATATTTTAATTGAAACATTTCTTAACAGTATTCAATCAGATGTTAAAAAATTGAAAAATGAGTATGGGTTTATTTTTTTAAGTGACATCATCGGAATTGATAAAGATGACTCATTTGAAATTATCTATCACTTAACAAGTTTTGAAACGAAGTTTAAATTATTTTTGTCCTTAAAACTTGATAAAAGAGATGAATTACCGAGTATGAATCATCTCTGGCCACTTGCTAAATTTTACGAACAAGAGCTTTGGGATCTTCTCGGAGTAAAAGTACATAAAGATAATCGTAAAAGAATCTTAAATCATCCTGATTTTTTTGGGTACCCGCTTTCGAGAAATTTTGAGCAAAAGAATGTGAACTTATCTGATGTATCTAAAGAAGAGCTGCCTAAACTTAACCATTCTGTCATAAGTTCAAATCGTAATGATAAAGAATTATGGTCATCGGTAGGGCCTTGCTCACAAAACATTAAAAAACCTTTGCAGGTTTTTTTAAAATGTGAAGATAACTTGATCATTGATAGTGTGCCTAAAATTGGACACGTCCACCGAGGTGTAGAGAAAATAGCAACAGAGCTGGATTATTTTAAGTTTAACGTTTTTGCAGATCGAATAAATTACCAATCAAGTGGTTTGGGTAGTATTTCTTGGTGTAAAACAGTAGAAAAACTTTTATCAATAGAAATTTCTGATCGATCAAAAGCCTTGCGCATGGTTTTTCTTGAACTCGGTCGTATTGCAGATCATTTAACTTGCCTTTCTCATATATGTCGTGAAATCTCCTTTATGGAGTTCTCTTGGAAAAGTTTAGATTTAAGAAATGCATTATATGATTTATTTTTCTCTTATAATGGAAAAAAAGACTTTCCAATGCCAGCAAGGATTGGTGGAATGTCAAATAAGCTACCTTATGGCTGGAGTGCTCAATGCTTAGATACTGTTAAGCTAATTAAAAATGCACTCGTTGAATTTGAAACAGACCTTATTCGTTCAAGACTCTGGATGGACTCTCTTAAAGTCTGTGATATTAATTCAACCACGGCTATTTTATATGGCGTAACTGGTCCAACATTACGTGCTTGTGGTATTAACTTTGATCTTAGAAAAGATAGGCCCTATTATTTTTATGAAGAAGTAGAGTTTGAAGTTCCTCTTGGTGTCAGAGGGGATGTTCATGATCGATATCTCGTTCGCTTTGAAGAAATTAAACAGTCATTAAATATTGTAACTCAAGTGATGGACAATTTACCTATTGAAAAAAATAACGATTACAATTACGACCCTAACTTTTGGTTTGATTTAGAAGAGGTAACACTAAGTAAAACGGTCTATGATGCTGTTGAGTCAGCCAATGGTGAATTTGGTTTTTATATAAGCTCTCTCACAAATAAAAGAGCAGATAGGGTGAAGATTAATACTCCCTCTTTTAACCATGTTTTCACTCTGCCTGAAGTTTTAAAAGGAAATGATGTTGATACTGTCCCTCTTTCTATCGAGTCATTAAATATTGTTTGTACGGAGCATGATCGTTGATTTTAAATAGAAGGTATTATTTTTATAGAAATATATTTCACTCTCTTTTTAACACAATAAAAAGAGTGATGGTTCTATCTTTTTCTTTTTTTAAGAAAAATGACGAAATGAAAGAAGAGGCACTTTTTACAGGTCCTCCCTTTTTGGTTATTCATCCTGATCAAACTCTTTTGTGTACATCATGTGAAAAGTGCCAGGTTGTTTGTCCAACAAGTTGTATCGAGCTGTCAGGTAATGATCAAAAAAACCCACCAACGTCATTTCAGATTGATATGATAAATTGTGTTTATTGTGGTCTATGTGAAGAGGTTTGCCCAGATGATGCTATTTATATGAGTCGTGAGCTTCCTCCGGTTTTTACTGATGCAAATGGGCCAGGGGACTTCTTGTGGGGAATAGATAAACTTGCTTTTAGAAAATCTCTTAATCAAGGCAAGGGGATTGTTGTAAAAGACGGTGAACTTCAGTTCCAAAACGAGTCGTAAGAAAATGACTTTCATTTTCTAAAAGAACAAATTCACCAAACAGCTTCTCTTGTCTCCTTGCTGCAAGAATTGGATCGACCATTTGATCATTTTTTCCGTTTATTGCATCGGCCTTAACGGGTAACTCTTTTTGAAACATATCAATTCTATAGGAACAATTGACTCCAATAATATGGAGAATATTTTTATTTTTTAATGCGAGAAAAGGGAGCAGGTAACCCCCCTGTGAATAACCAATAACGATGACGGGAAGGTGTTTTGGATTATTGATTTGTAAATAATTGTTTAAAATTTCAACAGGTATGTCATAAGGAATGTAAAAAAAATCTCTAGCGGCATCATAAAAATACCAAGCATTACCTGAAATAAGCTGTTTATTTTTTGGACGATCACTTAAAGGGTGATTTGACAGCAAAGGAAATGGGGCAGTCGGTGCATGGACTTCCGCACACTCAGGTAAAAACTGTACTAACTTTTTATAGATGAAACTACCACGTTGAGAGTATCCATGTAGTAATAATATTAATACTTTAGGGTTGGCAACCTCTCTGACAATAGACTTCAGTTGATAATTTGCCACAATTTTGAGGTTTTTTGTTTCCATGGAATATAAAGAATTAACATATAATTGACGATAAGACTAAGAGAAAAGACCCGTACGTTTTAAAGGTTGTGTGAATTGAAAAATTTAATGAAATTTCTTTTTCTATTACTGTTCGTGAATTCACTAGCGTTTGCTGTGACTGTGAAGTGGAACACTCTTGAGTTAAAGATTCCTGATGCATGGAAGGCTAAAAAAGTACCTATGCCAAGTGTGAGTGGATATTTTCTGACTAGTAAAATTAATAATATTGAAAGAAGGTTTTTTGTTAGCTCTCATAAACCAGATAGCTTTGCTACTAAGCTTGGTGGCGATCGTTATTTTAAAGAATATTTAAATGGATTTAACTATAAAGGTAAGTTTGATTGTGTAAGAGATATTAAAAAGATGAGTTATTCGTGCCATACGTTTGTTAAGAAAAACAATAAATGGTCATTAAAGTTTATGTATTGGTATCAAGATAAAGAAAGATTACTTGTTAATCTCGATAATATTGAAAACTTGGGGGAAGCGAGATCTATTTATTCTAAATTGAAGGTAGGAATCCCATGAAAAAGATTTATGTTCTATTGATTTCAGTACTATTATTTGTTGGTTGTCGTGATGGCGATCGTACGGCTGATCTGGTCGGTGGGATTGAAGACGATCTAAGTGGAATGGATGGAGGCCTTCATGGTGCTTGTTCACTTTCAAGAAATACCAGCTTGCAAAATGTCTTAAGAATTAATAATGGGCTCTCTTCAATGGTCGCGGGAGCAGATGCTGCCTGCCAAAACAGTGTGGGTCTTCTAAATGGTGATATGTCGAGAAATACAATTCAAACATTAGCAGGGAATGATATCGCTGCAACTGACTATGCTCAACTTGCTAGAGAGTTAGAAGTAGAAATTGAATATTTAATGGCCAATAATACCAACGGTGTTTATGACCAACAGATTCAAACACTAACTCAAAGAAGATCAAATGCTCTTATGATGATGAGATCAAATTTAACACAATTTGATAACGCTCAAATTGCTGCCAGAAGAGATGCTCTTAGAAACCTTGGATCACTTTATACAAATTATCAAAATGTTTTTGAGGCATGTGATAATGCTGACCCTAGGGCCATTTCTGCAATTGCAAACTCTGGCCTCAATTTAGCTTCTTCACTAGGGGCATTCTCTGGTGGTTCAGCGATGGCCGCTAGCTTAATGATGCAAGTTATTTCTGCAGTAGGAAATTCAATAGTCACCATGAATGAAAGAATTAGAGATAATTTGCAATCGGCAAGGCTTCCTACCATTTTAACATGTGCAACAGAAGCCGTGTCAAAAGCTTATTGTGAAGCAAAGAAACAATACGAGATGATCTCTTTTAGAGAAGCGCAAGCTCGTTATAATGGTACTTGCTCTATGCATGAAGGAGTTGAGTCTTTGGTTGCGGTTTCTGATCATATTGAAGATTTAAGAGATATTTTTACAGGTGTTTCTAACCCCGCTGGTTTTCCTCGTGCAGTATACCCTAATGATGATCCTGATGCAGCAGGAGGAGATCTTGGTGTTACACCAGTGGTACAAAGTGGAAAGGGTGGAGAGAATCCTGTTCCTGCAGCAGCTCCGACGGAAGAAGGTGTAACGCCTTCTGGTTTTACGGGGGATGTAAGGGCCGGTCAAACTATGGCCTTAGGTAGTAACGAACTCCAAAGACGATTTTTAGAATTAACAGATGCCGATAATATGAATGCCATTCGTGCCTATGCCTCTAGTTTAGAAGGATATGCTGATGCAGAAGACGGTGATACAGCTAGAATTACTTACCTTAGAGATCAATTAGCAACTGCGACTGAACAGTTAGATCAGGCCATTTCAAATATCGATAATCAACTTGCTGGAGGGGAAGATACAGGAACGCTTGCAGAATTTTTTACGAACCCGACCAATAATATTGAAGAGAGAATAGAGGCCGTAGCCATCTTACAAGAGAATATTATTAGAGAGCAAATTAACGCTCAAGAGAGTGGAGAAAATCCCACCAGAAGTGCAGATAATGCCGATTATAATCTTTCTGTTCTTGCTGGAGCATCGGCGAGAATTGCTGGAGCTGATTTTATTTCAGATGCTATAAACTTAAATGCTGATGTGGCAGCAGATATTGAAAGTAGAAGTACCGTGGCCGCATTAGAAAATGCAATTGATCTTGGTGCACAAAATATGGACTCTTTATCAAATTTTGTTACCGGAAATGATATCAATATTGGTGTTGTTATTGATCAGGTGAGAGCGAGAAATGCCGACGCTGCCGAAGGCGAAACACGTCGTGAAGCCGCAGAAGGAATCGTTCAGACACTTTGTGGATCGAGTTTAACTCTTTATAAAAGTTCTCCCATTCCAAGTGATTTGAGAGAGAAATGTCGTGACTTCAACCTTGTGCCTGGGCAATCTTATGAAGAACTGGCCAACCTCTCTTGGGATCAACGTGTTTGTATTCCAATTGAAGCAGGTATTATCGGTGATGCTTTAGAAGAATAGTTTTTTACTGGCAATAAGTTGGTCTTTGTTCTTTTCTTATGGGAACTAACTTATTGCCTCTAATGGCAAAATAATTTTTATACTCATCTGGAACATTTGTGTTTTCGCTGACTGTTCTCATACAAAGATCAGTGAGAGAGTAACCAATGAGTTGAAAGCTTCTTGTTTTCTCATCAAATTTATAGAGATCGTTATTTTCGATGATATAGGGAAATTCAATTTCCGACGTACCATAACTAACGGCCTTTGAGGACATTTTAAAACCATTCGTTTTATCTTCTTTGGCCATATAGAGTGTTCCATCTGTTAATAAGATAAATCCGTAACTGGTATTATAAAAATCTAAATTAACGGCCTTGACACCTGATACATGCATATACTGATCTTGATCGTTATAGAGCTGACCATTGTCGATATAATAGGCTTGAGTAGATAAAATAAAAGTTAAAAAGAATATTATTGTTTTCATGGCCAGATAATAGCACTTTTTTTGAAATCGTTTTAAATAAAATCAATAATTTATAAAAATTACTCTCTTTGTCAAATTGGTGTACAGCTGCTAAGTTGCCTAAATTAAAAGGAAGTGTAAATGTCATTTATAAAATCGATGATTTTAGAGTCAAAAGCTTATCACTCTTTAGAGAACCTTGGTGATTTGATTGAGCAAGGTCAGTCCCTTGAAAACTTACCACTTCAGCCACTTTATATGACCTTAAAAAGTCTTCCTGTTGAAGAGGCCGGAAACTACCTTGTTCATCTTTCAGGTGAACAAAGAAAACTGATGTTGGATATCGATCTCTGGCAAAAAGATAATATTGATGTCAATGAGTTTGAATTTTGGCTAACGACTTATGCTAGTTCTGCGGATCTAGAAATAAGAGATGAGTTTGCCAGCTCTGAGGAGTTTGCCCTTTATTTAAAAAGTCGTTTTAATATTTGGACTTTTGATATTGAAGACCCTGAATATCCTGATCATGATAATTATTTTTTAACAGATGATTCTCTTCTTCTTTTTGAGTTTGATGAAAAATACCCGTATGTGAATGAAGTGAAAGCTATTATTCAGAATTTATACTCATCAATGGGAGTTGAGAAGGCCTATGCTCATCTTTTTAAATATGTTTCAGAAGGTTATATGAGCATACTTGAAGAAGAGTATCGTTTTAAAAAAGGGCGTTTAGTTGATGCTGGTTTTGTCGACTATTATGACTCGCTAGAAATGGTGGCACCTTTTAGTAAAAGTGAGTTGGTTGATCATTTTATAAAAACAAAAACAAAAGTTACGGGAAATATTGATACTTTTTCCAAACTTCAAGTATTAGACCAAAGAAGCCTTACTGTCTTTGAACAAAAAGACGATGTGATTGATCATGAGTTATCACTTCTTGGTGATCCCGTACGTGAACAGTATCTTCGCTTTAATTTTATTAGATTAATGAACGGAACTCTTACCCTTGCGAATGCTTTTAAAGAGGGTTCTGTGGTTTGTAATAGAGTCGGTCAATATGTTTGGGATTGTTTAAATTTAGCAATGAATTATTGTCAAGATTATCGCGGTGAAAAAGGTCTCTTTGAAAAATTTGATTTTGTTGATCTCTATCGAATCGGAAATTCTCTTGTGACAATCAATAACCGCAGCTTAATTAAAAAGTTAAAAAATAATGATCTTCATATTCAAGATGGATTTCTCGGACAGTTTTTTGAGCGTTTCCTCACCGGACTCGATGCTGACCGACCTTATTTAGAAATAAACGATAATAAACAAAATCTAGATGAAAAAGATGCTTTTAAAAAAATGAAAATTTGGAGCGATTGTTTGGGTGAGATGGCGCCTTTTGTAAATAAATTAAAAAAGACATTTGAAGAACTAAAAGCAAGCGGTCAGTTAAATGATAATTTTTATCTCAATTATAATATCGATCAAATTGATTTAGAGGCATTGATGCTTTCTTCTATGGCAAAAACATATTTAAATATATCTGGTGATCAGCTTAAGCTTGGACTAACGCTTGATGAGTTTAAACAGTTTACAAAAATGATCATCGATGAAAAAACTTCAACACTTATTTGTAATGATCAGTTTAAATCACGGTTAGAGAGTTTTATTTCATTATATGGTCTTTCGGATATTCCTAATATTGATCAATACTTTATCAATATAACAAAGTTATCATTAGAGGGTGTCGATTACTCATCTCTTATAGATGAAGATTATGAACATATTGGTGGCCCTATTATTCTTGTTTCTTAAAGATCAAAAAATTTATTAAACCTTGAGGACATAAACTGTTGAAAAGCAGAGTTTTCATCTTTTACTTTTTGACAAAGTTCTTTTTGGAGGTCATTTCGGACAACTTTTTGTTGTTCGATTAAACTTGTATATTGTCCATGCTCTTCTAGGATCGGAACCTTGTTACTAAAGAATTGATCTAGTTTTTTTAATCGTACGGATTCTCTTTCAAGAAAATCATAAATTTCAAAGTTTTGAGCTGGTCTGGTATCTCGCTTGTGGACTTCGGCTTTATCAATATTTACCAGATCAAGCACGTCTTCGAAACCTTCAAGGTCTTTTAGTTTGCTTTTTGGAATGTTTAGTTTTTTCTTTACCATTATGAGTGTTCTTTGTTTTCTTTTTTAAGCTTACTTAAAACCTGTTGATAAAAATAGCTTTCTCGAGTCAGTTCACTTAAGAGTCTTTGACCATCAGATAAATCTTTAAGTAATTCCATTTTCTTTTTGATATCGAGATTTTTAATCCTGCTTGAAGAGATTTCTGTTTTTGCTAAGAGGCCCATTTCTTTAGTTTTAAGTTTTTGTGGCTTTTTCTTAAAATGAGATGGTAGCTGATTTTTATCTTGAATTAAATTAAGGTTTTTAAAATGATTTCGCTTAGAGCAGATAATATACAAAGGAAAAGGAAACCTAGGGTTAATATTTAAATCAGTTAAAACTTTATCGATACTTTCAAGGGCCAGATCGATGAGTTCTTCCTTTTCGATTTCGAGTGAAAAAAAAGCGGGGACATTTCCAACTTGATTGTTAACAAACAACTGCTTTAAAGACATATAGGAATAGTCAGATACTTTTATTTCATAAAGTACGGGGCTTTTCATAATAATATCTTAACCTGAGCTCATTCAATTACCAAGTAAGAGCAGCTTGTATTATAATTGATTTATGACAATAAAGGTTCCTCCTCTTCGATTTATCTCAACGCCAAGCTCTTTTATGATTTTGTTGCGAATGAATATGCAAAAATCAGATAAAATTCATCACCATATCAAAGGTTTTGTTGAGAAACATCAAGATCTCCATGGTTTAATTTTAAGAGGAATGAAGGATATAGATGAAAATCAAAGGCTCGATAAAATTCTTGTCTCTCTTGGTTGGTATGGATTAAGGGATCGATTGGCCGCTCACTATTTACATTATTCCAAACATAAAAATTACGCCATTAAAGCTGATGTTAATCTTGTGGATGATATCTTAATTTTTGAAAAAAAATTAATTGGTCATACTGTTGAGGGTTATTCTCGATCTTTTATGTTGGGATTTTATCTCAAGCTTTTGAATGATCATTTAAGTGATTATTTAGATAAGTCGGAGATCTTTTCTATTTCAACTGAGACCGTAGAGTTATGTGAGCTGGCAAAGATCAAAACATTACCAATTGATTGGATTCTCCTTGCCATCGAACACTTTAAATCTTTTATTGGAAAAGATGAGGTTCATCGTTTTCTTCTCGATGGTGGACAATATTTTGATCTTTTTTCAAAACTAAATGATGAAGAAAAAAATATTTATATAAAAAACATGATCATTTATGGAGCCTCTATCGGAGAGCAAACTCCTTTTGTGAACAATCATTTGGAATAATTATGTCAGAACAGCAAAACTCAGTTTGGAAAATGATTCAAGATTTATCAAATAAAAAAGGTATCTCTGAAATTGTTATCAATGGCCCTAAAAATATTTTTGTTGAAAGAAGCGGGCAGTTTATTCAACTAGATGTTCAATTATCAAAAAATGATATCTACGAGTTTTGTCACGATATTGCTTCATATAATAAAAAAGTTTTTGATAAAGAGCATCTTATCTTAGATGGCAATTTACCTGATGGTAGTCGAGTCAATTTGGTTGGTGAGCCTATCTCAAAAGGATCACCTGCCGTTTCAATCCGTAAATATCTAAATTTTATTAAAAGTTTTGATGAGAATCCTGATATTTTTGGTCTCGGTCAAGATTGGATTGATTTTTTTAAGGCCCTCATTAGTGCCAGAATGAATATCATTGTTAGTGGTGGAACTGGAGTTGGTAAAACGACCTTTTTAAATTTACTTTTACGTGAATTATCTCCCGCTGAGCGTGTCGTCACCATTGAAGATACGATTGAAATTTCTCTAAGTTTACCTAATGTTGTGAGACTAGAGGCTTCCGGTCAGCAAAAACTAACGATGAGTGATTTAGTCAAAAACACATTGAGAATGAGGCCTGATAGAATTATCATTGGTGAGGTGAGAGGTGGTGAGTTGTTTGATCTCCTTCAAGCAATGAATACCGGACATGAAGGTTCGATGAGTTCCATTCATGCCAATAATACCGGTGAATGTTTAAATCGAATGGAAAACCTTTTTTTAATGTCAGGCTTTGATCTTCCTTTTCATGTGGTAAGAAAACAAATGGCCCTTGGTATTGATTTTATCGTGCAGTTAAATAGAGATAGAGAGGGCAATCGAATTATTTCACAAATTACTGAGGTAACAGGCATGGAGGCCAATACTGTTTTAACTCAAGATATCGCTCTCGCTGAAGATGGACCTCTACTTAAAACAGGATTAAGTCCTCAAAACAGAAGAAAGTTAGAAAAGATGGGTGGTTTAAGACCAGATTTTTTTAATTCGTAACAATTTCAATACCTGAACTTGTTCCAATTCTATGAACGCCCAGTTCAATATACTCCATGGCAGCTTCTTTGTTTTTGATTCCACCGCTTGCTTTTATTTTTGTACCTTTTGATAAATGGTCTTTAAAAAGTTTTATATCTTCGAGTTTGGCCCCGTGATGTGAAAAACCAGTAGATGTTTTAATAAAATGAGCATTAGCTTTTTCTATTAAGTGACAAGCCTTGATTTTTTCACTTTCTGATAAAAGGCAGGTTTCGATAATTACTTTAACTACATGATTCTGGGCCGCTTCCACCACTTGAGATATCTCATCAACAATGTAGTTCTCTTCACTATTTTTTAACGCCCCAATATTGATCACCATATCGATTTCGGTGGCCCCCAAGTCGATAGCATTTTGAGTTTCAAAGACTTTTGTTTTGATTTGATTAGCTCCAAGAGGAAAGCCAATAACGGTACAAAGGGCTACGTCTTTACTGAGAATAGCTTTTGCCTCGTTTAGGAAAGTCGGATTAAGGCAAACGGAAAAAAAGCCGTATTCATTGGCCTCATGGCAAAGCTTATGAATCATCTCTTTTGTAGCATCTGGTTTAAGTAAGGTGTGATCGATATATTTGGCCAATTCTTTAGAATTTTTTGTCATGATATCCTCAATTTTGTTAGTTTTGTGCACCGTGACCCAAGTCTTATTATTCTAGATTTGTCCCTTCTCAAGTGACAAGTCAAATAATATAATACTTAAGTTTTACGTATTTAGTCATAAATTAAGTGTAGGTGTAATGAACCGTCGGAAAACTATTGCTTTTATTGGGGCAGGACCTGCATGTCTTACGAGTGCTTATCAATTAGCTAAAACACAAAACTTTGATATTTTAATTTTTGAACAAGATCCAGATTTTTTAGGTGGGTTATCAAAAACGATTTCATACGATGGTTATTTGTTTGATGTTGGAGGTCATCGGTTTTTTTCAAAGTCTCAAACGATTAGAAAAATGTGGGAAGAAATTTTACCTGACGATATGATTATTCGTGATCGGAAATCTCGTATCTATTATAACGGTAACTTTTTTCACTATCCATTACGTCCTTGGGAGGCATTACGCTCATTAGGTCCGGTGGAAGCGGTTTTTTGTGTTCTGTCTTATTTAAAAGTTAAGTTATTTCCCATTTCAAATATTAAATCTTTTGAACAATGGGTTAGTAATCAATTTGGAAAAAGACTTTTTAATATATTTTTCAAAACCTATACGGAAAAAGTTTGGGGGATGAAATGTGATGAGATTTCTTCCGATTGGGCCGCTCAGCGAATTAAAAATTTATCTTTATCTAAAGCCGTTTTTAGTTCTATCTTTAAAGGGTCTGGATATAACGTTCAATCTCTGATTGAAAAATTTCATTACCCAAGAAAGGGTCCTGGTATGATGTGGGATTCTTGTGGTGAGAAAATTAAAAAGTTAGGTGGTTATATCCATCAGGGGCATCGAGTTACAGGCCTTAAAAAAGTAACGAATGATGGATGGATTCTCACAACAAAAACTGAAGAAAATTGTGAAGAATTTAGAGCGGATATTGTCGTTAGCTCAACTGATCTCTCCATGTTGGTTAGATCAATTAATCCTTCTGTACCGACTCATATCCAAAATGCAGGAAAAAACCTTAAGTATAGAGACTTCTTAATGGTTGCCTTAGTGGTTGAGGACGACGGTACTATTTTTGATGATCAATGGCTTTATATCCACGGTCCAGAAGTTAAGGTCGGAAGAATTCAAAATTTTAAATCATGGTCTCCCGAGATGGTACCTTGTCCATCTGAAACATGCTTGGGAATGGAGTATTTTTGTTTTGAAGGTGATGATCTTTGGAAGATGAGTGAAAAAGATGTAAGTGAGCTAGCTAAAAAAGAGTTGGCCTTATTGGGGCTGGTTGAAGCTAATAAAGTTAAAAAAGTTAAAGTTGTTAAACAAAGAAAAGCATATCCCGTTTATGATGATGCTTATCAAGAACATTTAAAAACGATCAAAGAGTTTATTAATACCAATTATGATGACCTTTATACAATTGGTAGAAATGGTATGCATCAGTACAATAACCAAGACCATGCAATGATGACGGGAATGTTAGTTGCCAGTAATATAATTGAGGGATCAAAAAAGTATAATCATTGGCAGGTTAACCAGCAAGCTGAATACCTTGAAAACAATGATGAAGCTGAGGATACTTCTTTAAGAATGGTTCCTCAGCCACGACCAAATAATTAAAATGAAAAATAACATCAATATTATTAATCATTCTGGCTTTTGGGGTGATTCAGATTTTGCACTGGAATCAATTTTTTCTTCTGGAGAGAGTTTTGATTATCTTGTTTCGGATTATTTATCCGAAGTGACCTTAGGGCTTCTTGAAAAACTAAAAAAGATTCGCCCTGGTTATATTGAAGATTTTATCACTCACGTAAATCCATTCTTAAAAACTATTTCTGATAAAAAAATTAAAGTGATTACAAATGCTGGGGCCAATGATCCCCAGGGACTTGCCACAAAATTAAGAGAAATTATTCAACAAAATAATCTATCTCTTACAGTAATGACCATTACTGGAGATAAAATAAACGATACAACACATGCCTATTTAGGAGCATTTCCCATTGCTGAAGCCTTAAAGAAAGGGGCCGATATTATTATTACGGGTAGAGTTGTTGATAGTGCCGTCTGTTTAGCTCCCATGATTTATGAATTTTCATGGAACGAAGATAATTTTGATCTTCTTGCACAAGGTTCTCTTGGCGGTCACCTCATAGAGTGTGGTACTCAGGTTTGTGGTGGTAATTTTTCGCAGTATCATGAATTAGATCTGACATTCACAAGCTACCCTTTATTAAATGTAACAATGGATGGAAAGCTGACGCTAAAAAAACTACCTAATATGACAGGGTTGGTGAATCGGTATACAGTTGCTGAACAACTGGTTTATGAAATAGGTGATCCGGGCAATTATTTATTACCAGATGTTATTTGTGATTTCTCTCATGTCGTGATTGAACAAAAGAAGGACTCTGTTGAAATTACAGGGGCTAAAGGTTTTGCTCCTCCAACAACCTTTAAGACGCTAATGAATAAGTCTGAATTTTATAAGCTTAGTGCCCCATTTGTTCTTGTCGGTGCAGATGTCAATGAAAAGGCAAAGAGAGTTTGTGACAATATTCTTAAAAGATGTGAGCGGTTTTATGGATCTACCGTTGAGCAGTATCACTTAGAGCTTCTTGGAAGTGAGTCGACCTATGGTTACGGAGCAAAAAGTAACCTTACTCGAGAAGTGGTTGCCGTCTTTTCTGCTAAATCAAAAGATAAAAAACTTCTAGAGATAATTGCAAAAGAAATTGCTCCATCGGCCCTTTCTATGGTGCCTGGAATGATAAGTTTGCTTGGTGGACGAGCGAAAGTTGTACCATTGATGTCTTTAGAAAGTGGAACAGTATCTAGAGATCAAGTTTCGATCATGATTTCTGATGAAAAAAATACGTTTAATTTTGATGAGAAGTTAGCGCAATTTAGTAATGAATTTAAATCAAGTAAGCCTCTTGTTTTTGAAAAAGAAATTCATCAAGATTTTAGATGTATAAAACTTTATAAATTGGCCGTAGCAAGAAGTGGCGATAAGGGGAATCATGCTAATATTGGTTTGGTCGCGAAAAACGCAGACAGTTATGAGTTACTTAAAAAACGTCTAACAAATAAGGTCGTTGCACATTATTTTAATCATCAAGGAAAGATTGAGATTTTTGATTTACCTGGCATCCAAGGACTTAATATTATGCTTTATGATTTCTTAGAAGGGGGAGGGCTTTCTTCTTTAAGAGTTGATTCTCAAGGTAAAGGTCTTGGTCAGCAAATTTTAGATTTAGAAATTCCACTGAGAGAAGATGATGAAATATGATATCGATTTAAATTCAAAGGAAGCAAAAGAAAATCATAATGCTCTACTTAGTTCTCTGAATGAGTTCAAAACTATTGAGCATAAAATAGTTGATCTTAGTGAAAAGAAAAAAAGAGGAACAAAACTATTACCCTTTGAGAGATTGAAACATCTGATTGATCCAGACTCTTTCTATTTACCCCTTAGTACCATTGCAGGTCTTAGGATGCATGGAGATAGTGATGGCTCCGGTGCCGGTGGTGGTCTCATAACGGGAATTGGCCTCATCAATAATATTAGATGCGCCATTATGATCAATAATTACACCATTAAAGGGGGAACTTTTTCTCCTAGTGGTATGAAAAAAATCTTACGACTTCAAAAAATTGCCTTACAAAATAAATTACCTCTTGTTCACCTATGCGAAAGCGGAGGGGCAAATTTAAATCATGCTTCTGAGATTTTTGTTCCAGGCGGTGAAGCATTTGCTAATCAGGCCAGGTTATCTGCTGCAGGAATCCCGCAAGTGGTAGTTGTTCATGGTAATGCCACTGCTGGTGGTGCTTACCAACCAGGTATGGCCGACTTTATTATTTTAATAAAAGGCCAATCTAAAATGTTTTTAGGCGGGCCACCCCTTGTTAAAGCTGCTATTGGTGAAGAAGCGACTGAGGAAGAGCTTGGAGGTTCAAAACTTCATTTTGAACTGACAGGTACGGGAGAGTTTTTAGTCAATGATGATCGTGAGGCCATTTTAAAGGCCAGAAGTGTCGTGAAGAATTTTAAAAATATTTTTGAATTCCCTACAGCTGAAGAAAATAAATCTTGTGCATATGATTCTGAAGAAATTTTATCTTTGATTCCTGTGAATAAAAAGAAGTCTTATGATGTCAAAAAAGTATGGGTTCGTATTATTGATGAAAACTCACTAGAGGAATATAAACCAGACTTCGATAAATATACAGTTTGCAGTTTTGCTGAAATTAAGGGCAAAAAATGTGGTCTAATAGGAAATAATGGTCCTATTACATCAAATGGGGCCAACAAAGCAGCTCAATTTATTCAACAATGTGATCAACTTAATCTTCCCATCGTTTTTTGTCATAATACCACGGGCTTTATGGTGGGTTCTCATAGTGAAAAATCAGGCATGATTAAACATGGATCCAAAATGATTCAAGCTGTAACCAACGCGAGAGTTGGTAAAATAAGTCTCCATATAGGGGGCTCTTATGGTGCTGGTAACTATGCCATGTGTGGAAGAGGGATGGGACCTGATTTTGTTTTTTCTTGGCCGAACTCTAAAACAGCTGTGATGGGGGGAGAGCAAGCCGGTAAAGTGATGAGAATCGTAACGGAGGCCCAGATGAAAAAGAAAGGTCAAGAAGTAGATATTAATCAGCTTGATCAGATGGAGAAGGGGATTATTGATAAAGTAAATGCTGAAGCGGGTGTTCTTTATGGCAGTGCTAGGCTTTGGGATGATGGCATTATCGATCCAAGAGAGACAAGAAAGGTTCTTGGTGAGTTATTATGTATATTAAAAAACCGTGAGCAAATAAAATGCAAACCAAATACATTTGGAATATCTCGTTTTTAAGGAAGAGTTATGATTGATTTAAAAAAATTAGAGTTACCTGTTGTTTGTGCCCCTATGTTTTTAGTTTCTGGAACTAGTCTGGTGATTGAGGCTTGTAAGGCCGGCATACTAGGAACGTTTCCCGCATTAAATGCGAGAACGACAGAAGAATTTGAAAGTTGGCTTGTGGAAATTAAGGCAGAACTTGGTGAAGATGCTCTTTATGGAGTTAATCTTATCGTTCATAAAACAAATCCGCGATTAGAAGATGATTTAAAAATATGTATTAAACATAAGGTTCCTCTCATTATTACTTCACTTGGGGCCGTCTCAGAGTTAGTCGATCAGGTTCATCATTATGGAGGTTCTGTTTTTCACGATGTAACAAATATTAGGCATGCTAAAAAAGCGGCTTCTGCAGGAGTGGATGGATTGATCGCTGTTTGTGGAGGAGCGGGCGGACACGCTGGTACGCTTAATCCTTTTGCGCTGACATATGAAATCAGAAGTTTCTTTGATAAAACCCTTTTACTGGCGGGTGCCCTTTCAACAGGTGCACATGTGGCCGCTGCTAAAATGCTTGGTGCTGATTTGGCCTATATGGGCACAAGGTTTATTTGTACTCAAGAGAGTAATGCTCAAGAGGAGTATAAAAAAATGATTACGGATGCCGTTGCAACAGACATTGTCCACACACCGGCAGTCTCAGGTGTGCCAGCTAGTTTTATGCGTCAAAGTCTCGAAAAAGCTGGTTATGATCTTAATAAAATGCATGAAAAAGGAAAGCTAGACTTTGGAGACAAGTTAACCCTTGATAATGAGGCCAAGGCTTGGAAGAATATTTGGTCAGCTGGCCATGGGGCAAGCTGTATCGACGATATTCCAACTGTTTCTGAACTTGTTAGCAGGTTAAAAGAAGAGTATAAAACAGCAGTTGATAATTTTAAGAGTTAGGAGATTTTCATGGGAATTTTAGCTGGAAAAAAAGCCTTAGTATTAGGAGTCGCTAACGAAAGGTCGATTGCTTGGGGAATCACTCGTGCTTTCAAAGAGCAAGGGGCAAGCGTGGCCATGAGTTATCTTAACGATAAATTAAAAGAAAAAGTTACCCCCTTGGCCGACGAAGTGGGAGCAGACTTTACTTTCGAAATGGATGTGACCAATGACGATCATTACCAAGCGATGGTCAATACTGTTAAAGAAAAGTGGGGCACATTTGATATTCTTATTCACTCATTAGCTTTTGCTGATAGAGATGACCTCAAGGGAACATTTGTTGAAACAAGCCGAAGTGGTTTTAAACTTGCTTGTGATATTTCGGCTTTTTCCTTAATAGGGTTATGTAATTCATTAAAAGAGCTTATGAATGAAAATGGTTCTGTTATCGCGATGACATATCATGGTTCTCAGCAAGTGGTGAATGGTTATAATGTGATGGGTGTTGCCAAAGCGGCCCTTGAAGCTTCTGCTCGTTATCTTGCAGATGATATGGGTGCTCAAAAAGGTATTCGAGTTAACTGTATTTCAGCAGGGCCAATTAGAACACTTGCCGCATCTGGAGTTCCTGGGTTACGTCAAATTTTTAAAACGGTAGATGAGAAGGCCCCTCTCAGAAGAAACGTGACAACTGAAGATGTTGGTGGAACTGCTGCTTATTTAGCTTCAGACTTATCAAGTGGTGTAACTGGTCAAATTCTTTATGTTGATAGCGGTATTTCAACTATTGCTTGTACTTCTTAAGTAGTAATTTCACTGAATAATTGCAATCTATATAAAAAATGATATGAACTCTTCATCTAAGGAGAGTTCATGAAAAATTTACTTTTAGTTTTCTGTTTAATTGCTAGTACTTCAAGCCTTCATGCTACTGAAGTTTTGTGGAACACAACAAAAGAAAAAAGTGTTTTAGATCTTTATACCACTCCAGGTGCACCACTATGGAAGCAGCTAACTTCTCTTTATGAACTTTGTTATCGTGATGTCACTGCTGAAAAAGCATTAGAAGAAATTATGTTTTTAAAAGAAGAAGGAATTCTTTTTTATGACGATCAAGTTGAGCAGTATCTAGACTCTTACCTTGATGGTGAAACAATTGTTATCGTTGTTTATAATGATAAGATTGAAGAAGACTATAAAAAAGAGCATCACGAGATTAATCGTTGTACTTTTTAGTATAAATTGATTCTTTGTATACGTTATTGAGATTTTTTTTAAGTTCTAATAATTCTTGAGTATTATTTGTTTTTACTGCTTGTCTACATACCCCAAGTGTGGCGTAAACGAGTATGAAAGATAATTCTCTCGGTTTTAATTGAATTTCATTGGTGTGCTTAAGCAATTTGTATTCAATACTCTCTTGAACAAACTTTTCAAGTGAAGAAATGCTCTTGTAGAATTCTGTTGGGGCATAGTTAAAAAAAGTAGATTTTATATTTTTATTTTCAACTAAAAGGTCAAAAAATATATCCAATAATTGATCAAAAAATTGGTCTAGTGGTAATGCTTCTGCTGATTCAAAAAATGAACGAAACTCTCTTTTGTGTCTTTCTAGTTGATTATAGAGTAGACCATGAAAAATCGAATTTTTGTTTTTGAAATATTGATATAGCGACCCAACACTGACTCCCGCTACTTGTGCTACTTTGTTTGTCGAAAAGTGAGGGTTTTTTTGAGTTTGTATAAGGCGAGTTGTCGCTTGAAAAATACTCAAAACGATTTCTTTAGACTGTCTTCTTTTTGGTATTCTTTTAAGGTATTCCATTTCTTTTGGTATTGTGCGCTGCGCCGCATTGGCGAGTATAAACTTTTACTACTTACTCATAACATAACTTTTATGAAGCTATTTATATTTTTTAAAATCTTTTTCTTACTTTTATTAAGGTATGGGCTAACGGCCCTTATTGTCGTTTATTTTCTCGACAAGAGAGCATGCCTTTTAAATTATAAAACGAGAGTTCATTCATTGAAGAAAAAACAGCTACTTTTTGAAATGAAATACTCCATCTTATCAATGTTAATTTTTTCACTAGTTATTTTTTTTACAGTTTGGGGAATTCAGCTTGATTATTTTTTTGTCTATGTAGACTTTAATGAATATTCAATTTTTTGGACTATCGCTACCATTCCAATCGTGATTGTCGTTCATGATTTTTATTTTTACTTTTGGCATTTATTGCTTCATCAACATTATTTTTACAAAAATATTCATTATGTTCACCACCGCTTTCGTGAACCATCTATCTTTTCAACCTTCTGTTTTCATCCAATAGAAGCTTTCATTCAGGTTGGAATATTTCCCTTACTTTTGGTGATTTTTCCTCTCCATTTATATGTATTAATTCTCTTTGGATTAATATCATTTCTAATGAACGTTTATGGACATTTCGGATACGATTTTTACCCTGATTTAAGGTATAACAAAGTATTGAAAAAAATATTGAATACTTCTACTCATCATTACATGCACCATAAATATAATAGGTATAACTATTCGCTGTATTTGAATTATTTAGATTTTCTTATGAATACAAACCACAAAAAGTATTAGTGATGATCTTTGTGAAGAACTTCGTCATCAAATTGAGTTAAAGCAATAATCAAGCTCAAAGGTAATAGTGCCCAAGTTCCAACTAGCATGATCGCAACAAAAAGAGAAAAGCTCATATAGTATGTCCTCAAAATGATTCAGTTTTTTCTATTTTAGTCCAGTTTTACCCAGATTTCAATGGGAACGAAAGTGCGCAGGGCTAACTCTGGTTGGAAACAGTATAAATGCTGCTCGATAGCAAATATAGGCCAGAGGAAGGGCACAGATCAAATCTAGAGTGTAATGATAACGGATGGCCAAGGTTGCACAAATTGTTAAAAAACAGATAATCATCGACGTAAATCTAAAAAGATGATTGATCTTAAACATCCAAATGGTTACGAGAAATGTAATGCCAGTATGGCCTGAAGGGAAGCAGTCGATAAATGTCCCTTGAGCATTATTAATTTGATGCCATAGAAATTCACCAAAAGCAGAAAAGGGAAGCGGGTAATTAAACTGATCCATCATCCAATACTGAGGACCTGTAACCGGGATGATCATATAAAATAAATAATTGGCCTGATAAAATAAAATCACACTGGCGACATAGCGACCAACTTGATGATGTTTTTCAAAGGGAAGGAGACGGTAGTAAATAATAAGTCCAATAATAGCGAGAAAAAAATACGCATTATAGGCAAGCATTAATAAGTCATAGATGATCGTTTGAAAATATCCTAGCGGAGCTGTAAAGTTATAAAACCAATCTGCAGCAGAATGTTCAAAAATATATTGATCAAACTTAACTAAAAAGGGATCCATGCGAATAAGAGCACCAACACTTTCATCAAATTGGCCAATAAGAAAATAATTTAAAATTACTGTAAGGGTTACGGGAACGAGAGCAAGACTTAAGATGATAGGGTGTGGAAGTTTTATGATTTGCGGTCTTAAAAAATAAAAAATAATAGCAATGGCGATAGGATAAAGAGCTGCCGAATGAAAATATCCAAAAGCTGTCCCGGATAGAAAAAAGAGAAAGGAATTAAAAAACATAACAAATAATGCATTTCTTCCAATTCCAAAATCTTCACGGTAATTATCCCATGCTTCTTGAACACGATACTCAAACATTATTAAAATTTTACACTAGATATGGGTTTTTAAATAGTACTAGCGAAGTTTTGCTTTATGAGATTCGATCAGTTTTCCCTCGAGGTAGTGGTGACAATCACCTGAAGGCATTAACTCGATAACCCCTCTTACGATTTCGCCATCATCTGGATGTGACGTTGGAGTGATGGCCCCGTTGGTTTTGAGAAGACTTTTAACGGCCAAATTATTTGAACCATAAAGGTTGGCAATATTTGTTTTATCGTAGAAAAGATCTCTTTTAACTTCATAAGAGGCCAAAGTAGGGGCCATGACAGCATAGGGGTGACTATAGTGACCAAGACCTAAAAGGTGTCCAAGCTCGTGGAGCATAACTGTGGGAAGATCATAAGAGCCATAATCAAAACGATCTGTAGTAAACGTATAACTTGCATAATTTAAAATTATATCGGCATGAATAATTTCTACATACTGAGAACCAGTTGAAGAAGTTCTTTTATTTCCATAATACTGCGTAACGGCCAGGGCGGCAGATGAGACATCTGAAAACCAACTGTTTGATTTATAAATTCCAAATTGAGCACCGTCTTGATAATAATAATCAGTAAGGTTTGAATATTCGCGGTTGCCAACATTGGCCTCAGATAGGTTAAAAAAATCATAGAGAGTGGTGGACTCATTCCAAAGCTTCATCATTTGTCTAATTGGCCCATACCCATCACTGTCGTAATCACCGGCCGTAAAGTCCGTATCAAAGGCGCTAGATACTTTGACAGAAAGAGGTGATGAGAGCTTTGAGCTACTCCACCTTGCAGGAAGCCCAGTTGTTGAACTACTTCCAGCAGAACTAGAGGCGGGAGAACGGTTCGTTGTTTCCGTTTCCGGTGTACATGAAATTAAGGCCAGTAAACATGCTAATAAAATAGCAAGGCGCATAGACATCTCCCACAAAGGCCATAAGTGACCTTAGTAATGTCATCGGCAAAAATTACCTATTGGCTTAATTTTAAATGGATTACTGACTATTCTTGTGATCAGAAAGAAATTTTTCTAGTCCACTTGTGGTAAGAGGGTGTCCAAATAACTGTTTTAAGACCTTTAAAGGCATGGTAGCGACATCAGTTCCCACGAGGGCAAGTCTACGCACATGATCTGAATGCCGGACAGAGGCGCCAAGAATTTTGGTCAAAAAGCCATAATTATCATAAATCTGACGAATTTCTTCAATTAAGAGAAGTCCGTCGTGTCCGATATCATCAAGTCTTCCTAGAAAGGGAGAAATATAGGTCGCACCATTTTTAGCGGCTAATAAAGCTTGGTTACTACTGAAACATAAAGTTACGTTTGTTTTGATTTCTCTTTTACTAAGTTCTCCACAAGCTGAAATACCATCTTCTGTTAAAGGAAGTTTGATAACGACGTTTTTATGCCAGGTCGCGATTTCAAGTGCTTCTTTCATCATGCCGTCTTTATCGGTGGAGATAACTTCGGCAGAGATTGGCCCATCAATAATTGAGCAAATTTCTTCAATAACTTCTTTTTGTGTTCTTCCTGTTTTTGCAATGAGGGAAGGATTGGTTGTGACGCCATTAACGATACCCCATGTCGCGGCTTCTTTAATTTCGTCTACGTTTCCAGTGTCTAGAAAGAATTCCATATAATTTCCCCATTTAGGTTAAAATATTAAAAATGCTAAGATTTTCCGATCATAGCGAAAGAGATCAAAAAAAGCGATAATTTTGTTATGCAAAAAATTATTAATGGCCTTCTCATCTTTATCATTCTTTGTATGCCGAGTTATGGACTTGAAGAGTTTAATGACTCACGAATTAAATACCGCAAGGCCTTAATGGATAATAATAAAAATAAAATGAAAAAAGATCGAGAAGCAAAAATCGATACTTTTTATGATCCCGAATATGATTATTCAAAATTCACCGCCAGGATTACAGATAGAGATAAAACGACGCGAGTATATAAAGTATCTTCAGAAAATAAAAATATCGCATTTTTTTATTCTGGAGATCGCATTAAGTTGAGACCAGCAACGGGCTCAAGTTATTGTCATGCCAGCGTTCGTTCTGTCGAAGAAGGTTATTTTGTGATTTATATCGATAATATTGCTCAATGTTGGGATCATGATCCCTTTATTAGAAGAGGCTCGATGATTATCGTTAAGTCAGATACATTGGCGGAAAGAGTAAGAGATGCCAGTATCTACCGACATGTTTTACTCAAAAGGAAAAAAGATTATTACGGTCAGTTTAATCGCGTTAATCATTTTCTCTGGTCTTATGAACAAAAAAGAATTCAATTGGCCGAGCAGTACGATAAGAAAATCGCAGAGCTAGAAAAACTAAAAGCAGATGCGCTTGAGCATTTAAGAAGTAAAAAAGAAGATAGCATAAAATTACAAAAAGAATTATCATACCGATTAGACGGATTGGACAGAGACTTGGATATTTATCAGATTAAAAAAGATGATCTTATCATCGATCGTTGGCATTTAGATCACGATCTTGGTTTACCTGTTCAAAAAAGACCAGACGCTGTTGAATTAATAAAGTGATTTTGGAGAATATTTATGAAAGATGAAGATCAAAGGTACCTTGAGTTTTGTAAACCTTTTATTGATGCAGTTAAAGATCTTTACGACACCATGATGAGTACACAGTTAAAAGCGGGGACTCCCTTTTTTAAAACAGATGTTAAACCCTACGGTGATATTACTGCCCTGATGGGGATTAATGGAACGGTTGATAAGGATGGCGTTAAAAAAGCTTTTAAAGGAAATATGATATTGTCCTGGCCTATGGAGAGTTATATTAAATCGGCCAATGCTATGATGATGGAAGAGTATACCGAAATGAATGAAGAGATTGCTGATGTTGGTATGGAGATCAGTAATATCACCACCGGAAATGCTAAAAAAGTATTAGCAGAGATGGGTTACCTCATTGAAATGGCCACTCCGACAACAGTTAATGGTAAGGATTATCAATTGCGCTCTGCCGGTAATACAAGAACAATTCATATTCCTTTTGAAAGTGATCTTGGAACCTTTTTTATCGAACTCAATTACGAGGATTAATAGATTAAGTTTTGAAAGTCATTTATGTCGATCATGATCCCGAAATAAGATCTTATGTTTCGATGATCTTAGAGACATCAGTTGATTGTGAACTTCTCGAGTTTAGCTCTATTCCCGAATGTATATCTTATATTGAAATAGATCCACCAGAGGATTTGCTCTTTGTTTTAAGTGAAGTGGAGATCAATGAAAAAAGTGGCATGGAACTTTTAGAGTGGTTTCGAAATCATTTTAAAGGAATACCTTTTATTTGGATTTCAACTCCTGAAAACCGTGGAAAACTTATTACCAGACAAAGTCTCGAGCAAGGTAGGGCCAGTGGTTTTATTCCGAAACCTTTTAAAGATGATGAGTTTTTTCCTATTGTAGATAAAGTCTTATTGGAAAGAGCTGAGAAAATTAAAAATCAAAGTGAGGATGCTGAAGAAGATTCTCTTTATTCTGATAAGAAAAAAAAACAACAAGAAGAGGTGGAGGCAGATTGGGATTTAAACTCGAAAAAAGAAGCTAAAGAAGTTGAGGCTGATTGGGATACAAATTCGAAAAGTGAAAACCGTGAGCAGGAAGCGGATTGGGATCTTAATGCCAAAGGTAATGGAAATGAAGGTGAAGCTGATTGGGATATTCAGGCCAAAGGTGAGGGCAGTGAACAAGAGGCTGACTGGGATCTCAATGCCAAAGGTGAAGGCAGTGAGCAAGAAGCTGATTGGGATATCAATGCCAAAGGTGATGGAAGTGAACAAGAGGCGGACTGGGATATCAATGCCAAAGGTGTTGGGAGTGAGCAGGAAGCGGACTGGGATCTAAATGTAAACAGTAATACTAGTGAAGTTGAAGCAGATTGGTCTCTATCATCTTCAAAAAAATCTTATATCAAAGAAGGTTGTAAATCATTTAAAGCAAAAAGATTATTTGCCTTAGATAAAATGGTAACCGATGTTTACATCTCTCTTTCAAACGATAAGTTTTTAAAAATATTTTCTCAAAAAGATCCACTGGAAGATCATCGATTACAAAAGTATATAGATAAAGGAGTAGAGTATCTCTACATAACAGATGAGGAGTTTCCTACTTTTAGTGAATACTTTTTAAATATAGTCGTTGATAAACTTAAAAAAGTTAAAGAAGTACCAATTCAAGTTAAAAGTGTCGCTGAGCTTGCCGCTTTTGATAATATTCTTTCAACAGTCAAACAAATTGGAATTACGGGAGCGACGGCAGAGCAGATTAAAGAGAGTATAGCGAGTGGAATTGAAACGATTGATAAGATAAATTCTTTAAAAGATATCTTTTCAACGATCTATCGATCTCAAAATTATATATCTGAACACTCTCTCTTAACTTCTTATATTGCGGGTAAAATTGCTACTGACACCAGTTGGAATAGTCCCCAGACATTAGAAAAACTATCACTAGTAGCATTATTACATGATGTGGCCATCGAAGATCAGTATTTGGCCTCACAGCATGATTTATATTTTAATGATTTAGATAAACTTAAAAGTGAACAAGGTGAAGAAATTTATCAAATGATTTTTAATCATGCCTCTAAAGCTTGTGAAGTTTTATCAAAAGGACAGCATATTTTTGCCGATGTCGAAAATATTATTATTCAACATCACGAAAGTCCTAAGGCCAGCGGTTACCCTGCAAAGCTCAATAGTTCTGTCATCTCTCCACTTTCTTGTCTTTTCATAATAGCTGAAAGATATACTCACTTATTGATAAAGCATAATATGAATATTTAAGGGTCGCTTGAAACGCATTTTGAGGACTTTAATACAGGTAATTTTAAAACCCCACTAAAATCATTTTATAATGTATTTAGTCAGGTTTAAGTTTCTTGCTCGAAAAAAAAATACAAGTAAAATAATTGAAAAGGAGTTGATTATGGCCATTGATTTTAATATGAAGACGATTGTTATCGACGATATGATGACGATGAGAAAAATTATTACCAAGATGTTAAAGCAAATTGGGTTTACTAATATTGTTGATGCAGATGATGGAGCGACGGCATGGCCTATGATTGAAGAGGCTTATAAAAATGGTGAGCCGTTTGATTTTATTGTGAGTGATTGGAACATGCCTAAGATGAGTGGACTTGATTTACTGATCAAAATTAGAGAAACAGATGGGCTCAGTAAGACTCCTTTTTTAATGATTACCGCTGAAGCTGAGCAATCAAATGTTGTCAAAGTTGTGAAGGCCGGAGTGAGTAACTTTATTGTTAAGCCTTTTAAGCCAGAAACATTAAAAGAAAAAATCGAGAAAATTTTCCCATAAGTGACCGAAAATATTTAAATATTGATAAAATAACTCAAGATTGTTCGCTTTTTATCCGAGAAGGTTAAAAAGGAGCATTCTTGGCAAGTCCTCAAATTAGAAAATTAAATAATCTTTATAATTCAAACCTCGCACTTACTGATGAAGTGGCAGGTTTACGTCTTGATGTTAAAAAAGGTCTTAAGAGAATAGAGAAGGCCACCCGTGAGTTAGATAAAACGAAAAAAGCCGAAGAGGTTGGTGATTGGCGAAAAGTTGAAAATCCAACTGATGAAACGTTTAGGCCTTTGGTTTTAAATGAATTTGAAAGTGCTATTAAAAAGCTCGATATAATCGGTTAGAGAATTAATCCTAATGTATTTTTAACTTCCTCTTCCGTCATATTTCCCCTTGCAACTTCTTGTCTAATTAACATTAAAGCATATTGATATTGATCGCGATCTTCAGCTGGAGCTAACGTTAAATCCAAATGTTTTTGATTGTCGAGGTGAGAGTCTTTAACAATTGTTTTTAAAAGTGTGATGGCCTCGTCGGTAGTCATTAATGTTCTCCTAAATATGCTTTTCTGATTTCGTCGTTATTAAGAAGCTCTTTTGCTGGCCCTTGCATTGTAATCTCGCCCGTCGTCAGGACGAACCCTGTGTGAGCAATTTTTAGTGCTGCAAAGGCATTTTGTTCAACTAATAAAACAGTTGTCCCTTTTTGATTGATTTCAACAATGGCCTTAAAAATATCTTGAACTAAAATAGGGGCGATACCAAGTGATGGTTCATCTAAAAGAAGAAGCTCGGGGTTCGCCATATAAGCGCGAGAGATAGCAAGCATTTGTTGCTCACCACCAGAAAGTGTTCCCGCTGGTTGATTAATTCTTTCTTTTAATCTTGGAAAAAGAGAAAAGACATAATCATAGTCGTCATTGATTTTATCATCTTTTCTTAAATAAGCGCCCATTTCGAGGTTTTCTTTGATGGTCATATCGGCAAAAACCATACGACCCTCAGGTGATTGAGCTATTCCTTTACTCACAATTGTGTGAGCAGGAGTCGATGTAATATCTTCTCCTTTGAAATTAATACTTCCATTTGAGATAGGGATTAATCCAGAAATGGCGTGAAGACAAGTCGTTTTACCTGCACCATTAGGGCCAAGTATAGTGACGATTTCACCTTTTTTAATCTTTAACGAGATGCCGTGAATGGCGTGTATCGCTCCATAATGGACGTGCATATCCTTCAGTTCTAATAAGGTGTCACTCATTTTCGACTCCTTCACTTCCTAAATATGCTTCAATAACTTTTGGATTATTTTGAATTTCTGATGGCGTACCCACTGCGATTGTCTTTCCATAATCAAGCACATAAATTTTCTCACAGACTTCCATCACTAAACGCATATCATGCTCAATTAATAAAATGGCCAGTTTAAACTCATCTCTGATCCAACGAATTAGTTTAGTAAGTTCAATGGTTTCATTAGGGTTCATTCCCGCAGCTGGTTCATCTAAGAGAAGAAGTGAAGGTTTGGTGGCCATGGCCCTCGCAATTTCCAATCTTCTTTGCATTCCATAGGGGAGGTTTTTTGCAAGGTGATCACTATAGCCTTGCATCTTAAAAATACTTAATAAACTAATGGCCTCTTCTTCAATTTTTCTTTCGTAATCTTTAAATTTTTTGGTGCGAAAAATACTATCAAAAAAACCGTACTCACAACGAGAATGGGCCGCAATTCTAATATTATCGAGAACTGTTAAATCTTTAAAAAGGCGAATATTTTGAAAAGTTCGTGCGATTCCTTTTTGCGTAATAACAGCAGGTCTTACACCATTAATTTTTTCATTGTTTAAAAAGACATTACCTTTTGTCGGCAGGTAGTGACCAGTAATCATATTAAAGGCCGTTGTTTTCCCCGCTCCATTAGGACCAATAATACCGATCAAATCATTTTGATTAATTTCTAAGGATAATGAATCAACGGCAGTGAGACCTCCAAACTGCATTGTTATGGCATCTGTTTTTAAAACTTGGCTCACGCTTTCTCCTTTTTACCAAAAGAAAAAGTGATTTCTTTTTTCCCAAGGATCCCTGTGGGTTTGGCCAACATAAGAAGTATCAGTAAGACGGAGTAAATCACCATTCGCCATTCACTAACTGTTGGTCCAAGTAAACGTAAAAGCTCAGGAAGCAGAGTCAAAATAACAGCACCAATTATGGCCCCCGATATAGAACCAAGTCCTCCAAGAATGATCATCAGTAAAATAATCACAGACCACATAAACGTAAAATTATTGGGACTGATAAACTGAGTGGTATGAGCAAAAAGAACTCCCGCTAGTCCGGCCATGCCTGCACCAATACAAAAGGCGAGAGTTTTATACTTGAAAGTTTGAATACCCATAGACTCTGCTGCAATTTCATCTTCACGAATTGAGATTATGGCCCTGCCGTAACCTCCACGAATAAGATTGGCACAAAAAATTATGGAGAGAACAACAAAGAAGTAAACCCAAAATAAGTTTGATAATTTTGGAATGTCAGTAAATCCGCGTGGGCCACCCACACTATCCATATTCATAAAAATGATTCTGATGATTTCACCAAAGCCAAGTGTGGCGATGGCCAAGTAATCTCCGCGAAGACGTAAGCAGGGAATACCAATAATAAGCCCAGCTATCGCCGCGGTAATAAAACCTAAAAGACAGGCGATAAGCAGAATAATAAATCCAGGCAAGGGGAGATTGGTAAAAACACTAAAAGCCGCACCCGTATAAGCCCCCACGGCCCAAAATCCTGCATGACCTAAACTAAACTGACCACAAAGTCCGTTGATCAAATTAAGACCCATGGCCAAAATCATAAAGATGCCACACATCTGAGTGAGATAGAGAAAGTAATCCATCAGACTTTCTCCTTTTTGTTCTCACCTAAAATACCTGCTGGTTTAAACAGTAAGATTAAAATTAAAATAGCAAAAGCAATAGCGTCTCGATAGGTAGAAACCCAAAGTCCAACAACGAGGTTCTCCGCAATACCAAGAACGAGTCCGCCAATGACAGCACCAGGTATAATACCAATACCACCCAGGACAGCAGCAACGAAGGCCTTTAGCCCGGGTATCATTCCCATCATCGGCTCCACTGTATTATAGTAAAGCCCAACCAGTACTCCGGCAGCTCCCGCAAAAGCAGCTCCGACAAAAAATGTAAAACTAATAATTTGATTTGTGTTGATTCCCATGAGCTGGGCGGCCTTCATATCAAAGCTGGTGGCCCGCATGGCCTTTCCAATTTTTGTTTTATTCACTAACCACCAAAGAAAAATCATTAAGAGAATTGTTGAAACAAAAATAATGATTTGAGTATTGGTGATATAGATTTCTCCAATTTGGTATGTTTTTACCTTGATGGCCTGAGGAAAAGCTTTTGGATCGGCACCTAAAACTCTTTGCCCGGCATATTGAAAAAATAACGAAGTTCCAAGTGCTGTAATAAGGGCACTAATTCGACCAGCAGAACGTATCGGCCGATAGACAATCCATTCAATCAAAACGGCCACAAGTCCACTTCCAATCATGGCAATCAGTAAAGCGGGAACAAAAGGCATGCCAGAAGTGATCAGGTAAAAACCAATAAAGGCCCCAATCATATAAAATTCACCATGAGCAAAGTTGATCAGTTTAATAATACCGTAAACCATGGTGTAACCCAGGGCGATCAGAGCATAGATAGATCCCTGGGTAATCCCATTTAATAAATAGGTCGCGATATCGTAGAGAAAAAAGACAAATTCTTCGCTCACAATAACCTTACGGTGATACTTTTTGTTTAAAACTCATTCCGCTAGGTTTTGTTTCAAGGACCACAGCACTTTTCCTAGCGTTTCTATTTTCATCAATTGTAATAGATCCCGTTACACCAACAAATCCTTTAGTGCTATTGATCGCCATCTTAATTGATTCAGCATTGAAGTTTTCAGCTCTTTTAAGAGCATCAGCAAGGACAAGCATTCCATCATGTCCTAAAGCGGCCATCGCGCCTGGTTTAGCACCAAAATTATCGACATAGTCTTTTACAAAGGCCTGAACCTTTTCATCTTTATCATCAGCAGAAAAGTGTGAGCTAATATAATTTCCTTTTACACCTTCAGGTCCTGCAAGTTCTTGTAGCTTTGGAGAGTCCCAACCATCTCCGCCGAGAAAGGGAGTGTTGATTCCCATTTGTTTGGCCTGCTTTAACATCAGTCCTACTTCGGTGTAATAACCAGGGAGAAAGATAACATCAGGGTTTGCTCTTTTAACTCTTCTTAAAAGTGATCTAAAGTCCGTATCTTTTTGTGTATAAGTAAAGTTTTGATCAATGATGGTACCACCAAGTTTTTTAAACTCATCTTTAAAAACAGAGGCAAGACCTTTGGAGTAATCAGAAGCGTTATCGATGATAATGGCAGCATTTTTCTTTTGAAGAGTTGAGGCCGCAAATTTCGCCATCACCACGCCTTGAAAATTATCGGTAAAACAAGTTCTTGAAATAAAGTCTCCCGTTTGTGTTACTTTTTCATTTGTTGAAGCGGGAGTAATAAGAGGAACTTTTTGATTTTGAGCAATAGGTGCACCGGCTAACGTATTTGAAGAGGCGACGGCACCAAGAATGACATCGACTTTATCAATATCTATGAGTTTTCTAACAGCGTTGGCACTTTCCGCTGGCTCACCTTTATTATCTTCAACGATTAGCTCAATTCTTTTTCCTTTAATACTTTCAGCATTAATTTTTTTTAGTGCTAAGTTAATGCCGTTCACAGACTCTTGTCCGTATGTTGCAATCGGCCCAGTCATCGCAAAAACCGCTCCGACTCTAATAACATCATCTGATTTTGCCTTTGTTGTCGCAGCAGGCTGATCACTTGAGTTTGTTTTACGCGTTGCAGCTTCTTCTTTATTACAAGAAAAGAAAAGTAATGAGGCCAGAAGCACACCTAAAAACGGATAGTTAAGCATATTTATCTCCAATAATTTTAAACATATAAGGTTGAATATTATGGTCAGAGAATTTGCGACTGTAAAGGATACTTTCTTTTGCGATGTGTAGGATTAGGCTTGGTTAGTAGAGGTGAATATCTTCTTTAAGTGAGAGATAATCACTTCGATTTTTCTGCTCAAGTGAATGGAGTTCTTCATGAGAACCATTATTTTCAACCCAACTTCTTAAATCAGTTGAGCCGTTGATATAATCGATCGCTAGGTTTTCATTTTCATATTCGTACGGCTTATCGTTCCACTTAAATTTAAAATCACTGTGATGAAAAGCTGTCTTTAAAATAAGCTGACCCATTTTCCACGCGTGAAAACGATTGGGGTTTTGACAAAAAAGTTGAACTCCACCACAAGGCGTATCACGATGTTTTTGAAACATGGGATAAAAATAACTTGGCTTGATGATGACATCGCTAATACCAAATTCAAGGCATTCTTTTTTTAAAGTTTCGGCAAAAGAAAAAGGCTCGATGCCAGGAGCGCCCATAATTTCTAAGGCCCTGGTTGTTCCGCGGCCTTCACTCCAATTGGTGCCTTCAAATAAAACACTTCCTGGAAAAATGGCAGCCGAATTAACTGTTGCAAGATTAGGTGAGGGGTTAACCCATATCCGTTCACAATCGTCCCAGCTCATCTGTCTTTTCCAATCGGTCATGGTGATCACTTCTAAGTCGACTTGTGGACTATTTAATTTTTGATCAAGCTTTGCTACTTCGCCCATAGTGAGAGCGTGGCGCATGGGAATAGGGTGATGACCGACAAAACTTTTCCAGCGATCTTCTAAAATATTACCTTCAATAAGTTCACCGCCGACAGGATTTGGTCTATCAAAAATGACGACTTTAATACCTCGCTTTTCACATTGCTTCATACAATAGGCCATGGAGGTGATATAGGTATAAACGCGTGTGCCGACATCTTGTAAATCAATAATAAAGGTGTCGATATCTGTTAACATTTCATCTGTTGGGACTCTCGTTTCTCCATAGAGACTAAAAACGGGAAGGTCAAAATAAGGGTGATGAAAATGGTCTGTTTCGATCATATTATCTTGAACGTCACAAACAAAACCATGTTGAGGTCCAAAAATTTTGACGAGATTTGTTCCAAGAATTTTTTTTAAATGAGTTAAAGAGTGGGTTAAGTCTTTATCGACACTGGCCGCATGACAAAGAACAGCGCAGCGACCCCAATTTGGTGGCGTAGAGTTATATTGATTAACAAAGTTTTCTAGTCCTATTTGGATCATTTTTCCCTTTTTTCTTGGCGGTAATTACAGCTATAATTCTATCATAATCTCTAGGTGATCAAGATGTTTTTTAAGTTAGCTTCTCTTTCAATTTTTCTCATGACTATTTTTAGTTTTTCACTAACGCTAGCGGAAGATGTGGCCGACGATGGACGCTGGAAAAGAGATCGCTATTATCAAGGTTTTAAAGTTTTTACTCGTAACGAAGAGGGAACGTCCTTAATGGGAATTAAGGCCGAAGGCCATTTGGATGCCAGTGTTGTCGATTTGATGGCCACTTTGAGAGATGTGAAAGGTTCTAATGACTGGACCCCAAATCAAATTTCAAAAATTACTCTCGAAGATATAAGTGATATCGAAGCCGTGACTTCAAGTGTGACCGATATGCCTTGGCCTTTAAAAGATCGCATTTTGGTTTTAAATAATCTTTTAAAAATAGATAAAAAAAGAAAACTTCTTTATGTGTTGAGTAATTCTGTGACTCATCCTAAAACACCAAAGTACGAAGACTCCATAATTGCTCATGTGCGTTATAGTAATATTGGATTTCGTCCTCTTTCAAAAAATAAAACCTATGTAGAGATGACGGTCTTCGTCGATCCCAACGGCTCGATTCCTCGCTTTCTCGTCAATTTTTATCAAAAGAAATTTCCCGTTAAATTTTTAAAACAATTAGAGCGTCAGGCCTTGGCGCGTAAGCTTCCACTTAGGCCTGGTATCAAAACACTTTTAGTAGAACTGCTTAATATTATTAATATGCCGGTCAGTACTTTCTTTCAATCTGCTGAATCCAGTGGACGATCAAAAAAAATCGCGACAAAATAAACCCACACACTAATTGTTTTTTACAAGAGGAGAGACATGAAACAATATCTTGATTTGATGCAACATGTTTTAGACCATGGCCAAAAAAGAGAAGACCGTACTGGAGTGGGAACACTTTCCGTCTTTGGTCATCAAACGAGATATAATCTTGAAGAGGGTTTTCCTCTTGTGACTACTAAGAAACTTCATTTACGCTCCATTATTCACGAGCTGTTATGGTTTCTAAAAGGTGATACCAATATTAATTATCTGAAAGAAAATAAAGTAACCATTTGGGATGAATGGGCCGATGAAAATGGTGACCTTGGTCCTGTCTATGGTAAGCAGTGGAGAAAGTGGGAAACGCCAGAAGGTGGATTTGTCGATCAGATGACCAATTTAATTAAAGGGCTGCGAGAAAATCCCCATGGAAGAAGACATATCGTGAGTGCTTGGAATCCTTCTGATGTGCCCAAGATGGCCTTACCTCCTTGTCATACTTTTATGCAGTTTTATGTCGATAATGATAACCGCCTAAGCTGTCAGCTCTATCAACGTTCGGCCGATATCTTTTTGGGTGTTCCTTTTAATATCGCTTCTTATTCACTTTTAACGATGATGATTGCTCAAGTATGTGGGTTAAAGCCGGGAGAATTTGTTCACACCATTGGTGATGCTCATCTCTATATGAATCATATTGAGCAGGCGAAAACTCAGCTTAAGAGAAAACCCCATGCGCTCCCTAAGATGAAACTGAATCCAGAGATTACAAGTCTATTTGAATTTGTTTACGAAGACTTTACTTTGGAAGACTATACGGCCGATCCCTCAATCAAAGCGCCTATTGCTATATGATGATTTCAATGGTGGCGGCGATTGGGAAAAATCGCCAGCTTGGAAAAGATAATCAGCTTCTTTGGCATATTAGTGAAGATTTAAAAAATTTTAAAAGGCTTACTCTTGAGCGTCCCATTGTGATGGGAAGAAAAACTTTTGAGTCTATCGGAAAACCACTTCCTAAAAGAGTGAATATTATTTTAACTCGGGATGAAAATTTCCGTGCTGAAAACTGTGAAGTTTTTCATGATAAAGAAACATTACTTCAGTGGTGTCAAAACCAGAGCTTTTCAGAAGTGGTCATTATTGGGGGAAGTGAGATTTATAAACTTTTTTTACCTGAAACGAAAAAATTGTTTTTAAGTCGCGTTGATTATGATGGGCCGGCTGATGTTTATTTTCCTGACTTTGATGAGACGAAATGGTCACTTAAAAATGAAGTTAATCATCCTGCGCTTTCAAATTCTCCTGCGTGGTCTTTTCATGAGTATGAGCTGAACTAGAATCGGCCAATTCATTGTGGTTTATTTCACCTTCTTTTAAAGGAAAATGTTTTAACATCACTTTTCCAATCTCTTCTATAGTATCTATTATACCTTGCTCTAAATTATTCTTTTTAATTTCTTGTGCGAGGTTACTTGCAAAGACACTCCAGTCTTTTTCGCTCATGAATTTTTCATAACCATGATCAGCTAAGATCTTTACTCGATGTTCAAGAAGAGAAACCATGATAAGGACGGCCGACGATTTTTTTGTTTTGGTAAGTCCAAATTCTAAAAAAGACTCGACTGCTTTTTGATGTACTTCTTCGTCGAGTTCACTTCTTGTCGAAAAAAAACGTTTAAGTTTTCTATGATAACAAAGAAGATAACCCATAATCAGTGCCGGAATTTGTGCCCAGAGATACCAAATGGGGTCTGAAAACTCATAGGGGAGATAGTACATGGTCATTGGTGTAATAAGGGCCAATAAAAGGGCTGATCTAAAATGAGCTGCAGGGTAGAAGTCACTTTGTTTTAATATCAAAGGAAAAATCTCTCCGTGATGACCGTGCTCGGCCGACTGGACTGCTTTTTCAATCAGCTCAGTATTAAGTGAGTCTTTACCAGCTGCCACTTGCCCCTCCTCCAGAGAAACCTCCGCCACCACCGGACCAGCCTCCACCAAAACTGCTACTTCTTCCGCCACCAACGCCGGAGTAAAGAATCCAGCTCGATCTTCTTCTGTTTCCACGACCAAATAAAATAATAATGATTAGAATGATAAGCCAAAAGGGAAGACCTTGTTTTCGAGATTTTTTGGTGATTCTCTTTGGTTCGATCTCACCATTGATTAACTTCATCAAATTTGTCATGACATAAGAGGTGCCACCTTGATAGTCACCCTCTTTAAAATATGGTTTCGCTCGATCGATGAGTCGTCCCGCAAGAATATCGGTAATTACACCTTCTAATCCCTGACCTACTTCAATTCGCATTTTACGATCATCGACGGAAATTAAAAAAAGAAGTCCTTGGTCGGATTTTTTATTACCTAGCTGCCACTGATCAACGGTTTTAATGGAATAACTTTCGATAGTTTCATCTGCTAGATTATTGATCGTAAAAACCTGAAGCTGCGCTCCTGTCGACTTATTAAATTCTCGAAGCGTAGAGCTTAAAGATTGTATAAAACCTTTTGAATAGATATTGGCCTGATCCATAACTGGGCCAGTAAGAGTGGGAACATCTTTTGCATTAATTGATAAACAAAGAAAAAAGAAGAGGTGGAGAGTTTTGAGCATTAAAACTCAACCTTCGGTGGTTGTTCCATTTCTTTAATATTTTCAACTTGAAACTGAGGTTTCTTATCATGCTTTAAAAAAACAGAGTTATACCAAGAAGTAGGGGGAACGGTTACGAGGTTATTGAAATTTTTCACCGCTTGAATATAACGATTTCTCGCCACCGTAATGCGGTTTTCTGTTCCTTCTAATTGACTTTGAAGGTCACGAAAATTTTGATTGGCCTTAAGATCAGGATAACGTTCAACCACGACCATCAAACGTGAGAGCGCACTTGAAAGCGAGCCTTGAGCCGCTTGAAATTTCTTCATGGTTTCTGCTGTCAATTGATCGGCATTAAGATTCACCGATGTCGCTTTTGCTCTCGCACTCACCACGCCCTCAAGCGTTTCTTTTTCATGGGCCGCATAACCTTTGACAACACTAACTAAATTAGGAATCAAATCGGCCCGTCTTTTATACTGATTTTGAACTTCTGCCCAGTTGGCTTCAATTTCATTTAAGGCCGTTGGAATAGAGCGCATCCCACAGCTTGAAAGCATAAAAAGAGAAATGATCGTTAAAAGAGTTTTCATAGTGATTCCTTGTTTGGTCACCATTTTATAATGCCAAAAGGGAATCGAAAAGTGATTAATCTAAGAGTTCAGGAGGGAGAATTTCGAAATAAAGCCTTGGTGAATCTCCAAAGAAATGAAACCAAAAAGGGTCAGATAGGCCATTTGCCAGATTACTCATATTCGCAGGATTGTTTTTATTTGTTGGTAGAACTTTTGTTGCGTATCCATCTGCGGTGGCATTTGTTGTTAGTGAGATATAGTAATTATTACTTTCACCAGGTGTATCAAAATCTACATGGGGTGTACCAACCAAAATTGGATTTACAGTTGTTGCTGTGAGTACGACATTACTGTAGGAATTATGTACTTTACAGCCTGATACACAATTTCCAACTAACCCACCTGCCGATAGAGTCCCACTCACTGAGCCCTGAGCATAGCTTGCTTTTATGATCGAACTAGCTGCTGCACTTCCTGCCAGTCCTCCTACATCAGTTGTCCCTGATATTGCACCCTTGCTAAAACTTGCAATTACTTCTACTTTGTTTGAATTGATCGTTCCAACAATTCCCCCTGTTTTTTGTGCTGCAGTTATATTGGCCGTATTCGTGGCCCTTTCTATTTGTACTATTCCACCTCCAGTGTTGTTTATATAACCAATCACTCCACCTGTATTATCGGCTCCAGTTAAGCAATCAATTCTTCCAGAATACTGTAAACCATCGATTCTTAAATTTGAGCTCATACTTGCCATGATTCTACCAATGATTCCGCCGGTATGTTGAACACCACACTCATCGTTAATAATTTTCGCAGAAGATGTTAAAGATTCTAGTTCAACTGAGTTATTAACGACCATATCACCAATAACACCACCAATTTGCGCGGCACCCGTTGCTCCTATAGAGCCAACAAAACCATTAATGACTTCAACCGCTTCAATTTCTACTCCACGACTATCAGAACTTTCGTCATCGATAACTTTTCCAGCAAGTATTCCTACCGCCTTAGCTGATTGGTCACTAGAGAAATCGATATTTTCAAGATATAGTTTTTTACGGTTTTCGTAATCATGATCATCCCAATTTCCAATTTGCGCACTACTTCGAACTCGCCATGTTGATGAATTGGTGTTACAGTCAGTATAGTTCGTATAGGAATTATTTTCACAGTAACCTTCTTCTCCAATAACTCTAAAGATACCAAGATGATCACCACCACTTGTTTCATTACGTGTGACATCTCTTATCGTATAATTGTTACCATTAAATCGGCCTGTGAAAGGGTGAGTGGAGCTTCCTATGGGGAAGAACGTTTTACTCGTAAAATCGAGATTTGCTCCTAAGATAAAAGCACGACTCATGAGTACGGGATTGTCTTTTATTGTATTCCACTTAGCTGTCGTATCGATCACAATGGGGTCTTGAGTACTACCAAGAGTACCATCAGTAGGATCTTCTAATGTTTGCATGGCCCTCCAGTTAAAAAGAGCTGGAGTACCGTCTCCGAAATCGATCCATTCAGAAGAGTTTGATGAAACCTGAGTGTAGTCACTAAAGTTTGAGGGATCAGATATTGTTGAACATAAAGTGTTTGTTAATGATGAATGAATAGATCCACCAATGGCATCACAAAGAGTTGTCGCAGCGGTAGGAAGTGTATCACCCTCTGAGGCCGTTCCAAAGTCGGCCATGCCTGCTGTTGCGGTACCTGATATATCATATTGTATATCACCAATATTATATAAATTAGAGATATCTCCGTCATTGATCTGTCCTAAGTCACCTACTAAACCTGCAGCATCCGTTAAAGTTGCAGAGTCAGTATGTATATCTCCTAGGTTATAGGCATAATGTATTTGTAGTGTTCCTTGTGAAGCTGATCTCGTTCCGATAATTCCACCGGTTGTTCCAGAGGCGTAGATATCACCTTCGTTATGTGCATATTGGATAACAGTTGATGCCTGAGTTCCTGAGTAGAAACCGACAATCCCGCCTACATCACCAGCGTTTACAGGAGTTACTCCGAATTCTCCAATATTACCATAATTATGAGCATTCTCAATTTGAACGCCATCACCAGAGTCGTCAATATAACCAATTACTCCACCACAATCATTTGCACAATCGAGTATATCACCATAATTTCTTATTCTTCTTAGTTGAATCATATTTGAAGTACTAGCACTCCCAATGGCGCCGATAACTCCACCAATTTTGTTACCAACTGTAGAAGGGCTTGTTGAGAATGCATCAATGTCAATATTTGAAATAAGATCTTCTATCCCTCTTGAGTTTTCAACAAAGCCTATTACTCCACCTACGGCGTTTGTATCTTCTGTATTGATGACGCCACTACTTTTGGCGTAGGAAATACGTCCAACATTACTTGATGTACCACTGACTTTTCCAGCAATTCCACCAACGTTTTGAGATGGAAAAAAATCATATTCTGTCGCTTCTGTTGCATCGGTATAACCACCAATATTTATTCTTGTGGCAATCACATCCCATAATTCAGCTTCAACTTTTCCAGCAACTCCACCAAAATTTTCACCTTGGTTCGTTGTCGTAATTGTATGTTCAAGAATAACTTGATCTATTGAAGATGATCTTAAAGCAGCGTGGTTAGAGTCAGCGGTATCACCTACCTGACCAACTAGCCCTCCAACATTTGTAACTCCATCGTGAGTTTTGATATGCACATCGTAGGCATCAATACCATAAACTTCAGCATCTCCTGATCCTGACCTTATTGCTCCGATCATACCACCTACATTTTCACAGGCTGAAGTACAGCTTGTAATATCGATTGTAATATCTTCACCATAAATATCTCTTATTTCGGCACCATCAGCTACTTGTCCAGCAAGTGCTCCAAAGTGACCTACTCCTGCGCTGCTAGAATTTGTGATACTGATAGATTTAAGGTTTAACTCTTCAATTGTCCCTGTTACTTTTCCAAAGATACCGAGGTATCCACCTGTATTTGTCATTGAGAAATTGGAAATTTGATAACCATTACCAATAAACTCGCCAGTAAAGGGAGATCCTGCTGTACCAATCGTTGTGTAACCAGAATCTAGTGAAGCATCAATATTTTTACCAAGTACAATAGTATGAGTGTCGATCGTACCATCATTAACTTTTTCACCTACTTCTTTAAAATGTGCTGCTGTACAGACATAGTTTGTCGCAGGTGTTCCACTACCACCATCTGCAGCGGCCCAAAATCTTAAGTTTAGTCCACTCAAGTTACTAGGTGTTGCGCTTGTACGACAGATATTACTTTTTAGTGAAAGAATATTATTAGAAGACCCATCAGTTTGAAAAAAACTTTTATCTGGAGAAAATCCTCTTACACCATTTTCAAATATAAACTCTTCAAACCCACCAGCACAGTTTGTATTATCATAGGCCCTAACTACTGTAGGAATAGGTAAGTTTAAAATTGGTAAAATGGTATCACCTGTTGGTGTACCGGTATTTGAAGTAAGTACATGATCAGGTTGTGGTTGAGAATTAACATCGTGATTATTACATGGGCCTTCTACACCATTTGCAAGTGTTGGGTTTCCAGCATTATCTTGTCCAACCAACATGACTTTAAAAGATTGGGCCACACCTCGAAGTGGTGTTTCATAAGGACCGGATTCATTCATTAAACAAGTATCATTTCCACAGGTTCTAAACTTTAAAGGAAAGGGAACACCTGTGGCCTGATTTCTGACGTCATCGCCACCAAAAACGGGATTTTTACAATTGTTTTGATTGAGAGTTAAGTTAACTGTTGTTTGACCACCAGTTAGTTGAGTTCCTGATAGGTAAGCACATCGTAATGTACCTGATAAGGCTTGATCATCCCAAGCAAGAGCAGCAAACTCCCAATTTCCATTTTTTAATTCAACGACCTGATTTTCATAACGAAAACCAAAACGATCTCCGTGATCGGCCCAACCATAAATCATGATACCGCCATCTACGAGAGCTGAATCTCCAAGAGTTCCAAAGCCAAGAGATAGAGCAGCTGAAGTGGTATCACCCTTTTTACTTCCACAGGAAGTAAGGATCACGATCATTAAAAATGTTAAGATAGTTTTTAGTTTCATTGCTCCCACCACAAACTTATCGGAACTTTTTTTTCTATCCTAACAGCTAAGTTAAGGCCTTTTTCAGGTAGTTAGAGTACCTAAGAGGTAAGTAATTGAATATTTTGGACTTTTAGGACCTGAGAGTCGCTAAATTTTCTATATTTAGTGGTATGAAATGATAGGTAATCTGTGAAATTGCCCGTCTTTTTAGGCTATCGGTAGTCTGAATTTTTGTAAAATTCGATACTTTCGTTTTTTTCCATGGCAAGTTTTAAATCCCACTCACTTTTGACGGCAAAACAGATCCGATCTTTATGATCGTACCAAATAAAAGAGGAGTAATTTGCGATAAACTGATCTTTGGTTTTTTCATCGGGAAACTTGAGCCACCTCATGCCAGTAATTTGATGACCTTGATATTCACCTTGGACTCCGTATTCATCTTCAAGGCGATGTTTCACCACTTCAAATTGTAGTACACCAACAGCTCCTAGAATCTTTTCATTAAGTGAATGTCTTCTAAAAAGTTGAACCGTTCCTTCTTCTGATAATTGCTCTAATCCTTTATCAAGTTGTTTGGCCTTCATCGGATCTTTTAAAATGACTTTTTGAAAAAGCTCCGGCGCAAAACTTGGGATTCCGGTAATGGTGATTTTTTCACCTTCAGTAAAGGTATCACCAATTTGAAATTTACCCGTATCGTGCAGCCCAATGATATCTCCGGGAAAGGCCTCTTCGACAATATCGCGATCTTGCGCTTGAAACATAAGGGGTGTGGCTATTTTTAGCTGCTTTTCTGTTCGGACATGAAAGATCTTTTGCCCTCGAACAAATTTACCTGAACAGACACGCATAAAGGCAACGCGGTCCCTATGTCTTTTATCCATATTGGCCTGTATTTTAAAAATAAAGCCGCAAAATTTATTCTCATTAGCTTCGACTTCTCTTGTATCTGCCGTTTCATCATAAGGGGGGAGTTTAACTTCTCTTGAAGCAGGCCCAGGCGCTTGCGCCGCAAACATATCTAAGGTTTCTTTAACTCCAAAATTATGCAAGGCCGTCCCAAAAAAGACAGGGGTTTGAATGCCGGCCAAAAACTCTTCACGATTAAATTCCGGCATACATTCTGAAACCATTTCTAAATCTTCAATAAGTTTGTCTCTTAAGTCTTCACCGAGATACGCGATCACTTCAGGTGAATTTAAATCACTGGCATCTAAAATAATGGGATTGTCGGGATCATTATTTTCACTCATGCGAACAATTTGTTTATTTTTTAAATCATAAACCCCTTTAAAATTGACTCCATCTCCAATCGGCCATGTCATGGGGGCACATTGAATGGAACAAATCTTTTCTACGTTATCAATTAATTCAAATGGGTCCATGGAATCACGGTCAAATTTATTCATAAACGTAATAATGGGTGTGTCTCTCATACGGCAGACTTCCATTAATTTTATCGTTTGTTCTTCAACACCTTTAGCTGAATCAATCATCATGAGAACGGATTCAACTGCTGTTAACGTTCGGTAAGTGTCTTCAGAGAAATCTTTGTGTCCAGGAGTATCAAGGAGGTGCATGGCACGACCTGAGTAATTAAAACTCATCACAGAAGAGGTAATTGAAATACCTCTTTCTTTTTCCATTTCCATCCAGTCAGATTTGGCATAATTACCTTG
>JAUHVL010000065.1 GCA_030425045.1 bacterium
ACTTGACCACCCTTTTGCCCACCTTCTGGTCCCATATCGATCACCCAGTCTGCACACTTAATGACATCTAAGTTATGTTCAATCACGATAATAGTATTTCCTGACTCAACTAATTGTTGAAGCACTCCAATTAAATTCTTCACATCTCTAAAATGAAGGCCCGTTGTCGGCTCATCGAGGATATAAAGTGTCTTTCCGGTATTTCGTTTAGAGAGTTCGCGAGAAAGTTTAATTCTTTGCGCCTCACCACCAGACATAGTTGTCGCCGATTGACCGAGCTTGATATAACCAAGACCAACTTGCATTAACGTATCGAGAATTCTTGTGATCTTTGGAGGATTTTGAAAAAGCTCTCGTGCTTCTCTTACAGAGAGATCAAGAATGTCAGCGATAGAATGACCTTTAAAGAGAACTTTTAACGTGGCCTCATTAAATCTTTTGGTATGACAAGCATCACAGGGAATCATCACATCAGCTAAGAAATGCATTTCGACCGTTATATAACCATCACCCTGGCATTTTTCACAACGGCCACCTTTAACGTTAAATGAAAAGCGACCTTTTTTATAACCGAGTGCTTTAGACTCCGGTAACATGGCAAAATGATCTCTAATAAGATCAAAAACTTTTGTATAGGTCGCAGGGTTTGATCGTGGAGTTCGTCCGATTGGTTTTTGATCGATATTGATTACTTTATCAATATGCTCTAATCCTTCTAGGCGATCATGGGCGCCAATTTCTAATTCAGAATTATTTAACTCTCCAGCAAGTGCAGGATAAAGAATTTGATTAACAAGCGTCGATTTCCCCGCTCCTGAAACACCACAAATACAAGTGAGCAGACCTAGGGGAAATTTAATATCGACATTTTTTAAATTATTCGCTCGTGCCCCATAGATACTTAAATAATCATCACCGGGTAATCTTCTAAACTCGGGAATTTCAATAGTCTCTTTTCCTGAGAGAAATTTGCCCGTGATGGAATCTTTATTTCGCTTGATCTGATTAGGTGTACCTTGAGCAATTACTTGTCCTCCAAGATTTCCTGCTCCTGGTCCCATATCAATAATCCAGTCGGCACTTAACATGGTCTCTTCATCATGCTCGACAACTAAAAGGCTATTTCCAATATCTCTCAAATGAGAAAGAGTTTTAATCAGTTTAATATTATCTCTTTGGTGAAGACCGATAGAGGGCTCATCTAAAACATAGAGTACACCTGTGAGCTCACTACCAATTTGTGAGGCCAGACGTATTCTTTGGGCCTCACCACCAGACAAGGTTGGACCGGGGCGATCTAAAGAGAGATAACCAAGCCCTACATTTATTAGAAATGAAAGACGTGATTTAATTTCTTTAAGCAGTTCATCCCCGATTATTTTAGTATTTCCTGTTAGCTTCATCTTTTCAAAAAAATCATTCGCTTCAGCAATACTAAAGGCCGTTATGTCGTTGATAGAATGATCATCAATTTTAACAAAACTGGCCTCATCTTTAAGTCTAGAACCATGACAATGTTTACAAGGAAGCATAGAGGTATATTTTGTGATCCAGCTTCTTTTGCCATCAGTACTAGCCTTCATATAGAGCCTCATTAAACGCGGAATAAGCCCCTCATAATCAGTAATCCAATTGGCATTACCACTATCACCTTCCCATGCGAGAGAAAGTTGATCCTTGGGATCTGTTGAGCCCCATAGAACTTTACTTCGCATCTTCTGTGGGAGTTTATTCCACGGTCTGTGAATATCGAGACCCCACGATTCAATCATCGCCCAAATGCGAGCCGCTCCCCAGGAATTCTCATCGAGATTTCCATGATCGTCGAAATAGTTTTCCCACGCCCTAATTGCTCGCTCTGAAATACTGAGGTTTGGATTGGGGATGAGTTTTTGTTCATCAATGGTTGTCAGCGCACCAATACCATTACAATGTCCACACATGCCAAGGGGAGAGTTAAAAGAAAACAATTGAGGTGCGAGCTCGGGAAAAGCGTGGCCACAACAACTTCGCTTTTCACTCATTTTGAGATCTTCACGTCCTTCGATATGAACGATGAGATTTCCATGACCATGTTTTAAGGCTTGCTCTACACTATCTGTTAAACGTTTTTTGAAAGCCTCACCAGGCTTTATTTTTAAACGATCAATTACAATTTCAATATTATGTTTTTTATTTTTAGCTAGGCTTTGCACATCGGAGAGTTCTCTAATGACGCCATCAATACGCACTCGTGAAAAACCATCAACACGAAGTTGATCGAGAAAGTCTTTGTATTCTCCTTTTCTATTTTCAACAACAGGAGACATCAGCATAAATTTCGTAGATTCTGGTATTTTTAAGATTTGTTCTACCATAGAGCTAGCATCACCGCGGCCAACTTCTTTTCCACAAATATGACAAAACTGTGTTCCCATTCTGGCAAAAAGAACACGGAGATAATCATAAACTTCTGTGATCGTCCCCACTGTTGATCGTGGGTTTTTAGAAGCTGATTTTTGCTCAATAGCGATAGTGGGAGATAGTCCCCGAATACTATCGTAATGAGGCTTTTCAACTTGTCCTAAAAATTGTCTGGCGTAAGCTGAAAGTGATTCAACGTAACGTCTTTGTCCCTCAGCATAGATGGTATCAAAGGCCAACGAAGATTTACCTGAACCAGAGACACCTGTGATCACCACAAACTTCTTTTTTGGAATATCGATATCAATATTTTTTAAATTATGCTCTTTAGCGCCTAGAACTTGAATCGAGGCCAGTTCTGTAATTTTCTTCGTGCTTTTGGTTGAAATCTTTTGTTTCGTCATAAATCATCTCACAATTTCTAAGTAGCTTGTACGTAAGTTAAGCGTAAGTCAAGTCAGGATACCGTTTCAAACCTCATTTAAATGGACTCAATGTGAATCAGCCCCTATAATCTCAAATCCGTTGTTTTTGCTCAGTTACTTTTACTTCACAGGAGAGACTTACGTGAACTACTTTACTGATTCCAATGAATGGCAATGGTTGTTTAATAACGCAATCAATTGGCAAACAAACTTAGATCATCACATACCACAATTTCCCACTGAAGATGGTATAGAAAATAAAGAAGAATATATAAAGTTTCTTGCTGAAGTCTTAGAAAGTACTGGTGAATGGTGCGGTAACTCACTACTTAAACTTGGCTACCAACTCGAAGAGCAAGGCGCTGGCAAAGTTATCGATGGAAAAACAATCCCCAGTGAGGCCCTCGCAACCATTTTAAAAGAGGCCACAGAACTACAACTCTTTGGTATTCCCGTTTCTCAAGAATACGGCGGTCTTGGAACTCCAGTTTCTATTTACTTCATGCTTCTATCTCAAATTTCACGAAGCTGTGTCAGTACCACGACGACGATTTCTTTTTTCACTGGAATGGCCGAAATGGTGGGACGTTTCTGTACACAAGAAATGAAAGATAAATATATCCCCATGGTCTGTGAGGGAAAAATAAGTGGATCGATGAACCTAACAGAAGCGCAAGCAGGTTCAGATCTCGCCTTAATTAAAACAACGGCTACTCCCCAAGATGATGGGACCTACCTTTTAAATGGCGAAAAGATTTTTATCACCAATGGCGGTGGTGGACTCGGTTTTGTACTCGCTAAAATACAAGGTGCCCCTGATACACTCGATGGCATTTCGATGTTCTTTGTCGAACAAGAGGTTGAAGGAAATGATCTCAACTTTAAAGTCGAAAAGAATGAAGAAAAAATGGGGATCAAAGGTTCATTTACCACTGTTGTGACTTATGAAAACTCCAAGGCCTATCTTGTTGGTGAAGCAGGAAAAGGTATGAAGTATATGTTTCATCTGATGAATGAAGCGAGAATTTGTGTGGGCATGCAGGCCCTCGGTGGCATTGAGTTTTGCATCGATTACGCTAAAAAATATGCCAACGAGAGAATCGCTTTTGGTAAGCCGATTGCCGAACTTCCTCTCCTTAAAAGATTTATCGAAGACATCGAAGTTGAACAAGATGCTATCAGAGCAATGCTCATCGATACATGTAGCTGGTTTGACCTCTACCATCACCTCGATGGAAAAAAGTGGCATACCGGTGATCTCAACAAAAAAGAACAAGAACAATATAAAGAAGCTTCTTATTGGGTAAGAAAGAGAACTCCACTGGTGAAGTATTACTCGACAGAAGCCTTTGTCGACCTTTCTAAAAAGTCAATCCAAGTCCTTGGTGGTTATGGCTTTATAAAAGAATACCCTCTAGAGAGATTTCATCGCGACAGCTTTGCTCCACTTCTCTATGAAGGGACCTCGCAAATTCAGGCGCTGATGGCGTTAAAAGATATTGTTAAACACGCTATGAAAGATCCGGGTAAGTATATCGGAAGCTTAGTTTCATCTCATCCAACAACTTCTCTTTTAAATCGTGAAAATAGTTGGAGCAGATCTTTTAAGTCGACTTCATTTAGATTCCAAAAGAATATGACAAAACTTATCTTCAAATGTCTTAAGCCAGATCAAATCAATAAAATTCTCGATCTCAAAGAATGGCAATCTGAAGAAGGTGTTTCTCAGCTTATGATTCACGCAGAAACTCTATGTCAGGCCATGTGTTACACCGAAACGCTACGAGTTCTTTGCAATCATGCTAACAAAGATGAAAGCCGTGCTGAGCTTTATAATAAATATAAAAAGCTCATCACTCCAAGACTTGAAGCGATTTATAAAGATTGGGAACTTCGGTCTTAATCGCTTGCGAGTTCTTTTAACCTATTGGTATGAAACTCACGTAAGCCTGATTCTGAATTAAGAACTTGAATAACTTTATCAGAATAGTGGTTTAGGTATTTATAATAAGAAATCGTTAAGATACCTTGCTTGATGGCCTCAATCGCTTTTTCTTCCATTTTATCTAAATCAACTGTCTGTGAAGCGATTAAATTAAAATACTCAGCGTTTTTTTCATAACCTTGATTGAGGTAAACACAAGCAAGCTCTTTTGCTTGCTCAGCATTTCCAAGAAAAACTCTCTTTCTCATTTCTTTTATCAAATCCTTTTTTTCAGAACATGATTTATTGATGACGGACTCACATTTCATCACCTCAGAAGAAGAAAAAAGATAATTTTCACCTTTGGCCAACTCTTCTTTAATACACTCTTCATTACTTCTACATTTCAAAAAGACTTTTTTGGCCACGAGAAAAGCTTTATATCCATTTAACAGACCTGGTTTTTCGGAATCACCTAATAAGTTTTCAATACTTTTAAACGATGATTTTTTAATAAGAGTTATCGCTTCATCTCTTTTAAGAGAAGGCAGAAGCGTTGAGATATTAAGCAAGGTTCCAGCAACAAGTGGTGTGGCGCCGCTGGTTTCTCCAAAAAGGTGATGATTACCATTTCCGTCGATTGAGGCCAGTTCGTTATTTGCCGGAGCGAGCACGACTATTTTATCATCGACTTGAGTGTTAAAACTTTGTAGACCTGAAGGAGCAAAACTTCCAACCAGGATGGCCTTTGAATTTTTTTCAACTTGTGAAACCGGATTAGGATATTTATTTCCCGCTGCTAGAAACCATAAGATTCCTCGCTCTGAAGCCTCTTGAGATAACTCAGAAACCTTCTCGTTATCTCTCCAGCCAACGGAATTCGAGATCACTTTGGGGAAGCGATTATTTTGTTCAAATTTTCTAAAATTATAAATATAAAAAGAAGGACCTAACATAATCAAATTTAAATAATCGACGGTCCCGTAATTCTCTGGCCCATATAAAAGATTCGCCACGGCCGTTCCATGATTGGCCCTCATGGTTCTATTTCCATTCATTTGCGGGGGAATAAGAATCTCTTCGGTGAGCATCACATGATCTTTTTCAAAGCCTAGATCAAAGATTGCGAGGTTTTGTTTTTCTAAATTGTATTGTTCAACGAGCTCTCTTAATTCTTCTTTAATAAGGTCAGCCCCACTATACTCCTGGGCCCAAAAAGGTGTCGCCTTTTCTCCAAGGATTGAAGGAGCAGGAAACTCACTAGGACAAGTCTGACTCTCCATGGCCTTCAACGATAAACAGAGAAAGAAAAAAACGATGACTCTCACGGGCTTTCTTCTTTAGGGGCTTCAACTGGCCACCCACCTTGAAACCACGACTGTCTTTCATGATCAAAAACTGGTTTTAGCTCATGATAAGCTCCCGTAGAATTAAACTTAGACGTGATTTCTGTCATACTGGCCAACATCGTACGGTCAAGTTTTCCAAGATTAACTTTTGATAACAGTTGAGTTTTGTCTCCGATGTATTTGGGAATCAAAACTTGCTCGATTTCTACATTTGGATTTGTACTTGTTAGCTTTGAGATAAACTCATTTCTCGTTACTGGCTTTGTAAATAAACTGGGATCAATCACTCTTAATTCGAGATCACCATTTTCTTTTTCAACGTACAGATATGGGGCCACATGATAATACCAACGAAGTTTCCACTTATTATCTGGACTCATCACTTCCATAACTTCTTCATCTTTATTGAGAACATCAATCACAATTTTTCCAAGCTCAATATTTTTTCGATTGGCCACGGTAATCATTAAATAAGCACGACCAAAACAACCATCCCATTTCACATGAAAAGGAATATAACTTCTGGTAGATACGTACTCAAAAAATTCATTTAACTCTGCTTCTTTGAGCACGGAGACCTGATAGGACTCACCGGTATAAGGAGATAACATCTCTATTTTTTTGGCAAAAGACAACTGCCCTAATATGAGCATCGATAATAAGAATAGTATTTTCATAAACTTAATTATAGGACTAACATCAATTTATTGGGCCTAAATGAAAAGACTACATAGAGCTGTATAAATACTATTCAACGCTTCTTTCTCTATGTTAAATTATTGCAAATTCAGCTAGATAGGATTATTTATGAAAGCAATTTATCTTTTTTTAAGTTTTATTTACCTTACAAATATTCAAGCTGCACAGCTTGATGCCTGTAATAGAGGACCTTTGCTTAAAGTTTGGGTCGACTCTCCTAATACTGAATTTATCGATTATCTTTTAAGTTTAAATTATGAACCTCTTGAAGCCTATGGAATTGGTTATCTCATTTGCCGAAATAAAAAACTTGCAACCGTAACAAATCATCAACTTCGTCACCGCCACAAAGAAGAAAATAGAGAGAAGGTCGATAAATACCTTCGCAATTTAAATCGAGAGATAGATAAAATCACGTCGAAATGTGCTCCGGGAAAAATGTGCTCTCACTATAAATATCAATTTCCCCTTGAAGGAAAATACAACAATCTTCTTCCAGGACTTCTCCCACTTCCAATTGATAAAAATATCTCTACTGATGATCAAGGTATGAAATTATGTATTAAGGGGACTTCTGATAAAATTTGGATGGATCGCCCTCATGCCGAAATGATTAACTTTCTTTTTAAACTAGGCTTTAATGAAGCAAGGGCCTTCGGTGTTGGTTACCTTATTTGCCGTAATCGTGATGTAAATACGGAGATTCAAATTAACAGAAATTTAAATCAATTTTTAAAAGAATGCCCTCGTCATTCTCGTTGTGATTATAATCAATTACCAAAAAGACTCCTTAAAACAGAAAGAAACTAAGGCACAAACTCGGTACAACGATACTGAGAATGTCTTTGATCTAATAGTCGGCAGGCCCGCTGTTCGATGGCCTCATAATTTAAGCGTTCAGTATTTTCACATTGACCATGGCCAAAACCTGCGCCAATACGTTGCTGTTGTTGAGACCATTTAAAATCCATCAACCATGTTTTTGCATGCTCTAATCCAGCCTCACAACGAGATCTCGAAAGAGCTCTTCCACAATTTCTCATAAACAGATTTCTTCTTCCCATAAAGTTTTCGGTTTCACCATCAAGGTAACGATCAATCATACTGGGTTGAAAAACAATAGATGTATCAATGCTTTTTCTTAACATCTCCCAAGTGATGCTCGCTCTATTGGTGGTAAAAAACTCTGGTCCTACAACGTCTCTAATTTCATTTTGCTTCTCTCTCAACCAATGAGAGACTTGCTCACCAAATTCTTCGTTCATTACTATGTCTTCACCCCAACGGATATCAAACTCATTTTCGATCAAGTTTTTCCATTTTATATACTTACGTTGAGTTTGTTTTAATCTTCTCGCTCGATACTTTTTAGCGACAAAGGCCATAAGAGACTGCGCCCTTTCTTGACTAACTCCACATTGGGCAAGCCTGCACCCAATCGTTGCCGAAAAGGTTAAGTGATAATTTTTCGCAGGTAAGACTCCTGCTCCCATGGTGGGAGCTTGAACCGCTGCAATTTCTTCGACAGTACTTGCGGGTAAGGCAAGCTGAGAATGAATCGATCCTGGAGCATAAAAGGCGGAATGATGCTTAGGACATTGAATCTCTAACCTTGAAGTTGTTCCTTGCCTCACTTCATTAATTTCATCTAAGTAAGTCATCTCGAACATACTCTCGGCTATTTCATTGCCGACAAGATCTGCCTGGGCAGCCGCTCCCCTTTGCATATAACTTAAAATTGTATTTTTTGAACTTTCATTTTCAAAAGAAATAATGGTGTAATCATTTTGGTTTTGGTCATCATGTCCACAATAACCAATAAGCTCCATAGCAAGAGCGGGATCATCGCCCGTTATATCTAAGGCCAACTCATGATAAGTTCCCGGTGGTGTATTAGCATAAGATCCTATACCTGCTCTTGCATTTAATGCTGGTCTTCTATTCACTGTATCTTGAGATGACCTACCTGACTTGTTTTCACTATCTTTAATTTTCCGATAGTAGTCTCCCATCAAAACGGAAAAACAAGGAGAGGCCGCTAACATATTTTGGTAATGAGCAATCACCCCAGAGTTTCGATACCACGTCTCTCTTAAATCTTCTCTTCCATAATTTTGTGCACTTGAACGAACAGTTTGAGATAGAACCTCCGCTGAGCAAGTGAGCTGATTTGAAGGAAGCACTCCATTGGCATACTCTAAAAATTCGAGATCTGCAGGAGCAGAATCTACTGTCATCGGTTCATTCCCTGCTTGTTGAAAGGGTAATAAAGAAGGATACATGGAACTTAATGACATAGCTCCGCCATAACTATACATTGAAAATAGTAATGTAATAATTAACGACAAAACGCTGGCTCCACTACAATTGAAAAATCCCCAAGTCTTCTGGCATAACTAACCCCTAAAGGGTCTTGCTCACAAAGACGAAGTCCTAACCTTTCTGCTGTTTTAAAATAAGGTGTATTTTTTAAGGCAGTCTTTATGTACTCAATTCTTGTCTGCTCATCTAAACCCATAAAGAAATCACCACAGCAATCTTCCAATTGTTTATAGAGAGGATCTAATGGATTAAAACCTTTTACCGGGGCATCTTCTTTTATTAAATTTTCTATTAACTTTCTCGTCATAACATCTTCATTCGTTTCCACAAGAATGCTGGTGAAGCGTTGAACGTCAGGATATTTTCGAAGTAGCTCTTCAAATAATAACGTCTGCAAACCAAGACCTTGTAGACCTTGGTGAGTTGACATCAAATCCACACTAATTTCTTTTCTATCGCGAGAAATCATATAGTCAAAACTAGCGAGACCTCTTTCTGTATCAGACCCACCGATATAACCTCTCACAACCAATCTTTTTAAACTACCAGCTTCACTTTCAGTAAACTGACTAAAGCGGTAACTCGCTCTCGACTCAACGAGTGTTTTTAAATGATCAAGACAAATCGCATGAGTGTTAAATGAGATCAATAGGATGAAGAGATACCGTAACATACATAACTTATCGGAAAAGATGGGCAGTTTTCCATTAAATTCTGCTCAAACTGCAAAATTCATTTGAACGTTTTAAATAATTGAAAATAAAACAGAATTTCTCCGATGTATCCGCTCAACCTTTCATTAAAACGTAATTAAGTCATACTTAAGCTAGCACTAAGAGAAGTTTCGTTTAACTGTGGGGGTTTTTATGAGACTACGGTCAATTCTTGGATTAACAGTATCCATCACCAGTATTTTAATCACGGGATGTCCGCAACAACAAGATGATCCCATTATCGATGATCCGGTCAGTAGCTTAAACGCACTTGTTAAAGAGTACGGTTATATCGGTTATCAAAACCCACTTGATGAGGCGAAAAGTGGAACCATGTTAGCAGGAAGGCCAGCTGCTTTAGCTTTTGTGGCCCATGCAGAAGACTGTTTTCCTGAAGAGAGAATTCCACGATATTTCGATCGCAGTAATTTCACAAAAAAACATACGTATGTCTTTAAAGGAGGGTTTGGATTTTTAGCGAATGCTAATGGGTTATTTTCAGCTGGTTTTAATTTAAAAAGCAATTATTTGGTCAATGTCGAGATGACCAATATGACTATTGAGTATATGAGCTCAATTG